>JAGBDR010000085.1 GCA_017937385.1 Parabacteroides sp.
CATAAATCATAAATCATAAATCATAAATTCATAATTCCTAACTCCTAAAACTCCTTCTTCCGAAGCACAAAATCCTTGCCTAAATATTTTTCGCGCACAATTTCGTTTTCGGCCAACTGTTCGGCGGAGCCTTGGAAGAGGACTTTCCCTTCGAACAACAGGTAGGCGCGGTCGCAGATGCTCAGGGTTTCGTAGACGTTATGGTCGGTGATCAGGATTCCGATATTCCTGTGTTTCAGCTTTGCGACGATGCTCTGGATGTCCTGCACGGCGATCGGGTCCACGCCGGCGAACGGCTCGTCGAGCATGATAAATTTCGGGTTGATCGCCAGGCAACGGGCAATCTCGGCACGCCGGCGCTCGCCTCCGGACAACTGGTCGCCCAAGTTCTTCCGCACCTTGTTCAGACCGAACTCGGCGATCAGACTCTCCAGTTTCTCTTTCTGATATTCGGGAGTCGTCTCGGTCATTTCCAAGACGGAACGGATGTTATCTTCCACCGTCATCTTGCGGAAGATGGAGGCTTCCTGCGCCAGGTAGCCGATGCCGTTGCGGGCACGTTTATACACCGGATACTTCGTGATCTCCATGTCGTTCAGAAAGATCTTTCCTTCATTGGGAGTCACCAATCCGACCGTCATATAGAAAGTCGTCGTCTTCCCGGCTCCGTTAGGGCCGAGCAATCCCACGATCTCACCCTGTTTCACCTGGATCGAAACATGGTTGACCACGGTACGCATCTTATATTTCTTCACGAGGTCTTCCGTACGGAGCACCATCTGTTGTTCGTCTGCCATATCCAAAAATCTTTGCCGCAAAGAAACGGAATTAATTCATTCTATCCAACACCGGTATGCAGATTAATTGTCTTCCACTTTCAAGGCCAATGCCTGCAAATCGTTGTCGGCCGATGAAGAACCGACCAGAATCGTAAAATCGCCGGGCTCCACTTCCCAGACACCACGGGCGGTATAGAACTTCAGTTCGTCGGGAGTGACCGCAAATTCAACCCGCTTGGTTTCACCCGCTTTCAGGAAGACCCGCTGGAAGCCTTTCAGCTCTTTGACCGGACGGGTGACAGAGCCATACTCGTCACGAATATACAGTTGCACGATTTCCGTCCCGTCCATCTTACCCGTGTTGGTCACATCGAAAGAGACCGTCACAGACTCGTCTTTCCGGATCGTCGGTTTTGAAAGACGCGGCTTTCCATATTGATAAGAGGTATAGCTCAGTCCGTAGCCGAAAGGGAAAAGAGGGCCGGTATGCGTCAAGGCAAAGCGGCGGGAATACTGGGAAGCCTTGTGGTTATAGATGGTCTGGACCTGGCCGACGTTATAAGGGACCGTCACCGGAAGTTTCCCGCACGGGTTGACATCACCGAACAGGACCTCCGCAATCGCCTGTCCGCCCATCATGCCCGGTTCCCAAGCCTCCAAGATAGCCGGGATATGTTCGTTCGCCCAAACGACGCTCAACGGCCGGCCGTTCAGCATCACTAAGACCGTCGGCTTTCCGGACGCATGGATCTTCTCCAGCAAATCCTGTTGCAAACCGGGGAAATCCAGATTGTCCCGATCGCAGTTTTCCCCGCAAGTGCGCCCCTTGCTCTCATACCGTTGCGCGTTTTCGCCGATCACCACGACATTCAGATCCGCCTCTTTTGCTTTCCGACCGGCCATCTCGATCTCTTCCGGCCGGATATTCGTAATGACTCCGGAAAAGCACAACGAGTCGATCGCCGCATCCGGACAGGCCGCCCGGATACCGTCATAGACCGTTATCACATTTTCGTCCGGTTGCGGCATTGCCCAATCGCCCAGGATCGTCTGGCTATCCGCATTCGGGCCGACGATGAAGATCTTGCGATAGGCGCCTTTCTTCAAGGGTAACAATCCGTCATTCTTCAACAGGACAAGCGACTGGCGAGCTGCCTCCAAAGCCGTCTGCCGATGTTCCGCCGGGGCGATCAGGCTACGGGTCCCCGGAATATCGACAATCGGATGCTCAAACAATCCCAACAGGAATTTCGCTTCCAATATCTTCCGGACGGCCCGATCGATCCGGGCTTCCGGAATGCGTCCGCTGCGAACGGCCTCCAAGACCGTCTCGAAATAGCGGTCGCCTTGCATGTGCATATCGATACCGGCTTCCACCGACACCCGGAAAGCCTCCTCCTCGCTCGGTAGATAGTGGTGCATGGAGTGCATCCGCTCGATGTCCATCCAGTCACTGACGATAAAGCCTTTGAATTGCATTTCATCGCGGAGCAGGTCGTTCAGCAGCCAGAAATTGCCGTGGCAAGGGATGCCGTTCAGCTCATTATGGGCGGCCATCACCGTAAAGACGTTCGACCGGACAGCCGAGATGAAAGGCGGCAAAAAGACTTCGCGCAATTTCTGTTCCGACATATCCATCGGAGCCGCATTGATGCCGCCCGCAGGCTCGCCCCCGCCGATCAGGTGTTTGGCGCATGCCAACACGCGGTCCGGCTCCACGCCGTCGCGTCCTTGCAATCCTAAAATCAGACTCGTGCCCATCCGGGTCACCAGATAAGTATCTTCGCCAAACGTTTCCCCGATACGTCCCCAACGGGCATCACGCGCCACATCCAGATTCGGGTTAAAAGCCCAGTGCATGCCACTGGCACGCATCTCGGAAGCCGTCTCCCGCCCACTCTTTTCCAACAGGTCGGGATTGAAGGTCGAAGCCATGCCTATTGCTGTCGGATAAACCGTGCATCCGGCATGAAGCCCATTACCATGAATTGCATCCACACCGATCAGCAACGGTATTTTCAGGCGGCTCTGCCGGGCCACCTGCTGCAAGGCATTCGCCTCATCAACGGAAAGGACATGGAGGAAAGAACCGATTTCCCCTTTCCGCACCTTGTCGATGATCGCCCGCGATTTCAGGCCAAAAGCATTCGCATCGATATTTCCCATGTCCTGGCTGTCCTGGTCGGCCTTCCGCTCGTTCTGCTCGATGTGGCCGGGCCCCACGTACTGGCACATCTGGCCTATTTTCTCTTCGAGCGTCATCTCCTTCAACAGCAAGTCTGCCCGTTCGGCAGGGGAAAGGGATGTATCCCGATAACTTTTTCCAGCCGAGGCAGACATCAGAAAGATGCTTCCGGCAATCCATAAACTACAAAAAAGCGAATGCTTGATAGCCTGTGTTTTCATGTCTTTGAATTTAAACAGGGCAACCGCATCAAAATTTCATCAACTACTTAACTTGCTGATAATCAAATGTGACATTTTATAATATTGGATAAGATACAAAATAAACCAGTATTGATTATCAGATTGTTAAGAATTTGATGCGGTTGCCCTGGAATTTAAATCATATAGGTGCCAAAGGTACATTTTTTTCCGGAACTTTCTTTCATCATTGCCTTTTCAAATTCAATCCGGACCAAAAGTATCAAACAAGAGTTGAACCGTTGTTCCCGGATTTGCGTTATATTTGCAGAGGCTAATTGAATTGAAAGAAAAAAATGATGAATAAAGCATTACACCAAGTAGGAGAATATGTCATGCTGATGGGGAAATGCATTTCCATCCCCAACCGGTGGAGTATGTTTTTCAAACAGTTGATAAAGGAGATATATAAATTGGGAGTCGATTCGCTTTGGATCGTCGTCATCATATCCATTTTTATCGGTACGGTGATCGCCATCCAGATCTCGCTGAACATCAGTTCGCCGCTCATCCCCAAATTTACGATCGGCTATACGACCCGTGAGATCATCCTGTTGGAGTTCTCATCTTCCATCATGTCCTTGATCCTGGCGGGCAAGGTCGGCAGTAACATCGCCTCCGAGATCGGGACCATGCGGGTGACGGAACAGATCGACGCGATGGAGATCATGGGAGTCAACTCCGCCAATTTCCTGATCCTGCCCAAGATGGTCGGCATGATGATATTCATTCCGGTCTTAGTGATCTTCAGTATGTTCACCGGTATTTTGGGCGGTATCGCCGCCAGCCATTCTACGGGGACAGGGATGACGCCCGCTTCTTTCGAATATGGCTTGCAGTTCTATTTCAACGAATTTTACATCTGGTATTCCATCATCAAGTCTGTCGTCTATGCCTTCATCATCTCATCGATCGCCGCCTATTTCGGCTACAACGTGAAAGGCGGTGCGCTGGAGGTGGGCAAAGCCAGCACGAACGCAGTCGTGATGAGTAGTATCATGATCCTGCTGGCCGACGTGATCTTGACCAACTTAATGCTGACATAACTCATGATAGAAGTAAAACATATCACCAAGTCCTTTGAGGGACGGACGGTCCTGAACGACATCAGCGCCGTCTTCGAGACGGGAAAGACCAACCTGATTATCGGACGAAGCGGTTCCGGCAAAACGGTCCTCATCAAGAACATCATCGGATTGATGCATCCGGACAAGGGGGCGGTCTTATACGACGGGCGCGACCTGACCTCGATGGAGAAACAAGAGTTGAACATGTTGCGCCGCGAAATGGGCATGCTGTTCCAAGGCTCGGCGCTGTTCGACAGCATGACGGTGCTGGAAAATGTCATGTTCCCGCTCGATATGTTCTCCAACGACACGCACAAGGAGCGCCTGAAACGTGCCCAGTTCTGCCTGGACCGCGTGAACCTCTCGGAAGCGGGCCATCTCTATCCGTCGGAGATCAGCGGGGGCATGATGAAACGGGCGGCGATTGCACGAGCGATCGCCTTGAACCCGAAATACCTGTTCTGCGACGAGCCGAACTCCGGCCTGGACCCCAAGACTTCACTGATCATCGACGACCTGATCCACGACATCACCGCCGAATATAAAATGACGACCATCATCAACACGCACGACATGAACTCCGTCATGAACATCGGCGAAAACATCATCTTCATCAAAGAGGGCGTAAAAGAGTGGCAAGGCAACAGCAAAGAGGTCATCACCTCCCAAAACAAAGCCCTGAACGACTTCATCTTCGCCTCCGACTTGTTCCGCAAGGTGAAAGAGGTGGAGGAGGAAGAATTGAAAACGGCTCCTGTCCGGTAGCATAATGGAGACAGGAACCGCTTCCGTTTTTGTTCGTTTGCCGCTTATAGAGCGGCGATTGTGTCTGCATCCAAACCGGTACAGGTCATGATGGTAGTCATGTCCATGCCTTGGGCTTTCAGCTTGGCGGCTGTTTCCCGCAAGGCAGCGTTTCGGCCTTTCTCGACACCTTTCTTCATGCCTTTCTCGATGCCTTCTTTAATGCCTTTTTCAATACCTTCCTTGTATCCTTTTTCTTGTCCTTCGCGAAATCCGTTTTCGATAGCATAGTCCCAAGTGTTTTTGTTGTCGCGGTAGATTTTGAGGCATTCGTCATATTCCATCCGCTCTTTCTTGTTGAGGTTGACTATTTTCGCCAATTCTTCCAAACGGCGGAACAATGCTTTTTGTCCTTTGAAAGGCAATGTTTCCAACTTTTCCATGTTCTTAAGCGTATAAAGCCAATAATCAAGTCCATTTTTACATTCCGCCTCTTCTTTGTCGAAGAATGGCATTTCCAAGTAGATTTGCCGTATCAGGTTGCTTGCCTGTCGGCCGGTACTCCGGTCGGCGAGCACAATATCCGTGCGCACCTTGTCCGCCCTGCCTGACTTGAAGTTCAGGAAAAAAATCCCGTACACAGGACAGAGAGAGAATTTCCACTCTTCTCCAGGCTTGTCCTGGTCGCAGATCATACGGCAAAGATAATATAAACTACGTTCATAGAAATAACTTTGGGCGGCATTTTGGACCTCCACGATAAAAAAGTGCCCGTCCTTGTCTTTGCATTTGAGGTCGAACACCGCTGTCCGGCTGTCGGTACAACAGGCGGGCATCTCGACGTTCATGTATGAAAGGTCCGTGATGACGTGCTCTCCCTCAAACAGGTCGTTCAAAAGGTCGATCAAGAGCACTTTCCCGTCTTTACTCCCGAAGATGATCTTGAATCCCCGGTCTACGAATGGATTGATGAATGTTGCCATAGTCATATGGTTTTAGTTGCATTGTTTATACTTATGGACAAATATAGACATATATCCTATACCGACAAAGAAAAAACATCCTTATTTTCGGGGTTCATCCGGCATTCCTCGGCGGCAGGGTTTGAATGCCCATCGTAAGGTCGTTACAATGCCTGTTCAAGCGACCTTACAATGCCTATCCTAACAACCTTACAATGGGCATCGTCATATTGCCTCTTTCAAGGAATCAAAAAGCCCCGAAGGTGTTGAAATCTCCGGGGCTTGTTTTTTGTCAGCTTTCGTCCTTCACAGGAGGAAAGCCACTTGAACTTTTAATTTCAATATACTTTAGTATTATTAATATGAATCCGGCCGTTTGTTCGCCTGTCGCAGGGTAATTGCCGTTGTTCCATGTAGAGACGCACAGCCGTGCGTCTCTACGGTACGGGAAACGGCACACGGCCAAACATTTTAGAATTATTTGATTATAAATTCAATCTTACTTTACGACTGCCTTTACAGCTTCTTCGCCTTCAACAGCTACTACTATCACGCCAGCCGGAGCAGCGATTGTAGCATTGTCGGAAGTCAAGACCGTGTTGGCAACTACCTGACCCAAAACATTGGTTACAACTACCTTCTTGCCGGCAGCGTTAGCGATCGTCACCTGGCCTTCGCCTGCGATAACAGCGATTTCAGAAGTTGCGATAGTTTCGTTCTCTGTCGGGTTCAAGTCTGTTTCGTTTACATTGAACAGCTGAGCTTGTTCTTTGTTACCCAGTACCAAGATACCGTTCAGATAGCTTACATACTTGTTACCGTTAGCATCGGCAGCTGTTTCGATACGGTATGTACCGTCGCTTTCGATGGCGAATGCCCAAGTAGCAGGAGTTACACCCTTGTTTTCTACAACATCGATTGTGTCAGCAGCAACCGGTTTAACCTTAGCGATAGCCAAAGAGTCGTTGTTGAATGCTTCTACGCGGTTAGCGTGAACGAAACCGATACGAGTCAAATTATCCTGAGAATATTTGATTGTATCATTGCTACGATCCTGTGCAACAGAGTCTGCATAACTTACCATATAAGCCTTCGTGTCAAACGAACCAACTTCATCAACTTTAACCGGCTTCGTGATGTAGTAAGCATAGCGGTAGTTGTTCGGACGGTTGATGTAAGCTGTATCCAGACCCAAAACGAAGTCATTGTCAGTTGCAGCGGCCTTCAGTTCCAAGCCTGTACGTTTGATGGCTGCGAACGGAGCAACAGCGGCAACCTTAGAAGCTTCGTCACCATCCAAAGAGATGATTACGTTCTTGATGCCTTCAGTTTCAAAGTTCATATACTGTTCGTTTACAGCGTCAGCCAAGTTGAATACATAAGAAGTCATTTCACCCATAGCAACCTTCACACCTTCACCGTTCTGGTTGATAGACAGTTTACCACCGTTGTAAAGTACTTCATATTCATCAGCATTGTCGTTTACGCGACGGAATTTCAATTCATTAGCGTTAGCCTTTGTCGTAATCTTCAAAGCGCCTTCTTCATCGACAGTTAAGTAATAAACTTTCTTGCCGTCTTTTGAAGCCAACAGATAAGACTGAGTCAAGATAGTTTCATCGTTCAACTTCGTATCTTCAGTTGTCGGTTTAACCACAACAAGGTTCAAAGCTTCATCAGCGTTCGGAGTTGCAACAAGAGCAGAGTCAGCATCAACAGCCAAGTAGTAAGCTTCAGGATTTGCATAGTTCTTAGCAGTCAGCACGAACGACTTGATAGCCTGTTCTGCAGCTGTCAAATACTTGTAACCTAAATGTTCGTCTTCTTTCAAGCCTTCGATTGCTACAACCTGGAAGGTGTCACGGTCAGAAGTCGTATAGATATGAGCAGCTTCATCAATTACGAATACCTTACCATTATTTACATATTTCGTATCCTTGTCGCGGTTTGCGATTGTAAACATATGAGCATTGTTGTCAGCTTTCTTAACGAACCACTGTGTAGCCGGTACAGAAGCAAATACATTATCAGCTTTCACATACTTCGTATTGTAAGTTCCATCATAGTTCACTACAGCGAACTTGCCATCTGTCTTTTCCTTCAGGCTCTTGATATAGAATACGTCACCTTCTGCAAAGCTTGCATACGGAGGCATTGCAAACGTGATCTTGGTGTTGTAAACGGCTTCATCAGGAGTAGTAACATCAGTTGTTACAGAAATTTCACGACCTTTACCCAATGTACGGATAACAACGCGTGCATCATCATCATACGTTACAAAACCATCCTTAACATCTGTAAAATTGCCACTGGCTACAACTTCCGGTGCATACGTATCAATCAAAATTGAATCACCTGTAGCAATGTTATCAACAACAGCAGACAGTTTGAATGCATATTTGTTGATGTTCTTGTTCAGCGGAGCAACCAAAACGTCTATTTCCTTATCTTTACCATCTACTTTAACAGTCGTTTTTGCCGGAATCAAGGTATCTGTAGCAAAAGTCAGATATTTTTCCTTGTTTGCAACATAGTTCGTATCCACTGTCAGATAAGCCTGTACTTCTTTTCCGGCTTTATTCGTGAATGTGGAATCAACTATTGCCAAAGCATAATAATCCGTTTTTTCCGTGGCGGCCGCCTTTCTTTCATCAGCAACTGCTTTAGACGCTAAAGTTCCAATCAACTTACCAATAGTTCCATCTTCACTTGTAGCAAAATTCTTCGTATTGAAATCAGTCAATGCCTTCAATTCGCTTTCTTCAGCCCATTCAATTTTAGCTGTTTCAGCAAAGTTAGTCGGAACCATCCAAGCCTGCATAACATCATCGACTGCTTCAACGCTTGCCTTGGTATCATCAATCAAGTCATCCATAGCTTCCAAAACAGCAGCTACAGCGGTGTTGTATGCAACCAACTCTTTATTGTCAGCAGCCAATTTCTTACCTTTGCCAATTTCAACAGCTTCTAATTTTTTCAAAGCAGATCTTGCAGCTCCAGCAAGAGCAGGCAGGCTTTCTTTATCAGTACTTGCAGCCAATATTGCAGCACACTTTTCAATTTCTTTACCAGCCATATCCAAGTCTGACTTGTTCTGAATCAATGAAAGTGCTTCTGCGTCTTTATCTGTCGTATTACCTGTATTTTTCAGATAATCAATCGCCTCTTTAACACCATCCGTATAGTCTTTCAAGGCAGCCTTCAAATCATCCAACTGTCCGTAAGCTTCCTTTACATCAGCCAATGCTTCCGCATACTCACCTTTATAAGTAGCAGCAGAATAGATCGGTTTTGAAGCATTCAATGTGAAAGCGGAGAACGGGTTCTCGTATTTGTTGCTTACAACATCTTTCGAGAAAGAGAGCGTAAAGCCGTTGTTGCCCTTAGCGTTCAATTCTTCTGCAGAGAATGAATGATTTTCATCTAAAGCTGTTGCAGTCGGAGCAAAAACCTCTACATCTGATTCATCAGGGAATTGTTGTGTAAAAGTAGGTTCACCACCTTTTTGTGCTTCAGAAACGATGGATTGCAATTTGATCACACCCCCCTTTTCTACCAACCGATATTTAGTAGTCTTGTCAGCCGACTTAGAATACAGGTATTCAATGAAACGGAAATCTTCATTAGCGACTGTACTCAAAGCGTCATACTCAGCTTTTGTCACAGTCCATTTATCCAAACCTTCTGCACCTAAAACGGCAGCCGGAGACTTGTAGAACGTCTTACCCGGTTGAACCAAAGCTGTACTCAACACTAATTGACGATTGCCAACCTTGTTAAACAGGCGCATTTCATATTGAGATATTTGTCCGTTTGAAGCTTTTACCGGAGTAAATTCCACACGCCACAATGTCTCGTTCAAATCTTCAATGCTTTTAATAGCATCAGCTTTCCAAACAGCCAAAGAGTCGCGAGTTTCGCCATGACCGATAACGACAAAATCACTACCAGTCTTCAATTGATAGTACTTCCCTAAGCTCTCTTTCAAAGCTGCCTCATCTCCTGCAGCCTGAGCAGAGAAAGCACCACCAGCTACCAGCGCGGTAGCCAAAAGAGTAGAAAATCTCTTGTTCATAATCATTAAAAAATTAATTGTTAATAAAATAGTGTATAAAAATCCAACAACTAATTTTACGAAGGGAGAGAGCAACTCCCCGCGAAGATTATGAACGGGCATAAAAAAACGCAGGCCAATTGTCTATTATTTATTCAAAGGCTCTGGTAAGCCCACACAACAATAATAGAACAATAGCCCGCGCTTATACGATATAAATAATTCTACCCGCCTATGGCAGGAGACCTTCTATATACGTAATTCGCGCAAGCATTTACTGTCCATTATTCCGTTGTGTTAAAAATTTACCAGATTTTTGAATAGGAATAATCTTCGTAAAATGCTTACAATATGTAACCAATTCCGCACGCCGTGAACCGCTGCCCACTACGGAATCGTTGCAAAGGTAAATAGGTTTTCCGAATCAGCAAGAAAAAACGCCTTTAATTTTCCAAAATATATGGATTACAAAACAAAACAAGGCTGTTTATGCAACATAGCCTCCATGCCTATGCATTTTTCGTTTCATGCCTATGGAACTTTTGTTTCATGCCTATGGAAATTTTGTTCCCTGCCTACGGAATAGATGCAAGCACGGCAACCCGGCTCCGGAAAACAAAGAACGGCATCCGATGCCACACCGGATGCCGCCCATCATGTATTCTGTTTAAATCACAAACCTCAATAACCGAACAATTCTTCTTGTGTCAGCTTCTGGATCGGGCCATATTGTGACAGGCTCTTCAGATCGAGGTCTTTTTCATCGCCTAAGACACAATAGATGTATGTACGACCTTTCACCCATTTTTCCTGGAATGCCTTGATTTCCGGCAAAGTCAGGGTCTGGGCTTTCTCGAAGAGTTCTTTGCGGCTGTCGGTGTCCAGTCCCAAATCCTGCGCGTCCAGGTATGACCAAAGTACATCCGATTTGGTAATACGATCCGTACGCAAACGGGTGATGAGGGCATCTTTAGCCAAGTTGAACGCTTTCTCCGATTCCGGCATATTGTTGATGATCTCGTCGAAAGCTTTCATCGCATCGATCATCTTGTCGTTCTGAGTCGCGATAAACGTGCGGTAGATATACGGATATTTCAGCTTGGACGGAGAGATCAGGAATGCACCGGCAGAATAAGCCAGACCACGGGACTCACGCATTTCCTGGAAGACGATCGCATTCATGCCGCCGCCGAAATATTCGTTATACAGATCCAATGTAGGCTGGATCGCCGGGTCGAACTTCTCACCCCGGTTGGATACGGCCGAGAAATAAATCTGTTTCGCATCGTACTGGGCGAACAGCACCTTGTTTTCAGGCGTTTCCTGCTGGTTGAACTCGGCTGCGGCCGGAACCGGTTGCAACTGGTCCGGAACGTTATGATACTGCTTGATGATGTCCAAGAGCGCCTGCGGCTTTTCCGGACCGTAATACAAGATCTTATGTTCGAAAGAGTTGATCTTATGGATGCGGTCGACCAGTTCCTGCGGGTCCATCTGTTGCAACTCGGCTGTTGTCAGTACGTTGGTTGCCGGAGATTTCGGTCCCCAGATAGCATACTGCACCAGTTTGTTGAAGTTCTGCGACTGGTTCAATTTGGCATCGGCACGTTTTTTCAGGATGTCACCCGCAAGACCTGCGTATGCTTCCCTATTGACCTGCGCATCGGCCAGGATCTCTTCGAACAACGCCATCGCTTTCGGCATGCTTTCCTTCAGGCCTTCCAACACAACGTATGTACGGTCCGAACCCGGCACAACCCGGAAGTAGCAAGCCAGCCGGTAAAACTCTTCGTTGATCTCTTTCAAGCTC
The DNA here is from genome assembly GCA_017937385.1 of Parabacteroides sp. Taxonomy (GTDB): domain Bacteria; phylum Bacteroidota; class Bacteroidia; order Bacteroidales; family Tannerellaceae; genus Parabacteroides. The sequence goes on from JAGBDR010000085.1 coordinate 11,841, forward strand.
TTCTTGGATGTTCCCAAATACTGCATGTATTCAAAGGCCGTTCCCATCGCCTTGTCGTTATTCGTTCCCATATCGAATACATACATCAAAGTGAAGATGTCGTTGGATGTATTCTCCTTATACAATACCGGAATACCGGATTTGGCGGTGAGTTTCTGAAGATCCTTGTCGTAGTCCAGGAAGACCGGTTCGATCGGAGCGACTGTCGATACCTGGATTTCTTTCAGGAAGAGGCTTGAGCTGTCGCGGTTCATCACGATCGGAGTGATTTTGGGTTTGTCGATCTTCTTCTCGTTCGGGTCTTTACCTTGCTTCTTATAGATAAGCGCGTAGTTGTCGCCGAAGTATTTGTTGGCAAAATCGACGATCTGTTGTTTCGTCACTTTGCTCATGCGATCCAGCGAAGCGACTTCGTCTTTCCAGTCTACGCCGTCGATGAAAGAAGAGACAAACATATCGGCACGACCATCATTGCTTTCCATCCGATGCATCTGCATCAATTTATAATTATTGATGCAGGCTTCCAGCAATCCTTCGTCGAACTCGCCTTTCTTCAGTTTCTCGATTTCAGCCAGGAAAAGGTCTTTCACTTCATCCAACGTCTGCCCCTGTTTCGGACGGCCGCTGATAACGAAAGCATTATAATCGGACATTCCGTATGTTCCGGCATAACAGCTCAGCACTTTCTGCTGCTGGACCAAATCGACATCCAGCAAACCGGCTTTGCCGTTATTGATAATTTCGCCGGCCAGGTTCAGCAAATCCTGGTCAGGAGAAGCCGCACCGGGGAAACGCCAGCCCAATGTCACATTCTCGGCATCGACACCCAAGACCTCTTTGACAACCGGCGCTTTAATCGGAGATTCTTGTGCGACCGGCAATTTCGGCAGATTGGGATTCGGCTTCAAGTGGCCGAAATAGGTATTGATCGTCTGAATCATCTGGTCGGGATCAAAATCACCGGACAGACAGATCGCCATATTGTTGGGCACATACCAAGTCTTATGGTAGTTCTTGATATTCGTGATCGACGGGTTCTTCAGGTTTTCCTGGGTTCCGAGTACCGTCTGCGTGCCATACGGATGATCGGGGAAAAGAGCAGACAGGACCGCTTCATAGACTTTACGTCCGTCGCTGGTGAGAGACATGTTCTTTTCTTCATAGACCGTTTCAAGTTCCGTATGGAAACCACGGATCACATTGTTTTCAAAGCGGTCAGCCTGTATCTTGGCCCAGTTCTCGACCTGGTTGGACGGGATGTCTTCCACATAGACCGTCTGGTCGAAACCGGTGTATGCGTTTGTTCCGTTCGCACCGATAGCTGCCATCAGCTTGTCATATTCGTTCGGAATAGCCAGCTTGGATGCTTCGTAGGAAACACTGTCGATCTGATGATAAATAGCCTGGCGCTCCGCCTCGTCGGTCGTCTTGCGATAGACCTCGAAAAGCTGTTCGATCTGGTCAAGCATCGGCTTTTCCTGTTCATAGTTCTGTGTGCCGAACTTCTGAGTTCCCTTGAACATCAGATGCTCGAAATAATGAGCCAGACCGGTCGTTTCCGCCGGGTCATTCTTGCCGCCTACACGAACCGCGATATAGGTTTGAATACGCGGCGTCTCTTTATTCACAGTCATATACACCTTCAAACCGTTGTCCAACGTATAGATACGAGCTTTCAAAGGGTCGTTCGGGACCGACTCGTATTTAAACGGAGAAGTCTCTGTACATGCAGCAGCCAGAAAGAGAATAAAGGCTAACTGAAGAAACTGAATCGTTTTACGCATAAATTTAAAATTTAAATTATTACAAACGCCAAATATAGGAAATTTTAAATAAAAACAGCTTCCGTCCGAGGGAAAACGGACCAAAAGCCGTTTTTTATCCAGACGGAAGCCGATATCTGTTCGTACAAAAGTTATATTACAGGCCGAAAGCCTCCTTTACCTTGTCGACATAATCCAGTTTTTCCCAAGTAAACAGTTCCACTTCGCAGACGGTCGGCTCCGGATTGTAACGGGAGGTGAATGTCTTCGTCACGACCTGCGGCTTACGTCCCATGTGACCGTAAGAAGCGGTCTCCAAGTAGATCGGGTTACGCAGTTTCAAACGCTCTTCGATGGCTTTCGGACGCATATCGAACAGGTCCCAGATCTTTTCTGCAATCTCGCCATCCGTCATGTTCACATTAGCGCGGCCGAACGTATTGACAAAAATATTCATCGGTTTGGCGACACCGATCGCGTATGACACCTGCACCAGCATTTCGTCAGCCACGCCGGCAGCAACCAGATTCTTCGCGATATGACGAGCGGCGTATGCGGCAGAACGGTCTACTTTCGAAGGGTCTTTGCCGGAGAAGGCACCTCCGCCGTGAGCACCTTTGCCTCCGTATGTATCGACAATGATCTTACGGCCTGTCAGACCGGTATCGCCATGAGGGCCACCGATCACGAACTTTCCGGTCGGGTTCACATGATAGATGATATCATCCTTGAACAAAGCCTGGACATGAGCCGGATACTGTGCCTTGACGCGCGGGATCAATATATTTTTCACATCGTCGGCGATCTTTTTCTGCATAGCCAGATCCGCTTCTTCCTGTGTGATGCCTTTTGCCGTGATAAATTCGTCATGTTGCGTAGAAACCACAATCGTATCGATGCGCAGCGGTTTCCCGTTGTCATCATATTCAATCGTCACCTGGCTCTTCGCATCCGGACGGAGGTAAGGCATCCGGTCGTTTTCATGCTTGCGTATTTCGGCAAGCTCCCAAAGCAGGCTATGTGAAAGGTCTAATGCTAACGGCATATAGTTTTCGGTTTCATTCGTGGCATAACCGAACATCATACCTTGGTCGCCCGCACCCTGATTATAGGGATCTTCGCGTTCAACGCCCCGGTTAATGTCGCCGCTCTGTTCATGGATGGAAGAAAACACGCCGCATGATTTCGCTTCAAATTGGTATTCGCTTTTCGTATACCCAATCTTTTCGATCACGCTACGGGCGACATCCTGCACATCCACGTAAGCACTTGATTTTACTTCTCCAGCCAAGACAACCTGTCCGGTTGTAACAAGGGTTTCGCAAGCAACTTTAGAGTTCTTGTCATAAGCCAGGAACTCATCCAGCAAAGCATCCGATATCTGATCGGCTACTTTATCGGGGTGCCCTTCGGACACCGATTCGGAGGTGAATAAATAACTCATCGCTTTTTTGAATTGACAATTGACAATAGACAATGGACAATTAACGGAAAAGGAATCCGATAATGCCAACAGGCATTTTTCAATTGACGGTTAATAAATTAAATAAATGGAATTGACGAAAGGGAAATTTGCGTTGCCGGACGGCAGTTAAAAAGGACTTGTTTTTAGCATTTTTTCCTGTGGTTGCAAGCAATACAAATCTATCCACATCAATTCGGGCGCAAAAATAGGAAACAATTGACAATTGACAATTGATAATTGACAATTATTTTTTCTTTTTTGTGTTGCGCAAGGCTTTTTTATACTTGAACTCCGCTTTCATCTTGGCTGATCCGGATTTATGCGTTCCCCGCAGGAAATCCGAAAACTTGATCTTTCTCTCTCCGGCATTTTCGTCTTTCCCTTTTTTCTTAAAGACCATGCCACCACCCGTCAATATCTTTTCTATATCATTCATAATCGTTCTTTTAAATCAATCATACGTTCTTTTAAAACAGGATGCACGACAAACGAAGCGATCTCGGACAAAGGGTCCATCACAAACTTCCGCTCCTGCATGAGCGGATGCGGTAAAGTCAGTTCCGGCAGTCGTAAAACCTCGTTATCATACAGCAGGATGTCAATATCGATCACGCGGTCATGATAGGCTCCGTTGCTCTTTTCCGTACGCCCCAATTCCTTTTCGATCTGTTGGGTGATCCGCAATAATTCCAACGGAGGAAAAGAAGTCCTCAATTTGACCGCTGCATTCAGGAAAAGGTGTTCCGACTCGAATCCCCACGGTTCCGTTTCATAGAAACCGGAAAGGGCAAGAATATCTCCCACCCTTTCAGCCAACAACGCTGCGGCTGTTATCATGTTCCGTCGCTTGTTCCCGATATTGGTTCCCAGGCCCAGATATGCAATCGCCATAAATATCCGTTTTTACAGGATCAGCATGGCATCGCCATAAGCACCGAAACGATATTTTTCTTTCAATGCCACCTCGTATGCATCCATGATCAGGTCGTATCCTCCGAAAGAAGCGGTCATCATCAACAAGGTAGACAACGGCAGATGGAAGTTCGTGACCATGCTGGAAGCCACACTGAAATCATACGGCGGGAAGATGAACTTATTGGTCCATCCCTCAAACTCTTTCAGATGTCCGTCTGTGCTGACAGCTGTTTCGATAGCCCGCATCACGGATGTGCCGACCGCACAAATCTGGTGTCCGCTATCCTTTGCCGTATTCACGATATCCACGACATCCGCGTTCACGACCATCTGTTCAGAATCCATCTTATGCTTGGTCAGGTCCTCCACATCAATTTCACGGAAGTTGCCCAAGCCGGAATGCAGAGTCAGGAAAGCGAACTGGCAATCCTTGATCTCCAGACGTTTCATCAGCTCACGGCTGAAATGAAGGCCGGCAGCAGGCGCCACGACAGCCCCTTCTTCCGTGGCAAAAATATTCTGGTAACGATCTTCGTCATCCGGTTCTACCGGACGGTCGATATATTTGGGCAGCGGGGTTTCGCCCAAGGCATACAAGGCCTTTTTAAATTCATCATGATTCCCGTCATAAAGAAAACGCAAAGTACGGCCGCGCGAGGTCGTGTTGTCGATCACCTCAGCCACCATCGAGTCATCTTCGCCAAAATACAATTTATTACCAATACGGATTTTGCGGGCCGGATCGACCAACACATCCCAGAAACGGAGATCTTCGTTCAGTTCGCGCAACAGGAAAACCTCGATACGGGCACCGGTCTTCTCCTTATTTCCATATAAACGGGCCGGAAAAACTTTCGTGTTATTGAAGATAAACACATCTTTTGCTCCGAAATAGCTCAACAAGTCTTTAAATACTTTATGTTCGATCTCACCGGTCTTGCGATTGACAACCATCAACCGGGATTCATCCCTGTTCTTTGCCGGATAGAGAGCTATCAACTCCTGCGGTAAATTAAATTTGAATTTAGACAGCTTCATAATGTAAATTCTATTTTTATTTTATTTCTATCTCTATTAATCCTCACAATCTTTCCCGACTGTGACATTTTCATCTAAAAAGGCATCGATATCATCAGGAGACATACACTTGTCCAATGTGACCTCTCCGATGCGCGTCCGTTCGAGCGCAATCAGATGAGCGCCTGACTGAAGAGCGACTCCGATATCACGTGCCAAAGCGCGGATATAAGTGCCTTTGCTGCATACTACCCGAATCTTGATTACCGGCAGGTCGCACTCCAACAATTCCATCTCGTCAATCACAAGCGTCTTGGACTTCAACTCCACCTCTTCTCCCTTGCGTGCCAACTCATACGCCCGCTTACCATCCACCTTACAAGCTGAGAAAACCGGCGGAATCTGCTGAATGGTTCCCACAAACGACTGCAACACCCTCTCGACATCCTCACGGGTTATATGTTCGGTCGGATATACTCCGTCAACCTCTTTTTCCAAATCAAAAGAAGGTGTCGTTTCGCCCAGTTTCAAAGTCGCGACATATTCTTTCGTCTGATACTGGAACTCATCAATCCGCTTGGTAGCCCTGCCTGTACACACGATCATAACCCCTGTCGCCAACGGGTCCAACGTCCCGGCATGCCCGACTTTTATCTTTTTCACTTTCAGCTTCCGCGACAACTTATAGCGGAACTTGTTTACCAGGTCAAAAGATGTCCACTTCAAAGGCTTATTGAAATACAATACTTCTCCTGCTATAAAATCCATTCTTATTCAAGTAACGTACAGGCAATCGTAACCAAGCCTGCAATTGCACAATAGATGGCGAAATAAATCAGCTTTCCTTTCTTTACGATATTGATCATCCATTTACAGGCGACACACCCCGACACGAATGCTGCCACAAAACCGACCGCTAATGATAGCGTCGGAATATCGCCTGCAACCGCTTCACCCTTTACCGCCTTCATGACATCCAGCAACGCCTCACCCAAAATCGGAGGAATAACCATCAGGAATGAGAACTGAGCCAACTTCGCCTTGTTGTTTCCTAATAACAAACCGGTCGCAATCGTTGTTCCAGAGCGAGAAAGTCCCGGCATCACGGCACATGCCTGAGCCAAACCGATAATAAAAGCGTCTTTCATCGAGATATTCTCTTTCCGACGGGGTTTGGCATAATAGGAAAAAGCAAGCAATGCGGCCGTCAGCAACAACATACAACCGACAACCAACAGTCCCGACCCGAAAATATCTTCCACCGCATCCTTGAAAAACACACCCACAATGCCGATAGGAATCATAGAAATCAGGATGTTGATCACATAGCGGGTTTCAGCGTTCATCTTGAACTTAAACAAACCGCGAAATATCCATTCGATCTCTTTCCACAAAATAACCAATGTACTCAACACGGTCGCCACATGGACAACAATCGTAAAAGCCAGATTCTCTTCTCCTTGGATCCCGAACAACGCAGAGCCGATAGCCAGATGCCCACTGCTGCTGACCGGCAGATATTCCGTAAGCCCCTGAATGATACCCAATAACAATGCCTCTAACCAACTCATTCCGCAACTTTCTTATTTTTGCTGTTTTTCAAAATACCGAAAATCATCAACACGAAACCGATCACCGTCACAGCCGGAGCCACAACAATGCGGCGGGAACTGAAAATCTCAGGATTGAAACCGGTCGGATCCTGCGAACCGCCGCCGCTCATCAACATAAAACCAATCGCGATAACAACAACAGCAACAGCGATCAAAATAAAATTTTCTTTTCCAAAAGCAAAATCTCTCTTAGCCATATATTTACATATAATATAATTTATCAACCCCCATCCGCAAATACTTGTTTACGGCAAAGACTGTGGCCGTAATCGAAAGCAGGATTCCCATTATCAGCACACCGGTATAAACAAATATCAAGGTTTTAACATCCAGCAACTGGATAAAACCGGATAATTCGTTCTGCAAATAATACAACGCTCCCGTCAACATCAATATTGCAAAAATAGACGCAAAAATGCCGCTGACCACATTATATCGCACAAACGGCCTTCTGATAAAGCCAGGCGTAGCTCCCACCAGCTTCATGGCATGAATCAGGAAACGCTTGGAATAAATCAACAGACGGATCGTATTGCTGATCAGCACAAACGAGATGGCCATCAAGATCACGGCAAGCGTAAGTAGGATCAGGCTAACCCGTTTCACATTGTCGTTTACCATCTGCATCATATCTTTTCGGTAAAGCAAATCGGAAACGGAAGTATATTTTTTTATCTTCTTTTCGATCAATTGCAAGCTGTCGGCATTCGCATATTCCGACCGCAATTTCACTTCAATGGAAGCCTGCAACGGATTAAATCCCAGAAATGTTTCCGGATTTTCACCCAATTCTTCTTCAAGCTCCTTTGCGGCTTGTTCTTTCGAAATATATTCAGTCGATTTGATATAAGGCAAGGCATCCAATGTTTTCTGCATTCTCTTTATATCCGCTTCCTTCTGATTATCTTTCAGCACGATCGAAAACGAGATGTTCTCCTTTACATATACAGATAGTTTGTTTCCCAACAAACCTATCAGAAAAACGAGTCCCAGCAGAAAAAGTACCAATGCGATACTTATAATGGAAGTCAAACGAGAATGAAATTGAGACATGACCTTATTGTTGTTAAATAACACAGGAGATGCATTCAGAGAACACACCTCCCAATTTTTCTGCAAAAGAACAAATAATTTATGGAACAGCGATTGTTTTACAATTCTTTAACAGTATTCCTTTCTTCAAACATTCCTATCGTGTCAGCTCTTCAATCTGTTGCAAAACCTCGTCGAGGCGGCGTTGGGTCTTTCGATAGTTCTGTATTCCCAAGATTAATCCGGCGACAAGGCCGACAAAGGAACCTGAAACGAATCCCATCGTGACTTCATTCCACTCTTTCATGGCCAGTTCGGTGGCAAACCATCCCGCCCAAATACAAATGAAAGGGATTCCGAACCGTAACCACAAGAAGTTCCTTCGCTTCAGCAATGCTATTCCCCGGCTTTGTTCCAACAAATCTTTGTCGAGCAGATAATCAGCCCTGACGCTGTTGCCCGACCACATCGTGTAAATGACGGCCACCAACAAGAACAACGCAGTAACTGCCGAAAAAGCGAACGACAGACCGAACTTGCTGAATACATAAAAAGAACAAGGTATATTCAGAAGCCCCACAGTACAGAGGATCATCGACTTCCGCTTGACCTTAGACACCTTGCCATACATCGAACGACGGATCAACTTTTCATTGATAATCTGTTCCTTTTCGAGTTTTCCCTTCAACAAAGAGACCTGTTGCCTCATCTCTTCCAACTCGTTTATTCCAACATTTGCATCCATTTTTTCTTCCTTTTTTACTTGTTTGACATTTTCCGCAACTCTTCCTTGATCCGGAACAGGCGTACGGAGACATTCTTTGCCGAGATGCCGACTATTTCGCCGATCTCTTCATAACTCAAATTCTCAAGCCAAAGCATGACAATGGCCCGGTCGAAAGGAGGCAGCCGATGTATCCGGTCATACAATCGGCGGATCTGTTTGGAATCCTCATCCTTGTCTTCAAACAAATCGATGTCCATCGTCAAGGGGACCGTATCGAACTTTCTCCGTTTCCGCTCAAGGGATATACACGTGTTGAAACTCACTTTCCATATCCAAGTAGACAAGCTACTACGCCCTTGATAGGAGCCGAAGCCCTTCCAGAGATTGATGAGCACTTCCTGAAACAGATCGTTTACTTCATCGGAATCTTTTGAGAACATGAAGCATACCGTATAGATAGTACTCTTATGTTTCCCGACCATTTGCGCAAATTCAGTCTGTAATGTTTCCATCTCGTTAAAATTGTTTCTGTCCGTTAGACGCAAGACCACCGTCCAAAACTACAAAAAAAGAACAGTTCTTTTACTCCAGGATAACATTCTTTTGCCCGGCAGGTTATCGTCTTTTTACACGCAATTGTATTACCTTTGCATCATGGGAAAGAATAAATTAGCAAAGTTTGACGACATGGCGGGTTATCCCCATGTGTTCCAATATCCGTTTGCGACGCTTCAGGAGAAAGGATTCGAACTGAAGGGGCACTGGCACGAACAGTTCTTTAAGAACAACAATCCGATCGTGCTTGAATTAGGTTGCGGAAAAGGAGAATATACAGTAGGTCTGGGCAAACTGTTCCCGGACAAGAACTTCATCGGGGTCGACATCAAGGGCGCCCGTATGTGGACAGGTGCGAAAGAATCGTTCGAGGCAGGCATGAGGAACGTCGCGTTCCTCCGGACCAGCATCGAACTGATCGCCCACTTCTTCGCTGCCGGAGAGGTGGCCGAGATCTGGCTGACCTTCCCCGACCCGCAGATGAAAAAGGTGAACAAACGCCTCACCTCCACCCGTTTCATGAAGCTGTACCGCGAGATACTGGCGGGAGACGGCATCATACACCTGAAGACAGACAGCAACTTCATGTACACCTACACCTGCGAGATGGTCAAAGCAAACCACTATCCCGTACTGTTCAGCAACGACGACCTGTATCATTCCGGCCTGACAGACGAGATCCTTTCCATCAAGACCTATTACGAACAGCAATGGCTGGACCGCGGATTGAACATCAAATACATCAAGTTTGTTTGTGAAGAGCGGGAAGAGCTGGTCGAACCGGAAGTGGAAATCGAATACGACCCGTACCGCAGCTTCAACCGCAGCAAACGAAGTGCGTTGGCAGCAGGAAAATGAAGTCAATGGACAATTGACAATTGGGGATATACAAATCAAGAATAATTCATTTAATAATCATAACGGCAAGGGATAAAAGGCAAGCAAAGAGAATCCCTCTTTAAATTGTCAATTGTCCATTGTCAATTATCAATTAAAATCATGACACTCTATCCAAAGCTAATCATGGACGCACTGGCAAAGGTGCGCTACCCGGGAACGGGGAAAGACCTCGTGACGATGGGTATGGTAGAAGATAACATCCGGATCGAGGGCAACAAAGTGAGTTTCTCGCTTCTCTTCGAAAAGCCGAACGATCCGTTTATCAAATCGGTAGTGAAAGCGGCCGAGACAGCCATCCTTACGTATGTAGGCGAGGATGTGGACATCAAAGGCAACATCACGGTAAATTCCAAACAGGCCGCCCGTCCCGAACCGGACAAGCTTCTGCCGGAAGTAAAGAACATCATCGCCGTATCATCCGGCAAAGGAGGCGTAGGCAAAAGTACGGTAGCGGCCAACTTGGCAGTAACGCTGGCCCTGCAAGGCTACAAGGTCGGTTTGCTGGATGCCGATATCTTCGGCCCTTCACAGCCGAAGATGTTCCATGTCGAAGACGCCCGTCCCTATATGGTGGAAGTGGGCAATCGCGAACTGATCGAACCGGCTGCCAACTACGGAGTGAAGCTGCTCTCGATCGGTTTCTTCGTCAATAAAGAGGACGCCGTTCTTTGGCGCGGCGCAATGGCAAGCAATGCCCTGAAACAGTTGATCGGCGATGCCAACTGGGGAGACTTGGACTACTTCCTGATCGACCTGCCGCCGGGCACAAGCGATATCCACCTGACAATGGTACAGACCTTGGCGATCACCGGTGCCATCGTTGTCAGCACCCCGCAGGAAGTGGCGTTGGCAGATGCCCGCAAAGGAATCAGTATGTTTACAGGTGAAAAGATCAACGTCCCGGTATTGGGACTGGTCGAGAATATGTCCTGGTTCACACCGGCCGAATTGCCGGAAAACAAATATTACCTGTTCGGCAAAGAAGGAGGCAAACGCCTGGCGGAAGAACTGAACATCCCGCTGTTAGGACAAATCCCCATCGTCCAAAGCATCTGCGAAGGCGGAGACAACGGAAAGCCGGTCGCCCTCAATCCGGACAGCATCACCGGACAGGCGTTCCAGAAACTGGCTGAGAATGTCGTGAAACAAATCGAATACCGCAACGAACACCTGGATCCGACGAAGCGGGTGGTTGTGACGAAGAAATGAAAGGATTTTTGATTTATGATTTATGATTTATGTGTCGGTAATAAATCATAAATCATAAATCATAAATAAACAAGGGCTGTCCCCCAACAAGGAACAGCCCTTTTTTATTACGCCATTATAATATTGCTTATTTAGCGGCTTCAGCGGCAGCTTTCTTATTGATCTTTTTCTTCTGCAATTCGTAGGCGATAGGAGTTGCCACAAACAGGGTAGAATAAGTACCGACGATGATACCCAACAAGATTGCGAACGTAAAGCTACGGATCGTCGCACCACCCAAGATGAAGATACACAACACAACGACCAATGTCGTCAATGAGGTATTCAACGTACGGCACAACGTAGAGTTCAGCGCGTCGTTGATCACCTGGAAGCGGTCGCGCTTCGGATACAGGCTGATCGTCTCACGGATACGGTCGAACACAACTACGGTATCGTTGATCGAGTAACCGATGATCGTCAGGATGGCCGCGATAAATGTCTGGTCGACCTCCATGGAGAACGGCAGGATCTTCCAAAGCAATGTGTAGAAAGAAATGATACACAAAGTCGTCACCGCTACGGAAGCCAATACACCGAGAGAGAACGAAACATCACGGAAACGGAACAAAATGTAGGCAGCCATACAGATCATAGCGAATATAACAGCGAGGAATGCTGCATTCTTGATATCGTCAGCCATGCTCGGTCCTACTTTCTGCGAACTCTGGATATATTGTCCGACGAACTGATCCAAAGTCGTACCTGCCGGAAGCAAGGATTTCACACCTTCAAACAGTTTGCCTTCGATTTCCTGGTCTACAGCCGGATCGGAATCATCGATCTTATAGTTGGTAGACACGCGGACCTGATCGGAAGTACCGATCTGGATCACACTTACGGCACCGTCCAACTGGGCATCCAGCATATTGCGGACTTCGTCTGTCTTCACTTCCTGGTTGAAACGGATCACATAGTTACGTCCACCCGTGAAGTCGATACCGTTGTTCAAACCGATCGTCGCCATGGAAATCGCACCCAAGACAATGATAGCTGCCGGGATCAGATAGCCGACCTTGCGGGCAGCCAAGAAGTTGATCTTCGGGTTCGTCAACAAATCTTTCGTGAGGGAAGTCGTGAAAGTCACGTTCTTCAGCTTGTCTTTAGCCAACAACGCTTCGTAGACGATACGTGTCAGGAAGACCGCTGTCAGGAATGAGGCGAACAGACCGGTAATCATCGTCGTGGCAAAACCACGGATAGGACCTGTACCGAAGTAGAACAACACAATACCAGTGATGATAGAAGTCAAGTTGGAGTCGAAGATAGCCGAGAAAGCATTTCCGTAACCGTCGGCAATCGCCTTGCTCAACGACTTGCCGGCACGCAATTCCTCTTTCGTACGTTCGTAAATCAACACGTTGGCATCGACTGCCATACCCAATGTCAATACCATACCGGCAATACCCGGCAATGTCAGGACTGCCTGGAACGAAGCAAGGATACCCATCGTGAAGAAGATGTTCAACACCAGGGCACCGTCGGCGATCAGACCCGGAACGAGTCCGTAGAACGCGCACATATAAGCCATCAACAGCACCAATGCCAAGATAAACGAAATCACACCGGCATTGATAGCCTCTTGACCCAGAGACGGACCGACAACGTCTTCCTGTACGATATGCACGGAAGCTGCCATCTTACCGGACTTCAACACGTTCGCCAAGTCCTTCGCTTCCTCCGGAGTGAAGTTACCGGTGATCTGAGAACGTCCGCCGGTGATTTCCACCTGTACGGTCGGAGCCGAATAGACCATATCGTCCAAGACAATGGCAACCGACTTACCGATATTTTCTTTTGTCAGGCGAGCCCAAGCCTTGGCACCTTCAGCGTTCATCGTCATGCTGACTTCCTGGCTTGCACGGCCTACCTGCTGCTGGGAGAAGTCTGCGTTGGCATCCGTCACCACATCGCCACCCAAAGCCGGCGAACCGTCCCGATTCGTCATCTTGATGGCATACAAGTAGAAGAACTGTTCCCTTTCGTCGATCGCCTTTACACCCCATTTCAAAGAAAGGTTGCGCGGCAGGATATCTTTCACCTGCTTCATAGCCAGATATTCATTGATCTTGGCGATATCTTTCTTATCGGCAATACCGACAACCGGGCCGGGAGCCAACTGTCCGTTATACTGGTTGATCTGCAGGATAGCAAACAACGGATGCTGCTTGGCAAATTCTTCCATGCTCTGGTTCGCCTGTGCTTCCGGCTTGTCTTCTCCGAGCTTAGCCAGCAAAGAGTCTGCCTCGTTGGTGTTTGCGGCAGCATTGTCGGCAACCGCTTCACCGGTCGCATCGGCCGCAGCTTCCGAACTTTCGACAGCCGTATCGTCCGACTTCAGGATGGAAGCCAACATATTATCGGCTGCAACCAACTGCTGGTAGATTTCCGGCAAGTTGTAGGTTTCCCAAAATTCGAGGTTGGCACTGCCCTGCAACAATTTACGCACACGTTCCGGTTCCTTCACGCCCGGAAGCTCAACCAAGATACGGCCGGCTGTTTCCAGACGCTGGATGTTCGGAGAAACCACACCGAAACGGTCGATACGGGTACGCAACACATTGAATGAATTATCGATAGCACTCTTCAACTCTTCTTTTAACACGGCAATCACCTGTGCGTCCGAGCTCTGCGGAGTGATTTTGTCTTTCAACTCGAATGTACTGAAAATTGCAGACAGACGGGCGCCGTTGTCCAACTTCTTATACTCTTCGGCAAATAGATCAATAAAGTCCTTCTGACTTGTAGCTTGGTGTGCGTATGCCAAATCCAACGCCTTGTTGAAGTTCTCATCCTGGTTGTTGTTTGAAAGCGAACGGATCACATCGGCCACATTCAACTCCAGAACGACGTTCATACCGCCCTTCAAGTCCAGTCCTAAACTAATCTCCATTTCACGGCACTCCTTGAGCGTATAGCCCAACCATACCTTCTGAGTAGATAACGAGTCCAAATAAGAACTCTCTTTCACCGGATCTCCGCCTGCATACTCAGCGGCTTTGCTGTTGTAATGCCTTGTCACAAACGAGAAGGACAGATAAAACACACAGACAAGCGTAAGTAACACCGCAAAGACCTTTACAAATCCTTTGTTTTGCATTTGAATCTTATGTTTATGTTATTATTCGTTTTTTCACAGGGTGCAAATATAGGCTTTTTTTCTTTGTCCAACAGTAATTAGATTAATTTATTTGTCACACTCTTAGTTTATTTCAGCTACAATTATATATCTTTGCGATGAAAAAACATAAGTAAAGAATAACCATGAAGCAACTTTTATTATTAGCACTATTCATTCCGACCCTGCTTTGGGCCCAGGATGATTCCAAGTATTTAGCCGGAGCCGTTCCTGTCGAGAATGGTAAAGTCGTATTTACTAAAGAGATAAACGCACCTTCTTATTCAAAAGATGAAGTATATGACCGGATGCTGGACTGGGCAAACGGGTTCTTCAACGAAGACGGTAGCCGGGTCGTCTACTCGGACAAGGCGAAAGGCGACATCGCCGTTGCCGGACAGACCATGCTGGTCTTCCAAAGCACGGCGCTTTCTCTGGACCGCACCAAAATGAGCTACCGCGTCACACTGGAATGCGAGAGCGGCAAATGTATCCTGAAAGCGGCCGGTATCCGTTATGAATATAATGTATCTTACCAGCGCGAACCGGAAAAATACACCGCCGAAGAGTGGATCACAGACAAATATTGCCTGAACAAGGATAAAACCAAGTTGAACCGCGGCAACGGCAAGTTCCGCAGAAAGACGGTCGACTTCATGGACGAAATGTCCGCCGCCGCTTCCGCCGCCTTAGGCACACAGACGGTTGCCGCCGTAGCACCGACCGCTCCTGTCGCTCCTGCCCAGGCCGTAACCCCGGCGCCTGCCGCCCAACCGGTCGCTCCGGTTCCGGCCAAAGAAGGATATGTGGCTTTTGCAGCCGACAAGGTTCCGTCAACCTTATTACAGATGTTGCCGGAAAGCGATATGCAGGTCGTACCAGCCGGCAAGCCGGATACCAAGGAGACCTCCGCCGAATGGAAAGGCACAGGCAATATGTTCGGCAAATCGATCGCCTCGATTGTCATCGGTAAAGACAGCCCTGCCTATAAGGAAATCGGAGACAATGGCACATACAGCCTGTCTTTCTTCAAGAAAGGTGAAAACGAGGCCGCCTGGCTGATCATCGACTGCCGCAAACAGGGAGAAACGGCAGAAGGAGAACGGATGACCGTTATCGGCGAGATCGTAAACGTATGGATGAAATAAGTCAGAACAATGAAAAAGTTACTTTTTCTTCTGTTAATCCTGTTCCCTGTGCTGGCAATGGCACAGGGGCATAAAGGGGAAGTCGCCGAATGCGCCCCGATGAAAAACGGGAAAGTATGCTACAGCGACACGGTCCGCGTGAACGACATGAACCAGGATCAGCTCTTCGACGTAATCAGCCAATGGGCAAAGAAAAACTATGCGAAAGATATCTTCCTGTCGAATGTCACCTACAAGAAAGCCAAAGGGACGATTCAGGTTTCCTCCAAAGTCGAAATGCTACTGGACGATACAGACAAGACGATCATCAAATACAAAATGGCGATCAAATGCTACGACAACAGCTATTCGGCAGAAGTCAGCAACATCGTCTACCAATACGACCCGGAGAACAACAAGAAGTTCAAGACCTATTCGGCAGAAAACGTAATCGCCAACAACGGCAAAAGCAATACGGTCGCATTGATCAAAGACCCGAAACTGTTCTGCAATGCTACGTTCTTCTTCGTCGAGAACCTGTTTGCCGATATCCTGGATGCAGTAAACGACGCAGAACTATAGCATAAAAGACAAATGCCATAGGCATGGCACACCAGTTCCCTGCCCATGAAACCAAAATTCCCTGCCCATGAAACTGAAGTTCCATAGGCAGGGAATTAATTTTGGATCTAATAGATACGACTCACCCCTCTACCACCCACTTCTCGATATTGCGGGTTTCGGATGAAAAGTTCACTCCGATTTTAACAATTTGACGGCCATCGGAAACAAAGGGCCGAGCATACTGTTTTTCGTTGATTTGCTGCAAAGCCGCCTCCGCTGTTCCGTTCAACTTGAATTCCATCACGTAGATGTAGCGGTCGGTCTGCAACACCAAGTCGATACGGCCTCGGTTCGTGTGGTATTCTACCTTTGTGTACAAACCGATCAGGCGGAAGACGATAAACAAGACGTTCTGATAGTGAAGCTCCGTGTCACGATCCGGCTTCAAACCAGTTATCGTTTCGTAAGGAGTATCGGCAAAGAAACTTTGCAGGCGACTGAAGAAAGCGTCATAATCACCACTTTCTATTTCCCGGATAAAACGGCTGATTTCAAAAGAAGTCTTTGATCTACTGACATTCGCATAATAGGGCAACAAATATTTGACAAAACCTTCTTCCACCTCCACATTCGGAAAACCAAGCCGATACATACCAAATTCCGCATCATATCCCTTGATCGTCAGGTAGCCGCTCTGGTAGATCACCGGGATCGGGTCCGTATCGACCGAATCCACGCCGTCGAGTGTATCCACATCGGTTTCTTCATGCGCCAAACGGTCCAGATCATACCGGTTACGCTTCAGAAGCTCAACTAAATAAGACGGAGTACCGGTCGCGAACCAATAGCTGCCAAACTCCCGGTTCTTAAAAGCATGAAGCAAACTGAACGGGTTATAAATACCAGCCGTATCCGGTGCGAAATGATAGCCATCGTAATACCGGCGGAGTTTGTCGCATAATTCGGATTCTGTCAGATCCAATGAACGGGAAAATTCCGACAATTCATCGCCTAAGTTGTCTAACAGTTCCTGTTCGCTGATGCCGCACAGTTCATTATAGCTCCGGCGAAGCGAAATGTCTTCCAGGTTGTTCAAATCACTGAACACGCTCACCTTGCTGAACTTGGTCACGCCCGTCAGCATCGCGAAGCGGATATAGCCGTCCATCGATTTCATTACGCCATAGAACGCTTTCAGAGTCTCGCGATACTCGTTTTGCAATGCCGTATTCCCGATGGCCTGCAACAACGGTTTGTCATATTCATCTATCAAAACCACGACCCTTTGGCCAGTCTTTTCAGAGGCTTTCCGGATAAGGGTGACAAAACGGTCGTCGATGGTCACATCTGAAGAGACAGAACCATATTTTTCTTCAAAGACAAGCAACTGCCGGTCGATCAAACGGATCAAATCTTCCGGCGTGTCGAATTTCTTGGCATTCAAATCCAAGTGCAGGACGGGATAGGATTTCCACTCTTTCTCCAACCCTTCGATCGCCAAGCCGGAAAACAGTTCTTTCTTTCCCGCAAAATAGGCTTCCAAGGTCGACAAAAGCAAGCTTTTCCCGAAACGACGCGGACGGCTCAGGAAATAATAGCTCCCGCTTGTTGCCAACTGATAGACAAGAGCGGTCTTGTCTACATAAAAATAACCGTCCCTACGAATCTTCTCGAAGTTCTGAATGCCGATTGGATAAATTTTCTTGCTCATAAGCGATGGAACTGAATGCAAATTGCTAATAGACAAAGATACGTAATTTCAACCTAACAGCAAACTACAGATTCCACAATAAATCAATCGTCATCTATCCTTTTCCAACTGCAAATAGCACCACAACGGATAATGATCGGAATAGCGCACTTTGTCGACCGTGCAATTGAGGGATTTCATGTTGGCGGAATGCAGGATGTTGTCGATCCGGAACCAGAAGAAGTTTTCGTTGTAGGTCACTCCGACACCACGGCCCGAAGCGGCATAAGCATCTTTCAACGATCCCTGGATTGTACGGTGGGCGTATGAAACCGGCGTGTCGTTGAAATCGCCGCATACCAATATATAATCGGTATCGATCTTCTTGATTTCCTCGGCGACCGCTCTTGCCTGACGGGCACGTATCCGGAAGGCAGGACCCAACTTCTGCTCGATGGAACTCCGCAAGCCGTCGAGTGTCTCGGAATTCAAATTCTTGATAAATGCGGAATAATGGCTCCGGTCCTCCATCGTCAGCTTGAATGATTCCAAGTGGTTGTTGATCAAAGTCAGCTTCTTCCCGTTTATGTCCAGCTCATGAATGGACGAACCATTGAACGTGCTCTCATATCGGATCTTGCGGGACTTGGAGATCGGATATTTGGAGAACACGGCTATATTGTATTTTATCGCGCCCGACGTGCCGACCGGAATGACCGAGCGATACCGGTACATCTTCAAGGCATCGGCAATCTTCCGGTTTGTCAGGAAATGCTTCGAAGTCCCTACCGCATATTCCTGCAAGCAAACGATGTCTGCGCCCGACTCGGCTATGTATCGCAAAATCGGATTCGGCGACTCTTTCGAATGATCTTTATATCCGAATCCCATGACATTATAGGTCAAGACTTTCAGGACATTCTCTTTCGGTACTTCACCGACCCTGCCATGAAACGGGAAATAGCGGGTAACAGGGCCTTTGCAGACCAGGAACGAACACAGCCCGACCAAGACGAACCGCCATTCCCACACGAACAGCCAATACACCAAGAAACAGAAGTTCAAAACGCAGAACACCGGAAATCCCAAACCGAGATAAGAGAAAAGCACGCTCCTCTCCGGCGAAATCCTGTCGGAAAAGGCCGAAGCGACCAACAACAGGATTGCAACCACATGAGCCGTACCGACTACCGACTTGAACAGTATTCTGACCGCTTTAAACCATTCGTTCATTTTTTACTGGCATCAAATAGTTTTCTCTTTTCATCAGCCGAAAGGCTTTCGTAACCGGAACGTTTCAACTTGTCCAATATCGCGTCCAGCTCGGCTGTCTCCCGATGCTTGCGGGCGTTGTATTCATAATCGGTCTCCGGCCGTTTATAGGTCACCCGCATCTTGGGCTTCCGTTTCCCCAAATTCACCACCCGGTCGAGCAGGCGGTTCATCGGAGCCGTCAGATCTTTGCCCTCCTTGATCCGGGTAGCAAACCAGATGCCGAAGAGCGCTCCGCCGATATGGGCGATATGGCCGCCGGCATTCTCAGAGGTAATGGCCAGCAAATCGATCCCGAATGTAAACAGAGCCAGATAAATCAACTTGATCCGGCCAAACAGGAACAGACCGACCTCCAGGTCCTTCCGGTAGAAAGAGACGGCAAACACAATCGCCATGACCGAAGCCGACGCCCCCATCAAATAGCTATAGGCAGCAACCGTACGGAAATAGGGGAACAGATTGTATGACACCAGAAACAAGGCCGCCCCAGCAATCCCGCCCAACAGATACAAACCGCCCAACTGCCGCTCGCTGAAGAAAGAGAGGAACAGGCCACCGAACCAGTATAACCACAGCATATTGAACAGGATATGCAGGAAGTCGAAATGCGTGAACATATACGTGATAACCGTCCACGGCCGGTACAGAAGCAATCCGGGAGAGGCCGGAACCTGCAAATATTGCAAAAACGGGACACCGCCCAGATTGAACAGCATCAGGAAGACACTTGCCAACCGTATGATGACAAACAGCCCGACATTGATGTAAATCAGTTTCGCCAGGATGTTACCGGAATTGAAAGTCCGTTTGAGATCAGTAAAAATATCGCCCATTGTTTATATCTTTCTTTTTCCAATACCGAACCAGGAAATACCCGAAAAGCATACCGCCCAAATGCGCAAAATGCGCGACGGAATCGCCCCCGTTATTCGCAACTCCCATAAACAGCTCCGCCAATCCGTAAAAGACCACGAAGTATTTGGCTTTGATCGGAATCGGGATGAACATCAAATAGAGCGGGACATTCGGGAACAACATGGCAAACGCCAACAGAATACCGAATACGGAACCGGAAGCACCGATCGTAATCAGGTAGTTCAACGTAGGATCGACGGCAACCAGATGTGCCAAAGACACCCCGTTCGCACTGGCAAAAGAATGGACGGAGTAGAGCCATACTAATTCTTGCGTGATACCTGCGCCGAGGCCCGTCACCACATAAAAAGTCAGAAACCGCTTCGGCCCCCAAATATCTTCCAGCACACGGCCGAACATATACACGCCGAACATATTGAAAAACACGTGTGCAAAGGAATGCGTATCATGCATGAACATATAGGTGAAAAGCTGGAAAGGGTAGAAATCGCTCACCCCCGGAAAATGCAACCCGAACACCTGGACCAGATCAATCCCGACTTTGGGCAAGACAAGGCTCGCCATCCAAAACAACAGGTTGATAATAATAAGATTTTTCGTGACCATCGGGATGCTATCCAGAAATCCCGAACCATTTTGATTCATCATATCTTTATCAATTTAAGGACAAAGGTATATATATTTTGGTAGTTTTCCGGCAAAACAAGACTAAAACATAGTAAATCAATAAAAAAAACGCCTTTTTTCTTTGCGGTATATCAAAATAGAATTACATTTGACACCGACTTTTTGAATGATCACAAAATTGTTAAACATATTAATTATCAAACCATCATGAACAAAACAGAATTTATCAATGCTGTAGCGGAAAAATCCGGCTTAAGCAAGGCTGACGCAAAGAAAGCGGTAGAAGCTTTTGTTGAAACAGTATCCGGCGAACTGAAAGAAGGCGGCAAAGTGGCCCTCTTAGGTTTCGGCTCGTTCTCTGTTGCTGAAAAATCTGCACGCAAAGGTGTTAACCCGAAGACTAAACAACCCATTGAAATTCCGGCACGCAAATCAGTCAAGTTTAAAGCTGGCGCTGAATTGTCTGAAATTATCAAGTAAATTAGTCTTACTTTCTCATATAAAAAGGCATCCCGATGCGGGGTGCCTTTTTTTATTATGGTTTTTACAAAATAAACCTGTACCTTTGCAGGTAAAATAAATCCGAACATATACTGAACGAATATGGTTATCGAACAACAGATTACCGGTGCGATCATGGCCGGCATAAAAGAACTGTATGGTGCCGATGTAACGGCCAACCAGGTACAACTGCAAAAGACAAAGAAAGAGTTCAAAGGACACCTGACTCTGGTAGTTTTCCCTTTCCTCCGCATGTCAAAGAAATCACCGGAACAAACAGCCGGGGAGATTGGCGAATACCTGCTCCAGCATGAACCGGCTGTAGCCGAATTCAATGTCATCAAAGGATTCCTCAACCTGACCGTCGCCTGTGCCTGCTGGATCGATTTGCTGAACGGGATCAACAGTCAGCCGTCGTACGGGATCATCCCGGCAACGGAACAATCGCCACTGGTCATGATCGAATATTCATCGCCCAACACCAACAAGCCGCTCCACCTCGGGCACGTGCGCAACAACCTGTTGGGCTACAGCTTGTCCGAAATCATGAAAGCAAACGGCAACCGGGTGGTCAAGACGAACATCGTCAACGACCGCGGCATCCATATCTGCAAGTCCATGCTCGCCTGGCAGAAGTGGGGTAACGGCGTGACTCCCGAAACGGCCGGCAAGAAAGGCGACCACCTGATCGGCGACTTCTACGTCCTTTTCAGCAACAAACTGAAAGAGGAAACTGCCGCCCTCGAAGCGAAAGGTATGAGCAAGGAAGAAGCCGAAGCTGCTTCTCCCCTGATGGCCGAAGCACGCGAAATGCTCCGCAAATGGGAAGCCGGCGACAAGGAGGTGCGTGCGCTTTGGGAAATGATGAACAACTGGGTGTATGCCGGATTTGACGAGACCTACAAGATGATGGGTGTAGGCTTCGACAAGATCTACTACGAATCGCAGACCTACTTGGAAGGCAAGAGCAAAGTGCTGGAAGGACTCGACAAAGGCATTTTCTACCGCCGGGAAGACGGTTCCGTATGGGCCGACCTTACGAAAGACGGCTTGGATGAAAAATTGTTGCTCCGTGCCGACGGTACTTCCGTCTACATGACACAGGACATCGGTACCGCCAAATTACGCTTCGACGACTATCCGATCAACAAAATGATCTATGTGGTCGGCAACGAGCAGAACTATCACTTCCAGGTATTGTCTATCCTGTTGGATAAATTAGGATTCGAGTTCGGGAAAGGTTTGGTGCACTTCTCCTACGGCATGGTCGAACTGCCGGAAGGCAAGATGAAGAGCCGCGAAGGGACAGTGGTCGATGCCGACGACCTGATGGAAGAGATGATCGGCACAGCCCGTGAGATCTCGCAGGAGTTGGGCAAAGTAGACGAAATGACACCGGAAGAGGCGGAAGACATCGCTCGCATGGTCGGCCTCGGCTCCCTGAAATACTTCATCCTGAAAGTGGACCCGCGCAAGAACATGACCTTCAACCCGAAAGAATCGATCGACTTCAACGGTAACACCGGCCCGTTCATCCAGTACACCTACGCCCGTATCCGTTCCGTCCTGCGCAAAGCGACCGAACAGGGTATCGTATTGCCGGAACAACTGCCGACAACGACTACGATCTCCGAGAAAGAGGAAAACCTGATCCAGATGATAGCCGACTACGCTACTGTCGTTCGCGAAGCAGGAAAGGAATACAGCCCTGCCCTCATCGCCAACTACACGTACGATCTGGTAAAAGAATACAACCAGTTCTACCATGACTTCTCGATCCTCCGCGAAGAGAATGACGAAGTAAAACAATTCCGCCTCGTCCTCTCCGCCAACGTCGCCAAGATTGTCAAATCAGCCATGTCGCTGTTAGGAATCGAGGTGCCGGAACGGATGTAATCAGATGTAATCAATAGAAAAGCAACGGCTCACAAGAGTGGAACGATCATTCCACTCTTGTGAGCCGATTTGTTTATGCCCTGTATCAAGCTTGTTTCTTACGTGCAGTCTTCTTCTTCGCAGTCGTTTTTTCACCCGCTTCCGCAATGATCTTTTTACAATCGTCCAACGTCAGGACGGCCGGATCGGCTACGGTCTTCGGAATGCGGTAATTGGCTTTCTTATAAGAAATATAAGGACCGAAACGGCCTTTCAGGATTTCCATCTCCGGTTCTTCCTCAAACTTCTTGATAAAGCGTTGTTCGTCTTTCTCCCGTTTCCCCTTGATCAAATCGATCGCCTCTTCAGCTGTAATCGTCAGCGGATTCAAATCTTTCGGGATAGAGACGAATTTGCCGTCATGCCGGATAAACGGCCCGAAACGACCGACAGCCGCCACCATCACTTTGCCTTCATATTCACCGACCGTACGGGGAAGGTCGAAGAGTTTCAACGCCTCTTCCAACGTGATCGTATCGATGGACTGGCCTTTCATCAAGGATGCGAATTGGGGTTTCGGCGCTTCCTTGTCTTCGGCATGAGCCACTCCGATCTGGACGACAGGGCCGTAGCGGCCGATCTTCACAAACACCGGATTACCGCTCTTCGGGTCGATGCCCAGTTCGCGCTCCCCTACCTTATGTTCCGTCTTGACGGCAGCCGTCGCTTCAACGATCGGATGGAAAATCTTATAGAATTTGTCGATTGCTTTCGTCCAGAGCAGTTCGCCTTCCGCCACCAAGTCGAATTCCTTTTCAACGCTGGCCGTAAAGTTATAATCCAACACATCCGGGAAATATTCCATCAGGAAGTCGTTCACCACCGTACCGATATCGGTCGGCATCAGTTTATTGCGATCTGCCCCGACCATCTCGGTCTTCTCCGTCTCCCGGATCTTTCCGTTGGACAACGACACAACCGTGTAGGCGCGTTCCGTGCCTTCCTTATCCCCTTTCACCACATATTCGCGGTTCTGGATGGTCTGGATCGTCGGCGCGTAGGTTGACGGCCGTCCGATTCCCAGTTCTTCCAGACGGCGGACCAGGCTGGCTTCCGTGTAGCGCGGAGGACGCTGCGTGAAACGCTCCGTTGCTACGATATCTTTCAACGACAATGTTTCATGGAGCTTGACCGGAGGGAGCAAGCCGTTTTCCTGTTCTTTCTCCCCGTCGTCGTCATTGCTTTCCATATACACCTGGAGGAAACCTTCGAAGCTGATCACTTCGCCGACGGCAACAAAACGTTCCGTCTGCCCGCTGATACCGACCGAGATCGTCGTGCGTTCCAGCTCGGCATCCGCCATCTGGCAAGCGATCGTCCGTTTACGGATCAGTTCATACAATCTTTTTTCCTGCGGAGTGCCTCCCATCTCCACATGGCTGATATACGTCGGGCGAATCGCCTCGTGTGCTTCCTGCGCCCCTTTGCTCTTCGTATGATAGTGGCGGAACTTATAATATTTCTCGCCGTAGGTTTCGAGAATCGCCTCCTTGGCCGTCCCCAACGCCAGGTCACTCAAATTCACGGAGTCGGTACGCATATAGGTAATCAACCCGGATTCATACAGGCGCTGCGCGATCATCATCGTCTGCGACACGGAATAGCCCAGCTTGCGGGCCGCTTCCTGTTGCAACGTGGAAGTCGTGAAAGGAGGAGCCGGCGATTTCTTGACCGGTTTCGTGGTGATATCGTCGATCGTAAACGTCGCATTCTTGCAGGATTCCAAAAAGGCTTCCACCTCCCGCTTGTCTTTCAGGCGGCGGTTCAGCTCGGCTTTCAGCACGGTCGTGCCATCGGGCAGGATGAAATTGGCAATCACCCGGAAAGCCGCCTCGCTCACAAAATCATGAATCTCCCGTTCCCGTTCCACAATCAGGCGGACTGCCACCGACTGCACACGTCCGGCCGACAAAGCCGGTTTCACCTTGCGCCACAAGATCGGTGAAAGCTCGAAGCCCACGATACGGTCCAGCACACGGCGTGCCTGTTGGGCGTTCACCAAGTTTATATCGATATCACGTGGCGTTTCAATAGCATGCAGAATGGCATTCTTGGTAATTTCATGAAAGACGATACGTTTGGTATTTTCAGGTTTCAGGCCCAGCACTTCATACAGGTGCCAGGAAATGGCTTCTCCCTCACGGTCCTCATCGGAAGCGAGCCATACCTGTTCGGCAGACTTGGCTTCGGATTTCAGCTCGCTGACCAGCTTTTTCTTGTCGGCCGGTATCACGTACTGCGGAGCATAGTCGTGTTGGATGTCAATACTAAACTCTTTCGTCTTCAAATCGCGGATGTGCCCGTAGCTCGACATAACCTTATAATCTTTTCCGAGGAACTTTTCGATGGTTTTTGCCTTTGCGGGTGACTCCACTATTACCAGATTCTTTTGCATAATAACGTCTTATCTTTTGAAATCGGGTGCAAACATACATAAAAACTATGATTTATAATTTATGATTTATGATTTATGACTTAAATTTGTACTTTTATCTGCCCAAACTAGCATATATCATCCATAAATCATAAATTATAATTCATAAATCTCGAAATGGAAACGATTAAACAACTCATCACCGACGGTAAAACAGATGAAGCCATCCGTTTGTTGGACGAATACATAGAAAAAAACGCCTCTTCCGATGAAGCGTTCTATTTGCGAGGCAATGCTTACCGCAAAGAAGGGAACATCCGGATGGCCCTGAACAACTATCTTACGGCGATGGACCTGAACCCCGACAGCCCGGCCCGGATTGCCCACAACCAATTGATCTCCATCCTGAACTTTTACAACAAAGATATGTTCAATCAATAAAAAAGCCGCATCTATCCCAGACACGGCTTCCTACAATCTACATAAATTATGTATTATAGATATAAAATGGAATAACTTTACTTCAATAATGAACACGGACAAAGATTGTCTTTTTCTATGTCCTTGAAATAATTGTATGTTCCGACTTTCAGTTCCGCGCAAGCAGCTTCGTCGGCTACAATAATTCCTTTCGGGTGCAACTGCAAAGCCGTAATCGTCCACATCTGGTTTACCGCGCCCTCAACAGCCTGCTGCAAAGCACGCGCCTTGTTGTGTCCGTTCACCATGATCAACACCTCTTTCGCATCCAATACCGTAGCGACACCGACCGTAACGGAAGTCTTCGGCACTTTGTTGACATCGTTGTCGAAGAAGCGGGAGTTGGCGATGATCGTATCGGTTGTCAACGATTTGACACGGGTACGGGAAGCCAAAGAAGAGCCCGGTTCGTTAAAAGCGATATGCCCGTCAGGACCGATACCGCCCAAGAACAGGTCTACACCGCCGGCCGCTTTCATCTTGGCTTCGTAGGCAGCACATTCGGCCTCCAGGTCTTCCGCGTTGCCATTCAGAATATTCACATTCTCCGGCTTGATGTCGATGTGGCTGAAGAAGTTGTTCCACATAAAAGAATGATAGCTTTCAGGATGGTCTTTCGGCAGGCCTACATATTCATCCATATTGAAAGTTATGATATTCTGGAAAGAGATCACTCCCTGTTTGTTCAGTTCGATCAGGTTCTTGTACATGCCCAGAGGAGAAGAGCCGGTAGGCAAGCCCAATACAAATGGTTTCTCGGCTGTCGGATTCGCTTTCTTAATCTTGGCAGCCACATAATTAGCAGCCCATTTTGAGAGTTGCTCGTAATCAGGTTCAATAATTAGTCTCATACGCTTTTTTTAATTTAGATCTTTCGTTCCTAAAAGTAATACCTTTATTTATTCTTTCCGACCAAGAATTTACCATTCTTAATCCGTTGTTTTCAATTTCCTGGCCATTTCTTCTCCCAAAGCCCAGCATTCTTCATACTTGTCGGCTTTCAGAGCCTGTTTCTGCTCAACCGGAGCGCCCACGACTTCCCATTTCATCTTTTCGCCGAATGCCGCCAAGTTCTTCACGGCAGCCCCTGCCCAAGTGAAAGAGCCGAAGTAACCGAACAGGCGGTTCTTCACCTCGCGTGTCTCGATCTTGTCAAGAAGCGATTCTATTTCCGGGAACAACCGGTTGCTGTAAGTCGGACAGCCCACAATCACTCCCTTGTATTTGAAAATATCCTTCAAGATATAGGAAGCGGGACTTTTGCTTACATTGTGCATGACAATATTCTTCACGCCATTTGCCGCCAGAGAAGAGGCGATCGTATCGGCCATCTGCTCGGTATTGCCATACATCGTGCCATACACGATCACAACCCCATCTTCGCCTTCATAACGGCTCAGGCGGTCATAGATACCGATTGTCTTCGCGATGTGTTCCCGCCAGACCGGACCATGTGTCGAACAGATCGTACGGATTTCCAACGCCGACAATTTCTGCAAGGCCCGTTGCACGGGATTTCCATATTTTCCCACAATGTTGGCATAGTAGCGGACCATTTCTTCCCAGTAATGCTCCACGTTCATCTCCGCATCGATCACCCCGCCTTCCAAAGCGCCATACGTTCCGAACGCATCGGCAGAAAACAGGATTTTATCGGTCGAATCATACGTAACCATGACTTCCGGCCAGTGCACCATCGGAGCCATATAGAAAGACAATTGATGGCGGCCCACGTTCAGGGTATCGCCCTCCTTCACTTCATACAATCCCGTCGAAATGCCATGATAGCCCTCCAACATACCGAAAGTCTGCTTGTTCCCGACAATCCGGACATCCGGATATTGCTGGCGCAGCAAACGGATACTGCCCGCATGATCCGGCTCCATGTGGTTCACAATCAGGAAGTCCAAAGGACGTCCGTCAAGAGCATCCGCTATTTTCTTCAGGAAAACATCGGAATAACAGACATCCACCGTATCGACCAGGACCGTTTTTTCGTCTACAATCAAATAGGAGTTATAAGAAACCCCGTACGGCAAAGGCCACATATTCTCAAAAAGGGCTTTTTGCCGGTCGTTTACTCCTACATAGTAAACTTTATCTGCTATTTCTTTTAACTTATACACGTTGAAAACAAAAAAATTAAAAGTTGAAAATCAAATATTCAATTCTTCATTCCTTTTCCAAGCCGCATGGCACGCCAGACGAAGTAGATACCCGCCAACACGAACGGAATACTGAGGCATTGCCCCATATTCAATATCATATCAGCCTCGAATGCCTCCTGGTCGTTTTTCAGAAACTCAATGAAGAAACGCGAACCGAATACACAAATCATAAACACACCGAAGATAAACCCTTCCTTTTTCCAGGCATCCTTCTTGAAATAGAGCCACATGCAAATAGCGAAAGTCACCAAATAGCAAGCGGCTTCATAAAGCTGCGTCGGATGGCTGGGCGCGGAAAAGACGGGAGCGGCCCCTCCTTTCCAGGCATGTAGGTTTTCGATAAAACGGAATCCCCACGGCAAATCGGTCGGATGTCCATAGATTTCATGATTCATCAGGTTCCCCAAGCGGATCATGGCGGCCACAAGGCCGGTCGGGACCACCAGTTTGTCGAATGTCCAAAGCATGCTCCGGTGGCTCACCCGTTTAGAATAGAAATAGATGGCTATGATTATACCCAACGTCCCCCCATGACTGGCCAGCCCGCCTTCCCAGACTTTCAGGATCTCGACCGGATTGGCCAAATAATAATCCGGTGCATAGAACAGGCAGTGCCCCAAGCGGGCTCCGATCACCGTTCCCAACATCGTGTAAACCAACAGGGAGTCGATCCATGCCGGATTGAGTTTTTCTCTTTTCCACATTCTCTCCACGATCTTGTAACCGATCAGGAAACCGATGGCAAATGCCAGTCCGTACCAGCGTATCTCACGCGAACCGATAGAAAAGAGGGCAGGGTCAGCCGTCCAGGTAATAAAATCAAACATATTATTTCAATTGACAATGGGCAATTGACAATTGACAATTTGCAACAACCGGAACCACCCCCTTAATTGTCAATTGTCAATTATCAATTGTCCATTCTATTAAACCAATTTCTTTATTAAGTCTTCTCTTTCGCCGTAGAGCATATCGATCACCGGCAGTTCGATCATCGTGTAGGCGCCGGGCTGCTGTTTGAAACTTGCACGGGCAACACAAACCAAGATCTGGGCGGTAAGGGCCGGGTTGTTGATCTTCATGTCGAATTCGATCAGCTGGTTCTGCGTTTTGCCGGAAACCCCTTTGCGGACCAAGTTCACGCCATGACCCATGTCTTTCAGGTCGTCCACACAGTCCACCTGGATCACATGCGTTTCGTCGTGGGCAAAATAGTCGTCCGCTTTGATGGCTGCGGCTACTTTCTCGAAATCATATCCCTCTTTCACTTCGATATAGACCATACGGCGATGAACACCTGTTCCCATCGGGATGGTCATTGACAGAGCGGCCTTTACGCCTTCGATGGCTTTCACGGCAACCGTATGCCCCATACTCATGCCCGGGCCGAAGTTTGTGTAAGTAATACCTTTCGGAACGATTGCCTGCAACAAGGCGCGGACAATCGAATCGCTTCCCGGATCCCATCCGGCCGAGATAACAGCCACGGTGTTGTGAGCTTTCGCCACAGCATCGAGCGAACGGCGCAAATCGACAATACTTCCGTGGATATCGAAACTATCCACCGTATGGATGCCTAAAGCCAGTATTTCTTTGGCGTATCCCTCTACGCTGCGGGTCGGAGTTGCCAGAATAGCCACATCGACTTGCTCCAACTTCGTGATGCTATCCGTAACGGTATATCCTTTCAACTCATCCGGAACGTCATTCGGATTACGACGCACAACACCGGCCACTTCAAAATCAGGAGCAACTTCCAGGGCCTCCAACACATACTTTCCGATATTGCCATATCCAACAATGGCAGCTCTAATCTTTTTCATACTTTAGTTTTTACTTTTTCTTCAGCCACAAAAGTAGTTATAATTAAAGGATTGACAAAAGCGGGGCCTTTTGTTTTTGTTAAAAATGATCACTCCGCAAAGACAGGGCGCCGCTCTGCCCGTCGTCACCCGGCAGGGAACGGATTGAGCGGACGGAGCAGAACCCCGCCCCTATGAAAAAGTAAATCAGGACACGGATATCCCGAACCGGAAGGGACTTATTGTATATTATTGTTTCTTTAACAACAGAATACAACTTTTAAAAAAGAGCGCAAATTCCGGTTTTTCACCGGTAAAAAGGGGATTTTCGCCGTGAGGTGCGCAGTTTTTTGTCCTGAAGACGGTCGTTATCGGCCTGAAGTCCGGCTTCATCCTCCACGAAATCCGACCTCAAGAGCCATGAGGACGGTCGTCACGGCGATAAAGTCCCTCCTCACGGCAGAAAAAGGGGAATTCTTTTTTGCGATATTCGGAGCGGTGGAAACTTTTGTTGGCTACAAGCAATTCTCCGGGACTTCAGCTTTTCCATCCTGTCAGCCATTCCCCGCTTTTCAGTAACAAATGTTACCCACTTTCCAATTTCTTCCCGACCTGTTCCCACCAACCGTCAACAAATATCGATGAAAAAGATAAAAATGTCACACGAAAACCGTCCAAGATTTTCTTTGAAATAGAAAAACGGCTGAAAAGGGGATATTGTATAATTTTTCAGGAACGGTGTATCAAAAGGCGCTGTAGGCGCCTCGCATAATAAGGGGCTGTTCAAATTGACACAGCCCCTTAATTAGATGAGCGGTACAGGTGTTCAATTAAAAATAGTTCTTTTTAAAACTGGACCAGACTCATTTTAGTTACTATCTCATTGAATTTATCTTGTATGGTCGCCTTTTGCTTTTCGGAAGCAAAGGCCAAACCTTCTTTATATTTACGCATCAATGATGGATTTATCCCAACAGCTTGCGCAAATTGCGATACATTGAAAAAAGGAAAGGTTTTGAAAAATCCGGAAAAGTCATATTTGTAATCTATCGATAGATTTTCCGTATACCATTCCGGGAACACGCCTTTCTTTTCTTTGTAAAATTCGGCTTGTTCTTTTAGCACGTCTACAAAGTCATTTTTAGCCTCTTGCTCAGTCAGACCGTACCCGTACGCACCTTGTACAGATTTGGTATAAACACCATAGCCGCCGTCTTCTGCTTTTTCGATAATTGCTACAATTGTTTTCATACAACAGATTTTTTGAGGTTTAGTCCAATTAAAGGTGCTGTGTCAAAAAGCGCTGTAGGCGCTTTTTGACACAGCACCTTTCGACACACCGACAATACTTCATCGCAAAAACTCTTTCTCTGTTTCCCATATATACAGATAGCACATAATTCATCATTCGCCAAACACCATTCGCGACATAGGTTCAACAAGTTGATACATATATTTCCCCATGACAGCAGATGAAAGAAACATTGCAAATATCATCACAAAAGATAATATTGCAAACATAACTGAAAGACGAAAACTACCGCGAATAAGAGGTTTCATTTTTTCCACGACCATTTTTCCTCTTTTTTTCCGCAAATAAAACCAATAGAACACACCTAATATCAATAAAGCTATTGCATACATATATTCAACCGGCATCAAATACAAGAAAAAAAAGATCAATATCAAATCCAATATACTAATAACGAACATTGAGCATATAAAACTCAAAGCCCATACTGTTCTCCCATGAGGTTGCGTATCTTTAAGCACCTTTAAATAGAACAGATAGTACATATAATATAATACATCAATCATGGCCGATAGTTTTTATAAAATTCATAAGGTTGGAACACAGTCTCGTTTACGTCGCAACCTAAAATCAACAGGTACCACATATCTTGTTATTATAGGTCTGTCTTTCTGAAAAGCCGGAGCCTCAAATTTTATCAACCGAGTTACCCTTAAAGCCTCTTGGTTCAAATCTTCCCGGATTCCCCCTTTTAGGATTTCATGATTGAATGTGTTACCGACAGTATCAATCATAAATGCAACATTTACCCGACCTTGAACAGAATCTCGAACTGCAGACAAAGGATATTGAATATTTGTTTGTATAAAATGAATCAAATCATCTTTATATACAGGAGGATTTGATATCTGAATTATTAATAAACTATCTACATTTTGGGCGACTCCTTTTATGACAAAAAATAACATAACCAATAGAATTCTCATATTACCACCTCCTCGGAATTTTATAAAACCAATTTAATGAAGGATATTGAGGTGTTAGGACCTCATAAGGCTTCAACACTTCCTGATATAATCTAACTCCACCTAATAAATATTGTGATTTAGGATATAAACCTTGATTTTTAAAAGCATACATATAACCATCTATTTCTTCCAAAAAATAATCCATTCCTAAACCTTGAATATCCTTTGGAAGTTGCTTTATTGGTAGACCATTCTTTATTTTATTTGAATGTAAAATTTCTTTGTAATAAGTTGCTTTCAGTACTGAATAATCCTCAAATGCCAAATCCCCATATGAAACTTTTCCTGATTCAGGCTTTGTCGCTCCCCAATATTTACCTTCTCCTGATTGATAATAATCTGATGCAATCTGAGGATTATACTCTCCTTCAAACCCAAAATAATCCAAAGCATCCTGTTGCCAAACGCCTCCTTCCACTGTATATTTTCCAGCAGCAAAATCTGTGAATACACCTTGATTCGATTTAAAACCTTTCCCTTTCACCATATTCTTCATATTCTCAGAAGTTAATGCAGCAAATGAAGCACCGGAAATACACCCCCACAACATTCCTTTCCCCATATTGGTTCCCCACAAAGCAGCATCTATAACCCCAACCAATGTTCCCTGAGCCGCACCAAGTCCCACATTAGCAGCAAAACTCATACCAGCCCCACCAATTGGTCCCATCAGCCCTCCAACTCCACCAGTTATAGCTCCTTTCCATGCTCCACCCCCAGAAATTCTGCCCTTGTAACACACTTTTTACTCCACCACCGACTACTCCGACAGCAGCTCCGACAAGCATAGCATCTAAAAAAACTCCAACTCCTGGGATTAAAGCCGTAAATAAAAACTCTCCATTCGGATCTGTATACGACAACGGATTATTCAACGCATACGTATATCCATTATAGGACTGCGTGAACTCCGGAACCTGGATAACTGGATCCGGACTTAGAAAACGTCCCAACACAGGATCATACAAACGTGCATTCATGTTGATCAAACCGAACATTTCCAAATGTTCATGTCCCGTAAAACCACAGTCGAACTTCATCTCCGGCAAATTGGAATAATTATCCATCCTGCTATCTTTTGTTCGTAAATATAAGAATTTACATCCCAAAAACTAAAACTTTTCTCACTTATCCTCCTAAAAGGCAACCTTTCTGTACGAAGCTGATCATAACACATAACAAAACGGGCTTTTAACAACGATGACTTCTGGTGATCCGTCAATGCCAAACTTTTCCTCCATTTTTCACCGTCTCCTGTTTTGCCAATGCCACAACCAGTCCCACTCCATACAGGCGCATATCATCCACTCAATACACTATCGCATAATAAAAGGGAACAGTCGATCCAACGAATAACGATCCGTATCATTTATTTCATTGGGAGAATAAATAGAATACAAATAATTATTCTTGATCAAATATACGAAATTACAATCTAAATACAAATCTTGTAATAACAACTTATTCCCTTGTTTTACCCATTTCCCTAAAGACAAATAAATCTTAGTTTTACCAACCAAATAATAAATCCGATAAGAAAAAGCAATATCCAAATCGATATGAACACATCCATTCTTATAACCACCCAACTGCAATGATATTT
The DNA here is from genome assembly GCA_017937385.1 of Parabacteroides sp. Lineage (GTDB taxonomy): Bacteria > Bacteroidota > Bacteroidia > Bacteroidales > Tannerellaceae > Parabacteroides. The sequence goes on from JAGBDR010000085.1 coordinate 45,496, forward strand.
GATTTAAATTCAGGGCATTCAAATAAGAATCATTTTTCCTTATTTTTCTCTGACATTCTTTTTTCATATCCAACATTGAATAATTTTCAGAATAGTCAGACTTTCCCTGGTCAATAAAACATTTATTCTTCATAAAGTAATATCCTTTATTAACAAAAAGTCCCTTGCCCACTTTAGCCATCACCAAATCACATCCAGCCCGAATATCATTAAATATGATCTTGTTTCCCTCAAATTCAATGACTCCAAAAGACAAAAACAAGATATACCTATCACAATCCCCTTTTTCAACAATTGTAATATAATATTCATTTTCCTTATCAAATATCTCCAAATAACAAGATATGTCGATTTCCGGAAAAGGATTTTCTAATTCAAATTGACTAACAAGATAACGATTCATTCTTCAAAATTTAAAATTCAATTTAATAAAACTATCGTATAATGAATGGATATATAATACCTAATGAGTACCGATCCGTTTCATTCAAATCGTTCGGAGCATAAATAGGATACAAGTAATCTGACTCGATCAGATATACGAAATCACATTCTAAAGATGTGTCATGCAATAACAGCTTATTCCCGGTCTTTTCCCATTTTCCTTCTGCAATCTTAGCAGCATATCGTTCTATCAAAAAATAGATTTGATAATTAAACCCCTTATCTAAACAAACATGAAGATGTTGATTATAATAATCACCTAATTGCAGAGGAATTTTATCCATACTCAATTTACTTAAATATCGTTTTCTATTTTTCTCTTTACTTTTATATTCTTTCTTTATGTCCAAAAAATGTTCATACTCAAAATAATTATATTCATTCTCAAATGCAAAAGATTTTTCTTTCATAAATAAGAATCCTTTATCTACAATAAGATCTGAATCATTCTTCCTTAACACTATAGTTGAATTAGTCATTACATCATTTAGAATAAAATGATTATCATCCGTATCTATCCAACCAAACGATAGAAACAAACATAAAACAATATCACTGCCAAACGCATGTTCTTCCAGAATAATGCAAAACTCCTTTCTTGTTTCCAGTATAAACAGATAACACGTAATATTCCTACTATAAAAAGGATTATCCATTACATACATACGAACCAATGGCTTTTTAGAATTATTTCACATATAAAACAACTTGCAGTAACTATTCAGCCAAAGAACCGGTATGCCGGAATGGCTCGCCTTTATCAGACGAGAGCAAGGATGGCATCAAGAGGGGATTGCCCGTTTTTCCAGGCAGTGTCGGCAATGGAATGGAGAGCGTGGAAGGCATCGGCGCC
>JAGBDR010000086.1 GCA_017937385.1 Parabacteroides sp.
CATAAATCATAAATCATAAATCATAATTTATAATTTATAATTCACAATTCACAAAATGAACCATATCACCAACTTATTCAACACAAAGAAAAACGGAATCCTTTCCGTCTTCTTCACCGCCGGATATCCGAATTTGGAGGATACGACGAAGATATTAAAAGAGTTAGCAAACAAAGGGATAGACATGGTAGAGATCGGCATTCCCTTCTCCGACCCCATGGCAGACGGTCCTGTGATCCAGGAAGCCTCCACGGCCGCGCTACGAAACGGGATGTCGTTGCGTGTCCTGTTCAAGCAATTGGAAAACATCCGTCAGGATGTACAGATCCCGATTATCCTGATGGGCTATCTGAATCCGATCATGCAATATGGCTTCGAAGCGTTCTGCCAAAAATGTGCACAGATCGGAGTGGACGGCATGATCATCCCGGATCTACCTTTCGCCGACTATATGGCGGATTATAAGGCTATCGCCGACCGATATGACCTCAAAATGATCATGCTCATCACCCCCGAAACCTCCGAAGAACGCATCCGCCTGATCGACGAACATACAAGCGGCTTCATCTATATGGTATCGAGTGCCTCCACTACCGGAGCACAAAAGAGCTTCGACGAACAGAAACAGGCCTATTTCCACCGTATCGACAAGATGAACCTCCGGAATCCCCGCTTAGTCGGTTTCGGTATTTCCAACAAGGCTACTTTCGATGCCGCCACCGCCCACTCGTCAGGAGCAATCATCGGCAGCAAATTCATGCAATTATTGAAAAGCGAACCGATCGCTGCTGCCGTCGACAAGTTACAGACGGCTCTCCGGCAATAAAGCGGATTATAGTTGTACCCCAACAAAGGCGATGAGTCCAAACTACCTTTGTTGGGGTACGACAATATGAATCAGGCTTATCTTAAAAAGCCGTTACTCACTTCCTCCTCCTAACGCCTGATACAGATTAATCACACCTTGTATCTCCGTAAAACGGTTTGCCACTTGCGTCAACTGTGCGTTTAACAAACTCTGTTAAGCTGTCAGGACTTCCAAATAGGTCGTGTTCCCGTACTGCATCGTCAAAGAAGTACTTTCGTATGCCCTTTCGAGTGAAGCGATCTGTTGCTCAAAAAGTCCGGCTTTATCACGCGCTGTCTGGTACTTCACCAATGCATCATTTACTTCCGAACCGGCATTGAGAAGAGCCTGCCGGAAACTCAACCGGGCTTCCTCCTGTTGTGCCTTTGCGATCTTCAACCGGGCGATATTCGCACCCCGATTAAACAAAGGCTGGGTGAGCGACCCGACAGCTGTCGCAAGAAATTCTCCGGGATTGACGATCATGCCTCCTGCCGAGTTAGTCCATCCGGCACTACCGCTCAGAACAACAGACGGATAGAACGCGGAACGTGCCTGGTTGGTCGCATAGAAAGCGCTTTCAAGCGAATGTTCCGCACGGCGCACGTCAGGACGGTTCGCAAGCAACTGCACCGGAATACCTACGGCAAGATGTTCCGGCAAGGATTGTCCTTTCAGCTTACCCCGTTCGACACGGCCGGGACTTTCCGCCAACAGAAGCGACAGGCTGTTTTCCGTCTGGTTGATCTGTTCTTTCAAGCTGAGTATCGAGGTAGAGATATTATAATAGACTGCCTCCATCTGCGACACAGCGGCCTCATTTGCCAAACCTGCATTCATCAAGGCACGGGTTGCATCAACGGTTTCTTTCCATGAGTGTTGCGTACGTTCCGAAATAGCAAGCTGCTCGTCCAACATCAACAATGTGTAATAGACATTGGCAATGCTGGAAACCAATTGCGTCTGGACCGCCTGCCTGTAATCATGGCTTTGTTCGAGCAACGCTTTCGCCTGAAGCTTGGCATTGCGCATACGGCCGAAAATATCCAGTTCCCAACTCGCCGTGACAGGTACAGAATAGGTTTGCGTCGCTTTGCCTCCGTCGAAACTGCTCACCACACCCTGTGGGGCAAGGGCAAACGAGGGCAGGAAAGCCAACTTAGCGGACATCAGCATGGCCTCAGCCTCCTTGACACGCCATTGTGCAGACTGGAGGTCGGTATTGTTCTGCACCCCCCGCTCGATCAAATGACGAAGATGCGGATCGGTAAAGACCTCCCACCATCCCAGGTTACCGAGATTGTCCGCGCTGTCGCTTACCGCAACCTCTTCTCCATAAAGACCATCCGGCACGTCGGCTGCCGGCTTATATTTCGTATAGATGCCGCAGCTATTCAACGTGAATGCTGCGACGGTTATAATCAGAATCTCTTTTCTCATTTCTTCTCTCCGTTTTTACTTTCCATGTGACGTTCTCTTTCTTCTTTTGCCTCCACATATTCTTCCTGAATCTGCCAATCGGAAGCCGGCTGAAACTGGATGGGACAGACCTTCTCCTGCAAATATTGGAACACGATGAACAAAGAAGGCACGACAAACAGCAATGCCAACGTACCGATCAGCATACCACCTACGGCACCCGTACCCAACGAACTGTTACCGTTGGCTCCGACTCCCGTCGCCACCATCAGAGGCAACAAGCCGAATACCATCGTCCCGGCCGTCATCAGAATCGGGCGCAAACGGGCTTTGGCGGCAGAAAGGGCGGCAGAGGTCAGGCTCATACCCGCCTTACGACGCTCGGCAGCATACTCCGTCAGCAAGATAGCGGTCTTGGCAAGCAAGCCGATCAACATGATCAGACCGGTCTGCAAGTATATATTATTCTCCAAGCCCATCATCCTGGCAAAAAGGAACGATCCGGTCAGGCCGAACGGAACCGCCAGCAACACAGCGAACGGTATCAGGAAACTTTCATAAAGCGCACTCAGGATCAGATAGATCATGAGGAAACAAATACCGAAAATGATAACGGTCGTATTGCTTTGCGTGTTCTCTTCACGGGTGATTCCTCCGAAGTCATAGCCGTAACCTTTCGGAAGGGCCTGTTCCGCCGTCTCCTGTACGGCACGGATGGCATCGCCGGTACTGTATCCCTCTGCCGGCATCGCGTTCACGGCAATGGAGTTATACATATTGAAACGGCTCAAGGATTCCGCCCCGTAGCTACGTGTCAACTTCACGAACTGGCTGAGCGGCGCCATCTCTCCGTTGGACATACGCACGAAGATATTGTCTAACGAGGCCTCATCGACGCGGTATTTCGGATCAGCCTGTATCATCACTTTATACACTTTGGAGAAGCGGTTGAAGTTGGAGACATACTGCCCTCCGTAGTAGCCCGACAATGTGCTGAGCACCGCATCCGGCGTGATCCCGGCACGCTTGCATTTCGAAGCGTCGATTTCCACGGTCCATTGCGGATAGCGGACATCGAAAGTAAAATAGGCCATCGAGATTTCAGGACGCTGGTTCAGTGCCCCCAAATATTGTTGTGTCGTCGCAAAGAAGGTACCGATATCACCACCCTGCTTATCCTGCATGTGCAATTCCAACGCGTTACCCATACCATAGCCGGGGATCATACCCGGAGAAATGGCGAAAACGCTGGCATCCTTTATATCCGCCGTCAAGCCGTAGACCTGCCCGATAACGGCTTGCACCTCTTCATCCTTGCCCGTACGTTCGTCCCACGGTTTCAGCTTCAGGATCAACATACCGAACGAGTTTCCCTGTCCGGCCAGCAAACCGTAACCGGAAACTTTCTGGACGTGCAAGACCTGCGGGATATTCTTCAGCCGCTGTTCGATGCGTTTCATCACATCGTCTGTCGTCTTCAATGAACTACCGGCCGCCGTATTGACGTTTACAAAGACAACGCCCTGGTCTTCATCGGGCACCAAGCTCGTCTTGGTCGTGTTCATCAGGTAGCCCAACAACACAACCGAACAGGCAAGCAACGACCAGACCATCCATTTCCGTTTGATGAAAAACAAGACACCGCCTTTATACTTCTCGATCATCGAATCGAACGCCGCATTGAACGCCTTACGGAAACGGGCGGCAAAATTATCTTTCTGCGTACCATCTTCATTGATATAAGGTTTCAAGAAAAGCGCACAAAGCGCAGGACTCAACGTCAACGCATTGACTGCCGAGATTCCGACCGCCACCGCCATTGTCAGACCGAACTGGGTATAGAACGTGCCCGAAGTCCCGCTCATGAACGAAACCGGGATAAACACCGCCATGAACACCAACGAAGAAGTGATGACGGCACCGCTGATTCCCTTCATCGCATCGATGCTCGCCATGTAGGACGAACGATACCCGACATCGAACCGCGCCTGCACCGCCTCAACGACGACAATCGCATCATCCACCACGGTCCCGATCACCAGTACCAATGCAAACAGAGTAATCAGGTTGATACTGAACCCCGCAATCGACATGAAGGCAAACGTACCGATCAGTGAAACCACGATGCCCACCAGCGGAATGACCGTCGAACGGATATCCTGCAAGAACACGTACACCACCAAGATAACCAGCAAGATGGCCTCGAACAAGGTCTTTACCACCTCGTGGATAGAAGCGAACAGGAAGTCATTGGAACTCATCACCTGAGTCAGCTCCACCCCTTTGGGCAACTCTTTCTTCGCCTCCTCCAGAAAAGCGTCTATATTTCCGTTCACCTCCGTAGCGTTTGAACCGGCCGTCTGGAAAATCATACAAGAAATACCGGGATGGCCATCCATACCTCCGTGATAGGCATAGGTCTCTTCGCCCATCTCCACATCGGCAATGTCTTTCAGCTTCAAGACTTCGCCGTCTTCAGTCGAGCGGATCACGATCTCGCCAAACTCTTCCGGTCTGATCAGGCGGCCTTTATATTTCATTGTGTACTGGTAGGTCTCGTCCGAGTTCTCGCCAAACGAACCGGTTGCCGACTCGATATTCTGTTCAGCCAATACCCGCGTCACATCCGAAGGAATCAGCTTGTATTGCGCCATCACATCCGGCTTCATCCAGATACGCATACTATAGTCGCCACCCATGATCATCATGTCGCCGACCCCTTGTATACGGAGAATGGAGGGCTTCAGATTGATGCTGATATAATTGGAGAGGAACTTCTCGTCATAGGAATCGTCCGGGCTGTACAACGTAAACATCTGCAAGATACTGGTCTGCCGCTTGGAGGTCGTGATACCGACCTGCGTCACCTCAGCCGGCAACTGCCCGGTGGCTTTCGACACACGGTTCTGCACGTTGACGGCCGCCATATCCGGGTCCGTTCCTTGTTTGAAGTAAACCGTGATACTGACCGTACCCGCATTGGAAGCGGTCGAAGTCATATAGGTCATATCTTCCACACCGTTTATCGCCTCCTCCAACGGAGCGACGACACTCTTCACCAACGTCTCCGCACTCGCCCCGAAATAGGTCGTGCTCACCTGGATGGTTGGCGGCGCAATGTCGGGATATTGTTCCACAGGTAATGTAAAAAGCCCGATAATCCCCACAACGACTATCGAAATCGAGATAACAGCCGATAAAATGGGACGTTCTATAAAGGTTCTTAAATTCATTTTCTTGACTTAGTTTTGTTTTACTTTAATAGGAGTTCCTTCACGCAACAAACCGACTCCTTCCGCTACAATCACATCGCCGGCCTGCAATCCTTCGTCCACAATATATTCTTGGCCGCCATTCACACGTGTCACGCTGACGGGAGCGGATTGCGCCTTGCCGTCTACTACCTTATAGACATACACCTGGTCCTGTATCTCGAATGTGGTGGATTGCGGAATGACCAAGCTTCCTTTTTTGGAGACAGACAAGACGACATTGCCAGAAGTACCGCTATACAGCAACCCCTTTTCATTGGGGAATATGGCACGCAGGCTTGCCGTTCCGGTATTCCGGTCGACCACGCCGCTGATGGTCTCGATCTTTCCCTTTTCTTCATACACCGACTGGTCGTTCAACACCAGTTCCACCTCCGGCATTCCTTTCAGAACCTCGGCTTTCGAACCATACTGCCGGGTCAAGGCGAGCAACTGGTTTTCCGTCATCGAAAAATATACATACATGTCCGAATTGTCTGAAACCGTCGTCAGCGGCTGTGGCAAGCCGGCACTTACCAACGCTCCGACCCGGTAAGGCAAGACGCCCACCACCCCGTTGCACGGGCTTTTCACTTCCGTATAAGACAAATTGTTACGGGCACTCAGCTCCAAGGCTTTCATCTGGGCCAATTGTGCCTTGGCACTCAGCCAACTGTTTTCGGCCGTCTTCAAGTCGAAATCGGAAACCACGTTACGGGCACGAAGCTCCTTTTTGCTATCATACGTCAGCTTGGCCGTCGCCAACGAAGCCGTAGCCGCCTCCACATTCGCCTCAGCCGTCTGCAAGGCAGCCCGGTAAGGCACCTGGTCGATCACGAACAGCACTTGCCCGCGACGGACCGCCTGTCCTTCCTCTACACATAGCCGGGTGATAAAGCCGGACACTTGCGGGTAGATATCGATATCCTGCCGCCCACGAATCGTTGCCGAATAAGTTGTGGAAATCACTTTGTCCGAAGGTTCTACTTTCAGTACCGCATACGCAGTTTCCATTTGTACTGCCGGTGTCTCTTTACACGACACCATCAACGCCGTGCAACCGATGATACCCAACAGTTGCACCCAAGTCTTGTTCATCATTCTCATTTTCCAATCTTTAAATCGGCGCAAAGATAGAAGCGATTCGGCTGGCGATAAAGTTCAAAATACAGTCGGAATTGTTCAAAACCGGAACAGACTTTCCGTTTTCCGGGAAAAGTCATTACATTTGTTTCAAAATAGGAACAAGCATGGAATCAATACGTTTACGGGAACAGGAGCCGTTCATTGCCGGAACAAACGAAATCATGAACATACCCGTCAACCAAATCGCCAAACTGGAGGGAGCGACCATCTTTTTTTGCCATCGTGGCATGGCGCGTCTGGAAATCGACTTGCAATCATACGAGATCGTAGCGAACACGCAACTCGTGTTGCTTCCCGGCTCCATCATCAACTGCACGTATATCAGCAACGACTATACGACCTCCTACATCGATTTCTCCCGGACCTTGTTCGAAGAAATCACCTCCCGCCTCGATCCGTCGTTCTTCCGTTTCCTGAAAGAACATCCCTGCATTGTTGTTCCGGAAGAGCGTGTCAAACCGGTCATCGGCCTGACCCTTGCCATGGAAGATCTTTACAAAGACCAGGCGAACTGTTTCCGCCTTCAGATATTCAAGAACTACGTGCAGAACTTCCTGTTGGACTTTTACGACAAGACCCAACACCTGTTCCTGCAAAAAAAGCCGGAAGGACTGAGCCGGCAGGAAGAGATATTCAAACGGTTCATTCATCTGGTGCTCAAACACTGCACCCGTCAACGCGAAGTCTCTTTCTACGCGGCCGAGCTGTTCATCACTCCCCGTTATCTGTCATCCGTGGTACAACACGTGACCGGCACAACAGCCAAAAGCATCATAGACCGCCACGTGATTCTCGAAATCAAGGCCCTGTTGCAATCGACCCATCTCAGCATACAGGAGATCGCCAACCAGCTTCAATTTCCGGACCAGTCGTTCTTCGGCCGGTATTTCAAGAAGCATACCGGCATCTCCCCGATGCACTACAAACGCAACCTTGGGTAAGGAAATCCGGAGCCGTCGGCTTTTACCTTCCGTTCCATAAGCATGAAAATCCGGTTCCATAGGCATGAAACTTTTATTCCATGGGCATGGAATTTCTATTTCATAGGCATGAAACGGTTTTTATCCCGTAACCTTGTCCGATTATTCAAAGAATCATCGTATATTTGTCGTTAGGTTTAAAACCTTGTAAACTGTATATTAACAAGATTAATTCTATTAGTAAATGGGAAGAGTATTAGTGATTGGTGCAGGGGGCGTTAGTACCGTTGCTGTTAAGAAGATCGCGATGAACGCAGATGTCTTTACCGATATCCTGGTTGCCAGCCGCACGAAAAGCAAGTGCGACCGGATTGCCGCCGATATTAAAAATGTAAAGGTCCAAACAGCACAGGTCGATGCAGACAACGTGGAAGAACTCGTTGCCTTGTTCAACTCCTTCAAACCGGACTTAGTAGTAAACTTGGCATTGCCTTACCAAGACCTCCACATCATGGATGCCTGCCTGGCATACGGTGTCAGCTATCTCGACACGGCCAATTACGAACCGCTGGATGAAGCTAAATACCAATACAGTTGGCAGTGGGCATACAAGAAACGTTTTGAAGATGCCGGTCTGACCGCTATCTTAGGTTGCGGGTTCGATCCGGGTGTGACAGGCGTTTACACCGCTTACGCGGCCAAGCATCACTTCGATGAAATCCAATATCTGGACATCGTGGATTGCAATGCAGGCGATCACCACAAAGCATTTGCAACCAATTTCAATCCGGAAATCAATATCCGCGAAATCACCCAACGGGGCAAATACTTCGAAGACGGGGAATGGAAAGAGACAGACCCGCTGTCCGTACACCAGCCGTTGAACTACCCGAATGTAGGCCCGAGAGAATCCTACCTGATGTACCACGAAGAGCTGGAAAGCCTGACCAAGAACTTCCCGACGATCAAACGCGCCCGCTTCTGGATGACTTTCGGACAGGAATACCTGACGCACCTGCGCGTGATCCAGAACATCGGGATGTCGCGTATCGACCCGATCTTGTACAACGGGCAGGAGATCGTCCCGATCCAGTTCCTGAAAGCCGTACTGCCGAATCCGGGCGACTTGGGCGAAAACTATACAGGCGAAACGTCCATCGGTTGCCGTATCCGCGGGCTCAACAAGGAGGGCAAGGAGATGACCTACTACGTATATAATAACTGTAGCCACCAGGCCGCTTATCAGGAAACCGGCGCACAAGGGGTAAGCTACACGACCGGCGTACCGGCCATGATCGGAGCCAAATTGTTCATGCAAGGCGTCTGGAAAAAACCGGGAGTCTGGAACGTAGAAGAGTTCGATCCCGATCCATTCATGAAAGAGCTGAACGAACAGGGGCTGCCTTGGCACGAACTGTTCAATGTGGACTTGGAACTTTAAAAGAATGGACAATTGACAATGGAGAATTGACAATTAGTTGTCAGGGTCTTTTCATTGTCAATTGTCAATTGTCAATTCATTCAGGTGCGTAATATCTACAACATACTGCGTCTCGGTACACGGATCAAAAGCCGGAGGCTCAAATTGCTGGGCCTTTGGCTGTTTCATGTGTTAGGGAAACGGTACATCGGTGTTTTTCTCGACCCGGTCCTGGCTTGTAACTTCCGTTGCAAGATGTGTTACTTCAGTGACGAGGAGAAGCGGAAAAGCTTGCGGGGCAGTTTGAGCTATGAAGAGATGGAAGCGATTGCCGGAAGCCTGTTCCATCGTGCCTTGAAACTCCAGATCGGTTGCGGAGCGGAACCGACCCTGCACAAGGACTTGGTGCGGATCATCGCATTAGGCAAACGGCACAAAGTCCCTTACATCTCCCTTACGACCAACGGGAACCTGTTGACAAAAGAGCGATTGACCGCAGCCGTAGAAAACGGGTTGGACGAGCTGACACTCTCGGCGCACGGCTTCACTCGTGAAACCTACGAGTACCTGATGACGAACGGCAAATTCGACCTGTTCCGCCGGTTGCTCGCCGATGTAGCCGACGTAAAAAGGCAATACCCGCAATTCAAGTTGCGCATCAACTATACGATCAACAACGACAACCTCGAAGAACTGAGCCGGATATGGGAAGTCGTCGGTGACGAACTGGATATCCTGCAACTCCGTCCGATACAGAAAATCGGGGAAAGCGAATACCGGGACTTCGACCTGACTCATATCCATGCAAGGTATGACGCCGTACTGAAGCCGCTGATCGAAGAATGCCGCCGCAGGCACATCACCTGCCTGGCTCCCGACAAGCGGAACATCATCGTATTGGAAGAAAACGAGGCGGACGACAACAGCATCGAGAAGATCACCTATTGTTATGTCTCTTCGCAAGGATGCTGGCAGGACGATTTCGACTACCGGACAGAAACCTTCGAGTCCTATACAGCCCGCCATCATTGGGGGAAGAGGCTACTGGGTAAAGTCTGGGGACGGGAAAAACGCCAGAAAGTAAACGTGACACGTAAAATGAATTATAATATCAACTAAAACAACGTATATGGCAATACAAATAGGAGATAAAGCGCCCGAAGTGTTAGGCCTTGACCAGAACGGGAAAGAAATCAAACTGAGCGACTTCAAAGGCAAGAAGCTCGCCCTCTATTTCTACCCGAAAGACAATACCAGCGGTTGTACGGCGGAAGCGTGCAGCCTGCGGGACGGCTACAAGGAATTGCAGGCTGCCGGCTACGAAGTAGTGGGTGTCAGCAAGGACAGCGCCAAGTCTCATCAGGGATTTATCGCAAAACAGGCACTTCCTTTCAGCCTCATCGCTGATACGGAAACGACCCTGCAACAACAGTTCGGGGTTTGGGCAGAAAAGAAAATGTACGGACGTTCATACATGGGGACTCTCCGTACCACCTTTATCATCGATGAAGAGGGAATCGTCACCCGCATCATCGGACCGAAAGAGGTGAAGACTAAAGACCATGCAAATCAAATCCTTAATCTATAATAAGGAAATGGCAAAAGAAGATTTATTTGAAGAAGGCAAGCAGCCGACAGCCGAAAAACCGGCTGTAAACGCAGACAAGTTGAAAGCGCTCCGCGCGGCAATGGACAAGATCGAAAAGAACTTCGGAAAAGGTTCGATCATGAAGTTGGGCGACGAAAATATCGAAAATATCGACGTGATCCCGACAGGCTCGATCGCCCTGAACGCCGCATTGGGCGTAGGTGGTTATCCCAAAGGCCGTGTGATCGAAATCTACGGGCCGGAATCATCCGGTAAGACGACCCTCGCGATCCATGCGATTGCCGAAGCCCAGAAGAACGGAGGCATTGCCGCTTTTATCGATGCGGAACATGCTTTCGACCGTTTCTATGCAGAGAAGTTAGGTGTTGATGTCGAAAACCTGTGGATTTCCCAACCGGATAACGGCGAACAGGCGTTGGAAATCGCTGAACAGCTCATCCGTTCGTCTGCCGTGGATATTATTGTCATCGACTCGGTTGCCGCCCTGACTCCCAAAGCGGAAATCGAAGGCGACATGGGAGACAGCAAGATGGGGTTGCAGGCCCGCCTGATGTCTCAGGCACTCCGCAAACTGACGGCCGCCATCAACAAGACCAACACGACTTGCATATTCATCAACCAGTTGCGCGACAAGATCGGCGTGATGTTCGGCAATCCCGAAACGACCACCGGCGGTAATGCGCTGAAGTTCTATGCTTCCGTCCGCCTGGATATCCGCCGTATCGGACAGTTGAAAGACGGCGACGAGGTGAAAGGGAACCAAGTGCGCGTCAAAGTCGTCAAGAACAAGGTCGCTCCTCCATTCCGCAAAGCTGAGTTCGACATCATGTTCGGCGAAGGTATCTCCAAAGCCGGTGAGATCATCGACCTGGCTACCGACCTGAACATCGTCAAGAAAAGCGGTTCATGGTACAGCTACAACGACACGAAGTTAGGACAGGGCCGCGATGCCGCCAAACAATGCATCGCCGACAATCCCGAACTGGCAGAAGAGTTGTCCGGCTTGATTTTCGAAGCCTTGAAAGACGGCAACCAGCCGGCCAAAAAAGGTACGTCGAAAGAGTAAAAAGAGCAAGCCGGCGGGAGGTGCCGCAGCCCCTTTCCGACATCTGCAGCAGGTCTCTTCCGGGAGCTGCTGCAGATGTCTTCCAAGAGCTGCAGCAGATGTCCCCCGAGAGCTGCAGCAGATGCCGGAGGAGAGCTGCAGCAGGTGTCGGCAAGCATCTGCCGCAGTTCCTGAAGAAAAGTCTCCGACACCTCTTCCATCTACATTAAAAAACTTCAATGACAGCATGAAAGACAAATATCGCCAACTTTGCGACACAGAAAAACAGATACCGATCTTTTCACAGGCGTGGTGGCTCGATACGGTTTGCGGCAAAGACCATTGGGATGTCTTGTTGATTGAAGAAAAAGAGAAAATCCAGGCAGCCCTGCCCCTCTATATCCCGCGCCGAGGCATTATCTCGATGCCCTCCTATACACAGACCCTGGGTCCTTGGTTCGCTCCCGAATCCGGCGACACCAAATACACGAAAGCATTGGGCCGCCGCCAAGCACTCTGCAAACAGCTGTTGGACAAATTAGGAGCCCATTCCTATTTCCTGCAAAATTTCCATTACGGCATCACCGACTGGCTTCCTTTCTATTGGGAAGGATATAAACAGACGACCCGTTATACCTATCTGTTGAAAGGACTCCAACAACCGGACCGGATTTGGGAAAACATGAGCTCCAATATCCGCCGGAACATCACAAAGGCAAAAGAGAAACATCACATCACGGTCCGGAAAGGCATTTCCATCGACGAATTCCTGCAAATACAGGAACAGACGTTCGAGCGGCAAGGCATTCCCAACAAAAGCGACACCGGAACACTGGTCCGCCTCATCCGCACCTGCCGCCAACGGGGACAAGGCGACCTGTGGGGAGGTTATGACGAGCAAGGCCGCCTGCACGCCGCCGCTTTCATCGTCTGGCAGGAAAGTTCCGCCTGGTACCTGGCCGGCGGAGGGAATCCGGCCCTCCGGCAATCCGGGGCACACAGCCTGATCTTGTGGGAATGTATCCGTTACGTTTCCCGATTCACGGACCAATTCGACTTCGAAGGCTCCATGATTCCGGGAGTCGAACGCTTTTTCCGTGAATTCGGAGCCATTCAAACCCCTTTCTTCACAATAACCAAGGGAAAATTAAGTTTAGTAGATAGAGCTTGTTTGAAAATAGGCAGGATAATAAACAGATATGAGTAATCACGCATTACATTATATAATACGTTTCCTCCTCGGAGAAGATATTTCCGAGGAAATTGTTGCGACCATCGGATACACGAATGATGTTACGCATTTTGAACGTTATAGTATCGTGATCATTCCTTCCGGATTCTTTTCCGACCCTATATACGGAACGGCATCTTCCCTTCCCCAATTGCCCTTGCCGGAAATCGAAGGGACTCCGCTCCTATTCGGTTCGCCTTTGATGGAATCAGTTGGTGAAACGCTGGTCATCCATGCAGATATCATAGCCAGCACATACTTTCTTATCACCCGCTATGAAGAGATTATACAACGGAACGTCAGAGACGAACACGGCCGTTTTCCAGGAAAGCAGTCCCTTCCTTACCGGGCAGGTTTCATCCACCGCCCGATCGTCGATGAATATCGTCTGCTTCTACGCAAATGGTTACAACGATACGGTTTCCGCATACCCGACATAAAAAAAGGTATACGGCAGATTTATCTGACCCACGACCTGGACGCTCCCACGCTTTATCGTACCTGGAAAGGTGTCATCCGTTCTATCCGGGACAAAAGAGGCATCCTGCGATCCATACGGGGAAAATACGGAGCGTTGGAAAAAGACCCGTACTATACATTTCCCTGGTTGTTCCAACAAGACAACTTATTACGGGAACAGGTCGGCAAAGAGATTTGCCAAACAATCCTTTTCATCCGAAGCGGAGGCAAAACCCGACAAGACAAACCTCATTACGACTTGCGTAGCAAAGATATAGAGAAGTTACTGGCATCCGTCTACAACAACGATATGCAGATCGGGCTACACGCAAGCTACCAAGCCGGCCTGTCACCGGACTTGATAAAAAAGGAAAAAGCGGCCTTAGAGAAATATACAGGAAAAAGTATCTGCCTGAACCGCCATCATTTCCTTTCCAGCCGTGAACCGGAAGACATGACGCAACTGGAAGCTGCCGGCATAACGGATGATTTTACAATGGGATATGCCGATACCTCCGGATTCAGATTAGGCACAAGTTATCCGGTACGCTGGATCAATCCGGTCAGCCGCCGTTTGTCTTCCATCCTGTTACATCCGCTCACAGTCATGGATTGCTCTTTGGAAGAAAAAAAATATATGGGATTAAACTACGAAGAAGCATGGGCTTATAGCTTGAAGCTAACCGAACAAGTGGAAAATGTCGGTGGAGAACTGACGCTCTTGTGGCATAATTCTTCCGTTCAGGATAATCCCGATAGTTATTTACGCAAACTATATAACAATTTATTAAACGAACTTACAAGAAAATGAAAATTGTCACTATTGTCGGAACCAGGCCCCAATTTGTCAAGGCAGCCATGGTAAGCCGGGCGATTCACCTATACAACGAAAAAAATAATACCCAGTATGAGGAACTGCTTCTTCATACCGGGCAACATTACGATGCCAATATGAGTGACACCTTTTTTAATTGTATGGGAATCCCCCAACCAGCCTGGAAACTGCAATGCGGAAATGGTACACACGGAGAGATGACCGGTCGTATGCTCATCGAAACCGAAAAAATATTACTGGATGTTTTGCCAGATTATGTACTGGTTTACGGTGACACCAATTCAACACTGGCAGGGGCATTGGCTGCCTCCAAACTTCATATACCGGTTGTTCATGTAGAAGCCGGACTTCGTAGTTTCAACAAACAGATGCCGGAAGAGATCAATCGCATTCTGACCGATCACATGGCAACGCTCTTGTGTTGCCCGACGACTACCGCCGTCTGGCATTTGGCGGATGAAGGCATACGGGAAGGCGTCCATCATGTCGGAGATGTCATGTATGACGCGGCATTGACTTTCGGCAAATTGGCAGACACTTCGTCCGACATCCTCAACCGGCTCAAACTGAACAGCAAAGAGTTCAGAATATGCACGATACATAGGGCTGAGAATACCGATAACCCGGAAAGGCTATCCGGTATCATGGATGCAATCAAAGAACTATCATCCATTTCCTGTCCGACTGTTTTTCCTCTCCATCCGCGTACACGGAATTGTTTGGAAAAACAAGGTTTGCTGCACGCATTGGAAATGCACGAAGGAATACGAATCATCCAACCTATCAACTTCATCGATATGGCCATGTTAGAAAAACATGCAACAACAATTCTGACAGATTCGGGAGGGATACAAAAAGAGGCCTATTTCCACCATACTCCCTGCATAACCTTGCGGGATGAGACAGAATGGGTGGAAACGGTTGAATCCGGTTGGAACCAGATAGCAGGATATAAGAAAGAAAACATCCTGCACTGCCTCGAAATCCAGCCAACGAGAAAAGAAATACTGGAATATGGGACAGGATGTGCTTCCAATAAAATCATCGATTTGCTATGAAGAAAGTACTGATAATCTGTGATCTTTTTCCTCCGGCTTTCGGACCCCGCATGGGATATCTATGCAAGTACCTCAAATATTACGGATGGGAACCGGTTGTCCTGACAGAAAGCATAGAAGATAACACATTTGCATTCTTAGCCAATAAATGCAAGGTCGTATATGTAAATTATTATACAGCCAAAGGTGCTTTTGCAAGAAATTTGCAATGGATCGGTACAATCTTGCTTGATTTTTGCTTCGGGTACAAAGATATTCGCTTGTTCAAAGAAGCTAAAAAGCTGGTAGAAAAAGAGCCATTCGAACTGGTTTTATGCAGCAGTTTTCGAACATTTCCTCTACCGGCAGCCTATAAAGTGGCCCAAAAATATCAATTACCTTTAGTAGTTGATTTGCGAGATATCATCGAACAATACACAAACGATGAATTCATATCTCATCCGTTCCCCTCGTTGTTTGGACTAAACAAACTATTCATTTCCATTTTTAAGCGCAAAATGCTAAGCAGCAGAAACCGGGTGTTAAGGCAAGCCAACTTTATTACAACCATTTCTCCTTGGCACGTAAATATACTGAAACAGTATAATCCAAACATCGAGCTGATCTATAATGGATTTGATCCGGAACTGTTCCAACCCAAACAGGAAAAAACAGATCAATTCATTATCACATATACAGGAAGATTACTGAGTACCGCAATGCGTGACCCCGGTCTATTCTTGGAGGCTTTAAGAATATTGTCCGAAGAAAAAGTATTGACACCCCAAAATTGCCAAGTACATTGGTATGTAGACGAGGCATCCTGGAAAATCATCTCGGAAGTGGCTAAGATGTGGGGGACACTTCCTTTTATGCATTTTAAAGGATATGTTCCGGCCTCGCATATTCCTTCCGTATTAAACAGCAGTTCCATTATACTATTGTTGACAAATCGAGCTTCAGGTTCTGGTCCTAAAGGCATCATGACAACCAAGTTTTTTGAATCACTGGCAGTTGAAAAACCGATACTTTGCGTGCGGAGCGATGAAAGTTATTTAGCGGAAACGATTAAGGAAACAAATGCCGGCCTTGCTGCGACAAATGTCAATGAGGTATGCGATTTCATCCAATTCCATTACAATGAATGGAAAGAAAAAGGATATACTACTTCTTCCGTAAAAAAGGATAAACTAAACCTCTTCTCGCGGAAAGAACAGGCAAAACAATTCATACAAATCTTCGAAAAAGTCCAAACTCATGGATAGACACCTGAACATCATAGCCTTCAACATCCCTTGGCCTGCCAACTACGGGGGGATCATCGATGTATATTATAAGATGAAGGCGCTGCACGAGTGCGGTGTAAAAATTATCCTGCATTGTTTCGAATACGAACGGGCACATGCGTCCGAACTGGAAGCGATCTGCGAAAAGGTATATTACTACAAACGGCATACGGGACTACGGGCCAATATGACCCTGCTGCCCTACAACGTGTACAGCCGCAAACACCCAGAACTGATCGCCAATCTGCTGAAAAACGATTATCCGATCCTGTTCGAAGGGCTTCATTGCTGTTATTATATCCAGGACCCGCGGTTGAGAAACCGGAAAAAGATCTATCGGGAAGCCAATATCGAACATGACTACTATTTCCATCTGGCCCGGGCGGAGAAGCATCCGATCAGGAAAAGTTTCTTCCTGATTGAGGCTTGGCGATTCAGGCGCTATCAAAAAATACTGAGACACGCAGACCTGATGATTGCGGTGTCGACAACCGATGCCGACTATCTCCGACATCAATTTCCCGACAAACAGGTCGAGTTCATGCCTTGCTTCCACACCAATGACCAAATTACGGTAAAGCCGGGCTCTTCCGATTTTATCCTCTATCATGGCAAATTGTCTGTGGCTGAAAATACGCAAGCGGCCCTCTTCCTCATCCAGCATGTGTTTAGCAAACTGAATTGCCGTTGTATCATTGCCGGGATGGACCCGCCCGCCTCTTTGTCGAAAGCGGCCGCTCCTTATCCGAATATCCACATCGAGGCCAATCCGCCGGAAGAACGGATGAGCCGGCTGATACACGACGCACAGATACACATTTTGATCACCTTCCAGGCAACCGGTTTGAAACTGAAGCTGTTGAACAGCCTCTTTGCCGGACGCCATACGGTGGTCAACCGGCTGATGATATCAGGAAGCGGACTGGACCAACTCTGCCATATTGCCGACACACCGGACGAAATGATCCGTATCTGCCGGGAATTGATGCAGACCGATCTGACACCGGAACAGGTCGAACAGCGCCGCAAATTTCTTTATCCCACTTATTCCAATCAATATCAAGGCAAACGCCTAAAAACTTTTATTTATGGAAATAAATGACATCGTCATCGCATCAGTCCGCAACAGAACGAAAAAGTAGTTGCACATACTCCTTTTCCCAATCGGTAGGTTTCAGGACCGTCCCGTTCCAGAGGAGCAGGTCTATATCAATCGGAATGATCCTGGTTCGTTTGCTATCCGGCATACGTCCCAACCGGTTTTCCATCTCCTTCAAAGCCTGTTTCACCTCTTCCAGCGGAACATCCGTATCGGAGACGGCTACCTGGTTCAGAAACAGGCCTGAACCAGGCAAACCTATCGGTTCCGTATAAACCGCTTCGGAGAACCGGACCGGACCGAAATAGGCACGCAACAACTCGCCAGCCGATTTCAGATTCGCCTCACAATCCGTATTAGTTCCCAAACATAATATAACCTTGTTCCGCATAGTTGTATTTTAAAGCCTTTGAGACGGCAAAACTAACAAAAAATACCTATAATACGGTATTGACCATATTCCCATTTCATGCTACCTTTGCGCAAGATAAAAAAAAAGATGAGACTATCAGAACTTCGTACAGGTGAAAAAGGGGTTATAGTAAAGGTAATGGGACGCGGGGCTTTCCGCAAGCGCATTATCGAAATGGGATTTATCAGAGGAAAAGAGGTTGATGTCATCCAAAATGCACCGCTTAAAGACCCTATACACTATCGTGTAATGGGGTATGACGTTTCACTAAGACGAAACGATGCACAAATGATAGAAGTTGTCAGTGCGGCCGAATTCACAGATGCCGACAGCCGGCAATCGGACAACCGCCCGATAGATGCCTATATCCAAACATCCGACAAGGATTTGCAGGCTATGGCCATACACAAAGGCAAAACCATCAATGTCGCACTGGTCGGAAATCCGAATTGCGGTAAAACATCTTTATTCAATTTCGCATCCGGCGCACACGAACATGTCGGCAACTACAGTGGTGTGACCGTCGATGCCAAAGCCGGTACCTTTCATCAGAACGGCTACACGTTCAAGATCGTAGACCTGCCGGGAACCTATTCCCTTTCGGCCTACACGCCGGAAGAACTCTACGTCCGCAAACATCTGAATGAAGAACAGCCGGATGTCGTGATCAATGTGGTCGATGCCTCCAACTTGGAGCGCAACCTGTATTTGACCTGCCAACTGATCGATATGGACGTACGTATGGTGATCGCCCTCAATATGTACGACGAACTGGAACGGCACGGCAATAAGTTCGACCATAACTCGCTCTCAAGGATGATCGGCACGCCGATTGTCCCGACCATCAGCAAGACCGGTTTCGGTATCGAAGAGCTTTTCAACCGAGTCATAAAAGTCTACGAAGAAGAAGACCCCGTGCTTCGTCATACCCATATCAACTATGGCGATGTATTGGAAAAGGCTATCTATCCGGTCAGACACGCATTGAAACAGAACGGCAACATTCCCAAAAGCCTCTCCAAACGGAACCTTGCCATCAAACTCCTGGAAGGTGATCCGGAAGTAGAATCGTTTGTGAAATCAATGCCCGGCTTCGAAACGGTCATTCAAGAGCGCGACCGCAATGTCGCCCAAATCGAAGCCCTTCTGAAAGAAGATTGCGAAACGACTTTCACCAACGCCCGTTATGGCTTCATCTCCGGAGCATTGCGTGAGACATACGAGCAAAACAAAATAAAAGAAGCGACAAGCACACAGATCATCGACCTGTTCGTAACCCACAAAGTATTGGGCTTCCCGATCTTTATCCTGTTCATGTGGGTCATGTTCGAAGCGACTTTCCGGTTAGGTGAATATCCGATGGAATGGATCGAAACGTTCGTGGGTTGGATCGGAGAGTTCGTACGTGGCAACATGAACGAGGGCCCGCTGAAAGACCTGTTGGTCGATGGTATCATCGGAGGTGTGGGAGGTGTTATCGTATTCCTGCCCAACATCCTGATACTGTATGCTTTCATCTCCTTCATGGAAGACTCCGGCTACATGGCACGTGCCGCTTTTATCATGGATAAGATCATGCATAAGATGGGGTTGCACGGCAAATCGTTTATCCCGCTTGTGATGGGCTTCGGTTGCAATGTGCCGGCGGTCATGGCATCCCGCACGATCGAAAGTCGGAACAGCCGGATGATGACCATGCTTGTCACCCCTTTGATGAGTTGTAGTGCCCGCCTTCCGATCTATGTCTTGTTGACAGGTGCGTTCTTTCCACAGACCGCCGGAACGGTCATGCTACTCCTCTATGCTTCGGGAATCCTGCTTGCCGTCCTGATGGCACGCCTGTTCAAACGTTTCCTGTTCAACGATGAAGATGTGCCTTTCGTGATGGAGCTTCCCCCCTACCGTATGCCGACAGGAAAGTCAATCATGATCCACATGTGGGAAAAAGCCAAGCAATACCTGCACAAGATGGGAGGTATCATCCTGGTCGCTTCCATCATCATCTGGTTCTTGGGATATTTTCCACGCCACTCGGAAAAAGGAGATATTTTCGACAAACAGATTGCCGAACTGGAACAGTCCGACACGACTCCGGAAAAGAAAGCGGAAGCGATCGCCGAACTGGAACATCTGAAATCGATGAACCATCAACAGGAATCGTATATCGGCCGTATCGGACAAGCCATACAACCAGTGCTCCATCCGTTAGGCTTCGACTGGAAAATGAGTGTCAGCCTGTTGACCGGGATGGCCGCCAAGGAAGTCGTTGTCAGCACGTTGAGTGTTTTGTATACAGGAGAATCAGACGATAGCCAAGTATTGACCGAACGACTGAAACAGGATCGGAATGCCGGGGGAGAACCGGTCTTTACTCCTTTGATCGCACTGAGTTTCATGCTCTTTGTCTTGATCTATTTCCCCTGTATCGCTACGATATCGGCTATTGTCCACGAATCGGGTTCCTGGAAATGGGGCCTATTCGTCATCTTTTATACTTGCATACTGGCATGGATCGTTTCGTGCGTGGTCTATCAAACCGGGCATTTCTTTATGAATCTATTTAACTGACGACAGAATCAGATTGTAATCATGTGGCAGGAAATAGCAGTTCTCATCATCGGCCTTATCGTCATCCTCTACATCGGATGGAAACTATATCGGTTGCTGGCACATCCCACCGGAACGGACAATCCTTGCCACGGATGTCCGGGATGTGCACTAAAGGATAAGGCAAACGCACCTGATTTCCACCCCAAGCGCAAGAAAGCCCAATAAATCGGACTTTGAACTATCCGCATGGAAAAAAGATTTACATTATCTTTGCAGAAAACTAAATGACAAAAAGATGCATAAGAGAATTTACGTATGGGTTATGTTTATGGTAGGGACTTTGTCCCTTGTTTCCTGCAAAGAGAAAAAGCAATATTACGAAGAAAACGGTACGGTGTTTCATACCTTATACACAATCAAATATGAAGCCCCTCGGATATTAACGGATAAAATTGATGCCGAACTACAAAAGTTCAACCTGTCCCTGAACCCTTTCAACCCGAATTCGATCATCGCGAAAGTAAACAAGAACGAACCGGTGGAGGTCGATGATTGGTTTACGGAAGTATTCAACAAATCGATGGAGGTCTCCCGCAATTCGGAAGGTGTTTTCGATATCACCTGTGCCCCTCTGGTCAACCTCTGGGGATTCGGTTTCAGCAAGAAAGACAGTGTGACACCCACCATGATCGACAGCCTCAAAACGTTTGTCGGTTATCAGAAAGTCCATTTGGAAGGTAAGAAAATCGTGAAAGACGATCCCCGCCTGTTACTGAACTGTTCCGCCATCGCCAAAGGATACTCCTGCGATGTGATCGCCCGCCTGCTTGAAAAGGAAGGGGTTGAGAACTATATGGTCCTGATAGGCGGAGAAGTGGTGGTAAAAGGGGTCAATCAGAATGGCGTATGCTGGCGCACCGGTATCAACCTTCCGGAAGAAGACCCGACCGGCACTAAAAACAATTATGACGAAATCGTCCAGCTATGTAAAAAAGGAGCAATCGCTACTTCCGGCAATTATCGCAACTTTTATATCAAAGACGGCAAGAAATATGCCCACACGATCGATCCCCGCACCGGCTATCCGGCCGAACAGAGCGTGTTGAGTGCCACAATCGTAGCCGACGATTGTATGACAGCCGATGCATACGCCACCGCATTTATGGCGATGGGACTGGAAAAAGCCAGGCAAATGGCAGATACCATACCGGAGATCGAATATTACGTGATCTACGCGGACGAAAACGGGAAACATCAGATCGAATATTCAAAAGGAATGCTCCAATATCTACCCAAACGGCAATAATCATCCGTTGGGAACAACGAACTACAAGAGGAATACCGCGCCATACAGAAAGCTTTCTACGGTGTCTTGAAAACCATGGACGGATATATCAAACTGGCATTCCTGACAGGAGTCACCAAGTTCGGGAAAGTCAGCGTGTTCAGCGATTTGAACAACCTCATGGACATATCCATGGACGACCGATACATTGAAATATGCGGAATCACAGAAAAGGAAATCCATACCTATATGGAAGAGGGAGTGCACGAACTCGCCTGCGCACAAGGCATGACCTACGAGGCTACCTGCCTGAAACTGAAGGAACGGTATGACGGTTACCATTTCACCGAAAACTCAATCGGTCTATACAACCCTTTCAGCCTGCTGAACACATTCGCCAAAAGGAAATTCGGAGACTATTGGTTCGAGACAGGAACGCCCTCCTACTTGGTGGAACTGTTGAAGCATGCCCATTACGACCTGTACGAAATGGCGAACACCGAAACCGATGCCGATGTGCTCAACAGCATCGACGCGGCTTCCCGAAATCCCATTCCCGTCATCTATCAAAGCGGATATCTGACCATCAAAAGATACGACCCTGAATTTGGTATCTACAAATTGGGATTTCCGAACTTGGAAGTAGAGGAAGGATTCGTGAAATACCTCCTACCCTTCTATACCAGTGTCAGTGCGTCCAAAATGCCTTTTGAAATCGGGGTGAACTTCTCGGCCGAGACACGGAACATCGAGCGGTGGGTGGTGGAATAAAAGAGAACGACCGCTTTGAGGACGGATGCCCATCCGTTTGAAAAGGGATGCCCATCCGTTTGAAGACGGATAAGCATCCCTTTTTTGAAAGGCCAAATCGCCTATCTAATGCATACGCGAGCATCACATGAGCGTCACTTTCACCAACTCATTCTTTTTCTGGTGCAAGCTGACACGTACCTTACGGTCGTCGCCATACTTCCAGTCGGTCACCGGAACATCATTCACCAACACTTCCGATGGGCGTTCCGGAGCATCGATTTCCAAACAATAGGTTCGCGATTCACACATGCCGTCATACGAACCTTTCACGGGAAAGACGGTAAACTCGATCTTCCGGCCCTCTTTCCGGCATTCAAAGCGGGTTTCGGCAATCTTCCCCTCTTCATATTGGTAGGTTATGCCATCGTCTTCATACAAGGTATAGGAAGACAAGCCTTTGGGAAATACTTTCACCGTCAAGGTATCTAACGGCTTCTCCCCGATGAATTGCATATCTTGCTGGAACGGGATGATCGCTCCTTCGCGGACAAACAACAATCCGGCGCGATTATCAGGTATCGTATGCTTGATTTCCCTTCCGCCGGCCACCTTCTCGCCGGTCCAGAAGTCAAACCAGTTTCCTTTCGGCAAGTAGATCGAATCGCTGAAAATGCTAAGCAAGAAGTGCTCGCCAAACATATATTGGTAAATCATATCGTCCGCTTTCCGGTCGTCCGGGAACATCAAAGGCATGGAACGTATGATCGGCATTCCGGTCTGCGCTCCCTCCAATGCCGCCGAATAAATGTAAGGCATCAAAGAATAGCGCAACTTCACATAATCCCGATATATATTCTTATTCTTTTCCGGAAAATAGAAAGGTTGTAACAAGGAATACCAACTGTTGATCTGTACCCAAGGCAAGAACAAACCGAAATGCAAGCTCTGCATCTCCTGGTCTTTACCGACCGACATCACATCGCAGGAGGTATTCATAAATCCGCTCATGCCTAAATTCAGCTGGTCGAACAAAGCGGTGCGCCCGCCTCCATTGTCCCCGCTTGTCGAAGCGCTCCAATGTTGCGTGCCGGCCCACCCTGCGGTATAATGATGCCAGGAGCGGCGTCCGGTATGTTTACGCGTCATCTTGTACATCTGTTTCGGAAGCAAAATCTGGTTCAGGTTATGCATTTCCTTATCCGTCCGCCCATTATAATAGTTGAACCCCGGATGCTCATCGATCGTACGGGCAGGGTCCAATTTGAAGCCGTCCACTCCGTTATCCATGAAATGGGTCAGGTGGTCCATCCAATGCTCCAAGCCGGAAGTATCTTTTCCCGCCTGTAGAGCCAGTTCGTCTTCTTCGGCAATGCTCAAGTCATACTCCTCGCACAGCCAAAGCCCCAGACGGAACCCCATCCCATGCAAACGGCCGATCAACAGACGATGGTTCTCCTTTTTCGGATAACGGACCGAATCCCAATAAGCCTCCGCCGAAAAGAGTTTATAATTCCATTTCTTCTTGGTCGAGAAATCATAGCGTTTCTCCATCCATTGCGGTTCGAGCCAAAAGAGGTCGCAGGGGACGCCCATTTCACGGAAACGCACGGCATCACTCAGGATGTCGAACTGGTCTTCCAGCATATTCGGACCGAAGCATAGCCCGTATGCATACTTCGGCAACAGGTAGGGCCGGCCGGTAATGGCCGTATAATCATTGATCACATCCGGCATCGAATTGCCGAACATCAAGTAGAAGTCGGCTTCATCTGTCGTATTATAAATGGATAAAACATCCGGCTGGTAGCTACCGATATCGAAGAAGTTCTTCCGCGTCGTGTTGTTGAAGACACCCCAGTTTTCGGAACTGATGACAAAAGGCATGGGGATCTCGGCATGCTGGTAAGTGGTCCACATACGCAAGAGTTCCCCCCGGTGTTGGATATGATCGCGACTTGTACTGCCGCCGCCATAGAAACGCTCGCCGTCTTTCAACGAGATCGAGAGGATGCTGGTATGCTTGTAATCGCCGGTTTCCGCCTGGTCTTTCAAGGCACCCGGGTTTTGGTCGTCGCCTATGATCGTGCCGTTGTTGGAGACTTTCATGTCCTTATATCGGGCATTGATCACTTCTCCCAAATCGGTACACAACCGGTCGGAAGCGGTTAGAAAGACCGCTTTTTCGATAATCACCCGGCCTTTCCGGTCGGAAACCGATAGGGCTCCGGTCTTTTTATCGATTTTCAACCGATAAGAGCCGGTCGCCACTTCAAACGTCTGTTTGTTGTCTTTCGGGGAAACCGGAACCGGCTCCCAATCCGTTTTAATAATTCCGTAGCGTTGCATCAACGACTCGGAAAAAGTCGAACGAGGAGTAACCCGAATCCGGAATATCCCATCCGTACAGACTTCCACATTCATGTTCAGCCCGTTCTGCAAGCGGACATCGAAAGACTGTTTCTCCTTTGAGGCAAAAGCTGACTGCAAGAAAAACAGGCATACAAGCAAATAGTAGATCTTTTTCATGATACTTAAAAGTTAATACCACAAAAATAGAAACTTCCTATCTGCTTTACCTTCAATAAATCATCTTAAAACATAGAATTTTGTCCGATCTTCAGAACTTCTTCAACTCCCGGTAAAGCAATCGGACCGGCAGCCCCATGACGTTATAAAAACTTCCGTTGATAGCCTCGACCGCCACATAGCCGATCCATTCCTGTATGCCATAGCTGCCCGCCTTGTCAAACGGACGGTACTTATCGACATAGTAGGTAATCTCCTCCTCGTCAAGCGCCGCAAAACAGACGGAAGAGGTGGCGGAAAAGTCGACTGTCTTTTCTTTCGTCGTCAGGCAGACACCGGTCACAACCTCATGCGTATGGCCGGAGAGTTTGCGAAGCATGGCGACGGCGTCTTCGCGGTCTTTGGGTTTACCCAATATTTCTCCGGCGTTCAACACGACCGTATCGGCCGTAATCAGCAGTTCGTCGGGTGCAAGGGAAGGGATGTAGGCTTCCGCCTTTTTCCGGGCGATATGGAGCGGAACCTCCTCCAACGGCAAAGTCGGAGGATAGGATTCGTCAATACCGGGAATGGTCTTTACTTCAAAATCGATATCCAACCCTGCCAGCAGTTCGCGCCGGCGGGGGGAGTTGGAGCCTAAAATGATCTTATAGCGGCTCAAGTTGGGGAGTATCTGTTTCATTCTGTTGTTTTCAATCGGATTTTTACCAGCCGAAAGCCTCGTCACTCATCCAGTGGCCTTGGGCCTTCAGCGTTTGTTCAATGACATCACGAGCAACACCATAGCCTCCATTTTTGTGGGAGATATATTTGGCGATCCGCTTGATTTCAGGAGCTGCATCGGCAGGTGCCACAGGTAGGCCGACTTTTGTCATCACTTCGTAATCGGGAATATCATCGCCGGCATACAGAATCTCTTCGGGTTGCAAACCGGTCTTTTCCAGAAAATCTTCGTAATCGTGGATCTTTACGGCACTCTTCATGTATATATGGGAAATGCCGAGACGCGAAAAGCGGATCCGGACCGCTTCCGTATAGCCTCCGGTGATGATGGCGACCTGATACCCCTTTTTGACAGCGAGTTGCAAGGCGTAGCCGTCCTTGATATTAACGGTCCGCATGGGATCACCATTGGGATGCAACGGGATTACCTCACCGGACAAAACACCGTCTACATCAAAGACAAAGGCCTTTATCTTATTCAGATCATAGTTGATGCTACTCATGTTGCGCCTCCTTATGTATGCTTTGGCTGAGCAGCCGGTAGATCGACTGCATATCGGGATCGTCCAGCATCGCTATATGTTTGTGGATCACGTTCTCATCGTACCGGATAGCCGGACCGGTCTGCGCCGCCCGCGGCGACATCGTGTGTATCTTGGCCGCCGTCTCGTCGATAAGCGGCAACAGGACATCTGCCGGTATATCTTGTTCCTGCAACAATTTAACGGCCAACGCATAAATATGGTTGGTGAAATTACAGGCAAAGACAGCCGCCAAATGCAGGCTCTTCCGTTTCTCTGACGACAGGAAACGGACATTTCCCGAAAGCATCTCCGCTACTTTTTGCAATTTACCGGCATTTTCAGACGTATTGGCCTCAATGAAAAAAGGAATAACACGGAAATCGACCTCGCGCGTTTTGCTGAATGTCTGCATCGGATACAAAACGCCGTAGTTGGCGGTATAGCCACTGAAAACATCCATCGGCATACTGCCTGCCGTATGTACCCACAAGCCGCCATTCGGCCGCATACGGGCAATCACATCCGCCAAAGCCGTATCTTTCAAGGAAAAGACATACAGGTCGGCATCCGGATCGACGGTATCGGGATCGGTTGTCCAGGAACAGCCCAAACGGGTGGCCAGCCGTTGCGCATTTTCCGATGTATGGCTATACACCTGCCCGATTGTCATCCCTTTGCGGTGCATTTCGAGCGAGAGGCGCGTTGCCAAATTGCCGGAACCTAAAAAGATGATTTTCATGCTTCCTCCTGTTGGTTTTCAGTTGGCATACGGAAAGTTCCGAGATGGATCTTTTCCCATTGCAGGTGCGACTCGTCAAACGGTTTCCGTTCCTGTCCCTTATATCCGAAGCCGATGATGGAAAGGACTTCCAACTGGTAAGGCACGTCAAGCAGCCCGCGCACATACTGGGCCGCATCCGTATCATCCTCCGTCTGGCGGTTACGGATCTGGCACCAGCAACTTCCCAGTCCCAAATCTTCGGCCTGCAATTGCATATAGATGGAAGCGATCGAAGCATCTTCCACCCATACGTCGCTTTCCATCACATTGGCCAGCACGACAACAGCCAATGCGCAATCTTTCAGAAAAGCAGCCCCGGCCGGTTTGCATGCCGACAACTTGGCCAGCATCTCTTTATCTTCCACGACAACAAACTGCCAAGGATTTTTCCGTTTGGAAGCCGGTGCCATCAAAGCGGCTTTCAAGATCATTTCCACTTGATCGGGATTCAATAACTGATCCGTGAACTTACGGGTACTTCTTCTACTCTTTATTAATGTTGCAAAACTTTCCATGTCTATTCTGTTTTTATTGATTGCGAAAGCGGAAACAAAGATAATGAGATTTTCGGTATGACAAAACTATTCCCAGCCGCCTCCCAACGCTTTGTAAAGGTAGACCGTCGACAAGAGTTCATCCAGCATAGCCCTGTTCAGACTGAGCTGGGCATCCAGCAAACCGCGCTGGGCATCCAGTACATCCATATAGCTGGTGACTCCGTTGATATACTGCAATTGGGCCAGTTGAAGATACGTGTCAGCCGCCTTGAGTAATTTCTCGTATGACAAGCGAATCTCTTTCGCCTTGCGGATCGTGACAATCGCACTGTTGACTTCCTTAAAAGCACCAAGCACACTTTTCTGGTAACTGTACACTTCCTGTTCATAACGGCTGCGGGCGGCTTTCAGCTTCGCCTTGTTCTTCCCCATAGCAAACAGCGGTTGCAGCAAATCGCCGGCAAAGAACCAGGCCGGGCTCTTGATAAAATTCGTCAGTTCCTTGTTTTCAAAACCCAAATTACCAGTCAGGCTGATCTTCGGAAAAAGATCGGTCTGGGCAACCCCGACCCGGGCATTCGCTTCACGCAACTTCTGTTCGGCCTGCCGTATATCCGGACGCCGTTCAAGCAAAGAAGAGGGCAAACCCACCGGCAGTGTTTCCGGCAAATGTTGTTCACGTAATGACAATCCGCGCGGGACATCCCCCGAATACTGTCCGAGCAGGAAAGACAAGTCGTTTTCCTTTATCTTGATTTTCTGTTCAAGCGCAGGAAGCAGTGTTTCCGTACGGGCCAATTCCACCTGGGCCTGGCTATAAGAGGTCTCGGATGTCAGACCGCCTTCGAAACGCAACTTAGCCAGGCGGACCCCCTCACGGCGGGCAGCCAATGTATGGCGGACAATCTCTTGTTCCTGGTCAAGCGCACAAAGCTCATAATAAGCGGCAGCCACTTCCGCCACCAACGTCATCTGCAAAGCGCGGCGTGCTTCCACCAGTTGCAGATAAGCGGCGATGCCGGCTTCGTTGGCCCAACGGAGATTTCCCCATAGGTCCAATTCCCAGGCAAGCGTCAATTTCGCTCCGTATTCAGGGTCAGGAACCGGGTTTTCTCCTCCGTAATTCAGACGTTCTTTCTGTCCGTAAATCCGGGCTCCTATTTCCGGGAACTGTTCTGCAAAGGTGATCCGCTTCGAGGCAATCATCTCTTTGATCTTCGCCGCGGCCATCTTCATGTCTTTATTATTATTGAGCGCCAGGGTGATCAGGCGCTGTAAAGTCGTATCGGCATATAGGCTCTGCCAGGAGATACTGTCGATCGAAGCGGTATCTGCCCCTGCCACAATCTCTTCCGGAAGATCCAGTTCCGGACGGGCATACTTCCGGCCGATTTTACAGGAAGAAAGTACCAGTACAAAGGACAGAAATGTAAATAGATAGAAGTTTCGTTTCATTGTAATTATTTACTTGTAGTTCAACGAAGCATATATTCCATTCTGATTTTCCCCTTTATCCTATAAATCAAGACAAAAAAGAAAGGAACCAGAACAATCCCGATTGTAATGGCGACCAACATTCCAAAGAATACGCCTGTACCGATACTATGACGGGAAGCTGAACCCGGCCCGCTTGCCAATACCATCGGAAGCATCCCCAAGACGAATGCCAACGATGTCATCAGGATCGGACGGAAACGCATCCGGGCGGCATGAAGGGCGGCTTTGACCACCTCGACTCCGGAATCGACCTGCACTTTGGCAAACTCAACGATCAGGATTGCATTCTTTGCCGCCAAACCGATCAACGTCACCAGGCCGATCTGGAAATAAATGTCGTTGTGCAAACCCGCCACCCATATGCCAAGATACGCACCTAATGCAGCCACCGGCAATGACAGCAATACAGCGATCGGCACAATCCAACTTTCATATTGGGCAGCCAGGAAAAGAAACACAAAAAGAAAGACCAGCGCCAACACGAATCCGGTCTGTCCACCAGCCTTTTTCTCCTGATAAGAAAGTCCGCTCCATTCCAGTCCGATATTTTCCGGCAGATGCTCACGGGCAATCTGTTGCATGGCGGCCATTGCTTCGCCGGAACTATATCCGGGAGCGGCAACGGCACTGATAGCCGCTGTTGTGAACATATTGAAACGCTTGATCGTTCCCGGTCCGGTCGTATAACGGGTTGTACCCAAAGCTGTCAACGGAACCATCGAACCGTTCTGCGCACGGACGAAAAACAGACCGAGATTATCAGACGTTGCCCGATAGGGGGCTTCCGCCTGTATGTACACCTTGTATATACGGTTGAACATATTAAAATCATTCACATACACGGAGCCTAAATAAGCCTTCATAGTCGAGAAGATATCAGTCAACGGAATACCAAGAAACTTTGCACGGTCGCGGTCTACATGAAAGTAAAGTTGCGGTATCTCCGACTGTAAAGCGGATGCTATCCCGGTCAGTTCCGGCGCTTGCGACGCATAGAGCAAGAATGTATCGGTAGCCGCCACCAGGTTTTCCCAACTGGCATCACCACGGGCCTCCAGTTGCATTTCCAACCCTCCGCTCTCTCCCAATCCCGGAATCACGGGAGGACGGTTCAGGTAGGCTTGAATCTCCGGATAATAAAAGAACTCTTTACGGCATTGTGCCATCACGTCCTCCACAGCCATGTTGGATGACTCGCGTTCTTCCCAAGGTTTCAAGATAACGGTCAAGGTGGAACGGTTCTGCGAAGTTCCGACACGTGCACTGCTACCGGTTACGTTCTGTACATATGCGACAGCGGGCAAGCTCTCTATGAAAGCGATGGCGCGGTCCGTCACTTTACGGGTACGTTCCAAGGTAGCCCCTTCGGGCATCACCAATTCTACGGTAAAGAATCCTTGGTCTTCCTCGGGAATAAAGCTGGTCGGAATCATTCTGTTCAGTACGAATATAAACACGATCACCATTCCGAAACCGGCCAGAATGCGTCTTGGATTTCGAATCGCTTTTTCCAACAAATGGCTGTATTTATTGTTTCCTTTAGCCAGCCAAATATTGATTTTACGGAAAACAATATTCTTTTTCTTCCTGTTCGGACACAGGATAATCGCACACATGGCAGGACTTAGCGTTAATGCCACAACCGTGGATAACAGGACAGAAACAACAATCGTAATGGAAAATTGACGATACAAGGCCCCGGTTATTCCGCTCAAAAAACTGACAGGGACAAACACGGCGGCCAATACCATAGAGGTGGCGACCAAGGCTCCCGAAAGTTCACGCATGGCTTTATGGGTAGCCTCACGTGCCGTCAAATGTTCTTCGTGCATCAGACGTTCCACATTCTCCACAACAACAATCGCATCATCCACCACAATACCGATTGCCAAGATCAAGCCCAACAATGTCAGCATATTGAGAGAGAACCCCATAATCAACATAAAACCGAATGTTCCGATCAGGGAGATCGGAACCGCGATTGTCGGGATCAGGGCCGCACGCCAGTTCTGCAAAGACAGAAAAACCACCAAGACCACCAAGAACAGCGCTTCAAACAGGGTTTTATAAACTTCGTGGATAGACTGCGAGATATATTCGGTCGCGTCAAAAGGAAACTTGTAGTCCAATCCTTCAGGAAAATTCTGACTGATCTCTTTCATGGCTTCCTTTACATGCGTAGCCACTTCCAGTGCATTAGCACCAGGCAACATATAGATACCGAGGATAGCGGCGTTTTTCCCATTCAGTCCGCTTTCCGTCGAGTAGGAAGAGGCTTCGAGCGAAACTCTTGCCACGTCCCGGATCCGGACAATGGAACCGTCTGGATTGGCACGAACTACAATATCTTCGAACTCCTTTACCGTAGACAAACGGCCTCTGGCTGTAACAGGCAGGGTGATGTCGACATCCAAGATGGGTTGTTTCCCCAACTCACCGGCTGCCGATTCGCTGTTTTGCTCTTTCAGGGCATTCTGCAAATCTTTTACTGTCAGGCCCATGTTTGCCAGACGGTCCGGATATACCCAAATCTGCATACCATAATAGCGGCTACCGATATTCGAAACACGTCCTACACCGGGAATACGGCGCAGCACGTCCAACACATTTATCGTTGCAAAATTACTCAAATAAATCTCGTCAAAACGGGGATCATCCGAAAGTAGACTTAATGTCATCAACTGACTGGCCGATTGCTTTTCAACTGTGATACCGTTCTGCACAACATCTGCCGGCAAACGGGACTCCGCCAGTTTCACACGGTTCTGGATCTCTACAGCCGAAAGGTCCGGATTCGCATTCACGTCGAATGTGACAGTGATGGTCAATCCTCCTGAATTGGTACTGCTACTTTGCATATAGATCATACCGGGCGTACCGTTCAGCTCCTGTTCAATGGGAGTCGCCACAGCCTGCGATACTGTCATGGCACTTGCTCCCGGATATGAAGCATTAATCTTCACAACCGGTGGAGTAATCTGTGGATACTGGTCCACCGGCAACATCACCAGTCCGATAACTCCGACAATGACAATCACCAAAGAGAGTACTGTCGAGAGCACAGGGCGGTCTATAAAAAAACCTGGTTTCATTTTCGATCCTCCTCTGCCTTTAATAGATCTATCGCTTTATCGTCACCCGCCTGTACCGGCTGTACCGCCATACCGGGTACTAACTTATGGTAGCCTTCTATTACAACGGACTCGTTTTCCCCCAATCCGCGTTCTATGACCATATGGTTTCCGATTTCCGGCCCTGTCTGCACAAAGCGTTTTTCTGCCACATTATCCCGCCGGACAACATAAATGAAAGCCCCCCCTTTCTCGATGGAAATCGCTTTGCGGGGAACAACAATAGCACGTTCACGGACATCCAACAAGAGTTTCACCTTTGTGAACTGTCCCGGAAGAAGTTTCCGGTTCAGATTGGGAAGTTCTGCACGTACCCCGAATGTACCGGTTTGCGGATCGACAATCGGGTCGGCAAAATCCACAATACCTTTAACCGGATATTCGGAATCGTCGGCTAAAGTAACCGTTACAGTCGGTTGCCACGAGCGGGAGGTATCTTGCTCGCCGAACTTAATATTACGACGTTCTGCACGCAAATAATCCAATGCCGTCATCTTGAAATCAACCAAAACCGTATCGCTCTTGACGACAGCCGCCAATTTGGAGTTCACACCGGGCCCGACCAACGCGCCGACATCAACAAAACGTTCGCTAATATATCCGGTAATCGGTGAAGTGACCGTTGTATACCCCAGCTCCAGTTGTGCCTGATCCAGGTCAGCTCTGCTCATTGCGATATTAGCTTCCGAATCATCCAGCAAAGCTAATGCGTTGTCAAGATCCAACTGGCTGGCAGCATGCTGCTCATACAACGGCTGTAAACGTTCTACATCTCTTTTGGCTTTTGCCGCCTGAGCCTCGTTCTTTTTCAACTGTGCTTTCGCTTTCTCCACGCGTGCCTTATAAAGTGCTGAATTTATAATAAACAAAGGTTCATTTTGTTTCACCTGTTTACCTTCTACAAACAGCATCCTCTCCAGATAACCTTCTACGCGTGCATGTATTTCTACATAACTTGAGGCACGAATACGGCCTACATATTCACCAAAAATTTGCACATCTTCTTTCTGAGGCTTGTCAACTATGACAAGGGGACGCAACAGCTCTTCTTTTTTTCGACATCCTGTTGCCAACATTAAAAGGGCGACTAATACGATACCTCCTCTTACTAATCTTTCTCCTACCATTACCAATACCTATAAATGATATTCAAATCTTCTGTTATTCTATCTCTATATGGTAAGAATGAAATAATCGTACCATTGTTCAATACCGTCTGTTAAAAAAGGCTATTTTCCTAAATATTAACCGCATAAATAAACAACCCAAGAGAACAACTTCTTCACAGAAATGAGGTTCGTAGAATTATTCCACAGACAAATGCCACAAAATCCACAAAACAAAAATAAACCAAAGACCAATAAAGTATTTATGGAAAGTCCGAACCATCGGCTATAAACACAAAAAAGCCGACTCCCATTGGAATCGGCTTTCTTAACTAAAAACGGCGACTATCTACTCTCCCACTTTTACGCAGTACCATCGACGTGGTTGGGCTTAACTTCTCTGTTCGGAATGGGAAGAGGTGGATCCCCAACGCTATAACCACCTTAATACCTTTTACGCTTTTCGGCTCTTAACCGTAGCTCTTAAGATTTTGACCGGACAACTCCATCTTCAGATCCGTAACCCTTACTTTCAGAGCTTATCCTAATTCATATTACATGAACC
>JAGBDR010000009.1 GCA_017937385.1 Parabacteroides sp.
CAATAATATATCTGACAATAAATGAAGACAACGACCCGTCACACGAGGATCTGTCACTGATGAAAAATAAGGAAATGTATTCATTCTGCAAAGATACTATGGATGGCTGTCTTTTGAAACATTTTGGTGCGGTTGCCCTGTAAAAAAGTAAAAAGGCACTTGGTATTCTAATATTTTAAGTATATTTGCATCCTCAAAATGACTAATAAAAATGAACATTTTTATTAGTCATTCCATTCAAAACCTGCCTTTATGCCAGCTCATTATACTCAAACATGAATACCCTCTGATATAAGAGAAAGGGAAGTAACAAAATGGGTGGTTTTTTTAAAAAAACATCAGACAAAAACCGTCCAAGATTTGGTTTCTCAGACAGAAAAACTCCCCGATAAGGGGAGAATAATCCATTTACGCCCGAAAGGTATACAATTTATTCATGACAAAATTAATCACCGTGTAAAAAGCCATTGCAATCAATTGGTTATAATAGGAACCAAACGAAAAATGCGGAATCAGGACATACACCAAAAACCCCAACTGCAACAGATAGCACACACCGAACACGGCTCCAAAGCGAACGGCACTACCGACCCAGCCAGCCGAACTTCGGAATGTCCACTGCTTATTCCAGATAAAACTATTCAACACGCCTGCAACATAACCAACCACATTCGAAACGACATCCGAACATCCGAATAACATCATCATAATCCAGATGACAACGGCGGTTATCACGGTATTGCTCACCCCTACTATACCATATTTAATGGCTTGCTTGACTGTTTCTTTCATTCTTTTTTATAATCTCTTCCACCTCTTCCGTCGACAGTTCCTTCACGTTCGTAATCGTGAAGACCGATGAAAGGAAGTTCCCATACTGGTTGCATTCATTGATCACCCGGTCCAGCGTCTGTTTGATATTGGCCCGGACCGGGATCAGAAAAACCAGTTCCATATATTTTTCACCTATTGTCAACCGCTCGATTTCACAATCCGCTTTTTCCAGGGAATAAGGGAATTCACGTTCGATCACTTTCTTCTGATACTCCTGGAACGGTTTCAACTCATTCGCCAAGACCAGCACATAGAAGCGCAACTTTTCCTTTTTGCCTCCCAAGCCGGTTGAGATGTAAATCTGCTTCTCGTCCGACAGCTCGGATTCCAAGGCGATACGGCTTTCCATCAAAGCCATATACGTCCAATCCGCCACATCCGCATCCGGTTCCTGAGCATATTCTTCCAATATCCGGTAGGCTCGTACCTGCCGTGAGATAGCGAACAAAGACAATATATACTTCTTATATTCCGGAGTCGATTGGGGATCATACAACTTTTCTTCGAGTATCTGAATATCCGTATTCAACACATCCGATGTACTTGGGTCCTTCCTGAGGTTCTCGGAATATTTGAAATACTCCATCTGCCGTTCTACGGGCACACGCTGTTCTAAAATATGGAGATGTCCGTCAAACTTACTAAAAGAGTCCCGGAACTTCTTGAAAACATCATTATTTTCTTTCATAAAGCCTGCTTTTTAGTTTTTGTACATATCCAATAAACAAGAAACCAAGACAAAAGTAAGGCTTTTTCGTGATAAATAACGTATCGAAAGAAAAAATTATGCTCCGGCATAGATCAGGAAGCCCAGTCCGATCACAAACAGGACGAACATTCCGGCGTTCAGATAATCCGAAGAACGCGGAGCCTCCCGGAACTCATGCCACACCAGAATTCCCCAAAGAGCGGATACAAGTGTCGCCCCCTGTCCCAAACCGTACGAAATGGCGGCTCCGGCTTTTTCCGAAGCGATCATGCTGAAAGACTGCCCGATACACCAGACAATACCTCCCAACACTCCTACTAAGTGCGTACTGGCATTCCCTTTGAAATAGCCGGAGATAGAGACCGGTTCACCTTCCACCGGACGTTTCATGGCAATCGTATTGAACAGGAAATTACTGACAAACACGCCCAAGGAGAAGACAAACACTGCGGTATAAGGCGTCAGTTTGCCCGGTGCAGGCTCTGCAAAATTGTCCAGATCCATCGACGCAGCAACAAAGCGATAGAAAAAGGCCATGATCACACCGGCAGCGATGGAAATAAAGAGCCCTTTTCCCGACACCTTTTTCGAACCGACCAGCGCTTTCTTATAGGCCAGCCCATTCAGCAAGATGGCAACCGTGATCAGGGCCACACCGATAAAGATATACAACGGTTCTCCTTTCGCTGCTCCGAAATAGTTGACCAAAACGCCCAGCACCAACGCCAGCCCGATCCCGACCGGAAAAGCCACCGACATGCCGCAAATCGCAATAGCCGCCGACAGCAAGATGTTGGCGGCATTAAAAACAACACCACCCAGGAAAGCACTTCCTAAAGAGCCCATGCCGGCCTGTGCCAAGTTGGGCAGGAATCCCTGTCCAGCAGCACCGAAACTGCCCAACGTAAAGGCGGAAAGAATGGAAAAGAGTAACACGCCGATCACATAATCCCAATAGAAAAACTCATACCGCCAGGTTTTCGAAGCCAGCTTTTGTGTATTGCCCCACGACCCCCAGCAAAGCATTGTGACGACACAAAACAGGATCGCCAACGAATAATCTTGTACTATAAACATAATTTCTTATTTTTAAACAGGTTGATGCATCATATAATTTTCAATCAAAACGGCCATTTCCGCAGCCGGTATACGCTCGATCAGACGAAGGTCCCTGCCGTCCTCATCGGGTGTCCAGCCATTGGCGCCTTCATCGTTCACGACGCGGAACGTCCCACGCTCTACCTTATAATAAGGTTCATATCCTTTGATCGCCACCAGCACCGCCGTGAGATCCCAGCTCATCCGGCCGTCCGGATCGCCTTCGGCCAAACAGAGCGAGTAGGCGTCTTTCACCGGACTGCCCTCCACATCCATCTGCACCAGTTTCTTACCGGTGAAGATCACATTCCCGATCTCAAAACCGCTGAATATGATTTCCGTAGGCCATTGATCCGCCACCACTCGGGAGGCGGCGACATCGCAATAGACATTAAATTCCTTTCCTTCCGGAAACAAACCGGCCATCGAAACCAACCGCTTCACTTTCTTCGCAACCAGATCGCGGCCGGACAGCGGACTATACTCGTCACCCCCGGAAAGCAAAAGGTCTTTCAAATTGGTGAAGAAACCGATTGTACAGACCACAACGCTGTTGTCCGGCTGCGCACTCAAAACCTGCCGATAGACCTTCACGGCGTCCGGAGCATCCGAAGTCCGGGCCGTCTTGTGCGGATAACGGGCCGGAAGCACGTCGGTCCATTTCGTCTTATGCCAGGTTGTCAACGAAGTACCTCCTTCGCTCTTCGGTGCGCCGACCGGGATGTCCGGCCGGTTGAAATAGGTATTCAGTACTTCTATACAGGGAATGACACGTTCGTCCTTATTAGACGAAACAACCGCCAGAATGTTCACTTGCCCGCTATCTGCCAGTGCGTGCATCAGCGCCATCGCACCGACATCGTCATAATCCGGTCCCAGGTCCGTATCCAATATCAGGTTGACGGGTTGTGCCGTCATTCCTGCCGAAACTGTAGCCGCCGGTTTTCCAGAACAGGCCGCCAATACAGCAGCCAAACAGATCAAAAGAATCGATTTTTCCATGTGCCAGTCCATATTTAGTGGTGAACAACAGGCTGAGGACTGTCGGAATATGCCAACGCATCGTTAAAACGGACGGAGACTCCCGCCACCGGGTTCAGCCATTTAAAGGTAAAGACATGCTTTCCTTTCGGGATCTGATATTTCCAGAACAGATCGTTCCTGCGCGTCCTGAAGGCTGCCGGCAGGTTGGCCGTTTCGACAAGTTCGCCATCCATATACATTTCCACCTGGGCAACATACTGTTTGTCGTCAGCTCGCACGGAACCTCTAAACACGATACCGGTTCCATCGAACACGACCTCGCCGACCTCGGCGATTTCCTTGTTTACCTGGATACGCCCAATCGGATACAGCCCTTCGAAACTTTTCTCCATACGGACCGGAGCAGGCACCTGGCAGGCAATCGTCACCTCCTTCTCTCCCACTGTTCCGCCATTTCTCTCCACCATTTGCAAAGCCTGCCTGAAAGACATTTCATAGGTTCGGTTCAATGAGATATCCGTATAGGCAAAATTCATATCTTCCACCTCCCGGAGATTTTTCAACCAGTATTCCGGTATCCGGCTATAGCCCAGAGCCGTACCTAAGATACCGGCAGCCGAAGCCGGGTTACAATCCGAATCCTGTCCGCAACGGGTCGCAATATCCATCGTCTTGAAGAAATCCCCTTCGCCGTACAACAGGCCGATCAGGATATAAGCGCTATTGATAACCGCATCGATATTAAACGGCATGAAAACACCATCCGGACACCCTATATCCTCGCTCCATTTCTTCTCGCACTCGAACCAAGTCCGTTTCCAGTCGTCCGGAAACTCGGCATGCCAACGGATCACATCCTGCATACACTGATAATAACGGCTCTGCTCCGGTATCGTTTTCAAAGCCTCGGTCACGATAAACTCGATATCGTCCGAAACAAACGCAAGTGAATACATCGCTCCGACATACACACCGCCATACCAACCATCGCCATAATTCATGATATGCCCGATCTTGTCGGATATCCCGGATGCGGAGTTCGGCATACCCGGCGACATCAGTCCGGAGTAATCAGCCTCTATCTGATAGTCCAGATCGTCGGCATGCGGATTGTTCAGCCAGTGGCCGGATGCAGGTGGCATAATCCCCTGCAGGATATTATAACGGGCAGACTGATTCGCGTGCCAAAGCATATAACCGGCACGGGCAAAGGCCACAGCAAACGAATCGACAGGCGCGTCCAGCCCCAACCGGTCGAACACGTCCACAAACGTCAGGTCCATATAGACATCGTCATACAAACCCGGCGAGTGTTCATACCACCACTTGATATACCCGTCGGTCCAGGGAATCGGGACGTATTCCTGGATCATCGTCCCATTATATTTGAACTCCGTCGGTCCGCCATACGTGCAACCGATCGTTTGTCCTGCCCATCCCCCTTTGATTTTGTCCAACAGCTTTTCACGGCTGATGGTTACCGATTCGGGCATAGCCGTCGTTTTTTGTCCGGCAGATTGTTGTTGTGAACAGGAAACGGTTCCCAACAGTAGGAAACCGGCCAAAGCATGCAATATTGCTTTTTTCATAATAACGAAAATAAATTTATATTAATCGAAAATATCCACTTCATTCCGATAAGGAGCAGACGACTGCGCCCCTACCCGTGTCACCGAGATAGCCGAAGCCTTACAAGCAAACCGGACAGCTTCTTTCAGATTCCGTCCTTCAGACAGAGCGACAGTCAAAGCCCCATTGAATACATCGCCGGCAGCAGTCGTATCGACCGCTTTCACCTTCAAGGCCGGAACCATTTCGGCTTTTCCTTCGCTATAAATAAGCGCCCCTTTCGCGCCCAATGTAATAATGATATGCTGTACCCCCATTTCCGAAAGGATCCGGGCCGCTTCACCAGCCGATGGCTCGTCTGTGATCTTCACGCCGGTAATCATTTCCGCTTCCGTTTCGTTCGGTGTAATCAAATACAAATGCCGGAGCAGATCAGTCGGCAGCGGTTGCGCCGGAGCCGGATTCAAAATCACTCTCTTTCCCTTTTGCCCGGCAATATCCGCAACAAAACAGACCGTCTCCATCGGGATCTCCAGCTGCATCAGGATCAGGTCCGCCTGCTCGATGGCTTCCTCCGCTTTCGCCAAATCGGACGGCAAAAGATGGGCATTCGCTCCCGAAGCGACGACAATGCAGTTTTCCGCTTTTTCGTCTACCGTGATCAGAGCTACGCCAGAAGGGTTTCCGGAATCCGAAAAGACATAAGAGGTATTGATTCCTTCCTCCTCGAAAAGTTGTTGTGACTGGTGGCCGAAAATATCGCTTCCGGTCTTGCATATAAACGTAACGGAACCACCCAGACGCGCAATCGCCACTGCCTGGTTCGCTCCCTTTCCTCCGGGATTCATAAAGAATGTTCCACCCAAAATCGTTTCCCCCGGACGAGGCAGATGGGCCGCTTTTATCACCATATCGGTATTACTGCTGCCGACCACCAGGATCTGTTGCCTGGATGTTTGTGTTATGTCCATGTTCTATTTCGTATTAAATATGAATCGTTCACAATGAAGCGTTACAAATATAGCGCATATATCCGTTTCCTTTTTCTACATAATTCTTTTGAAAAGATAAACCCAAATCTTACTTTTGCAGAAACAACACATCTAAATACGACTTACAGACAAACAGATAATCTAATGAGACAAGCTACGAAACTCAACCAGATCATCCTCTTGATCCAATCGCTTTCCAAAGCGGAAAAACGATATATCCGGCTCTATACCAACCTGCAAAACGGAGATAAACAGTATCGGTACCTGTACGACCTAGCCAGCGAAGGCCTGCCTGCCGAACAGATATACGAGAGGTTTTGCAGCCAAGTGAATGAAAAAAGTTTTGAAATGGCGGCCAAACATCTTTACCAGGTATTGTTGGACTGCCTGGTCCAGTTGCGGGAAAAACAGGACATACAGACGAGTATTTTCAATTACATCACAAAAGCCGGCATCCTTTTCGAACGGGAACTTTTCGACAATGCGTTTGCCGAATTGGAAAAAGCCAAGAAGCTGGCGACCACCTACGAGAACGACCCGTTGCTTCTCCTGATCTACCGGACGGAATTGAAATATCTGAGCACACTCGGTTTCGAGGGCATCAGCGAAAAAGAACTAGTCGGCAAACAGACGCAGATCAACGATGTGATGAAATATGCCCGCAACACGAACCTTCACCTGCAACTATACGACATCCTGAAACACCGCATCATCTATAAAGGGTATGCCCGTTCGAACAAGCAAAAGGAGAACCTGAACGATCTTGTTTTAAGCGAACTGAACCTGATCGCCAACCATTCCTACCAAGGATTCGAGGCACGGAAACTTCACCTGCTGTTTCAAGCGACTTACTACCTGAATACCGGCAACTATAAGTCGGCGATCCGTTTCTACCAAGAATTGATCGCGCTTTTCGAAGCGAACCGGCATTTGATCCTCAACCCGCCGATCTACTACCTGAGTGCCATAGAAGGGGTACTGGACAGTCTGCACATTGCCGGATTATACCGGGAAATGCCTTTCTTCCTATCCAAACTGGAAGAAATCGGAACGGGCAACTACCCGACCGAGTTTCTGATGGAAGTGCAGGCCCGCCGTTACCTGTACGAACTTTCGGGATTACTCAACACCGGACAATTTGAAGCGGCAGCGCATCTTGCGGAAACCTATGCCGACTTTTTATCCAAGAAAGCGGCTATGACCGGACCGGAAACCCAGCTTAAGTTAGCCCTCTATTCTTCCATCCTTTACCTCTGCCTGGAAGAACCGACGAAAGCCCGCAAAAGCATGAAAAAGATACTGAGTTCCGGCAAATCGTTCCACACATTGCCATCCTACAAAACCGCCCGCCTTGTCAACCTCCTTATCCAAGAGGAGCTGGGGAACTTCGACTTTTTCGCAAACGAAATAAACTCCATCAAACGGGCGATCGGAAACGAGAAGCAAGTGTATGCCACCGAAAAACTACTGTTCCGTTTTTTGTTGGCACATCCCTTGCCCATCTACAAAAAGGGCCGGGAGAGACTGTGGCAACAATACCAAAAGAACATAACCCATATCCGGCAGGACAAATACGAGAAACAACTCCTCAAGACTTTCGATTTCACAGCCTGGATCGAAAGCAAACTGACCCATATTCCCCTGCGGAAGATTCTGATGGATTCTACGGACAGCGCAGACGGACTTACCGGCATATACCCGCAGAAACCATAATCCCGGACATTGGGATATGGGAGTGAGGGTCGGCTGTTCAAAAAAAGGAACCGATCCCGACTGCCGTCTCCGGCTTTTTCATACATTTGTGCCATCTATAATTCTCGACAGAAACATACGTGAGTGGATATGAAAAGAAAAAAGAAAATATGGACCGGTATTGTCCTGACTTTTATAATGCTGGTATTCATACTCCCGGCTATCGGGTTCAGCATTTTGAACTGGGGAGTATTGCCGCCTGAGAAACTGACGCCTTTGGTCATCGAGCAAGCCAATAAATTCATTGACGCGCATTTGGATTGCGAACGGGTGGAACTGACCTATTTCGAAACCTATCCCTATTTGGGCGTGAAACTGACAAACGGCCATCTGATCTCGCACGTAACCGAAGATCCGGCCGCCCATGATGAAGAGCTGGCGATTCCATCCGATTCGTTGCTTGCTTTCAGCCGGGCAACCTTGTCTTTGCAACCACTCGATTATCTTTTCGGTGGTAAGATCACCATCAAGGACTTTTCCATCGAGAACCCGCGTTTCTATGGATTCGTCAATAAAAACGGGCATGCCAACTGGGACATTTACGAAAGTGAGACAGATCCGGCAGACACCGATAAAAAGCCCCTGCCTCCCATCGACCTGCAAAAAGTACGCATTTACGGAGGGCATTTCACGTATGACGATCGCCAGGCAGACCTGTTCACCGAAATCCAAGGCTTCTTCGTACGCCTCGACGGGACATTGGCAAGAGGGAGCCAAACCCTCGATTTGGAAACGGGCTGCTCCTCCCTTTTATTCAGCAATCCGGCCTATACGCTGAAAAACGACTTGTCGCTTCGTCTTAAAAGCCGGCTGGTGCTCGCCGAACACTACAACTCGATTACCTTGAAAGACGCGGAATTGATGATCAACGAGCTGCCTTTCACAGCCGACGGTGCCATACGCCACTTCCCGGAAGACCGGCACACCCGCATTGACATGGACATGGGACTGAAAATCTCGGATATGAACGACTTGCTGAAGTTCATTCCCGATGCCTATTTCCAGAACCGCGACAAGACGCTGGCAAAAGGTTCGATCCTTTTGGAAGGAAGTATTCACGGTATCTTGGGAGACAGCATCATACCCGACGTAAACCTGTGCTGCAAGATAGAAAACGGTTCCTATCATATCAAAGACATCAAACAAGGTATCGACACACTGGAAATGGACCTG
This sequence comes from Parabacteroides sp., assembly GCA_017937385.1. Classification (GTDB taxonomy): domain Bacteria; phylum Bacteroidota; class Bacteroidia; order Bacteroidales; family Tannerellaceae; genus Parabacteroides. Next base: position 9,112 of record JAGBDR010000009.1, read on the forward strand.
GACATCCATCTGGACGGGCCTTTCCCGGACTCTTCTTTCGTTTCGCTCGAACGGCTCACGATGAAAGGGCTCAACACGTCTTTGAATATGCAGGCCCACGTGACCGATCTGTTCAAGAACCCGGCTGTCCGAGCGGGAATGAAAGGGAAAGTGGATTTCACCCGGTTAGGAGAGGAATTCCTGAATCCGGACACTTTTTTGGTGGAGGGCATACTGGATGCGGACCTGTCGGCCTCCTTTACCGTGGACGACCTGATTGAAAGCCGTTTCGGAAAAATACAGAGTTCGGGAAAGCTGAACATCGACAAACTAAAAGCGTTCAGCCGTTCGTCCGACATGGATGTTTTCATTTCCGGAGCCTATCTGGAAATCGATTCCACACTCCAGAAAAGCCAGTATCTCGGTGCCCAAAACCTGATGCGCGTGACGATGGGAATCGACAGCCTGAACATCCGATACAAAGATGAAATCAGCACGAATATCGGCAAACTGGAACTGATGGCACAAACCTCTCCGGCTATCGACACCACGGCTATCATACCTATGACCGGACGACTGGCATTCCATCACTTGAAAACCCGCACATCTGATTCCGTCTGGATCGCTGCCGGGCGTACCGAACTGAAAGGCGGCATCAAACCGTCTGCCTCCGACAAACAGGTCCCGACAGCCGCCGCCGTCATTGCCATAGACACACTGAAATACTTCAGCATACCGTTACGCACCGGAGTATCACTGGCAAAAAGCGCATTTACAATCGAAGCCCTGCCCTACCGGGATGCACGCCGGCAGCAGATGTCGGACCGGGAACCGCTTTCCCGGACCGGCAAACAACGCACGCTTCCGGCTGAAAGAAGAAAGAATGCCACCCTAAACGCCGACACGACGGAGGCCAGCAACCAGCTTCTCCGCAAATGGGAAGCCAGAGGCAGCCTTTCGTTCAAACAATTGAAAGGTTTCAGCCGTATGTTTCCAATTCCGATGTGGATGGACGAAACGACTCTGAAATTCAATACAAACGATATTACACTGGCAAACGCCCACCTGCACCTCGGCAAAAGCAACTTCCTCCTCGACGGGGAAATCAACCAGATCCGCAAAGCCATGCTCCGGGGTGGCAAACTGAAAGGGAATTTCAATCTGAGTTCGGACTATATCGATTGTAACCAGCTCATGCAAGCCATCAACAGCGGTATGCAATATGCGGAAAACGAAAACCGGATGACACTCAACCAGGAAACGATCGAACAATTCGACACGCAGGCATTGCAAGGCAACCTCATACAAACGGAGACCGACACGACCGACCGATTGTTCATCCTTCCGGCTTTCCTCAACATGGCTCTCCATACGAACGCGAAACGCATCGATTTCAAAGACCTGAAATTGGAGAATGTGGCCGGCGAGATTGTCCTGCGCGACCAAAGCATCAACCTGAGCAAGCTCAACATACAATCCAACATGGGAAACGGCAACCTGACAATGGTCTACACGGCCAAGAACGGACAAGAGGCAACCGCCGGTTTAGATCTTGATATGGAAGATGTGATGGTGGAAAAATTGATCGCCCTCTTTCCGTCCATCGACACCTTGGTCCCGATGCTCCGTTCGTTTGAAGGAGTCTTAGGTTGCCAGATCACGGCTACCTGCAAGATGGATTCGACCATGTCTCTCATCATGCCATCGATTCACTCGTCTTGTTACCTGCACGGCAACAATATGGTATTGCTCGATGGAGAAACCTTTACCGAAATATCCAAAACACTGATGTTCAAAAACAAGGAGCGGAATTTGATCGACAGCATCTCTGTGGATCTTGCCATCAAGGACAATCAGATCAAAGTCTTCCCTTTCTTAGTGGAGATGGACCGTTACAAAGTGGCGGTCGGCGGAACGCATAACCTGGACATGACATTCAATTACCATCTGTCGGTCCTCAAATCGCCCGTTCCGTTCAAGTTAGGAATCGACATCACCGGCAACTTGGATGATTTCAAGTACAAGATCACAAAATGCAAATACAAGGATCTATTCAAACCGGCCAAACAAGCGGAACTGGACAGCACACGCAAGAATATCCGGAAAGACATCCGCGATGCCGTACGCAAACAACTCGAAGAAGCGGCACCGGAGTTAGGATTGGAGCCAAATCCGGCAAAAACACATGAATCAAGGTAGTGAGTAGAAACAAGGGAACCTTAGCGGTTCCCGTACATCTGCTCGTAATATTTCATATAATCGCCTCCCGTGATATCTTCCACCCATTTCTGGTTGTCCAGATACCAACGGATTGTTTTGACAATACCGGTTTCAAAAGAGGTTTCGGGTGTCCAGCCCAGTTCGTTTGTGATCTTTGTCGGATCGATGGCATACCGTTGGTCATGGCCCAAACGGTCTTTTACAAAGGTTATCAAGCCGTCATTGATCCAGTCGATGGAAATCTGCCCGTCCGCCCCGATCTCCTTTTTCTTCAGAATCCGGCGATATTCGGGATGTTCCGTCATCAGCCGGCGGATGGTACTGATGGTCAGCTTCACGATCTCGATATTCTGTTTTTCGTTATGGCCGCCCACGTTGTAGACCTCTCCTGCCCGTCCCTTATGGAGCACCAGGTCGATCGCCTTGCAGTGGTCTTCCACATACAGCCAGTCACGTACATTTGTCCCGTCGCCATAAACCGGAAGCGGTTTACCTTCAAGAATGTTCTTAATAATCAGCGGTATCAGTTTTTCCGGGAAATGATACGGCCCGTAATTGTTGGAACAGCGGGTGATGCTGACCGGCATCTTGTAGGTTTCGGAATAGGCCTGTACGAACAGGTCAGCACTCGTCTTGGAAGCGCTGTACGGACTGCGCGGGTCCAGCGGAGTCGTTTCGCGGAAATAGCCTTCGGCCCCTAAGCTACCATACACCTCGTCGGTAGATACCTGATGGAAACGGACCCCCTCGCGCCATTCGGGATAGCCGGTAGCCGACTTGCCCGTCACCCAGGCTTTACGAGCGGAATCAAGCAAGTTTTGCGTACCCAATATATTCGTAACCAAGAAAAGTTGCGGATTTTCGATACTACGGTCCACATGGCTTTCCGCCGCAAAATTAACAACATAATCGAACCGGTATCGGGCAAAAAGCTCGTCTGTCAACGCACGGTCGCAGATATCCCCTTTTACGAACTCGCAACGCTCCCCGTCGATGTCGTCGGCGATCGTCCCGAGATTACCTGCGTAGGTCAACAAATCCAGCACGACGATTTTTATCTCCGGATATTTTGCCAACATATATTTAATGAAGTTCGCACCAATAAAACCGGCGGCACCGGTGACCAAGTAAGTCTTCATGTTTATAATTTATGATTTTAGATTTATGATTTTATGATTCGAAATTCAATTCGGCATTCTGCAGCAAGGGGGCATTCCGGTCTTTCTCCGACAAGTTGAGAATAGACGGGTCCTCGATTTTCCAATCCACACCGACCGCCGGATCGTCAAAACGCAATCCACGTTCGTGGGTGGGCATATAGGGATTATCGACCTTATAAGTAAAAACCGCCTCTTCGCTCAAAACATGGAAACCGTGGGCAAATCCCTGCGGAATAAAAAACTGGCGTTTATTCTCGTCAGACAGTTCCACGGCCACATATTTTCCGAATGTCGGGGAACCTTTGCGCAGATCGACAGCCACATCCCAAACACATCCTTTTATCACACGTACCAGTTTGGCCTGCGAATAAGGTGCCAATTGGTAATGCAATCCCCGCAACACGCCTTTCGACGAACAGGACTCGTTATCCTGCACAAATTCCACTTTGCCGATGTGTTCTTCAAACTCGGCCTTTTTCCAAGCCTCCATAAAGTAACCGCGTGTATCGTGAATGACTTTCAGTTCAATGATCCACACGCCGGGTATTTCAGTTTCAATATATGTCATCATCTTCTTATTTATGCTAACAAATGACAAAGTAACTTCTTTTTCCCAACTTCTCCAAACCCAACAGGCATAACCTCAGGTTGAAAACTACGTTTGTTACCTAAGCTAACGTTATTTTGATGCGGTTACCCTGTGGTTCCATTAATATATTGGCGAAATTTTTCGGATTATATAAATCATAATTTTATTAATAATATTCATACGCGGGTGGGTAGAGACGCACGGCCGTGCGTCTCTACGTGATTATATGAAACAAACATTCATACGAAAACAAGAAAAAAGACATAAAAAATCCCATGCCCATGCCTTTTTGATTGCACCGGCATGGAATTACAAATGCACTGGCATGGAATTGCGATTGCACTGGCATGGAATTTGAACATCTCCAGTTATGAAAAAACATCCACCGGTAACGATCTGAATACCGAAGGGACGTACAACAGTAGAGACGCACGACCGTGCGTCTCTACCTTTACGGACGGAATAAAGACAAATCCCGAAAAAAGAGGAAAAAGATTTGCATATTCCAAATATATTGTATTCCTTTGCACACGCAAAACCAAAAGAGATGGTTTTAAAACATATCGGTTCCTTGGATGAGTGGCTTAGTCAGCGGTCTGCAAAACCGTCCACGGCGGTTCGAATCCGCCAGGAACCTCAAAGTACTTGAATATTATCTCTTACTTTATTATTCCGGTTCCTTGGATGAGTGGCTTAGTCAGCGGTCTGCAAAACCGTGTACGGCGGTTCGAATCCGCCAGGAACCTCTTCAAAATCCTCTTGGCAAGTTCTGTTAAGAGGATTTTTTATTTTTGTCCTGCCATTATCAATCTGCCGGAACAGATCGGGATTTGTCATTGTACGGGTATAGACAAATACGCGCTGTTCCGGCAGAGTTTCGGGAAACGTGTGTTTTACAATTACACGGGAAATAGGTTTTACTTGTAAATCTTAGCAGCCCAACCGCCGCCGGGGGCCATCTTCACCTTTACCTTGCGGTCGGCAGGAACCGGCATGACGACCTTTTTATAATCGCAGGCGGCACGGTCGGCATTGATACCGTCTTTGAACAATTCCAGTTTATAGTTGCCGTCGCCCAAGAAAGACAAGTCCAATTCTATCTCGCGGGCATCCCAGTTCGTCAAGGCGCCCACATACCAGTTCTCACCGTGAAGGCGGGCAATGGCTACATACTCGCCCACTTTGCCATCCAAAGCAACCGTCTTTTCCCACACGGTCGGGATGTCGGCGATAAATTCCGTACATTCGGGTTCCCGGTTATAGTTGGAAGGATTGTCGCACATCATGTTCAACGGAGATTCGAAGATCACGTAAGTAGCCAACTGATGGCAGCGCGTGCCTTGGCTGATCGGCTCGGTATAGACCGGAGCATAGTTCCTGCGGATCGCATTGCGCATGGCGCCTTGTGTATAATCCATCGGACCGGCAACCATACGGACAAAAGGAATCGTCACGTCGTAAAGCGGCATATCATAGCTCTTTTCCGCCCACTTCATGTTTTCCAGACCGTGAACGCCTTCGTAGTTGATCACATTCGGATACGTACGTTGCAAGCCTGTCGGTTTGCAGATACCATGATAATCGACCATCATCTTATACTTGGCACACGTTTCGGCCCCGCGATAAAGGAAGTCGATGATCTCCTGGTCGTCGCGATCCATAAAGTCTACCTTGAATCCTTTCACCCCCATATCGGAATAATGTTTCACCACTTTTTCCATATCCCGGTCAAAAGCGTGATAGCCGGCCCAGAGGATGATACCGACATGCTTGCTTTTGCCGTAATTCACCAGTTCGGGAATATCGATTTCCGGGATCACCTGCATCAGGTCGGCAGCCAGATTGACCGACCAGCCTTCATCGAGAATCACATATTCGATGCCATGTTCAGCCGCGAAGTCGATATAGTATTTATAGGTTTCATTGTTGATACCGGCACGGAAATCCACGCCATAGATATTCCAGTCGTTCCACCAGTCCCACGCGACCTTGCCCGGTTTCACCCAGGAGACATCCTGCAGGCGACAGGGAGAAGCCAGGCGATACACCATATCGCAATCGGCCAACTGTTTGTCATTCTCCGAGACGACAAACACACGCCACGGGAAAGCCCGTGTCCCTTTTGTCTTGGCAATATAACCCTCACGCTCCTCGACCAACATCTGGAGGTTATTGTGGCCCCCTTGCTTTTTCACTTTCGGATAAGGGGCGAACATCGGTTTCAACACCGGCTTATCGGTCGAGTTATTCAGGAACATGCCGGGGTAATCTTCCAAATCCGCTTCGGTGATACAAAGTTTCTTCCCTCCGTCCAGTTCAACCAGGAACGGAAGGATCATCAAACGTCCGCTGTTCAGTTTCGTGATCGGTTCGTGTACATACGGCTGCTCGAAAGAATTGGAAAACTGTTCTTCAAAAGTAGCCTTCTTGCTGTTCACGTATGGCGCAAAAGCCGTATGGTCGGAAGAGAAAGTATAGCCGGCTTCTTCATTCACCACGATGATGTCATTTTTCATCTTGGTCGTGAAACGATAGGCAAGGCCCTCGTTGTACAGCCGGAAAACAACGCCGTAGTTTCCCCGGAACGAGAGTGTCATTTCATTATAGACATCCTGCACTTCCGTCTTTTTATAAAAAGGAGAAGGTATCACTTTATCGACAGCGGCTTTCAGTACTTTCGATACTTTCGGGTCGGCCCCCAAGACCACTCCGTCCTGCAACGTCATGGAGATCGGAGATGCGGCAAGGACTTCCGTCCCGCCATGCGTGAGTGAAAAACGGATATCGCTACCTACCGTAACGACCGCTTGCAGTTTTTTGTCCGGCGATTGCAACTGATAACTTTTCTGTGCCGCCAGCGACAGGCTCCCCATCAGGAAGAGCGCAATAAGAGCTTTTAGTTTCATGGTTCTCAAATTTAATTAATCGGTAGCAAATATACAGGATTAATCAGAAAATGCTTTTGCAAAATTGTCTTATCTTTGTAGATATTGTATCATAATAAACTAACAAACATGAAAAAGCTTTTTTCTTTCCTGATTGGCTGCCTTTTTTTCCTGCCGGCTACCGCCCAATGGAAATGGCACAATCCGATGAATGCCGGTTTTCCGGTCATTCAAAACCAGGGGTTCGTCCAAGAGAACGGAACTTCTTACACACGCCTGCCAGAACGGGCCAAAGGAGTTGTGAGCGAACCCGTATGGAACCTGTCCCGCCACTCGGCCGGGCTCGCTCTCCATTTTTATAGCGACGCTCCCCAGCTCAAAGTCCGCTATACCGTTACCGGCAGCCTGAACATGCCACACATGCCTTCGACTGGTGTATCCGGAGTCGACCTCTACAGCATCAACAGCGATGAGGAATGGCATTTTTGCTTCGGCAGTTATTCTTTCGGAGATACAATTGTCTATTCGTATAACCACATAGGCAAAGACCGTTACCACAAGAAAGGGTTTGAATACCGTCTCTACCTGCCTCTGTACAACGGGGTGAAATGGCTGGAAATCGGTACGCCTGAAGATGCGAAACTGGAGTTCATCCCTCTTTCACCCGAAAAACCGATCGTTCTGTACGGAACTTCGATCGCCCACGGCGCTTGCGCCTCCCGCCCGGCAATGGCCTGGTCTACGATCCTGCAACGGTCGTTGGACTACCCGCTGATCAACCTCGGCTTCTCCGGCAACGGCAAACTGGCAAAAGAAGTTTTGCAGTTCATCGACGAGACGGACGCCCGGCTGTATATACTGGACTGTATGCCCAACCTGACCAACCAGGATGAAAAAGAAGTAACCGGCCTGACAATCGCTGCCGTCAAGCAACTTCGCGAAAAACATACGGCTCCCATCTTGCTGATCGAACACGGTGGCTATAGTAATATGTACACGGATTCAACCCAATACAACAGGATCGTCCAAGTCAACCGCGCATCCCGCAAAGCCTACGAACAGATCCAGTCCGAGGGCATCAAAGATGTCTATTATTTGTCGCGCGAAGAACTGAATATACCGGCCGACGGCTGGGTCGACTACGTACACCCGTCCGACCTCGGTATGCAGCAACAGGCGGCAGTCGTAGAAAGAAAAGTACGGGAAATCCTCCATATCCCGCTGGGCAACATACAAACCACGATCCCCGTCACCCAACGTCGGGAACCGGCGATGTATGAATGGCGTGCCCGTCATCGTGCATTCTTAGAACAGATACAGAACCATCCGCCCAAAGCCGTGATCATCGGCAACTCGATCACCCACTATTGGGGCGGCGAACCGGAACACCGCAACAAGAACGGACGGGAAACGTGGGAAAAGATCATGCGTCCTGCCGGTTTCCAGAACTTGGGTTGCGGATGGGACCGCATCGAGAATGTACTTTGGCGCGTGTATCACGGCGAACTGGACGGATATGAGACCGGCCAAGTCGTCTTGATGATCGGCACGAACAACTTCGGCTTGAACAGCGACAAAGAGATCGTCGAAGGACTCCGATTCCTCCTTTCCGCCATCCGCCAGCGGCAACCGAAAGCGTCCATCAAGGTGATTGGCATCCTTCCCCGCCGCCATCAGGAACAATGGGTCCGGAACATCAACATCGACATCAAGGAAATGGTGGAAACGGAAGGCTATACATTCGCCAACCCGGGAACCGCCCTGTTGCAACCGGACGGCAAAATAGACGAAAACCTCTTTATCGGCGACGGGCTCCATCCGAACAACCAGGGATATGAACGGATTGCTCCGGAAATAATTACACCCTAACGCGTAGCCCGTCGTAGGCCAGATGGACATGAGGCGGCAACTCTTTCTCTACCTCCGCATGGAGACCGATACGGTGGCTCATGTGGATCAGGTAGGTCTCTTTCGGCTTGATCCTTTCGATGTTGGCAAGCGCCTCCTCCAATGACTCGTGCGTAGGGTGTGTTCCCCGGCGAAGGGCGGTCAAGACCAATACATCCAAACCCGCTAACTTGGCATATTCTTCTTCCGGAAGATATTTCACATCTGTCAAGTATGCCATATTGCCGATCCGATAACCGAAGATCGGCAATTTCCCGTGCATCACCCGGACCGGCGTGACCGGGATTCCGGCCGCCACAAAAGGTTCGTTTCCGATCGGATGAAGTTCCAGGTTCGGGACTCCGGGATATTTGTGGGCACGGAATACGTACGGGATACGGGTTTTGATGGCTTCCGCCACATAATCCTCAGCATATACATCCACACCCTTTTCCCGGCAGAAAGGGCGCAGGTCGTCCAAGCCGCCGACATGGTCGTAATGTTCGTGCGAAATCAGAACCGCATCCAGCCGGTACGTCTTGTTGCGGATCACCTGCCAACGGAAATCCGGACCGCAATCCAGCAAGATCCGTTTCCCTTCCGTCTCCACCAGCACGGACGTACGCAGGCGCCAATCCCGCTTGTCCGGACTGGTACACACTTCACACTGACAACCGATTTCAGGAACTCCGGTAGAAGTCCCCGTTCCTAAAAACGTGATTTCCATTTATCCTACATATTTTACTTCAGGCATAATCTCGATACCGAACCGCTCATGGACAGCCTCCCGAATGCTTTCGGCGACCAATGCGATCTCATGTCCTTGGGCTTCACCCAAATTAACCAATACCAAGGCTTGCTTCTCATAAACACCGACTGCCCCATGCGATTTGCCTTTGAAACCACACTGTTCGATCAACCAACCTGCCGGCACTTTCACCATCCCCTCTCCCGCCGGATAAGACGGCATGGCGGGATATTGCGCTTTCAGCTTCTCGTAACGGGCAACCGGAATAACCGGATTCATAAAGAAACTTCCGGCATTTCCCAACTCTTCAGGATCCGGCAATTTCCGGCGGCGGATCGAGATCACAGCATCCCGCACGGCTTGCAACGTCAGTTCCGGACACTGGGCCAATTCCTCCTTCAAATTGCCATAGCTGACAGAGAATTGCGGTTTCTTGCTTAACCGGATATTGATATGCGTGACAATATGCGGGTCGTTATGCTCGTCTTTGAAGAAACTCTTCCGGTATCCATACAGGCATTCTTCATTCGTAAAGATACGTTTCTCAAACGAAAGCTGGTTATACGCCTCCACCGTCTCGACCACATCCTTGATTTCCACGCCATACGCCCCGATATTCTGGATAGCGGCAGCTCCGGCTTCACCCGGGATGTGGGACAGATTTTCGATTCCTCCCCATCCTTCAGACACGGCGTATGCCACTACATCGTCCCATTTCTCAGCCGCCCCGATCCGGAGCAATACGGAATCATCCGTCTCTTCCACGACCGAGATTCCCTTGATCTGCGAATGCAGGACAATCCCGTTAAAATCATTTATAAATAACAGATTGCTACCTCCTCCGATATGCAGCGACAGGCATTCCTGGAAATATTCGTCCCGAAGGATGCGCCCTAACTCCTCTTCATTCGTGTACTCCATAAACCAGCGGGTCTTCACTGGAAGGTGGAAAGTATTGTGTTTCTCCAGCGAGTAGTTCTCTTCTATTCTCATCTTGCGTATGTTTTGTTTTGCAGGACAAAAGTAACAATATTAGAAAGAAAACACTAATTTTGAGTTCAAAAGCATTGACTATTCCTCTTATTGCAAACAGATAATAAACAAAATACATAAGCGTCCGAGCGTGTTTAACTTTTTTTATTCCACAAACCGGAAACAAGTGCAAGCATCCGGCTGTTAAACAAACAACACCAATTAAAAATAAACAGATATGAACAAAGCAGAAATAATCGAGGCTTTGGCCCAAAGGACAGGATTGAAGAAATCGAAAGCGCGGCAAGTTCTGGATGCTTATACCAGCATTGCAACAGAATCCTTGTCAAACCATGAGGAGGTCGTATTGATCGGTTTCGGGACACTAAAACCGTATGCGCAGAAAGAACGTTTGGCCCGTAACCCCAAGACAGGAACTCCCGCCATGATCCCTTGCAGGACGACTGTAAAATTCAAACCGGGTAAATATTTGCTGGATGCAATCAACAAGCCCGAAACCAAGTAAGACCGAACAAAGAATAAACAAAAAAAGGTGTGCCGAACCAAACGTCGGCACACCTTTTTTTGATTTATTCCAAGCGTTATTACTTCAATTCCTTTATACGGATATTACGGAACTTGACAGGAGAACCATGACCCAAGAAACCGATATGTCCTTTCTTATTGAACAAACCCGGATGCTCCTTGTGATCGGCTGTGCCGTTCTTCGTCGCTTCGCGGATATTTCCTTCCGTGATCACCACACCGTTGACCGTCACCTTGATGTTGTCGCCATCGGCCACAATCTCTTCATAATTCCATTCGCCCGCAGGTTTGAATGCCTTATGATGATCGGCCTTGGCCGGAATAATGCCATAAACGGAACCGTGATGCTGCAAAGGAGTAATGTCCTTGTAAATCGGGTGTTCGCAATCCAGAACCTGGATTTCCATACCGACGTATGCGGCATCCCCTTCCATCGGGGTACGGATGCCGACACCGTTATTGGCTCCCGGTGTCAACTGGAACTCAAAGCGGTACACGAAGTTGGCATATTCATTTTTCGTATACAAGTTGCCACCGTAACTCTTACTCGGAATCATGGAGATGCAACCGTCTTCCAAGGTATAATCGACCGTATTGCCCGTCCATTCATGCATGTTCGTACCGTCGAACAGCACCTTGAAGCCCTCTTTCTCCTCTTCGGCAGAAAGTTTGAACGGCTCCTTGCGCTCCAGTTCCTTTACATAAATGTTCCGGTAATAGACTTTGCTGCCATGTGCCTGCAACTCGATCTGTTCGGTCGGGAAGATCGGGAGCTTGCGGTCCCAATAGTTTTCCATGATGACGTCATCGACCACTTTCTCACCGTTCAGCAGGACCGTCACACGGTCTCCGACCATCTTGATATAGAAGCTGTTCCATTCGCCCAACTTGTTATCGGCCACTTTGGACGGCTTGCTTTCGTTCACCCGGTTGTTATACAAACCTCCGGAACCGACCTGTGCCCCGACGTTCACACGCGAAGTATCCCAGATCTGCACCTGGGGCGTACCCCGCAGGTAGATACCGGCATCCGCTTCGGGACCTGCCGGATCAAGCATCCAGTCCACATACATTTCAAAGTCACCATATTGCTTTTCCGTACACAGGTTATCGCCCTTGCCGTTGAATATCAGCATACCGTCTTCCACGCTCCAGCCTTTGCGCATGATCTCATCCGCTTTGGCCTGTTCTTTGGCCAACTGTGCCGGCTTCATCTTCGCACGGGCGATCGGGTTCTGGACCAATCCCTTCCAGCCGATCAGATCCTTGCCGTTGAACAAAGAAACGAATCCTTCACCCTGCGGCATTTCATCCAAATGCTTCTTGATCGCCTCTTTCTGATAGCCGGCATCCGGATTGTCAAGTACTTCCATCACCTTGTTCAGCAAGACACGGACATTCGCTCCCATATATTCCTTGTGGCCCAATGCGATATTCATGACCGCATTGGCAGCCGCCTGTTGTACCGGTTTCTGATTCAAGAACTCACCGGCATACAACATACCCAAGAATGTTCCGGTATTCTCGATCTGCCGCAGGATCGCGTTCTTTTGTGCGTCCGTCTTGGCAATTTCCATTGCCTTACGCAGGCTCAACAAACGGTTTTCACCCGTAAATTCCGGATTGGAAACCAGTTTCACATACGTGGTAAGAGCCGGATCGAAATAGTTGGATGAGGGGTTTTCCTTACAGATCGTATATAATTCGTCTGCCACTTCAATCCCTTTCCAATTCAGCAAAGCCTCGAAAGCGGCATCCCGCTTAGTTCCCGTAGTGGAACGGAACCCTTTCACGATCGTAGCCAAAGCCTCCGGCTGACCGGTAGAAGACAACACCAGATAATACAAATAATCCTTACTGCCGGCCTGCAACATACGGCGTGTCACGGTCTCTACCCGATTGGCTTCCGGAAGAGCGTTCAACGACGAAATGACAGCCTGTTGCATCGGAGGCACAGCCGAAGCCTCTGCCGTTTCCAGCATACCGCACAGATTGACAAAATCACGTCCGCCTACGACATCCTTCAATGCCACGTATGCAGCCTCCTTCACCTCCGGAGCCCCTGTCTTGATCTGTTCCAACACCGTATTGATGGTAGCGGTAGCCTTGCGCATCGCCAATAGTTCAAGTCCGGCAATCTTACCTGCCTGAGATGCAGACGACGCAATCACCTTTGCCACAGCGCCGCTGATATCACCGGAGAAAGCGGCCAAAGCATCTTGCCCCAGCAAAACGACCTGTTTGTCTTCACTCTTCAGCAATTCTGCCAATGAAGGGATATAAGACTTATCGCCGATCTTCACCATTGTCCATGTTGCCGCTTGCTTCACGTCGAAATTCGCGTCAGCCAGCTGCTCCAACAGCACTTGCTTGGCAGGAAGGTCAAAGCGGATTTCCAGATTCCGGATGATATCATGTTGGGAAGGTCTCTTCGCCTCGCGTCCGATCCAGTTCAGGATATCGACTTTCTGTTCGGGCTTGGCTTTCGGAACTAATTTCATCAGCTCGATATACAAATCCTTATCAGCAAAAGCGGAAGCGTAGCTCAAAGCCGCATTCCGGTAGTTCTTGCTCGGATCTTTCAGGGCTGCAAGGACCATCTTGGAAGCTTTGGCCGGTTCTTCTGCCAATAGCAGTAACTGCAAAGCTGCTTCCCGTGTCTGTTCCCGGCCAGCCTTAACAGCCTCTTTCTGCAATTTCTTCGCAGCCTTCATCACGGCATCCCGGTCACTCTCAACCAATCGTTTCAACAAAGCGATATAGGCTTCGTTGGCGCCGGTTGCCTCCATGGTATAACCGGCATTCGCAGCCGCTTTTGCCAAAACCGGCAACGAATTGGAACCGCCGACACAGCTCAAGGCATACAAAACCTCTTTCTGCATATTCGGATCAGATGCGCCCTGCAATGCCAACAAGACCGGTTCCGCCTCTTTCACCCGGGCATCGGCAATCGCACGGATCACATCCTTTTGTGTTTTGGGAGAACCGGTACGGCTCTTCAAGGCTGCAACCAAAGCCTGTCCGGCTTTTTCACTGCCGTTAGCTGCCAACGCACGGGCAGCGGGACCGCTCAACGACTCATCGTTCAGATAAGAAGCCAATACATCTATACATTCGTCTTTTCCCAACATCTGGAGCTGGCGGATAATAAACGCTTTCGTTTCGCGCTCATTTACCATCTCCAATGCCTTCAGATACGCCTTGGCAATCACCAACCGGGCGTTTTCCTCCCCTTTCGCCATGACGTAGTGCGTCAGGCCGCTCAAAGCGTAATCGACATTCGCGTTACTGCCTTTGCCGGGAGCATTTATCATGTTTACCAGCATGAGGACTCCCTCTTCGCCGGTCGAACTCAAATCACCGATCAATTTATTGTAAGCCGCTTGTTTCGCCGCAGGCATCTGGGCCAACACATCGGCAGCGGTCGTTTTGGCCGTACGGTTGGCCGGAGTCTGCGCCATCATCATGCTTCCGCACAACAACAAGGCAGCTATTGAAATATATGCTTTTCTCATATTTTTTATTATCTATATTATATAATTGTCAATTCATCAAATGTTCCAAGGCGCCCTCATCGGCTGATCCAGCAACCGGTTGGCAGCCTCATCATCAATGAATTCAAGTTTTACGGGGTCGAAATGCAGCGTCCGGTTCAGGCGCAGAGCCACCGCTCCCATATTGACAATCGTAGCCGAACGGAAACCATTCTTCTCGTTCAAAGCAAACGGCTGGCGTGTTTTCACACATTCGATAAAGTCCGTAACCTGCGGTTCTGGTTCGGGGTAATCGGCAAGTTTCTTTTCCCAATCCGGAATATCGCATACAAAATTCTTATACACATTGCCTTTCGGTCCGGAAATATACGGAGTGTTCGGATCTCCGAAATCCCCTCCCCAAAGGACAATCTGGCAACCATCGTCATACGTGTATGTGATGGAACGCCATGTACCGACAGCATCCGGATGCTGTTGCGGAGCATCTACCTCCACTTTGACAGGGCTGGTGTCGTCTTTGCCCAATATATATTGTACGGGGTCGATATAGTGCTGTCCCATATCTCCGAGTCCGCCACCGTCATAATCCCAATACCCACGGAAAGTCTGGTGTACACGATGTGCATTATAGGGTTTGTAAGGAGCCGGACCGAGCCACATGTCATAATCCAGTTCAGACGGAACCGGCTGCGGTTCGAGATATTCTTTTCCGACCCAGAAGAACTTCCAGTTGAAACCAGTATGCGCACTGATCGTCACCTTCAACGGCCATCCCAACAATCCGCTCTGCACCAATTTCTTCAACGGTTTGACGGGCGTACCCAGTCCATAGAACTGATCCGTAAAGCGGAACCATGTGTTCAGACGGAACATACGTCCGTATTGCTGTACGGCTTCCATCACGCGCTTTCCTTCACCGATCGTACGGGTCATCGGTTTCTCACACCAGATGTCTTTGCCGGCTTTGGCAGCCTCGACAGACATGATGCCATGCCAATGAGGGGGCGTGGCGATGTGCACGATATCGACATTCGGGTCCAGAATCAAATCGCGGAAATCATGATAAGCGGCTATTTTTTCTTTCACCAGATTCTTGCCTAACTCCAGATGTTTTTTGTCAACGTCACAGACGGCAACCAAACGTGTGCCGGCATAATTGAGATGACCTCGTCCCATACCTCCGGTACCGATAATACCTTTGGTCAATTGATCACTTGGAGCGATATACCCGTTCCCCAACACGTGGCGCGGCACAATCGAAAAAAGTGCAACCCCTCCAAGGGTTTTCAGAAAACCTCTTCTGCTTGTTCTCATAGTAAAAATGATAATTATATAGATTAGCTACCTTAATTATTTCAATATATAGATAATATCTGACAAAGATACTAATTTCCCAACAAACCTTGCAGATATTCGCGTGTTTTTACGACATAATCATGTCGTGCGCCATTCAATTCGCACTCAATTGTCACGGCACCCTGAAATCCTTGCTTCTTCAGTTCAGCTATGACAGCCGGGAAATTCACTTCACCGGTAGGAATAGGCACCTCCGCACCTAACTCATACGGATTGTTCGGATCCGGATACTTGCCATCCTTTGCATGGAACTCTTTGATCAGGCTACCGAACTGCTTCACGGCATCCAGCGAATTGGCCTTTCCGTACATCAACAAGTTGGCCAGATCGCAATTGATAAACACGTTACCCGTAGCGATGTCTTTAATCGCACGGATCAAAGTCGTCGGTGTTTCCTGTCCGGTCTCGAAATAGATCATCACGCCGCGCTGCTTGGCATAATTCGCCAAGTCCTGCATAACCCGGATGAAATCCTTATATTGTTCGGAAGAGGGATCTTCCGGGATAAAACCGAAATGGGAGTGCATAGCGGGAATTTCCGCCATCTGGCAAAAATCGATCATATCGTGATATACCTTGATTTTCTCGGCCCGTTCCTCTTGCGGAACCAACCCGATCGTAGCCGGCCCTTTACGGAAGTTCCAGGTAGACTTGCTACCCGGCACACCCACCACCGTCGTCACCTTGATCTGATGCTTTTGGGATGCCGCCTTCACCTTCTTGGCAAAATCCTTTGTAAAGGCTTTGGTGTTATAATTCAACTCGCAAGAGCCAAAACCCTGATCGTGCAAATCCTTAAAACTTTTATCGATGTCGCTCATGTCATATTGGATAACCCCAATCGTTATTTTGTCCTGCGCCATCATTCCGGAACAAATAAATAGAAAAACCAAAAACAATAAAGAAAATTTCATTTTCATCGCTTGATATAGATTAAGTTATTATATAATGAATGGAATAAAAAAGAGGGACAACCAAAGGGTTGTAAGTCTTTTTGGTCTCCCTCTTTATTTATTAAGAAACAAAAGTAATCAATTATTCCATTGTCGGATTAAAAGTTCCGCCCCAATTATTATTTTGTTCGAGATTCGGGTTCTGATCCAAATTACTTTTCTGAATCGGGAAGAAATAGAACGATTCTTCAATCACGAACTCACGTTCTGCCGCTTCCGTATAGATGAACATCAATTCAGCCATACGCATGAAGATGTAGTCTATATCGTAGGTCAGTTCCTCCCGTTCCCCCTCCATCATCATCTGTTTTCGGCTGTTGTGCCCAAACAGCAATCATGGCATTATCTCTGCTAACCCATAATCATCCAGCGCATACTGGAGATTCATTCCATACCGAGGAGCAACATCATCCTCCTATTACCGACACAGCTTTCTTTTTTAACTGTTTCATGTTTTTTTATTTTTTAATTATTAATAGTTCAATCGTGATTTTCACGACCGTTTATATCTTTCTCTTCTGCATCTCCTTTGTAGAAGCTACGCAAATAATGTTTCACGCTATCCGTATCTTTCCATTGCCGGCTAAATGATACGTATACCCCATAATAATAAAGGCTATAAAGAAGTATCGAAAAAAACAACAGGAACTTACGGTACACGCCCTGCTTTCTTTCTATCCAACCGACAACCAGATACGAAACCAACAACAAAATTCCCGGCAAGGACAAATAAAGGTAACGGTCTGCAACGATTCCCAAACGGGGAAAACCATTGGAAAATACCGGTAAATAACAAACCGTCACCAGCCCGTAAAGAAGCAGGAAGCCGAACAGTAATCGAATGGCTACAAAGTTGTTTTGTCTTTTCATTTTCTTGCCTTTTATATTGGCTAAACGAACAACTCCGGAAAAATACGGAGCTAAAGGGGCACTTTTTCAAAAAAGTATTACATTTGTCTTTGAAAAAACAATGGAATTATGACATTTGACGATATAACAGAAGATGGCAGACTTTGGGCAGTCCGTTATGATGAAGAAAAGGATAATGCTCTTTATACATTGTTCGACCAATGGAGCGACGTGATATGGTTGCGCTCTTTTTTCAAGGCCAACTGGCAGGACTTAACTTCATATTTCAAGATAACCGATGTCAATCAAGCTGTTGAAAAAACCATAGAGGATAGCGACAAATTACAAGGTATCATCATGGATATTTCTCCCAATGCCAATCTGGATGAGATATTCCATCCATTGGAGAACTTCAGAACAACGGACATTCTTTTAGGAAAGGAAAAAGCAAGACTAAAAAGAAAAGAACGGCATTCATCATGGCTTCGTATCTATGCCATCAAACTTGCAGAAGGTATATATGTTATTACAGGAGGAGCCATCAAGTTGACATTCAAAATGGAAGAACGTGAACATACCCGACAAGAACTGATAAAATTAGAAAAAGTTCGTTCATTCTTATTGAATGAAAACATCATTGATAATGATAGTTTTGTTGAATATATGAATACAATATAAAAACAAGGAGGTGAATATGAACAGTACTGTACAAAAACTCAACGAACACAAGTCTTCAACTCCTTCAAAATGGAGAGAAGAAGCTGAATTCAGAATAGCCAACAAGAGTTGGTTGCGTAACTCTCAGCATATTGCGATAATGATGCTTGATAAGATGGAAAAACTGGGTCTTACTCAAAAGTCATTGGCTGAGAAAATGGGATGTAGCCAACAATATGTATCAAAGATACTGAAAGGCCGGGAAAACCTTTCTATCGAAACTTTATGCAAGATAGAAAATGCATTGGGACTTTCATTGCTTCCACAGATAACAGAAACATATTGATACAAACAAAGATGTGCCAAAACTATTTTGTCCCCGCATCAGACGCGGGGACAAAAGATTGACACCGTTTGCCGGTAGACAGATCGTAAGCGTGCAACTTCCGACAGGTTGAATCGTACATCCACAACAGCTTCAACAGTGGGTTCAAGGCAATTGGAGAGAAACCATAAGAGTGGATATTTCTTTCCGGACAGGGACTTATCGACAACAAAAATATACAATATCCCCCTATTGGGACATTTTCTATTTAGAAGAAAATCTTGAACGGAGCATGTGTGACATTTTTATCCCTTTAACTGGAATTCATTGACAATCGACAGAAACAGATCGGGAAGAAATCGGAAAACAAAGCCTATTTGTTACAAAAAAGCAAGGATAACTGACATTGTGGAAAAGCTAAACTCCCGGAGAATCGCCTGTAGCAAACAAAAGTTTCCTCCGTTCCGAATATCGCAAAAGCAATTTCCTCCTTTTCCGCCATGAAGAGGGACTTCATCGCCACGACGACCGTCTTCATTGCTCCTGAAGTCCGACTTCGTGACCTATGAAATCCGACTTCACGGCGATAACGACCGCCTTCAAAGTAAAAAACCAAGCACCTCACGGCAAAAACCCCTCTTTTCTTGATAAAAAACCGGAATTTACGGACAATCTAAAAGAATGTCTTTTGTCGTTAAAAAAACAACAATATACAATAACCCCATCCGAATACAGAGTATCCATATTTACCATTGCATACAACCCTTGACCGGAATAGATAAAATATATTTGACAAATGCGGAATATCAAGATAGGGTTGGAAAGAGAGAAGAGGAGTTGTAAACATTTATGATTTAAGATTTATGATTTATTTTATCGGCACATAAATCATAAATCTTAAATCATAAATCTCATAAGCTTACTTTACAAATGAGGATTTCAACAGGTAATCGACACTTTTCTTCACGCCCTCGAACTGATGTCCGCTACCTGTACCTTCCATTTCGACAAAAAAGTCTTTATGGCCGTTTGCATAGAAATGCTTAAATATCTGCTCGAAATTCATCATGCCGGAATCACCCAAAACATAGCGGTCCTTGATGTGGAGTACTTTGATACGGTCTGCATATTTCGTGATATATTCAACCGGGTCCTGCTGACCCATAACCGCCCAGTACACATCCATCTCAAAGAAAACCAATGACGGGTCCGTATTCGCCAGGAAGATATCATACACCTTTTCGCCCTTGTTGTTACGTCCGAACTTCATTTCCGCACCGCCTGGAACCACTTTGGCAAATTCCATATCATGGTTATGATAACCGAACGGAATACCAGCCGCTTTCACGATCTTGCCGGCTTCGTTGAAGACTTCACAAACAAACTTCGTTTCTTCCACATTAGGAGTCTTGGGCTGGCCGGGCTGAACCAGATATTTCACACCTAACTTGGCATGGTCGTCAGCCGTCTTTTTCCAAAATTCCTTGATGGTATTCAGATTCTCTTTTGTGTATTCGTGAACAGGAGGATTCACATGAGAACTCAAGATCTTAATGCCGGCATCGTCTGCCATCTTCTTAAAATCCATCAATTCGATATCACGGATCTTGCCGTTACCATAACCGGCAAGTTCGATGGTCTGATATCCCATCTTTTTCAATTTCTTCAATCCTTCCGGGACATTCGTGTATAACTCGTTGCCTAAAGAATAGATTTGCAAACCGATATTCTTAGCTGCCATCGCTTCGGAAGCGGCAGATGTTGCAGGCTGCGCTGCTACGGCGTTCCCTACCTTGCCGGCCATCAGGCCACCCAATGTAAACAAGGACGCATTTCTCAAAAAGTTTCTTCTATTAATCATGGTCTATTAAATTTAGAATGCTCCAAAGGTATGATTTAATTCTGATAATTATACAATAAGCCGTTTGAAAAATCCGAAATATTTACTTAAACTTTCGATTCTTATCATGACTATAAATCCTGATTTTATTCCGATTTTATGTTCTTGACCGGGTTTTCGTTGGCAACATGCCAGTTCTGGAATGTCACAGTTATAACCGTAATGATTCCGACAATCAGGAGGGCCAACGGGAACACCCACCAATACATCGGCGTGCGATAAGCAAAGTTTTCCAACCAACGGCTGGCACCATACCAAGCAACCGGAGCTGCAAGGAAAAAGCAGATCAGCAAAATCCAGAAATAGTTCACATTAAACCTGTACAAAATCTCCATCGTCGACGACCCCAACACCTTGCGCACGGCAATCTCCTTCCGTTTATATTCGCTCTCGAACACGACCAAGCCGAACACGCCCACAATCGAGATAAAGATAGCGACAAGGCTGAACAAGGTGATCAATGAACCGATCTTCAATTCCTTTTCGTAAGTCTGTTGCAAAACTTCGTCATAGAAGCGGACCACAAAAGGATACTCCGCATCAAACTTTTCCAGCGACTCGCGCACATGCGCCATCCCGGCACGCAAGTCGCTTCCCGCCTTGAACTTCACGTAAGCGACATTATAAACAACCATGTACTGTCCCCACCGGTATTTTCCCCAAAGATAGAACGCCATCGGGGAAACCTCCTGACGGAAAGAGGCAAACTTGACATCCGGGATAAAGCCGATAATCTCATCGCCGTTAATCATCTCGCCCAGCTTCAGGTCATATTGCGCCCGCGCCTTCTCGTTGAAAATATAGCAGCCGTTTTCCTTCAATTCATCTTCCGAACGGAAATCGCGTCCCTCCTTCAGCTCAATGCCCATCATTTCCAGAAAGGAGGCAGAGACGGGAAGACACTGGAAGTTGATGTCATTCCCATTATACTCGCGTCCCCAGCCCATATACTGGTCCTGGCTTGAGAGCAGGAACTCGGAATAAGCGACACCGTCCACACCCGAAAACGTCTTCAACTGGTTCGTGAAAGCCTCCCGTTCCTTATTGATATTGCCATTCAAATGGACAATGA
Source organism: Parabacteroides sp. (assembly GCA_017937385.1). Taxonomy (GTDB): domain Bacteria; phylum Bacteroidota; class Bacteroidia; order Bacteroidales; family Tannerellaceae; genus Parabacteroides. Next base: position 30,704 of record JAGBDR010000009.1, read on the forward strand.
TAACCTCATCCTTGTCATAGCCCAACGGTGCGTTTTGCATATATCGGTTTTGCAAATACATAAACAAGGAACCAATAATCAGGATGAAAGAAACGACAAACTGAATACCGACCAATACGCTTCGCATCCGCCGTCCGGCAGGTGAAAGTCCGAAACTTCCTTTCAGCACCAAAGCTGGCGGAAAAGAGGTGACATAATAGGAAGGATAAAGCCCAGCCAACAGGCCGACCAGTACCGAAATAACTGCCGTTGTCCCGATAATCAGCGGTTGTGCCCCAAACGAAATATCGGCATCCACCAGCGAGATAAGTAGCGTCCGCTGTGCCATATACAAGAAAAAGAGCGAAAGCAAATAAGCAAACAGACTGATACCGACCGCCTCTGCCAACAAACTCAAGCGCAACGCACGATCGGAACTCCCCAATACCTTCTGCGTATTGATACTCTTAATGCGCATCGGAGTCAACGCCGTGCTGAAATTAGTAAAGTTGATACCGGCAATCAGTAGGATGACAAAAGCGATGGAGAAAAGCACTAACAACGTCTGCCGGCTCGCCTTCGGCATCGAATCGAAACTCACGTTGTTCAGGAAATGAAGATCCGGCAAAGAAGTCAGACGCAAGTCCCGGCCATTCTCTTTACCCCATTCAAACTCGTTTCCAAAAACCTCCTTCGCATTGAAGTTGCGTTTGAAGTTGTCCAAGACCTCATCCTTGTTGGTTCCCTTTTCGAGGCGGACAAAGAAAAGGTAGTTCCAGTTACCCCAACTACTAAAATTATCCTGCGGATGCATCGTCGCGTACATAATGTTCTTCAAAGCCGAATTGCGGGGAAAATCCTTATAGACTCCTTTTACAATCTTCGCGCCTTCCTGCGGATTAGATGAAATCAACTGCTTGCCCATAGCTGATTCATCTCCAAAAAGCTTCTTCGCCATACTTTCCGGAAGGACTACACTGTTCGGTTCATCCAACGAATGCTCGTCCCCTTCAATCATCTCAAAACTGAACACATTCAAGATTCCGGAAGTCACAATCCACATATCTTCTTTATAACTCGTCCGCTGTCCACCTTCTTCTACATAGAAAAAATGATTACCGTTCCATGCACTCAAAAGGCATCCTTCTTTTATAAGAGGGGAAGATTCAGTAAACGCCCGTGCGAATGGACGACAGATGACAGCCTGTGAATCTCCTTTCGTCCCATTCAGAAGATCCAGACGATAGATGTCGTCCGCATCCTGATGAAAGCAATCGAACGTATAATCATAATTCACCTGCATCATAATGAGCATAAAGGCTACAAAAGCGATGCTCAACCCCAGCACATTCAAAACAGAAGCGGTCTTGAACCGACGGAGCACACTCAAGAAATTTCGCAAAATCGTTTTCATTCCTATTCCAATTATTATTATTTCATTTCCCTTTCAAACCGTTGGCCGGACCCCATATTCATCGCACGCCAACCTTTTTATAAGAAACAAAAAATATGCCAAACGTAATAATCTACTACAAATCAAACACATAACATACTACCCAATTCTTCTCCACTGTCCAATAATTAGACACTACTGTCTATTTTTTTGACAGTCTGTTTTCAAGCCGTACCCATTCGGTGAAAACGTTCAAAGCGACTTTCGTCGATGGAACCAGTGGAACATGCTGAGATAAGAAATTAACTTCCCCCAAAAGAGCTGTTCACAAATAGATGTTAATTCACTCTTTTATCTCCGAACCAAATTCTTATCAGTACTGTTTTTATAGTGTGAATCAGGCAATGGTACCAACACCTAATTTTCACGTTATTGATCTTTATACATTCATACATAAAAAAATTATTCGTATGTATTTTATATGGTATATTCTTATCGGAATCTTAGCCGGTTTCATAGCCGGCAAGATCATGCGAGGTGGAGGATTCGGCCTCCTTATCAATTTGCTGGTCGGCATAATCGGCGGTCTGTTGGGCGGCTGGGTTTTCGGTCTGTTGGGCATTGCAACTACCGGTATCTTGGGTAGCCTGATCACTTCCGTTATTGGAGCTATCTTGTTATTGTGGATTGTTTCATTAATCAAAAATCCGCATAAAACAGATATATAATCAATTATTTATTCATCTTTTAAAACTGTTGAATTATGGAAACAAGTTGTTCAAAATTTTGGCTGGGCCTGGGTTTAGGCTCGATTATCGGTGTAGTAGCTTACCGTTTTAGCTGTACTTCCAAAGGCAAAATGCTAAAAGAAAAAGCATGTCACGCCCTTCATCGGATGGGTGGTAAAGCAGAAGAGATGATTGATTCTGCAAAAGACAAAGTCGTGGACGCCGGAACAAAAGTAGCAGACAAAGTTGCACATGAAACTTTCAACATCGCAGAAAAAGCCGATGATGTGAGAAACAAAGTACACAATTTTGCCGACAATACAAAGAAGTAATTGCATAGCGGTCCAAAATAATAAAGTCATAGATTGACACCGTTATCAAAACAAAAAAACAACAAAAAAACAAACGGTTATTCCGTATATATTCACTTTTTAATTTACCGTATTATGAACAAAAAGAATGAAAAGAAACCGGTAGAAGCAAAGGGAATGAAAAAAGAAGCCCAAGCAAAAGAGTGCAAGTGCTCAACTTCTGAAAAGAAATCGGTTAAAAAGTAACCGAAACATCACTTGTAAGTAATTAACCTCTATCCCCGGCGAAGAAAAGTATCTTCGCCGGGATTTTTTATGTTACCCACCAAACCATCAGAGCAACCGCATCCCAATCAAGATCAAATCAAATACACCTGCCCAAGCATAACTTTAGGAGAACCGAACCTACGCTTTACGCCTCCTACTCCATAGCTTTACGGATCAGATTACACCTGCCGGAAAGAAAAGAAGTCAACCCTTTTGGCATCCGAATAAATTTTGTAGCTCCCGATCGCCCAACAGTAAGTAAAAGACAAAAAAAGGGTGTGTCGAAAGGCGCTATAGGCGCCTCGCATAATAGCCCCAGGTTTTAACCTAGGGGAGATGTACCCCTCCCGTTGTGTTTGTACCCTGTAAGGGTACTGCAATGAATATAAGTCTTTTACGTATAGCAGCACCCTTACAGGGTGTTAACGGGGTGAGGGAACATAAGTCCCGGGGTTGAAACCCCGGGCTATTATGCGAAGCGCCTACAGCGCTTTTCGACACAGTGCCTTCTTCCTATTCGTATTCTACATTACTGTTCTACATAAAGAATCACAGCACGGTTCCATTCCGGTTTATCGAAAGGAGGCTCCTTATCACCTACCCATTCCACAATAACCCTGTCACGACTGATATTATAGTCGCTAATTAAGATCCGGGCCACATTCTGCGCTCTTTCAGCAGAAAGTTTTTCGTTTATCCGGCTGGTTCCGGTCTTACGGTCGGTATAACCGATCACACGTACCTTAAACTGCGGGTTATCTTTCAGATATTGTGCAATATTATAAATATTAACGCCTTGATAAGGATCGACTTTCGTTTGGTTGATCTTAAAGAGGACCACATTGTTTATCAGCGGATTTTCTTCAAACTCCACAACCCTTTCGGTTATCACTTCCGGTTCCGGGCAGTCCGGACAATCCACAGGACGTTGTGCCAATTCCTGGTTCTGAGCCTGTAATTCATTAATCCGGTTGTTCAACGCATCAATCTCCTGAGGATTCCTCAACTCGGCCTCCGAGAAAGTAGCCGTCTTACCCAAATTGAAAATCAGACCGGCCGACGCGGTTCCCAAAATATCATAATCCCCACTGCTCTTGACCTGGTTGAACTCGCTTTTCACGGCTGTTGCGCCAAACTCGATAGAGAGAATCACCCGGTCGGACAGTTTGAAATTATTGATAATACCGGCATTAAGCGTCATGCCATTCATACGGGTATGCCCACTCGCATAAGCCGGCTGATTCGTATAGTCCCATCCGAAAGCCCATCCGAAACCGACATAAGGCACCAAACTATACACACGGTTAGAACTATATTTCATGAAATAATCCGTCATGCTCCACATCAAATCCGCCTGTACGGTCGCAAACCGGTTTCGAGACTTGATCGTCGCATTATCATTGAACGTATGCAGGTTTGTCAACCCCGTCCCTTTGATTCGCGTTCCCAAATAGGGATTGATCCATTTGCCGAACTGAATTTCCGGCGCCACAGTAAACCGGCGAAAGAAATCGGCATCACTATTTTTATCACCGAAATATATATTGGCGCCAGCACCCGCTCCAATAAACCAATGATCCCAGAAACCATTATTGATAAACGTTGCTTTACGGGCAGGTTCCAAGCTCTGACCTTCTTTCATTTGAGCAAAAGAAGTCTGTATGATGCTGCAAAGCATCACAATAAACAAATACTTTTTCATTTGAATAACTTTTAATTACACACTTTTTTAACCAAATCTATTATTGCAATAAAGACTATATGTTTTTATGGAATAACAGCAGCATTTTTTATTTTGTTTTCCCCTGATAAAAGTAAAACCCAAGCCCTAAGTTTTTTTCAGATTCATTAGCAGTTAACCCAAAAGCAATATAGATAATCCCACACATTTTCGATACAAAATCATTCTTTTCATAGCATACATTAAGTGCGATTACCCAGATCTGATCCAAGGTAATCGCACTCATTCTAATTCAATATCGAAATCCAGAAAATTATTTTGCCGTATATGACTTTTTGGTAATAACTTTACCATCCAAATCAAATACAGCCAGATTCATCTGATCACCATCCGTTTCCACGGAAACGACACTATTATTTGAATTCACCAATACCGGAAATTTGATACTGCCACTCGGTTCCTCATACTTGTTCCGATGAAGATGTCCACATAGCATCAGATCTATTCCAAGTTCATTCAAAATAGGAACAAATTTCTTTAAGACGTCTTTCTGTCCATGCCAAATAGTAAGATCGGCAGAAGGAGGCATATGTGCAATGACAACTTTAAACTTAGCTTGCTTGAAATCTTCATTTTTATATAACTCTTTCATCCACTCCACCTGATCCGTACGATAGCCGTCATAATCGGTAATACCGCTGTATTCTATATCAGAATCCGGTTTGTCTTCCCCTGTATCCAACATAATGAAACATACAGGTCCCTGTCTGAAAAGATAATACAAAAACGGTTCTTTGGGTGAAAAATATTTCTGAAACGAAGTAGCGAACTCACCACGGGTTTCATGGTTTCCACGAGCATAATACATAGGTTTCTCCGATGCAAACAGATCGATACTTTCTTTCATAAATCCATTAAAAATTGTTTGTTCGTCCTTAAATTCCGAAACCATATCTCCATTGAAAATAATCAAGTCTTTATCCTTGTAGTTCGCATGAGCCAACAATTTCGTTATAATGTTTTCACGTCCATGAATATCATTAATCATAGCAAAAGAAGTCTCTTTCTTACCCGGATCGCACGTTGTGAACGTCAAGGCTTTCTTTTTGTAAACATCCGATGCAGCTACACGCCCATATATGACATGAATACCTTCATGAGACAACACTTCCTGAGAATAAATACGATACCGGTAAGTAGTTCCGGGTGTCAACGTTTTCACTTTCACAGCATGAAGCAAAGATGTATTCTTAACCCCATTAGTTGTATCAAAATATTTAGGTCGTTCTTCCCCATAATAATGAGTTCCATCATTCGGAGCCAATTCCACCCAGCCGATAGACGGTTTATCCGCTACCCAGACAATCGTAGCTTCATTCTCTTTCACATTCTGCAGATACGGTCCGTAAAGGATTTTTATCTGCGCAGTTGCCACCTGAGTGGCAACTGTGAGTAAAAGAATAACTATCAAATTTCTAATATACCTCATTGTAAACAAATTTGATTAGTCTATTAATAGCCCTCATTCTGAACCAATTGAGGATTAGCATCCATTTCCGCTTGCATAATAGGCAGATGGAATTGTTTCTTGTCAAAATAGCGCACTTCGACAAGACGGTCTTCACGCGAAGCATTCAAATTGATCACTGCACGACGGTCCGGATCTGGCTCATTATAATCGACAGTACCGCACAAACGGTACAAGTCACCCGGCATAACAGTCTCAGCCACTTTTCTTCCAGTTTTAGTTCCGTTTTTGTCATACTCATCCCAACGGACAATATCTTCAAAACGGAAACCTTCGCCTGCCAATTCGATTGTGCGTTCCCTTCTTACCAGTTCACGCACTTTAGCTTGCGTATCATATTTAGAGCGGTCAACTGCGATATGGCCTCCGCGCAAACGCAACTGGTCAATGATATTCATCGCCTCTTGCAAATCCTGGTTCAGTTCAACCAAGCATTCGGCTTTCGTCAACAATATTTCCGCATACCGGAAAATGATCGGACACAAAGCATCATCACCCATGGACGTAGAATATTGTCCTTGGTTTGGATACAAATACTTAGCCCATAGCATACCGGTATGAGAAGCATTATCGGCCGCCGTATAATAGTCTTTGTTCGAAGAACCGTTAGGTAACGTCTTATCAAGCGTATTGAAAATCCGAGGTATATTATTACGACCGATCCAATCCAATCCGGAATAGATAACCGTATTTTTCAATCGTGGATCACGATTGTAGAACGGATGAACCGGATCATAACCGGAACCTGGCTCATCAATCATTTTGCCATCTGCCATTTCAAACATATCGACCATATTTTGAGTCGGGACAAAAGAGGCCCAACCCCCATCCGAATTATTATAAAAACGAATCACGTCACCATATTTATAAGTCGTTTGAACATGTTCGTAAGTACAAATAATTTCCTTCGAATTCTGTCCGGCCATAGAAAACATATTCAGAAAATCAGGATCCAATTCATACTGGTTCAATGCTATCACTTTATTGGCAGCATCCAGGGCCTCCGAATAATTTCCCCACAACAAATTGAAACGGGCAATCATCGAAAGGACTGTTCCTTTGGCAATACGCCCTTTTTCAGCCGGCTTCTCCGCTATATGTTCAGCACTCCACTTCAAGTCATCCAAAGCATGTTCTTTTACCTTTGCTTCCGGTTCACGTGGAAGTTTGGCATCGTCAGCCGTTGCAGGAACAAAGTCCATGATAACAGCATCTCCATACCAAGTTGCCAGATAAGCATGGCTATATCCCCGAATGGCCCGTACTTGTGCCAAGAAATCATTCTTTTGAGCTTCCGTCATAGCAGAAGCCGGAACCAAATCGATATTTTCAATTACAAAATTACACCGGCGTATCGTTTCATACTGTCTCCAATAATTCGGAGCAGCAGTAGGAGAAACACTACCTCTTCCCATGTTTCTCATATTAGAAGCGTTCGTATAATTGAAGCCTATATCTGAATAACTGTCTTCATAAAAGATAAACTTCGATCCGACGTAATTATTCACCCACCAATTATAGGAAGCCGTCACAGCAGCATCGACATCATCGGCCGTTTTCCAAAATATATTGCTTGTCAACTGATCTTTCGGGCTTAAATCAAAGAAATCATCACAAGAAGTGAAAACGCTCGCAGTCGCTAAAAGAGCAGCAAAACTTACTATGTTTTTTAGTTTCATAATCCTAATCCATTTAAAATGTGACATTAATACCAAACGAATGACTTCTGCTTGTCGGATAACCGTCCATATCACCGGAACCGGATTCCGGATCCACATTAAACGGCAGGCTGTCAAAAGTAAATAGGTTTTCTCCCGTGTAATACAGACGTACATTGGCGATACCCAATTTATTCGTAACAGATTTCGGCAAAGTGTAACCAAAATTGATATTCTTGAGACGCAAATAATCCGTATTCATACACCAGAAAGAGGAACGTACACGATCAGGGGCACTGATCGAGCTTTCTTCCAAGAACATACGCGGCCAATCGGTATTCTTGTTTTCAGGCGTCCAAGCATCAAGCCAACACGTATTCGGATGAGATGTATCACCGACAAACAAACCAGCTGCCTCTTTTGTGAAATAACGATTTGTCCCTGTCACACCTTGCATGAATACAGACAAATCGAAGTTTTTCCATCCTGCACTCAATGTCAAACCAAAAGTCGTTTTAGGCTGTTGGGAGCCTTTCAACACACGGTCCTTGTCGGTCAATTTACCATCTCCGTTAGCATCTTTGATTCGGAAATCTCCCCCTTTGAATGGTAGAGACCAAGGATTTCCATATTGCTTTTCATACGCAGCGGCTTCCTCATCGCTCTGGAACAATCCGTCTACCTCATACACATAAAATGATTCGTATGGCGAACCTACTCGGTTAATCATATAACCATCTATGATTTCATTCACACCGGCCAAATCAAGCAACCGGTTCTTGTTATAAGAGAAATTCGCATTGATGCCCATTTTCCAGTCTTTATTGAAGGAATGGTTCCAAGCAAAACTGGCCTCAATACCACTATTACGCAAAGCCCCTTTGTTGTCCTGATAAGTTCCGGATATACCAAACGTATCGGAAACAGGGATATTCATAATAATATCGGTAGTCTTACGATTGTAATATTCAAGGCTCAACATGAAATCATTCAAGAAATTCGCATCAAAACCGATTCCCCAGTTCGTAGACTTTTCCCAAGAAATAGTTGTCACTTTATGGCTTACAACCGTGATACCCTGATGGACTGTGCCCCCGAACGGGAAGTTCTTTCCGATATATAAAGTAGGCAAATACGGATAATACTCTCCCTCCACTGCATCCTGGTTTCCGAGCAATCCCCAAGACCCTCTGATCTTCAAAGACTGCAACCATCCTTTCGTGCTTTCCATGAAGTTTTCCTCCGAAATACGCCAACCGGCAGAGAATGAAGGGAAATACCCCCAACGGAAACCATCAGCAAAACGAGAAGAGGCATCCGCACGGAAATTGGCTTCCAACAGATATTTACCCTGATAGTCATAGTTGAGACGTCCGAAATAAGACAATAAGGCCAATTCGCGGGAATAACCACTATTCGTCTGCGTTGCCGAATCACCACCATTCAAATCGGTAACGTCGCTATTCGGAAAATTCTTTCTGAAAGCTTTCAATTCCCGATTGTCATACTTTTCGACCTTATAACCGGCCATTGCTTTGAAGTGATGATCCTGATTGAAGACCTTATCATAATTCACCAACGCATCCAACGTATATCGGCTCCATCTGTTAAGTGTTTCCGTCAATTGATCCGGTCCATGATAGTTCACCTCATCATACCAACACTCTTTACGATAATCTTTCGTTTCTTTGATATCTGTCACATAAGCACCCTGCAACGTAAAGGTCAGTCCATCCAAAATATGATAGTCAAAGGCCAATACACCCGAAAAATTCTGCTGCAAATAATTCACTTTGCTATCAATGTCCAACCAAGCCACCGGATTTCCATCCGAGATAGAGCCATAAGAACCATCTTCTTTTTTATAAGGAATCCACGGAGCCATACGAGCAGCCTGACGTATAAGCTGACCGGAACCACCTCCATACGAAGCATTCGGATTGGAATATTGATTATGGATAAAAGCCATGTTGGTGCGCATCGTAAACTTATCCGACAATTTGATATCCAGATTCGTACGCATATTAAACTGTTGGCGGTCCGAGTTTCTCATCGTTCCTTCTTGTCCCAAAAATCCGGCAGAAGCCATATACTTCACATCTTCGGAACCACCACTCACATTCAGGTTGTGCTTGTGCATGAATCCCGTACGGAATATATAGTCCAACCACTTGGTATTGGGATGTCCGTATGGATCAGAACCATCTTTAAACAAACGGATGTCTTCATCCGTAAAACGAGGCGAAGCCCCTGTTTGTCCCAACAATTCATTATACAGACGGGCATAATCGTAAGAATCCAACCTTTCAATCAGAGTCGATACATTAGAGAGACTGACATTCCCATTATAAGAAACTGTCGCTTTTCCAGATTTACCGCGTTTGGTCGTAACCAAAATCACACCATTGGCTGCCTTCGAACCATAAATAGCGGCAGATGCTGCATCTTTCAAAACCGATATGGACTCGATATCGTTAGGATCAATCGAATCGAATGTTCCTGTTTCAATCCCATCTACCAATATATATGGGTTGGCATTGTTCAGTGTTCCGACACCACGCACACGGATAGTCGATCCGTCACGTCCCGGAGTACCAGAACCGGACGTTATCGTAACCCCCGGAGTCAATCCTTGAAGAGCAGAAGAGACATTCGTCACCGGTCGGTTGATCAATTCGTCTTTATTGATCGTACTCACCGCACCTGTCAGATTTACTTTGGTTTGTGTACCATATCCGACAACCACTACCTCATCCAGATTCTGTGTATCTTCGTGAATCGTAATCTTATACTCATTTTTTCCCTTTACCACAGTAACCTCCTGATCGACAAAACCGATATAGGAAATTACCAATGTTACACCGTCTTCAACACCTTCCAAGGTAAAATCTCCCTCGACATTTGTCACCGTACCAATACCGGAACTTCCTTTCACAATGACATTTGCCCCGATAACAGGAAGACCGGTATTATCGAAAACCGTTCCTTTGATTGTCCGTTTGATTTGTTGAACACTGGCTAAAGACACGTAATCCGTCTTTGTATTGCTACTTGATTCATTTACTGCCACTACTGGCGATGTTGCGATCCAAAATACAGCTAATGTCGCAACTGGTATCTTTCTATTCATACCATACAATTTTTATTAGTATTATAAAATCAGCTAACTTTTAACCGGATACGATATATCCGGTCACGACACGCCAACCCTATCGGGTCGCGTTCCCGACCCAACATTTTAATTCTTCATAAGCATTCGTTTTTAAAATTACACAAAGAAATCTGCATTGAACTGTTCGAAACAATCCAATGTATACGTTATATATGTACTCGATTAATTCTCTGTTTAGATCATCAACAGAAACGATAAATAATGATAAGATATTCTTTGGTGTACCAAAGAATATTTCTCCTTGTAAGGCAAGGAGAAACTCCGGTTAACAACGCGATATAATCCTATTTTTTTAGCAAAAAGAAATTCCAAGCCTTGCCATCTTTCAAGGACATAATTGCGACATCCCGCATATTTTGCCAAAACCGTACGACTGAATTTCATTTGCTTTCTATTAAATTATTTTTCCACAAATATAAAACATTTTTATCAAAAGCAAACAAAAACTTTCCAAAACTTCCTCAACACCCTTATTTTTTTAGAATTTCTTTATCAGGAAAGACGGATTTACCCGCAGATAGATGCCGGCGGAAAAGCTGGTTTGGGCGAATGATTTATAGCCGTTTTGATCTGTGCCGCGAAAAACGACAGGGAGATGTTCGTATATATCCAGGTCGATGCCAAGCGAGAAACCTTTTGCCAACTCGCGCGAATACTCCAAACCCAGGTATAATTGGGAAGGATTGTCGAAAGTAAGGCCCTCTTTGAAGGTTGAGACCGCGCCATAAAACGGACTGCCGAACATCGATATAAACTGATGGCATTTCCAATAGGAAGTCTTCACACGGAAATCATAGATATCGGCAGACGCACGGGCATATACACCGGAACCGTTATCAAAAGTCCACAACGTACCGGCTTGCTGATAATAGCCCGCCACATCCAACTCCACATTTACCCGTTTGAATATCTTATGTCCGGTGTTCCATACGCCTCCAACTCCGACGGAGCCGTTCATCAAGGTCTGGACAGAATTAGTCCGGATCGTATCGATCTCGCCTCCCCGATGCTGGGCTAATGCTTGCAAAGGTGCGTAGAAATGGAAACGGGAATCCGGATCGTTGAATTTGAAGCGGGTAGACAAACCGAATGTAAAAGCTTCCTGATGGACGTCGTTCTTGAAAATAAAGCTTTCCCAATTCACCCATGCATCCAAGTCGAACCGGCGGGAATTATACAGCAACTGCAATCCCATCTCCGGATCGGCAATCAGATTCAACTCCGGACTATACAACGGCTCTATCAGATTGTGGTTGGCCGCTCCATACAGATCGCCCAACACGATATCTACATGATCGGACAAAGCGACATGTGCCCGGAACCAGGGAAGCGCATGAAAACCTTTCTGATGCTGGGCTCCTTTCCAACGTGCAATGTCCTGATAAGCCATATTCGGATAGCGGTTGGCTCCCCAGAAACGTTGCAGGTGCACACCGGCTTCGAGTTTCAATATTTCCAACGGATAATAGACCGCTTTCGCCTGCAACCAAAGCCCCGGAAGCGTATAGCCTTTCGTAAACGAACCGGTATACTCATTATCCTTAAAGAAACTCAGGTTATCTATTTCGACCGAAAGTTCACCTTTCTTCCCCGGATCGATCCGGTAATCCGTCTTGAAAACGCGGTCCGGAATCTGGGCGTGAAGTGCCGGTACAAATGAAATTCCCGCCCAACAGAACAGGAAACACAAACTGGTACGCAAACAGGAAATATTCAAAACTCTTTTCATCAACTGCAAATTTAAGTGCAAACGTAACAATTAAAAAGGAATAATCGAAGAACGGGGATATAGAATCTTGTCCATACCCCCGTTCATATCACTTCAAAGCAATTGTTTCTCAACGTCTCGGCATCGCTTCTTTCACAACCATCTGACGGCCTTCGTATTCAGCGCCGTTCAATTCTGCGATCAGGTTTCTTGCTTCGTTTTCGTCAGGAACTTCTGCGAAAGCGAAACCTTTGGAGCGATTCGTCTCACGATCAATAATCAATTTAACCGATTCTACCGTGCCGTATTCTTCCAACACATGTTTCAAGTCTGCTTCTCTAACCCGATAGTTCAGGTTGCCAATGTAAATATTCATACAAAAATGATATAAAATAATTAATAAAAAAATTTGGAACAGTAAAACTTTTAGGAAAGATCAATGTCAGCTAAATCATATTCTGTAATGAATATTAAGTCGAAGATAAAGAACTACGCAAATAGTTTTGCTTGTTTGATGCAAAGGAAAGCATTAAAAATGGATATTGCACCATAAAATGGGAAATTTATTCACAACAATTCAAAAAAAGGATGCACAGGCAGACTCTTCCCGATGTTCTTCCCGCCATTTATCGGGAGTTTGAAAAAGAGACTCCGATACAATTACATGCAAAAAGGAACTATTTTATAGTATTTTTGACCAATTAAGCCGACTTATAACCTTTAATGTCTCAATCAGAAATTCTAATTTTGCCCCAATATTTTGAACTTAATTTGACATGGAAAGAATCGAAGTTAAAGAAGCCAAAGGTAAACTTGGCATTCTGGTTGTTGGAGTAGGTGGCGCTGTTGCCACTACGATGATTACAGGTACGCTGGCTGCACGCAAAGGATTGGCAAAGCCAATCGGCTCCATTTCGCAGTTGGCAACCATGCGTTTGGAAAACGGAGAAGAAAAAGCGATCAAAGATATTGTACCGCTGACCGACCTGAATGACATCGTCTTCGGCGGATGGGATATTTTCCCCGACAATGCATACGAAGCAGCTATGTACGCTGAAGTTTTGAAAGAAAAAGACCTCAACGGCGTAAAAGACGAATTGGAAGCCATCAAGCCGATGCCGGCCGCATTCGACCACAACTGGGCAAAGCGTCTGAACGGTACGCATATCAAACAGGCTGCAACCCGTTGGGAAATGGTTGAACAGCTCCGCCAGGACATCCGCGATTTCAAGGCTGCCAACAACTGCGACCGCATCTCCGTCCTGTGGGCAGCAAGTACGGAAATCTACATTCCGCTGTCTGACGAACACATGTCGCTTGCCGCTTTGGAAAAAGCGATGAAGGAGAACAATACGGAAGTCGTTTCACCCAGTATGTGTTACGCATACGCCGCTATCGCAGAAGGCGCTCCGTTCATCATGGGTGCTCCGAACCTGTGTGTAGACACTCCTGCCATGTGGGAATTCTCCCAAAAGATGAATGTGCCTATCGCCGGCAAAGACTTCAAGAGCGGACAGACTTTGATGAAAACAGTCCTGGCTCCGATGTTCAAGACCCGTATGCTGGGCGTAAGCGGCTGGTTCTCCACCAACATCTTAGGAAACCGCGACGGCGAAGTATTGGACGATCCCGCAAACTTCAAGACAAAAGAAGTCAGCAAGCTGTCTGTCATCGACAACATCTTCGAGCCTGAGAAATTCCCCGACCTGTACAAAGACGTATATCATAAGGTACGCATCAACTACTATCCTCCCTGCAAGGACAACAAAGAGGCTTGGGACAACATCGATATCTTCGGCTGGATGGGCTACCCGATGGAAATCAAGGTAAACTTCCTTTGCCGCGACTCCATCCTGGCTGCTCCTATCGCACTCGACTTAGTGTTGTTCAGCGATCTTGCCCTGCGTGCCGGAATGTGCGGTATCCAGACTTGGCTGTCGTTCTTCTGCAAGAGCCCGATGCACGACTTCGAACATCAGCCCGTGCATGACCTGTTCCAGCAATGGAGAATGGTTAAACAGACCTTGCGCGATATGATCGGAGAAAAAGCGCCCAGTTATCTGGACTAAAATTCAAGGTAGTACCTATAGGGTTTCATAAGGATGAAACTTTAGTTCCATGCCTATGAAACTTTAGTTCCATGGGCATGGAATCCCTGATAGAACTTTCTCCCGGATAAGGGGGAAAGTTTTATTATTTTTATAACTTTGCATACATTTTACTGACAGGATGAAACGAGTTCCATTAATTCATATTATTATTGCGACGGGCTTCGGCTCCGGTTTTTCTCCGTTTGCTCCGGGAACGGCCGGAGCGTTATTAGCCACGTTGATCTGGCTGGCATTGTCTTACGCCCTATCTCCCACTCTGCTTCTTCTCGTAACCGCTTTGCTGGCCGGTATCTTTACGGTTGCCGGTATTTGTTCGGCAAACGCAGTCGAGCCCATCTGGGGAGAAGATCCTTCGCGGGTGGTGGTAGACGAGATGGTAGGTGTCTGGATTCCGCTTTTAGCGGCACCGGCAGGCAACCTGTGGTATGCGTTGGCAGCATTCGCGTTGTTCCGCCTATTCGATATTTTCAAGCCGTTGGGCATCCGCAAGATGGAAAGCCTCAAAGGCGGAGTCGGAGTCATGATGGATGATATCTTGGCTGGCTTATACAGCCTCATCCTGTTAATCGGTACAAGATGGTTGATTGGATAAAAAAAAGTGCAAAAGCGTTTTCGGAGAAAGGCGGAGTGTTCACGTTCATCCGTGCCCAGTTTTCTTCGCAGGTGGCCAGTGCGACCGACTTTCTGGTTACCATCTTGTTGGCCAAGCTATTCGGAGTGTATTACGTGTATGCGACTTTCACCGGCTCTGTCTGCGGCGGGATTGTGAATTGCATCATCAATTACAAATGGACATTCAAATCCAAAGAATGCAAGAAACGGCACGTGATGATCAAATACCTGTTGGTCTGGATCGGCAGTATCTTGCTGAACACATGGGGAATCTACTTCATGACTGAGACGATCAGCCGGAATCCCTGGGTGCAGGAGACGCTGAAACACTACACCGACGATCTGTTTGTCTTCTCCAAGATGGTTGTTTCGCTGTTAGTCGGATTCATTTGGAACTACAATATGCAACGTGTCTTCGTCTACAAGAACTGTCGGATCAGAGGCCGTTTCCAAAGAGTGAAATCAAAATAAAAACAAAATAACAAGAGATGAGATTCAAAGTTTTTAGAGATTGGTTGCAACAGACGATCTACAAGATCATCAACCCGATCGTACATGGAATGATTAAAATTGGGATCACTCCCAATTTTATTACAACGACAGGATTAGTCCTGAACATTGTAGTTGCCTGCATATTTCTTTATGCCGGAATGAAGGGAGAACGAGGTGATTTCTATTACATCGGCTGGGGTGGCGGCATCATCCTGTTTGCCGGACTGTTCGACATGATGGACGGACAGGTGGCGCGTATCGGCAAAATGAGTTCCACGTTCGGCGCCTTGTATGACTCGGTACTGGACCGCTACAGCGAGCTGACGGTTTTCTTCGGGATCTGTTTCTACCTGATCAACCAGGGATATGTAATCAGCTCGATTGTCGCGTTCGTTGCGTTGATCGGTTCCCTGATGGTCAGTTACGTCCGCGCCCGTGCCGAAGGGTTAGGACTTGAATGTAAAGTCGGTTTCATGCAGCGTCCGGAGCGTGTAGTACTGACCGGATTAGGCGCTCTCTGTTGCGGGATCTTTGCTCCCATGATGGAAAACAACGGGACATTCGAACCGATTATGCTGTTTGTCATTCCTTTGCTGATCGTTGCGGTTTTCTCGAACATCACGGCATTCGCACGCCTGAACCATTGTCGTAAACTTCTGAGCAACAAAGGAAACGAATGAAAGGTCCGATTGAACTCCCGTCAAGAAAGGAAGCTGTGGCCGTTGTCAGCCTGTCAGCCTTGTTCCTCTTGCTGACAGCCGTATGTATCGGATTACGTCCGGAGCATCTGTTCATGGTCGGCCTTTACCTGCTCCTCTTTTTCGCCAGCAAGGCCACTCGCAAATTGGCTGTCGCCCTGTTGCCGTTCGCCCTTTTCGGCATTTCGTATGACTGGATGCGCGTCTTCCCGAACTACGAGGCGAACCCGATCGACGTGGAAGGCCTGTATAACCTGGAAAAAAGCCTGTTCGGTATAAACGACAACGGGAATATCCTGATTCCTTGCGAGTATTTCGCGATCCATAATTGCCGGATCGCGAATTTCTTTGCCGGTATATTTTATCTTTGTTGGGTTCCTGTCCCGATCGCATTCGGTCTGTGGCTCTACTTCAAGGGAGAACGCAATTTGTATCTCCGTTTCTCGATGGTATTCCTGTTTGTCAATCTGATCGGCTTTGCCGGATATTATATCCATCCGGCAGCCCCGCCCTGGTATGCCATCCATTATGGTTTCGAACCGATACTCGACACGCCGGGCAATGTGGCCGGCCTCGGTAGGTTCGACGCATTGACCGGCCTTTCGATCTTCGACTCCATCTATGGCCGTAACGCGAATG
Source organism: Parabacteroides sp. (assembly GCA_017937385.1). Taxonomy (GTDB): domain Bacteria; phylum Bacteroidota; class Bacteroidia; order Bacteroidales; family Tannerellaceae; genus Parabacteroides. The sequence goes on from JAGBDR010000009.1 coordinate 47,681, forward strand.
TATTCGCGGCTGTTCCATCCTTGCATGCCGCGTACATGGTTGTCGCGCTATGCTACGCGATTATCGACAAATGCAACAAATATGTGATTCTCCTGTTTGCCGTCATTATGGCGGGCATTTGGGGAACGGCGGTTTATACGTCCCATCACTATATCATAGATGTGACATTGGGAATCGCTTGCGCCCTCCTGGGAATCTTGCTGTTCGAGAAAGGATTGATGAAAACCGGCTGGTTCAAGAACTTCTTCAACCGGTATTACCAATATATCCATATATAGGATCATTTACCGGCATTCCCCAAATAGACCGGACGCAGATTACGCGCTTGGGCGAGATCTGCGTCCGGTTAAGATATCCGTTATCAATTCGTGTTTGCGAGCGGACATTCAGGCAAACACAAGTTGTCCGGTCAGAATGCAAGTCCTAAACGAATCCCCCAGTTATTCAACCCGTCGATCGAATAGCTCAGGACTTCCCCTTTATTGGTCGCATAATTATAGTAGGCCGCAATGTGTGCGCCGATCTGTTTCTGAGGTGTGAAATACAGATTCAAACCGATTTCGGGAGAGACATAAAAGCCCCAGTTGCGGTCGTAGACTTTCAAGACATTCATATAAGTCGACATTTCGCTATAGCTCGCACCCAACTGCACGCCGGCATACGGCTGGAACTGGCTTTCGGGAGCTGCGTTGTAACGGAAAGCCGCACCGAAAGGCAACTGGAAGATCGAATGTTGCTGGTCGGATGTGATAGCCGACGTAGGACTTACCGGCAACGTCTGACGGTCTATGTACTTATTGTTGGAATGATAAGAGATAAAAGCACCGACCGAGAAATTAGGAATCACATAATAACCGGCTTCCGCATGTGCACCCCAACCACTTGTCTTGTTTGAGAAATTCTGACTGAACGGGGAGTTGATCTGCCAGTCAACATTAAAATACATATTCTTTACAACCTGGGCACCAGCCAAGGAAGGTATCGCTAAACAGGCGGCAAGTAAAGCGATTAATCTGATTGATTCATATATCTTTTTCATACGACTCTATTTTTACTTTTCATTCATGTTCAATTATTTTTTCAAGTACGGCGACTGTACGAAAGCCTGCTCGATAGCACGAGTAGAAAGTGCGATATTCACTCGGTCGGAGCCGGACAACAAACCTGTCATATAAGCAGTCCAGAGAACCGGAAGTTTAGCATCAGCCGATTTGGGCAGCGGCGCTTTCAAGTCGACCAGTTCGACCAACAGAGAACCTACGCTATAACTGTACACGACTGGATACGGATAATACCATCCATCCCATACGCCGGTCCAGTTTCCCCAGTAGTCATACCACCAGTTATATCCCGGATATCCCCACCACCAGTAAGGATTGTCATGATAGTTGGCAAAGTAATTTACATTCTTCACGAAAGAAACCTGCAAGCCCAAATCGGCAGATCCCTTGTCCGACACACGTGTATAGCCACAATCATCCATGCCACGGGACAAAGCCGAAACGACATCGCCTACTTCGGTTGCATCCCAGAACTCCGGTTTCTCACTATTGCCGATAACCATTATGCTATCAGGCATGTAGAATGTTGCAAACGATTCGAAACCGGCATCCTTATTGTAATCCGTGAATACGACAAAATCATCGCTCAACTTTGACAAGTCCGGATCCTTCTGACAAGATGCCAACAAAAGGACCAATAAGCAAAAAGGAAAAATCTTTTTCATTTCATTCAATGTTTAAAACAGTTTATACTATTACTTGTACACTTATATAAGCTACTGTTATGTAAACAAGTGAAACCGGAAAAGGTTTACAGGCTGTGTATGGGGATGAGTGTGAGGTATCCCGACAGCCCCGGTTTTCCCCCAAAGAACGGACAGCTACTTTCTACTTTTCCTTCCGGAACTTATAATAAGATATACAACATCCATATTCACATTACGATTAATAATATAAATGCCGATATTTATAACAAATCAATACAAACGATATATTTTTATACATTAAGTCACCACTTATACGACTAACATAACAAAATGCTTTATATTTGCATTGTGATAAGACAAAAAGATAGAATAAAACAAACAGTATAGCAAAATGACAAATTCTATTCAATTCACAAAGATGCACGGAGCCGGAAACGACTACATATATATAAATACAACCGTTTTCCCGATTCAACACCCGGAAGATCTTGCCATCAAGCTGAGTGCTCCCCATACCGGAATAGGATCAGACGGACTGGTGCTGATCGGTTCGTCGAAGATTGCCGACTTCAGTATGCGTATTTTCAATGCGGATGGTTCTGAAGCCATGATGTGCGGAAATGCCTCCCGTTGTATTGGCAAATATGTATATGACAAGAGGTTGACCGACAAAAAAAATGTGACGTTAGAAACGTTATCCGGCATCAAGGAATTGCAGCTGACCACCCGACAACTTTCCTCCGGTTTCCGTGAAGAGGTAACTGAAGTAACAGTCGACATGGGGTGCCCGGCTGTGGGCGAAACGGCCCTTGAAATAGAAGCCGGAGGTCATTTTTATACGGGAACGGTAGTCTCGATGGGGAATCCGCATCTCGTTATTTTTGTTAATGATATTACGAATATAAATTTGCCGGCCGTCGGCCCTCTATTGGAATGCCATCCACTGTTCCTGGATCGTACGAATGTCGAATTTGTTCAAGTACTCCATACAGATGAAGTACGAATGAGGGTTTGGGAACGTGGTTCCGGCATTACGCAAGCCTGCGGAACCGGAGCCTGTGCGACAGCCGTAGCGGGTGCGGTACGCGGGAAAACCGGACGGAAAACCAAAGTCATCATGGATGGAGGTCCCCTCACCATCCGTTGGGACGAAAGTTCCGGACACGTTTATATGACCGGTGGAGCGGTCAAGGTCTTTGAAGGGGAACTGGAAGTATAAACACAACAAAAAACGATTGATTGAATATGGCACTGATTAACGAACATTTCCTAAAGCTGCAAAACAATTACCTGTTCTCAGACATTGCAAAAAAGGTAAACAGTTTTAAGATTACACATCCAAAAGAAAAAATTATCCGCATGGGTATCGGCGATGTGACACAACCGTTAGCCCCTGCCGTCATCGAAGCCATGCACAAGGCGGTCGATGAAATGGCAAGCAAGGATACATTCCACGGATACGGCCCCGAACAAGGATATCCGTTCCTGATAGATGCCATCATCAAGAACGATTATGCCAGCCGTGGCGTCATGCTTGAACCCAGCGAAGTCTTCGTAAGCGACGGTGCCAAAAGCGACTGCGGGAACATTGGCGATATGCTTCGCCACGACAACAGTATCGGCGTGACAGACCCGGTCTACCCGGTCTATATCGACTCAAACGTGATGAGTGGACGGACCGGCACGCTGGAAGACGGCAAATGGAGCGACGTGGTTTACATTCCTTGCACGGAAGCCAACCATTTCGTGCCCGACCTGCCCAGCCGTCGCGTAGACATCATCTATCTTTGCTATCCGAACAATCCTACCGGAACGACCCTCACGAAAGAGGAACTGAAGAAATGGGTAAACTACGCCCTTGCCAACGACTGCCTGATCATGTACGATTCAGCATACGAAGCCTACATCCAAGATCCCAATATTCCCCACTCGATTTACGAGATCAAGGGTGCAAAGAAGGTGGCGATCGAATTCCGCAGTTTCTCCAAAACAGCCGGTTTCACCGGTGTGCGCTGTGGTTACACAGTTGTCCCGAAAGAGTTGAACGCCTTTACCTTGGCTGGCGAACGGGTCCCGCTGAACCGAATGTGGAACCGCCGGCAGTGCACGAAGTTCAACGGTACAAGCTACATCACCCAACGAGGTGCCGAAGCGACCTACAGCCCGGAAGGGAAAGCACAAATCCGGAAAACAATCGACTATTATATGACTAACGCCCGTATCATGCGGGAAAGCCTCTTGAGTTGCGGGTTGAAAGTATATGGAGGCGAAAATGCCCCTTATATCTGGTTGAAAACACCGGACGGGCTCTCTTCATGGAAATTCTTTGACAAGTTGCTTTATGAAGTCAATATAGTAGGAACCCCAGGCGTAGGGTTCGGTCCCAGCGGCGAAGGTTTTCTCCGCCTCACGGCTTTCGGAGATAGAGACAACACATTGGAGGCCATGAACAGGCTGAAGAAATGGTTGCTCTGAGTTAAGGATTACAAGTCATATCCTACTGCGAGTGTTTAGGTTATCATCAAATCATTATATTTATGTCAAAGTTAAGATTCAGAGTAGTAGAGACAGCCTTCAAGAAACGGGCTGCAGAAGTACCGGCTCCAGCCGAACGTCCATCCGACTATTTCGGGCAGAACGTATTCAACCGGGCGAAGATGTTCAAATATCTTCCTGAAAAAGCGTACGAACGGATCACGGACTGTATCGACAACGGTACTCCACTTGACCGCGAAACAGCCGACGCCGTAGCCGCCGGCATGAAGAAATGGGCAATCGAAATGGGCGCGACCCACTACACGCACTGGTTTCACCCGCTGACCGAAGGAACGGCCGAAAAGCACGATGCTTTCGTCGAACACGACGGCAAAGGGGGTATGGTCGAAGAGTTCTCCGGAAAGCTGCTGATCCAACAAGAGCCCGATGCTTCCAGTTTCCCGAACGGCGGTATCCGGAACACATTCGAAGCACGCGGTTATTCCGCCTGGGATCCCTCCTCTCCCGCCTTTATCGTAGGCGACACACTCTGCATCCCGACTGTCTTCATCGCTTATACCGGTGAATCACTGGACTACAAAGCCCCTCTGCTGAAAGCCCTCGAAGCCGTCAACAAAGCTGCCACTGACGTTTGCCATTATTTCAACCCGGATGTAAAAAAGGTGTATGCCTACTTAGGCTGGGAACAGGAATACTTTTTGGTTGACGAAGGCTTGTATGCCGCACGTCCGGACCTGCTGCTGACAGGCCGTACACTGATGGGACATGAAAGTTCGAAAAACCAGCAACTGGAAGATCACTACTTTGGCGCCATTCCGACTCGTGTCATGGAATTTATGAAAGATCTGGAAATTGAATCACTCAAGTTAGGCATTCCTTTGAAAACACGCCACAATGAGGTAGCTCCGAACCAGTTCGAGTTAGCTCCTATCTTCGAAGAATGCAACTTGGCGAACGACCATAACCTGCTTGTCATGGCACTGATGCGCAAAATCAGCCGTAAGCACGGTTTCCGTGTCCTGCTGCATGAGAAACCATTCAAAGGGGTAAACGGCTCCGGCAAGCATAACAACTGGTCTTTGGGAACCGATACAGGTATTCTCCTGATGGCTCCCGGCAAGACACCGGAAGAGAACCTCCGCTTCATCACGTTCATCGTCAATGTGCTGATGGCTGTCTACCGCCACAACGGATTGCTGAAAGCCAGCATTTCAAGTGCCACCAACGCCCATCGTTTAGGAGCCAACGAAGCACCTCCTGCAATCATCTCCAGCTTCCTCGGGACACAATTGTCGAAAGTTCTGGAACACCTCGAGAAAAGCGAGCCGGAAGATCTGATGCTGGCAGGTAAACAAGGCATGAAACTCGACATCGCCCGCATCCCTGAACTGCTGATCGACAATACCGACCGTAACCGTACCTCGCCTTTTGCTTTCACAGGTAACCGTTTCGAATTCCGTGCCGTAGGTTCCGAAGCCAACTGCGCTTCCGCCATGCTCGCCTTGAATGCAGCCGTAGCTGAACAGTTGAAGACTTTCAAAACCGAAGTCGATGCCAAAATTGCCGAGGGCAAGGAAGTATTCGCAGCGATCCTCGAAGTGCTTCGCAAAGACATCAAGGCATGTAAGGCCATCCATTTCGACGGTAACGGCTACAGTGACGAATGGAAAGCTGAAGCGGCCCGTCGCGGACTGGACTGCGAGACAAGCGTACCGGTGATCTTTGACAATTACCTGAAGGAAAGTAGCATCCGGATGTTTGAATCCACCGGAGTCATGACACGCAAAGAACTGGAAGCCCGCAACGAAGTCAAGTGGGAAACCTATACGAAGAAAATCCAGATCGAAGCCCGTGTACTCGGCGACCTAGCGATGAACCACATCATCCCGACCGCCACCCGGTATCAGACTTCCCTGATCGACAACGTATACAAGATGAAAGATCTTTTCCCTGCCGATAAAGCATCCGTCCTTTCATCCCGCAACCTGGAAATCATCGAAGATATCGCCAACCGTACCAACTTTATTAAAGAAAAAGTAGACGAAATGGTAGAAGCCCGTAAGATTGCCAACAAGATCGAAAGCGAACGCGAAAAAGCAATCGCTTACCACGATAGAATTGTCCCGATGCTGGAAGCTATCCGCTACCACATCGACAAATTGGAACTGGTTGTCGACGACCAGATCTGGACATTGCCGAAATACAGGGAACTATTATTTATCAGATAGTTTTTTGTTGATTGTTTTGTGTTTACAAAGGGAGCATGCTGTGAAGTATGGCTCCCTTTCTTTTTTATTACAAAGGAATTGCATACCTTTGGAGCATCATTCGACAAGAAAGGGGTTTACATCATGACAGCAATGGAATTACAGCAATGGAAACAGAACTTCATCCACGACTATCTGGACGAGATAGACGACCTGGAAATAATGGAGAAACTGGAAAAGTTCACCAAACGAATATTGCATAAAAAGCCAGTAGTCTTATCTCCACTTGCTTTCAATATAGACCAAGCAAATGCAGAAATCGATATGGCAGAAAAAGAGTTAAGCGAAGGTAAAGGTATCAAAGAGACGGAAATGCATCAATTCTTTGAAGGATGGAAAAAGAAATTGAAATAATCTGGGCGCCACGTGCACAAGAACAAGCTAATTTAGCCATCACCTATTGCCAGGCTCAATTCGGAAGAACTATCGCTCTCAGATTTGTAAACAAGCTTGAAAAAGATATTTTGCGCATCAAAAATAATCCTTTTATAGGAATTGTAGAACCAGCCTTTGCAAATAGAGCAAAACAATACCGATCCTTAATAGAAGGATACTACAAGATCATTTATACCATAGAAAATGATCATCTGATACAAATCGTTCTATTATGGGATTGCCGTCAAAATCCCGATAAGCTCAAACAATCTATAAGACAAATATAAAACGGATATGAACTACGGATTTGTAAAAGTTGCCGCCGCCGTACCGCATGTACAGGTAGCGGATTGTTTTTATAATATAGAAAAGATAGAAAGACTGATGCGAAAAGCATCGGAAAAAGGCGTACAATTGGTGGCTTTCCCCGAACTGTCCGTCACGGCCTATACCTGCCTCGACCTGTTTGCCCAGCAAACTTTACTGGATAATGCGGAAAAAGCACTGCTCCAACTGGTCGCCAGCACGAAAGACCTGGAGATTTTGGCCATCGTCGGTGCTCCTCTCCGGACGGAAAACCGGCTCATCAATGCGGCCGTAGTATTCCAAAAGGGAGAGATCTTAGGAGTCGTTCCCAAGAGCTACCTGCCCAACTACAAGGAGTTTCAGGAACAACGCTGGTTTACCTCCGCCACTGAACTGCAAAAGTCCACAATCGAAATCGGCGGGCAGGAATATCCGCTCGGCAACCACCTGTTGTTCAAATCGGGACAGCTCTCGGTCGGTATTGAGATATGCGAAGATCTTTGGGTCCCCGTCCCGCCCAGCTCGCTATTGGCAATGGAAGGCGCCAACATCATTTTCAACTTGTCCGCCAGCAACGAACTGATCGGCAAACATGCTTACCTGCGTTCGCTGATCTGCCAGCAATCCGCCCGATGCATGGCGGGTTATGTCTATGCCTCCTCCGGATTCGGCGAATCGAGCACCGATCTGGTTTTTGCCGGAAACGGGATCATTGCCGAAAACGGGAACCTGCTTGCCGAATCTCCCCGTTTCACGATGGAAGAACAGCTTGTCATCAGCGAAATCGATATAGAAACTTTACAGAATGACCGTCTGGTAAACACCAGCTTCATGTACGGAGCCTCCAGCCTGTTGCAAGGAAAAACACAGGCCATCGACTTCCGGCTCCGGGTTCCGGACGAATTCAACCTGACGCGTCCGGTCGATCCGCATCCGTTCACCCCCTCCGGAGATGCGTTGAAAGAACGCTGCGAGGAAATCTTCCACATACAGGTTGCCGGCCTTGCCAAACGGCTGGTCCATGCTCATGCTCAAACGGCCGTTGTCGGTATTTCCGGTGGTCTGGACTCCACGTTGGCTTTGCTCGTAACCGTCATGACTTTCGATGCCCTGAAGATTCCGCGCAAACAGATCATCGGTATCACGATGCCCGGTTTCGGCACGACCGACCGTACTTATACCAATGCCTGCGACCTCATCCGGTCCCTCGGCGTCACCCTAAAAGAAATCTCGATCAAGGAAGCCTGCCTGCAACATTTCCGCGATATCGACCACGATCCGTCCGTCCATGACGTGACCTACGAAAACAGCCAGGCACGCGAGCGGACCCAACTGCTGATGGATGTCGCCAACCAAAAGAACGGCCTCGTCATCGGCACCGGCGACCTCTCCGAACTGGCACTCGGCTGGGCGACCTACAACGGTGACCACATGTCGATGTACGGTGTGAACGGAAGCATTCCGAAAACATTGGTCCGATATCTGGTCGAATGGGTTGCCAACAACAAAGTGGACGATGCGTCCCGACTCACTTTGCTGGATATCGTCGACACGCCGATCAGCCCCGAACTGATCCCGGCAGACGAGAACGGCAACATCAAACAGAAGACAGAAGATCTGGTCGGCCCGTACGAATTGCACGACTTCTTCCTCTATCATTTCCTGCGTTTCGGCTCCCATCCGTCCAAAATCTATTTCCTGGCGCAGAAAGCATTCGCCGGTATTTACGACAATGCGACGATCAAGAAATGGCTCTACACGTTCTTCCGCCGTTTCTTCCAACAACAGTTCAAACGCAGTTGCCTGCCGGACGGTCCCAAAGTCGGTTCCGTCAGCCTTTCGCCACGCGGAGACTGGCGTATGCCGAGCGATGCGGTGTCACGACTCTGGTTAGAAGAGATAGAAGAAAGTGTTGAATGATTAGATTTTTCTTGTTTTTCATACGGCTGCTGATCGGGATAGTCCTATATCCGACCGGTTTCCAGTCCCTTTTTCCGGAAGATTGCTCGACCTTGCTCTATGCGTCCGACGGGCAATTGATGGGGGCCCGGATCGCACCGGACGGACAATGGCGTTTTCCGCCGGCAGATACCCTTCCCGGCAAGTTCGTGACCTGCCTATTGGCCTATGAAGACAAACGTTTCTACCGGCATCCCGGTATAGATCCGATTGCCATAACCCGTGCCATGCGGACCAATCTGCAACGGGGGAAAGTAGTCAGCGGAGGAAGTACGATCACCATGCAACTGGCACGGATCGCACGGGGCAACCGTACCCGTACCCTATATGAAAAGGTAGTCGAAGCCGGCTATGCCCTCCTGCTGGAAACGGCCTGTGACAAACAAGAGATCCTGAACCTCTATGCCTCGCACGCCCCGTTCGGAGGCAATGTCGTAGGTATCGAGACAGCGGCCTGGCGGTATTTCGGGCGAAACGCCGCCGACCTCTCATGGGCCGAAAGTGCCACGCTTGCCGTATTGCCCAACTCGCCAGCCCTGATCCATCCCGGACGCAACCGCGCACGGCTGAAAGCCAAACGCGACAAACTCTTGTCCGTATTAAAGGGAATGGGGGCTTTGGACGAGACCGAGTACGAACTGTCACTCCTCGAACCGCTTCCCGAAGCTCCCGTCTCCCTGCCCAACGAGGCTCCCCACCTACTCGAACGGCTGGCGGCTAACGCCCCGGGCACCCGTATCACGACTTCCGTCAGCCGGATGTTACAACGGCAGACACAGGAGATCGTGAACCGCTACGCACGCGACTACGCCTCCAACCACATCCATAACCTGGCCGCCCTTATTGCCGATACCGAAACGGGCGAAGTGCTTGCCTACGCCGGTAACGTCACCTTCAAGGCGGACGAACGCAAAGGAAATCAGGTAGACATCATCCAGTCGCCACGCAGTACGGGCAGCATCCTGAAGCCCTTCCTTTATGCCGCCATGCTGCACGACGGGCAGTTGCTTCCCGGCACACTCGTACCGGACATACCATTGAACCTGAACGGTTTCTCTCCGCAAAACTACAACAAGACATTCTACGGGGCAGTACCGGCCCACCGGGCGATCGAACGCTCACTCAACGTCCCGCTGGTACGGATGCTAACCACCTACAACACAGGACGCTTCATGTCGCTCCTGAAAAAGGCGGGAATGACCACGCTCCGTTTCTCCGAAGAACATTACGGGGCTTCGCTGATTTTAGGAGGAGCGGAAGGGACATTATGGGACCTAACGGGTATGTATGCATCCTTAGCACGTACACTCGTACACTACCGGACTTACAACGGGCGGTATAACCCGACGGATATTCATCCGCTCACCCCTTTCCCGGCTTCTGCCGTCGAACCGATCCGTTCGATTGCAGACAAAAGGCTCACAGACAAACCGCTTCTCTCCTCCGCCGCCATCTGGTTCGCTTTCGAAGCCATGTCGGCACTGGACCGCCCCGAAGAAGAAGCGGACTGGCAACAGTTCGGTTCCATGAAACGAGTCGCCTGGAAAACAGGGACAAGCTACGGCGGCCGGGATGCCTGGGCGATCGGGACAACCCCTCGCTATACGATCGGCGTATGGGTGGGAAATGCTTCGGGAGAAGGCCGGCCGGGACTGACCGGAGTGGGCAATGCCGCTCCTGTCCTGTTCGACCTGTTCTCGCTTCTTCCGGAAACAGGTTGGTTCGACATGCCATACGACGAACTTGAACCGATGGTGGTCTGCCGCCTCAGCGGGCACAAGGCTTCTGCCATCTGTGACCAAGTGGACACACTTTATATGCCCCAAACAGCCGACAAAACGGAGGTTTGCCCCTACCATCGGCTTGTCCATCTTTCGGAAGACGGGCGTTTTCAGGTAAACAGCTCGTGCGAATCTGTCGACCGGATGATCACACGTCCGTGGTTCGTATTGCCACCTTCCGAAGAATATTATTACCGGAACTATCACATCGACTACACTCCTCTGCCACCCGTAAAACCAGGATGTGGTGAAGACCGTGGACGACAGATCGAACTGATCTATCCGGAACAGAACGCCCTCCTCTACCTCCCGAAAGGCTTCTCCGGCCGACAGGAACAATTTGTCTTCAAAGCTGCCCATGCCCGTCCGGATGCCACCCTCTACTGGCATCTGGACGCAACCTACATCGGCGAAACAACGGAGCATCACCAAATCAGTTGCTCCGCCCCTCCCGGTAAACACCGCCTGACACTAATCGACGACCGGGGCAATCGGAAGACGATATCGTTTGAGGTGAAATAACCCGTTCTCCAACAAGAGTATCATCATCGCCGGTTGCTCCTTCTGTTTTCGTCAAAAGTAAATTGTTAAAAATGACAATATCCCTTATTTTCGCGTTTTTCTATTTTGAAAGAAATCCCGGACCATTTATCTCTGACTTTTTTCCTGCTTAAACCGGAATAAACAAACAACCGATAAAACGGGAACGGCAAGAAATTGAAAAACGAGCTTCTTTTGTCAGAGAAAAGCAAGAAATCCTGACATTGTGATAAAGCTAAACTCCCGGAGAGTCGCTTGTAGCAAACAAAAGTTTCCTACGTTCCGAATATCGCAAAAGGAATTTTACCTTTTTCCGCCATGAGGAGGGACTTCATCGCCGTGACGACCGTCTTCATGGCTCCCGAAGTCGGACTTCAGGGTCCATGAACTCGGACTTCACGGCGACGACGACCGTCTTCAAGGCAAAAAACTGCGCACTTCACGAGAAAAAGTTCCCTTTTCACCTGCAAATAACGGGATTTCCAGCAATTCATAAAGACTGTGTATGCTTGTTAAAGAAACAATAATATACAATAAGATATGCTTTTGCAAGTCTTTAAAACCATAAAGAACGATTCCAGGGTGTGAAACAGTTTCTAAAAAGGAAACTTTCTGTAAAGTTTTTACTACCTTTGGCAGTCACAAACGTGATTAGTTAGTATTACATTAGATTTAAATATAAAAATTATGGCGAAGATAAAAGGAGCTGTTGTTGTCAACACAGAACGATGCAAAGGATGCAACCTTTGTGTAGTAGCCTGTCCGTCGGATGTACTTGAATTGCATCCGCGCGAAGTAAACAACAAGGGATACCATTATGTGTACATGAAAAACCCCGACAACTGCATCGGTTGTGCAAGTTGTGGGTTGGTTTGTCCGGACGGATGTTTAACCATCTACAAAAAGAAAATTGACAATTGACGATGCACAATTGACAATTCAACATAACAAACAGAAAAAGAATCAGAATATTAATCACAAAAACAAAATTGTCAATTGCCAATTGTCAATTGTCAATTCATAAAGAGTATGGCAGAAGAAGTAAAATTAATGAAGGGTAACGAAGCCATCGCCCACGCGGCTATCCGCTATGGCGTAGACGGTTACTTCGGCTACCCGATCACTCCGCAGTCGGAGATACTCGAAACCCTAATGGCCGAAATGCCGTGGGAAAAAACCGGAATGGTCGTGCTGCAAGCGGAAAGCGAAGTGGCAGCTATCAATATGGTATATGGAGGTGCCGGTACAGGCAAACGGGTGATGACCTCCTCGTCCAGCCCGGGTGTCAGTCTGAAACAAGAGGGTATTTCCTATCTTGCAGGAGCCGAACTGCCCTGTCTGGTCGTGAACGTGATGCGTGGCGGTCCCGGTTTAGGGACAATCCAGCCCAGCCAAGCGGACTATTTCCAGACCGTCAAAGGTGGCGGACACGGCGATTATCGCCTGATCACGCTTGCCCCCTCTTCCGTACAGGAAATGGCGGATTTCGTCGGTTTAGGTTTTGAACTGGCTTTCAAATATAGCAATCCTGCCATTATTCTGGCTGATGGCATCATCGGCCAGATGATGGAAAAAGTGGTGTTGCCTCCTTTCCACCCACGCCGCACAGAGGAAGAAATCATCGCTGAATGCCCATGGGCTGCACGGGGAAAAACAGCCGGCCGCAAACCGAATGTCATTACTTCATTAGAGCTGGATCCGGCAAAGATGGAAGAAAACAACATCCGCTTCCAGGCAAAATACCGGAAGATCGAAGAAAATGAAGTCCGCTACGAAGAGTTCCAATGCGAAGATGCCGAATATCTGTTGATCGCTTTCGGTTCCTCCGCCCGCATTTGCCAGAAAGTGGTGGAAAACGCACGTGCGAAAGGCATCAAACTCGGCTTGCTCCGCCCCATCACCTTGTGGCCGTTCCCCAAAAAGGTGATTGCCGCTTATGCCGACAAGGTGAAAGGTATGCTTTCCGTCGAGCTGAACGCCGGACAGATGGTCGAAGACGTACGCCTGGCCGTAAACGGCAAAGTAAAAGTGGAACATTTCGGCCGCCTCGGAGGTATCGTGTTCACGCCGGATGAAGTACTGGAAGCGCTGAAAAAGAATTTTGAATTATAAATCAACAACATGCGTGGAAGTAAAATTGATACGATATTGACCTGGTTATTCATGGTTTTGGCGATAGCGGCAGTAATCTGTTACTTTGCTTTTCCTGAAAACCGGTTGCCGTTCCTATATTGCGGCGGTGCAGCGATCTGTTTCCGCTTGGTTCAATATCTGGTGAGATTCATACATTAATAATATGCCGATAACAACAGGAAGGAATCATTCATTGCGACTTTCCGCCATTGGCAAATTATCTCATTAACGCATTGAAAAATTATTCTTTATGGAAGTCAACGAAATAATAAAACCGGAGAACCTGGTATACGAAAAGCCCAGGTTGATGAATGAAAATCCCATGCACTACTGTCCCGGTTGCAGCCACGGCGTGATACACAAGCTGATTGCCGAAGTGATCGCCGAGATGGGCATGGAGGATAAAACAATCGGTATCTCTCCTGTCGGATGTGCCGTATTTGCCTATAATTACATCGACATCGACTGGATCGAAGCGGCTCACGGACGTGCACCGGCTATCGCGACAGCCGTCAAACGGCTGAATCCGGACAAGATGGTATTCACTTATCAAGGCGACGGCGACCTGGCCGCCATCGGTACAGCCGAAACCATCCATGCCGCCAACCGGGGAGAAAACATCGTAATCGTATTTGTCAACAACGCCATCTATGGCATGACAGGCGGACAGATGGCCCCTACTACACTGGAAGGTATGCCGACGGCAACCTGCCCGTACGGACGTAACATCGCCCTGAACGGTTATCCGTTGAAGATCGGCGATCTACTTGCCCAACTGGAAGGAACCTGCCTGGTTACCCGCCAGAGCGTACAGACTGCCGCAGCCGTCCGCAAAGCGAAGAAGATGCTTCGCAAAGCATTCGAAAATTCAATGGCTGGCAAAGGTACTTCGATTGTCGAATTTGTTTCCACCTGTTCATCCGGTTGGAAAATGACACCAGAGAAGGCAAACAAATGGATGGAAGAGAACATGTTCCCGTTCTATCCGTTAGGAGATCTCAAGAATAAAGAATAATCATCACATTATCAACAATGAAACAAGAAATTATAATAGCCGGTTTCGGTGGACAAGGGGTTTTGTCGATGGGTAAGATTCTGGCCTATTCCGGCCTGATGGAAGGGAAAGAAGTCAGCTGGATGCCTTCTTACGGTCCCGAACAACGAGGAGGTACGGCCAACGTAACCGTTATCCTGAGTGACGACCGCATCAGTTCTCCCGTACTGAACGAATATGATATTGCCATCATCCTGAACCAACCTTCGATGGACAAGTTTGAGGACAAGGTGAAAAAAGGAGGTATCATCATTTATGACGGATATGGAATCCATACGCCGGTGAAACGGACCGACGTCAAGGTATATCGCGTGGACGCCATGGACGCCGCCACTGAAATGAAGAACGAAAAAGCGTTCAATATGTTGATCCTCGGCGGACTACTGAAAATCGTCCCGATGGTGAAACTGGAAAACGTACTGTTAGGCCTGAAGAAATCTCTGCCCGAACGCCACCACAAGCTCATCCCGATGAATGAGGCGGCCATCAAAAAGGGTATGGAGATCATAACCCCTATGCAAATAGGATAAGGTGCCAAGAGCATGTGCCAATATGCCAATTGAAGAATGTGCCCGCAACATTCATTAATTGGCATATTGGCACATTGGCTTATTGGCACATTATTATTATCTTTGCCCCCCATGAAGCATAGCTTATACATATTATTACTCTTGATAATATCCGTTTCGGCTCTGCATGCGCAACGCCGACCGGGTGGAGACCGGAAAGGATTCTCACTCGGAAACCTATCCAAAGCCAAGCAGGAGGTTCCCGACAGCCTACTGATTCCTGACAGTACAGCAACGAACAACAGACGTATCACGGCCTACCGGCTCACACCGTTGTTGGGTGAACCTTACATTACGCCATTGGACACGCATAAACTGAATTTCGCCAACAGCACGCTTGTGGAATCCCAATCGCTGGCAGTCGGCTACTTAGCCAATACGGGAGCACCCGCACAAAGCCGCATCTTCTCCGAACGCAAGGAACCGCGGGATTTCCTGTTTGCCGATGCGCACGACTATTATATCACAGATCCCCGGAACGCACAGTTTTACAATACAAAAGTCCCTTATACAAATGTGATGTACACGACTATGGGGGGAAACGAAAGCAAAAACGAACAACTGAAAGGCACGTTGACCATGAACTTCGGCCCGAAGATCAACGTCGGTGGCGATCTGGATTATATCTACAGCCGCGGATATTACAAGAATAACGGCAACAAACTGTTAAGCTACCGCCTTTTCGGCAGCTACAAGTCTGACCGTTACGAAGCGTATGCTTACCTGAGCAACTTCAATTTCCTCTACTACGAAAACGGGGGATTGGCCAACGACTCGGTAATTACCCACCCGGACCAGTACTTTGCCGGCGAAAGGAACCAGGACGACACGAAAGCGTTCGACACACGCTATCCGATCAAGGCGTGGAACCGTGTACGGGGCAAACAGTATTTCCTGAGCCACCATTACAACCTCGGATTCGAACGCGAATTGGGAGGAGAAGTGGACACGTTGGGAAACCCCACGAAGCTATTTGTTCCCGTTTCCAGCATCATCCACACGCTGGAGTATCAGGACAACCGCCGCCGTTTCCACTCGGAAGCGGACAAAAACCTGAACGAATGCTACCTGACTCCGGATGGGAACCCGCGCGTATTCGGCCTGGAAAACGGTTCGCGTGTCGACGACCGCACTTCCTATTGGAACCTGCGCAACACCTTCGGGCTTTCTCTCCGCGAAGGTTTTCAGGACTGGGCCAAGTTTGGCATCACAGCCTTTGCGACTTTCGACAAACGCCGATTCCAGTTGCCGGCCCTGATAGCCGGGCTTTCTTACGATCCCGAATATGGAAGCGGGTTAAACGCCTCTCCCTCCACGATCGAATTTCCGGTTGCGCAAATATACGACGAATTTTCAACGTATATCGGAGCCGAAATCTCCAAACGACAAGGGAACATCCTGACCTATAATGCCCGTGGAGAACTGTGCGTAGTAGGTGACGATCTCGGGGAATTCCGGGCGACAGGAAACCTGCAGACCAAGTTCAAGTTATTCAAGAAAGACGCGACGATCAGCGCGGAAGGGTACATCAAGAATGTCACCCCCTCTTTCTATATGCGCCATTTCCATTCCCGCTATTTCTGGTGGGACAACCGGAATATGAACATGATCCAGCAAATCTATGCCGGAGCCAAGATCGACCTGGAATCCACACGGACACAATTGTCTGCCGGGATTGAAAGCATACAGAACTATGTATTCTTCAACCAAAAAGGAATGCCGGAACAGAAAAACGGAAACTTGCAGGTGATAAACGCCCGCATCAGGCAGGATGTCATGTACCGCGCTTTCGGATGGGAAAACGAAGTGGCCTATCAGTTGAGCAGCGACAAAAGCGTACTGCCTTTGCCCCAGATCAGCCTGTACACCAATATGTACCTGCAATTTAAGGTAGCCAAAGTATTGACCATGCAGTTGGGAGCCAATATGTACTATCACACGTCTTACTACGCCCCTTATTACGAACCGGCGACACAGCAGTTCCAGGTGCAGGATGAAGTGAAAGTCGGCAATTATCCGCTTATCAATGCCTATGTTAATTTCCATCTGAAACAGGCACGATTCTTTGTAATGGGCTACAACTTAGGTTCCAAGTTCGTCAATCCGAACTATTTTTCACTGGCGCATTATCCACTGGACCCGTTCGTCCTGAAAATGGGTGTGGCTGTCACATTCAACAACTGATTGCATGAAATCGAGGAAACTGATAAGAGTCTACGCCGGCTTATTGACAATCACCGTTGCCACCATGCTTATGCTGTGGCGCCTGAAAAACCGGCCAAAGACAGGGATGCTCCCACGCGACTATCCGGAGATCCGGGAAGAGGGCGTCCTGCGGTTAGTGACCGAATACAACCAGTCGGGTTATTACGTGACAGGCGACACGATAGCCGGTTTCCAATACGAACTGAGCCAAGCCATCTCCCAACTGTCAGGCCTGGAGGTACAGATGCTTCTGGAAATGAGCCTGGCCGAAAGTTTCGATATGCTCGAAGAAGGGAAATGCGATATCATCGCACGTAACATCCCTATCACCAGCGAAATCAAAGAACAATACCGGTTCACCGAACCGATCGTTCTCGACAAACAAGTCCTGATACAACGGACGGAGAAAGCCAACAACGGGCTTAAACCCATCCGCAACCAACTCGATCTGGCAGGCAAGACGCTCTATATACCGAAAGATTCCCCGGCCCAACTCCGGCTCCAGAATTTAGGACATGAGATCGGCGATACGATCTACGTGATCGAAGACGAACTCTATTCCGGAGAGCAGCTCGCCATCCTGGTAGCCAAAGGAGATATCGATTATGCCGTCTGCGACCAGCAGACAGCCGTCCTTTCCCAAAAACAACTCCCGGAAATCGACATCCAGACAGACATAAGCTTCACGCAACTCCAATCCTGGGCAGTCCGCAAAGACTCCCCGATCCTTCTCGACAGCCTGAACAACTGGCTGAACCGGATACGCAAGAACGGTACATTCGACAAAATATACAGAAAATACTACCGGCAGCATCATTAAATCCCGAAAAAACAACACTTTTAAAAGAAGAGCGGCATTCTATGTACTGAATATTGCTAAATATTATCTACCTTTACGGAGTATTTAATGATGAAAAATGAGATTTGACGAATTGGACTTAGAGGAGGCTGTATTGGATGGCCTCGACGCAATGAATTTTCGGGAGGCCACTCCGGTACAGGAGCGAACCATTCCGGTTATCCTGGAAGGGAAAGACATTATCGCCTGTGCACAGACCGGTACAGGAAAAACAGCAGCCTATGTGTTGCCGGTGATCAATGAACTGAGCAAAGGATTGCATCCGGACAACGCGATCAATGCCGTTATCATGGCACCCACGCGCGAACTGGCACAACAGATCGACCAGCAAATCGAGGGATTCACCTATTTTGTCCCGGTTTCCGCTGTCGCTGTCTACGGGGGTACGGATGGTATTACTTGGGAACAGCAAAAGCGTGGAATGGAAATGGGAGCCGACATTGTAATCGCAACCCCCGGACGTCTGTTATCACATATCAAGTTGGGATCTGTTGACCTGTCGCAGGTTTCCTTTTTCGTCCTGGACGAAGCGGACCGGATGCTCGACATGGGATTTTATGATGACATCATGCAGGTCTACAAACTATTACCGAAGACTTGCCAGACCATCATGTTCTCCGCCACAATGCCCCCCAAGATCCGGACACTGGCCCAAACGATCCTGAAAAATCCGGAAGAAGTCAAGATCGCCATCTCCCGTCCACCCGAAACCATCATGCAAACGGCCTATGTCTGCCACGACATGCAGAAATTGCGCATACTGGAAGACCTGTTCGCACAGAGCCGCCCGCAACGTGTCATCATTTTTTCATCCTCAAAAATGAAAGTCAAAGAGTTATCTTCCACTCTCAAGCGGATGAAGTTCAACGTCGCAGCCATGCACTCGGACCTCGAGCAGGCACAGCGTGAAGAGGTGATGAAAGAATTCAAGAACGGCCATATCGACATCCTCGTTGCCACCGATGTCGTCTCACGTGGTATTGACATCAACGACATCAAGCTGGTAGTCAATTTCGACATACCTCACGACCCGGAAGACTACGTGCACCGCATCGGCCGTACCGCCCGTGGAACAAACGGTGAAGGATTGGCCATTACTTTCATTTCAACCGAAGAACAATTCCAATTCAAACGGATCGAAGAATTTCTGGACAAGGAGGTCTATAAAATACCGGTCGATCCCAAATTCGGTGAAACCCCTTTATATGAACCTGAAAAATATGCCAACGTGCGCCGTGGCAGAGGACGTCCCCGCAAAGACAGCGGAAAAGGGACAACCAACCGGCCGGCCGGTAACAACGGCCAACGCCGCAGAGGAAGACCAAGAAAGGATGCCTAAACGTAAGGGTGCCAGGATGGGCATTATAAGGTTCTATGGATGGGCATTATAAGGTTGCTTGAATAGGCATTGTAAGGACCTGTCAACAGGCATTCTATATTTCCCGTGGATTTGCGACTATCATGACGACTATCCTATAAAAAAATAAAGAGCCGTATCAAACTTGCTTTAAGCATGATACGGCTCTTTTCAAAATTCCATCTCTTTACTTTTTATCCATTCATCGAAGCCAGGAACTCCATATTGTCGAACGTTTGCTCCATACGTTTCTTGACAAATTCCATCGCCTCCATTGAATTCATATCGGCCAGATATTTGCGTAAGATCCACATACGGTTTACGGTATTCTCATCCTGCAACAAGTCGTCACGACGTGTGCTGGAAGCCGTAATATCGACAGCCGGATAAACCCGTTTGTTCGCCAGCTTACGATCCAATTGCAATTCCATATTACCCGTACCCTTGAATTCTTCAAAGATCACATCGTCCATCTTCGAACCGGTTTCAGTCAATGCAGTTGCCAGGATCGTCAAGCTACCGCCGTTTTCGATGTTACGGGCAGCACCGAAGAAACGTTTCGGCTTCTGCAAAGCGTTTGCATCCACACCACCGGAGAGCACCTTTCCGGAAGCCGGCTGAACCGTATTGTAGGCACGTGCCAGACGTGTGATGGAATCCAACAGGATCACAACATCATGACCGCATTCCACCATCCGCTTAGCCTTGTTCAAGACGATTTCAGCAATCTTCACATGACGTTCAGCCGGTTCGTCGAACGTAGAAGCAATCACTTCCGCATCCACACTACGGGCCATATCGGTCACCTCTTCAGGACGTTCGTCGATCAACAGGATAATCATATACACTTCCGGATGATTGGCAGCAATCGCATTGGCAATGTCTTTCAACAACATGGTCTTACCGGTCTTCGGCTGTGCCACGATCAGACCGCGCTGTCCTTTACCGATCGGAGAAAACAGGTCGACGACACGCACGGCGATATTATCATATACCTTCGGAGACTTGCGGGCTGTCAGCATGAATTTTTCGTCCGGGAAAAGCGGAGTCAGATGGTCGAAAGGAACACGGTCGCGAACCTCTTCCGGCGTACGGCCATTGATCTTGTCCACCTTGACAAGCGGGAAATATTTTTCACCTTCCTTCGGAGGCCGGATCGCACCTTCCACCACGTCGCCGGTCTTCAGACCGAACAGCTTGATTTGCGACTGCGATACATAAATATCATCCGGGGAAGTCAAGTAGTTATAATCGGAAGAACGCAGGAAACCATATCCGTCAGGCATCATTTCCAACACACCAACACCCGTCAATATGCCGTCAAACTCATACTGTTTTTCCTGCGCATTATTATTGTTGTTATTATTATTGTTACGCTGATTGTTGTGGTTATTCTGATTGTTCTGACGGTTGTTGTTCTGACGAGGATTATTCTGTTGGGCAGTTGCCGGTTGTTCCTCCCGCACTTTCGGTTCCGGTTTGGCTGACGTAGAAGAGAACGGGAATAGCTGGTCAAGGACCGATTTGGTATCCGGATGACGGAATACCACCCGTTTAGATTCTCCCGACGGAGCTGGAGTCGCAGCAGCAGGTGTTTCTGCAACAACCGGTTCTTCCGCTACATAAGTAGCATTGGAAGGGAATTCCCCATTACCAGACTCTGCCACGACAGGAGGAAGCAACGGTTTCTCTATGGTTTTATCTGTTTTCTTGACCTCTTTCTTTACATCCGGTTTTACAGCTTCTGGAACGGCAGCGGCAACAGTATCAGCAGCCGGGAGTTCGGAAACAGGGGCATTGGCTGAAACCAGTTTTTTAGGAGCAACAACCTCTTCGCTTTGCTGAACAGGAACAGTAGCCTCAGCCACTTTTTCTTTCTTGTCGATACGTATCCGCTTTTTACGTTCCGTCTTTTCCGGAGCCGCGGCAACCGTCTCCTCTACCGGAGCATTAACAGAGGTATCGGAGGGAACGGCCTGTGTTTTGTCATCGGCTTTTACGTCATTCGAAACAGCGGCTTTTGGTTTCCGGCCTCTTTTCTTTGCGACCTTTTCTTTTTCCTTTTCAGCCTGGATACCTGCATATGAAATAGCCTGTTCGTCAAGAATTCTGTATATAAGTTCTTCTTTTCTAAGAGCACTTACTTTTTTAATACCCAGCTCTTCCGCTATACTTTGCAACTCAGGAAGGAGCTTTTCATTTAGTTCAAGAATGTTATATTTTTGCATAATGCGAAGTGAATAATAAAAATGGCGTACTATACAACCTGATAACGGCGTATGTACAACTCAATCATTGTATCTTTTATAATTTGATAATTAATAATTTCATGTGAAAACCAGACTGTTGAGCTAATTTGAATCATTAGTAACACATCTGCGGAGTAAATCTTTGCAAATGTAAGAATATTTTTACTTACTCCCACTCTTTACCGGAAAAAAATTCACAACCAAGACTGTTTTAGTAGTTTTATCCAAACAAAAACGGTTATCGGGACGTTCACCAACCAACCAGATAACAGCGTCTCCACTACATAAAAGCCAGGCCCGTTCCTTATCGAAACGGCTGAACTTATGATCCGAGAAATAATCGCTCAATTTCTTCCGCCCTTTCATACCAAAGGGGATGAACCAATCTCCCTCTTTCCAGGTACGCAAAGTAAGCGGGAAATTCAGCTTGTCGTAATCAAAATAGGCGACATTCTTGTCTTTCCGGATATGGAAATCTTCTTGAATAACAACCTTCCTGAAAGAAAGTTCAACAGGACCGGACCAAAAGCTCTCGTCGCCCGCCAACGTATATTCGCAAGCGTCTTCTTTCACAAGAGAAGACAGCAACAAATACCCCCGGTCCTTTACCAACCGATGTGTAGAAGAGAAAAAGATCTTGCCTGATTCTTTCGTCAGGGATAAATAAACAGTTTCCGCCACCGGACGGGTAAAGCCATAAGTTTTAAGTAACTCATATAAAATCGCATCGGGTGATGGATAACGCATCAAGGCAGCAATAGAAAGCCGGTCTCCTGGCTCAATCACGGTGCTCCTCGCCTCCTCCACCACATGCAGATAAACTGCCTCGGCCGCCGACAGATGTTCGGCAGTACGAGCGATTGATTCTTTCACAGAAGGATTGATCTCTTCCAAAAGCGGCAGGACACGCAGACGAATAAAATTGCGCGTATAGGCATCGGAAAGGTTAGTGCTGTCGGTCACATACGTCAAATCACGTCCGGCAAGCCATTTCAAAATATCCGCACGGCTCACAGCAAGCAAAGGACGTACCACAAAGCCGTTCTTAGGACGAATCCCGCTCATGCCCCGGATACCGGTTCCACGGACCAGATTCATCAAAAGCGTCTCCACACTATCATCACGATGATGAGCCACCGCAACAGCCTGTGAACCGGTTGCAACCCGTTGTTCTTCAAACCAGCCATACCGTAACTCACGAGCTGCCATCTCAATGGAAAGATGATGGTCGGCCGCGTATTTCCGCGTATCGAAATCCGTCATCAGGAAAAGGACATGCAACTTCCGGGCATACTCGCATACAAACTGTTCGTCACGCCGGGATTCCTCCCCGCGCAGATGAAAATTACAGTGTGCCGCAATACAGGAATAGCCCAACTCCACCAAAAGGGAGAGTAGGGCTATTGAATCAGCTCCGCCGCTTACACCGACCAAAACCGGACGGTCTTCCGTAAGCAACCGGTATTTCTCTATATATGCACGGACAACGTCGCGCATCCGATTATTCTTCTACGCCGGCCAATTCCGGATCGATCATGATACGACCACAGTATTCGCAAACGATAATCTTCTTACGCAATTTAATGTCCAACTGTTTCTGAGGCGGGATCTTATTGAAACAGCCGCCACAGGCACCACGCTGCACATAAACGACAGCCAACCCGTTACGAGCTCCTTTACGGATACGTTTAAAAGCTGCCAACAAACGCGGTTCGATATTCACTTCCAGCTTCTTGACCTTTTCACGCAATTTTTCTTCATCCTGTTTGGTTTCAGAAATAATCTGTTCCAGTTCATTCCGCTTCTGGATCAAGTCAGCCTTACGGCCTTCCAATCTTTCGGACAGTTCGGCGATATCATTCTTCTTATTGTTGATGGCTTCACCGAACTCACGGATTTTCTTTTCAGAGAATTCGATTTCAAGTCCTTGGAATTCTATTTCTTTTGACAAGTTATCGAACTCACGGTTGTTACGCACATTATCCAACTGCGTTTTATATCTTTCAATCAGACCGGTTGACTCCGTAATCCTATGTTTCTGTTCTACAACAGCATTCTCAAAATCTTTAATTTCTGACTGATAGTTCTGAAGACGTGTCTCCAGACCTGCGATCTCGTCTTCCAGATCCTGCACTTCCAAAGGAAGTTCGCCACGAAGTGTTTTGATCTTGTCAATTTCAGTCATCATCGCCTGAAGCTGATACAGCGTAGAAAGTCTTTCTTCAACTGTAATCTCTTTTTCAGCAGATTGTTTATCTGTAGCCATTCTATAAATATTTTACCGGGTTTGAATTAACATTCGAAAAATGTACTGCAAAGGTAGGGAATTTTTTCGATATTATGTTATAAAAGATATCTTTTGTACAGACCTCGCTTTCATAATGGCCAATAACCGCCAGCAGAATCCGGTCTTCCACATCATAAAAATCATTATACTTAGCCTCTCCCGTTATGAAAACGTCTGCACCGTAATGGATAGCGTCCTTAATCAGGAAAGCACCACTCCCACCGCACAAAGCGACCTCCCGTACCGGCTTGCCGGTCAAAGCGGAATGCTTCACACATCCAACCTGAAACAGCTCCTTGATCCGCCGCAGGAAAGCCAGTTCGTCCTCTTCCTCGGGCAACTCTCCCACAACTCCCGAACCGACCTGGTTCCAAGCGTTATCCAATGGATAGAAATCGAACGCCGGTTCTTCATAAGGATGAACGGAAAGCAAGGCGCGAGTCACCGTCGATTTACGGAAAGCCGGCAGTATCATTTCAATACGGACTTCCGGCTCCACATGCAACTCACCGATTTCGCCACAGAACGGATTCGTCCCCTCGCCGGCACGGAAAGTCCCGCTTCCCGGCAAGTTGAAACTACAGGAATCGTAGTTACCGATCGTCCCGGCTCCTGCATTGAACAAGGTGGTCCTCACCAAATCGGCGTATGCTTCCGGCACGAAAGTGACCAATTTCAGCAACGCTTCCTTCTGCGGGCTCAGGACACGGACATTTTCCAACCCGATCAGTTCCGCCAGACGGAAGTTCACGCCTCCCGCCGCATTATCGAGATTGGTATGGGCAGCATAGACCACCAGGTCATATTTGCAGGCTTTCATCATGCACCGCTCAATATAAGTCGAACCGGTCAGCGACTTGAATGCTTTAAAGGCCAAAGGATGATGAGAGATAATCAGATTACACCCCAACTCTATCGCCTCATCCACAACCTCCTCGGTGACGTCGAGGCAAAGAAGCGCACCGGTGGCAGGCTGGTTCACATCACCGACCTGCACACCTGCATTGTCAAAACTTTCCTGCAATGGCAACGGAGCGTATTGCTCGATTTCTTTCAGTATATCCCTTATACGCATAAAAACTTCGTTTCTTCTAATTGCCAATTATCAATTGTCAATTGTCAAATGCAGTTCTTCCAACTGCGAATCATCCAATTGTCCGGGTGCATCCAGCATAACATCACGGCCGGAATTGTTTTTCGGGAACGCGATACAGTCACGGATAGAATCCAGGCCGGCAAACAGAGATACCCAACGGTCGAGACCGTAAGCCAGACCTCCGTGAGGTGGCGCACCATATTTGAAGGCATTCATCAGGAAGCCGAAACGTTCCTGCGCCTTTTCTTCTGTGAAGCCTAACAACTGGAACATCTTGTCCTGTAACTTGCTGTCGTGGATACGGATGGAACCGCCACCCACTTCGACACCATTGATCACCATGTCGTATGCATTCGCACGGACAGCCCCCGTATCACTGTCTAATAGCGGGATGTCTTCCGGCTTGGGAGAGGTGAACGGATGGTGCATTGCATAGAAACGCTGGTCCTCTTCGCTCCACTCGAACAGCGGGAAGTCGATCACCCACAGGCAAGCGAACTTGTTCTTGTCGCGCAAACCCAACTGACCGGCCACTTCCAGACGCAATTCGCAAAGTTGCTTACGTGTCTTCATTGCGTCGTCGCCGGAAAGAATCAGGATCAAGTCACCCGGCTTGGCACCGAAAGCGTCCTTCATCTGCTGCAAGACTTCCTGTGTATAGAATTTGTCCACACTCGACTTGACATTGCCGTCAGCTTCCACGCGGGCATAGACCATACCCTTTGCGCCGATCTGCGGACGTTTCACAAACTCGGTCAGCGCATCCAACTGTTTACGTGTATAAGTGGCCGCCCCTTCCGCACAGATACCACCGATATACGCAGCGTTATCGAATACGGAGAAGCCATGTCCTTTCATGATGTCCATCAGCTCGACGAACTTCATGTCAAAACGCAAGTCCGGCTTGTCGCTTCCGTAATATTTCATGGCATCGTGCCAGCTCATACGCGGGAATGCCTCTTTAATATCGATACCGCGAATCACCTTGAACAGATGTTTCGCCATTCCTTCAAAAATATTCAGCACATCTTCCTGCTCCACGAAACTCATTTCACAGTCGATCTGCGTAAATTCGGGCTGACGGTCCGCACGCAAGTCTTCGTCGCGGAAGCACTTCACGATCTGGAAGTAACGGTCGAAACCGGAAACCATCAGCAATTGCTTCAATGTCTGCGGAGATTGCGGCAGGGCGTAGAACTGTCCGGGATTCATGCGGGAAGGCACGACAAAGTCACGGGCTCCTTCAGGTGTGGAGTTCACCAACACCGGAGTTTCCACTTCCAGGAATCCCTGTTTGTCCAGATAGTTACGGACTTCAAATGCCATCCGGTGACGCAATTCCAGGTTCTTGCGGACAGCATTGCGGCGCAAATCCAGATAGCGGTATTTCATACGCAGGTCGTCACCTCCATCCGTATCGTCTTCAATCGTGAAAGGAGGAGTCACGGCCGCATTCAGGACATTCAGTTCCGAAACAATGATTTCGATCTCACCGGTCGGGATATTCGGGTTTTTACTGGAACGTTCACGAACGGTTCCCGTCACCTGAATAACATATTCGCGTCCCAGTTTATTTGCTTTTTCACAAAGAGTGGCATCCACCTCCTGGTTAAACACCAATTGCGTAATACCGTAACGGTCACGGATATCCACAAACGTCATGCCACCCATCTTACGGGTTTTCTGTACCCAGCCGGCCAGCGTAACCACCAAGCCTTCATCGGCCATGCGCAGGTCGCCACATGTTCTTGTTCTATACATTATATAATATGGATTAAACTGTTTTTCAAAATTCCGAGTGCAAATTTACACAAAAACCAAAACTTGTACCAGACTTATATAAAAAAAGAACTCCCGTTTTCACAAACGAGAGTTCCAACCAAAACCTTAACTATGAAAAAATCGGTCATCATCTTTTCAATGATGATCTTTACGTGCCACAAAGGTAACTACTTTTTTCTAATCTGCAAATAAAAAAGCAACATTTTACTCTACCTTTGCTCCGGATATCACTATTTATTGGCAAAGACAACCTTATTCTCTACCTTTGTATCTAAAATCAAAAAGCAATGAAAGAAGAATGGTTCCCTTTAGTCAATGAAGAGGGAGAGACAATAGGAAAAGCGACCCGCAAAGAGTGTCACAGCGGCTCGAAGATGCTACATCCGGTCGTGCATCTGCATATTTTCAATAAGGCAGGCGGCCTCTACCTGCAAAAACGTTCGATGAACAAAGACATCCAACCCGGTAAATGGGATACGGCCGTGGGAGGCCACATCGACTACGGCGAGACGGTCGAAGAGGCCCTTCGTCGGGAAGTACGGGAAGAATTGGGGATCACAGAATTTGTCCCGCAATTCATCACCCGTTATGTATTCGAATCGGCGGTAGAGAAAGAGTTGGTCAACACCTACCGTACCACTTACGAAGGGCCTATCACCCCTGACCCTTCCGAACTGGACGGCGGACGTTTCTGGTCACCTTCCGAAATTCTTGAAAACATGGGAAAAGGTGTTTTCACGCCTAACTTCGAAGGAGAATATAAACGGTTATTCTTGTAAACAACAAAATGGTATTCACGGAGACATCGGTTATCCACTAAACCGGAACCCCTGGCTCCTGAAAAGAAAAAGGAAGTGTGTCGAAAAGCGCTGTAGGCGCTTTTTGACACACTTCCTTCTTTTTATCTCGATGAAAGATTATTTACACATATCGCGAATGATCTGGATCAGTTCGTCGCCGATTTCTTCAGCTTCCTGCATCGTGTGAGCTTCGGAATAAATACGGATGATCGGTTCCGTATTGCTCTTGCGCAGATGAACCCATTTTTCAGGGAAGTCAATCTTCACACCGTCAATATCCGTGATATCATACTGGGCGAATTTTTCTTTCACCTTGGCCAGGATCGCATCGACATTAATATCCGGAGTCAGTTCCACTTTCTTCTTGGAGATGAAGTACGGAGGATAAGAAGCACGCAGTTCGCTTGTCTTCATCTGTTTCTTTGCCAGATGAGTCAGGAACAAAGCGATACCGACCAAGGCATCACGACCGTAGTGGCTGGCCGGATAGATCACACCGCCATTCCCCTCACCACCGATAATGGCGTTGGTTGCTTTCATTTTTGTCACGACATTCACTTCGCCTACGGCAGCCGCATTATACTCACAGCCATGAGCACGGGTAACATCACGCAGCGCACGGCTTGAGCTCAGGTTGCTGACCGTATTGCCCGGTGTATGGCTCAGGACGTAGTCGCTGACTGCCACCAAAGTATATTCCTCACCGAACATTTCTCCGTCTTCGCAGATAATAGCCAAACGGTCTACATCCGGGTCTACCACAAAACCGACATCAGCTTTGGCATGCTTCATCAAGTCGGAAATTTCCGTCAGGTTTTCAGGAATCGGTTCCGGATTGTGTGCAAAGTTACCGTGAGGAGCACAATGCAACTTGAAAATTTCCTTTACACCCAAAGCTGAAAGCAATTCAGGAATAACGATACCGCCTACCGAATTCACACAGTCGACAGCGACACGGAAATTAGCGGCCTTGATAGCTTCGACATCTACCAAATCCAACTTCAACACGCTTTCAATATGCTTCTGGTTGCAGGCATTGTTGACATAGACTTTTCCTAAACTGTCGACATCGGCAAATTCGAAACTCTCTTCGGCCGCGATCTTCAGCACCTCGGCACCTTCGGCTGCGTTCAGGAATTCACCCCGTTCGTTCAGCAATTTCAGCGCATTCCATTGTTTCGGATTATGGCTGGCGGTCAAAATGATCCCTCCACAAGCTTCTTCCCACACAACAGCCAGCTCGGTAGTCGGAGTAGTAGCGAGGTCGATGTCAACCACATCAAAGCCCATTCCGGTCAGTGTACCAAGAACGACTTGTTTTACCATCAGACCGGAAAGACGTGCATCACGACCTACCACGATCTTGTTTGTTGTCACCTTTGTGTTTTTCTTAATGAATGTAGCATAAGCAGCCACAAACTTGACAATAGCCAACGGATTGAGTCCGTCTTCAGGATTTCCGCCTATTGTTCCACGAATACCGGAAATAGATTTAATCAGTGTCATTTCGTTAGATTTATTTTATAGAAATACATATCTTACTTTCTCAAAGTAAACAGGAGTTCCCGTACTCTGAAAATCACTACTCAACAATTTAAATGGAACAATCAGTTTCACTTCGCCGCCGTCTCCCACATAAGGAAGTCCGGCTCCTAACCCTTCGCTGATAAACATATCCCATGAGTAAGTATAATCCGGGTTCATAGTTGTAAAGTAGCCGTATCTGAATTCAACCGGAAAAGTCCCGTTGGAATGCGGACCCAACAGATCAATCACAGTCGTCCCCATACTACTTTCTTCCATAAACAGATTCGCGATGAAACGCGACTGGATTCCTTGTCCGACAGCAGCCCGCTTGCTGTCTCCCTTTTTTATGATATTCAAATAAACACCATTATCCAACTCTACAAATTCATTTTCCTTGAAAACGCTATCTGCCGGAAATTCATCCAAAAAGACCAAACCACTATCTGCACGCAGACGATTAATGGCTTTCTCTTGAGCTTTCAACATATCGGTGTATGACTTTGTCTTGTCACACGACACCGCCATCAAGGCAGTGAACACAATCAACAGGATATAAAAACCTTTCTTCATCTGTTACGTATTTATTGTAAATGAATGGCAAATGTATACAATCTCTGCCAAATCTCAGGCATGTTTATTTAAATCTTCTGTTTTATTAGGATTAAATTCCTTTAAACCTTTCTCAAACACGGCAACCGCATCGGCCAACGAGCCATAAAATTCTCCCCCAGAAGCATTTTTATGTCCACCGCCATTGAAATAGCGGCTTGCGAACTGGTTGCAGGGGAAGTCTCCGACAGACCGAAGCGAGATCTTCACATAATCCTTATCTTCACGGATAAAGACGCTGAACGCCACATTCTCGATGCTTAACGGCAGGTTGACAAACCCCTCCGTATCGCCCGTCACATAATGAAAACGGTTCATCTCTTTCAGCGAAAGTGTAATCAATGCAGCATGTTGCTCCGGATAAACCTTCATCTTTTCATACAGGACATACCCCATCATACGCAAACGGCTTTCCGAATAGACCTGATTCACATTCCTATATATCAAATCCTTATCGATACCTTTCTTGATCAGTTCGCTTATAATCGTATAAATCTCCGGCTTATTCGAATTGTAAGTAAACGAACCGGTATCCGTCATCATACCCGTATAAATGCAGACGGCACAATCTTTATTGATCAGATCGAACATTCCCATACGGCAGATGAAACGGAAAACCATCTCGCTCGTAGACGACATTTCCGGGTATGAAATCGTAACCCGGCAAAAATCGGCCGGATTCAGATGGTGGTCAATCATTACCTTACGTCCCTCTGCCGCCACAACAGCCGGCGCCAGTTTTTCTATACGCTTGGGTTCGTTGAAATCGAGGCAGAATATGACATCCGCTTCCCGAATCAACTGTTCGGCAAAATCAGGATACTTCTCATGAATGATGATTTCCTTATGCCCCGGCATCCACTTGTAAAACTGTGGAAAATCGTTGGGGACCACAACTGACACGTTGTCTTTTCCATAGGCTGTCAAAAAATGGTACAGTCCCAGCGCGGAACCTATCGCATCCCCGTCTGGGGTAACATGTGTCACGATCACAAAACTTTCGCCGTTCTCGACGTACTTCTTGGCTTTCTGAATTTTCTCTTCGTGAATGATTTTCGTAATCATATATTCTCTTGTTTTCAAAGACAAAGGTACGACTTTTTTTAGATTCCACACAGTTTTAAATTTCCAATCACCCGGACAAGAAGCATAATTAACAACAAAAACAGCAAGACAAACAGATAGCGGGAACGTCCGGTATGGCCATACAATAAGGCGGACAGGAGCATTCCATAGGCTACCGACATCGTAAAGAAATCGAACCGGAAAGAAAACACCGCTCCCGGCACCTGGCTAAAAGAGTCCACGATCCAAAGCAAACGGTGCGTAAGCCATTCCACAACAGCCTGCAACCACTCAGTGCCCGGAAAGCCTGCCGGCAGCAACATCCAGACCAGACAGATCGGGACCAACAGGGTTGCCAATAGGGTAAGCGGCAGATTCGTCAACAAAAAGACGGTTGAAAACTGGCCGAAATAATAGAGGCAAAGAAAGGTCGTGCCGACCTGCGCCGACAAGGTCACGGTAATCCATCTCCACGGAACCAGCAAAAACGGATTGCGGATTTTCAGCAAACGCTGCAACCGGGGCTGGAAATACAAAATGGATAACACCGCCAAATAGCTTAATTGAAAACCGATATCGAACAAATAGAGCGGTTCATACACCAACATGCCGAAAGCTGAAGCCGCCCAAATATTATACCGCTCCGTCAGCCTCCCCAAAGCGGCACCGGTCAGAAACAGCGTCAACATCAAACCCGCCCGAACAGCCGAAACGGCAAACCCGGCCACCGCAACGAAAGCCCACAGCCATACAACGGTCAACAGATACCGGATCCACTTACCCACCCCATTCCGCGGAAGAAAAGACAGAAGAAAAGACAAAAAGCCACAGACGATCGCCACATGAAAACCGCTCACAGCCAGTATATGCGCAACCCCCGCAACCGAAAAACGATTTCTCAAGTCCCGGTTCATGGCCTGTCTATACCCCACGGTAACAGTAGCCAATACTGTTTTTTCTTCATCGGTCAGATTCAGTTTCGCGATCGGTTCCAATAATCGTTGTTGCTCTTCCCGGGCCCAACGGGAAAGAGCGGAAACCGGATATTCATATTCCGAAACGGATTCAAACTGCGAACAGGCCGTCTTCTGTATCGAAAGGAAAAGCAACAGGGACAAGAAAACCGCCCCCCAGAGCCAACGGGTTTCATAACAAAAATACACCCGCCCGCTTCCAACGGAACCGGATGCAGCCAGGACAACAACCGGAAACAACAACAATATCCAGGAATAAGCGCAGCACGAGAAAACGGTCTGCAGCACAATCCCTACTATCCAGACAAGCAGCGGACGTGCAAAAGGACGGATCTGTAATTCTTTTATCATCATGTAAGGTTTTGAAATTAACGGTTTCAGATTATACATTACAAATGAAGATTTATGGGACCGCCTCTCTGCATGACATCATTCGGCATTCCCCATAAATCTTCACGTATCAATATCATAATGCTTTTAACTCCCGAATCGTCTTCAGCGGGTCGGGAGAACGGAAGACAAAACTACCTGCGACCAGCACATCCGCCCCTACCTCAAGCAAAGGTTTTGCCGTCTGCATATTCACTCCGCCATCCACTTCGATCAAGGTGTCCAATCCTTTCGCCAAGATCATTTCTTTCAGACGAGCCGTTTTGTCTATCGAATGTTCAATGAACTTCTGTCCGCCATAACCCGGATTCACAGACATGAGCAACACCATATCCAAATCCGGCAGGATATCTTCCAACAAGGAAACCGGCGTATGCGGATTCAATGTAACAGCCGCTTTCATCCCGGCCTCCTTGATCGCCGCCACCGTACGGTGCAGATGCGTACAAGCCTCATAATGCACATTCATCATATATGCGCCTACAGCCGCCACTTCGGGTATGAATTTCTGCGGCTCCACGATCATCAGATGCACATCCATCGGTTTCTTGCAGATCGGTTTCAATGCTTCCAGAACCGGAAAACCAAACGATATATTCGGAACGAATACCCCGTCCATGATATCCAAATGCAACCAATCGGCATCACTCTTGTTAATCATTTCCACCTCTCGCTGCAAGTTCAGAAAATCAGCTGCCAACAAAGAGGGTGCAATTTTATGTTCCATAACACTTTCCGCGTTTTTACAAGCGTGACATCAGTTCATTACAAAACCACAAAATTCCGTACGCAAAGCCGGTTCCGAATGATAAACCCGCGCAAACTGAGTCAGGAAATCAAGGGTCTGCCGACGCGGTGCCGTTTTTCTTTCTTTCCGGTTTCCGTCAGTCTTATTTTCTATTTCATCCATACATTGAGTAGAAAGTCTCTTCATAGGCAATTCGTTTTTATCTTGTTTGATAATAAAACGAAGAGGCTTTCCCCTTATTGTATGACAAGAAAATAAATTTTCGACTTTTTTATGTTCAAGCCATCGACAACTCGATGCTGTTTTCTTCCGCCATACGACGCATATTCAGGATCGCATAACGCATACGTCCCAAAGCCGTATTGATGCTCACACCGGTAATATCAGCAATTTCCTTAAAACTAAGATCTTGATAATAACGCATTTCAAGCACCTCACGTTGATTATCGGGAAGATGTTTCACCAGTTTTTTCACATCAGACAATACCTGATGGCGCACGATGCTGTCCTCGATCGTACCATCGCAAAGTTTGATATTATTGAAAAGATCTACATCCACCTCATCATTGGAAACTGTATTTTCGCTACGCTCCTGACGGAAATTATCGATAATCAGATTATGGGCAATGCGGGTAATCCAGGCTTTAAACTTACCGTTTTCAGTATAACGGCCCTGCTTGATAGTCATGATCACCTTGACAAAAGTCTCCTGAAAGATATCTTCTGTGAGATCTTTGTTATGGACAATAAAGTAAATATAGGAATGTAAGCTACTTTTATAACGATTCAACAATACATCGAAAGCAGCATTATTACCTTCTGCATAAAGAACAACCAACTCTTCGTCAGTCTTCATCCTTAAAGTCTTCATTACTTCTATGTTTTTTAATTTTTCTTGAGTAATGTTATGCTATAGGCAACGGGTTTTTAAATTGTTAGACAATATTCATATTCACGAAGACAAAAGAACGAAAAGTATTTCAATTAGGCAAACTTTTCCATCCTTTTTTTACCTAAAAAGCCCCCTGTCCGTATGTTTTCTGTACGAACAGGGGGCTTTTTCAAACAAACTATGTTTTTAGAACTTGTATCCCAATGTAAGGGAAACCTGGGTCGTATTTGTTTTCAGCCCTATTGCGTCCGAATCGACAAGTGTATGAAGGCCTTCATCATCTCCTACAACCACTTTGGAGAACGTATAGGCATCTTCCTTATATTGACGATAAACACAAGCTAAATCCATATAGAAATTGGGCGTAAAACGATACCCCAAACCTACGGAATACGAACTCACTCCTTTATCCAGCGTGTAATGGGCAACCGTTCCTGCCGGGAATACTTCAAAAGCCCCTTCTCTAAACTCCTTTTTCATCGGGCTTGTCCGCCAATTGGCACCCGCACGAACCGCAAATTGAGGAGTTACCTTTATTTCCGTCCCCAATTTTATTGTATGGGCATAACCGAAATCTTTCTTAATCAAATTTTTATTTACATCTTCAAACTCGTAGCCATCTTGATCGGAAAGTTTCATAAAACCATAATTGCCCAATTCATAGTCCAAACTGATCAACGCGGTTTGCCCGATAATACCGGCCACACTGAAAATCCACTTATCCGCGGTACGAAGTCTATATAATGTATAAGGATCCGGATTGCTCGGAGTTGCCCCATTGGCTTTTGCCGGATCAAAATTTCCATTTAAAGTTTCCGAACTTCCAAAATAATAGTCTGTCAACTTATACCAAATAGGAGAATTGTAAGCGACCCCTAAACGCAGGTAATCCGTAGGACGGACAATCGCCCCGACATTAAACGCATACCCTGTCCCATCGGTTTTCAGCTCATTATCCCAATGCAAATAATCCGTAGAACCATTCGTGTAATAAAATTCCTCCGTATATTCAGAATGCATCCGGTAATTAAAATCGGTCACAGAAACAGTCGCACCCAAAAACAACCGGTTGGAAATATTGGTAGCAAACGAAAAGTCATACTGGTCTATTGCCCCTCTCTCGCTCACCTCCAACCCGGAAAAATCCGGACGGCTATCCGGATACCACGTCTGATTGGCCTCGTCCCACTCTGCAAAAGTCGAATGATACATATCATCATTTGCATTCGCCATATTCGCCCCAATCATACCGGACTGATAAGCCAGCCCCGGCAACCAAACTCCGCCTAACTGATTATAAGCACTATGGGAATCACTATTTATCTGGTTAAAGGGAGGCATATCATTTTCTTTCACCCCGAACCAACCGCCATTATTATCCGTTCCGACATAAGACGCCTTCGCCGCAGCATAATCGGCCAACGAGTAGTTTTGCATACCCCGCAAACGATAATTGCGATTGAAATTCTTCACCCGGTTATAGGAGAACCCGACATTCCAGCCGACCAACCCGTCGTCATTTCCGGTAGGAAAATATCCGACATAGGCGATATTATCAAAATTGAATTTCATCTTATCGGCATCAGCTTCCGACCCTTTCCAATCTGATTTAGCCTTGATCGATGACAGACTCAAAGTGGTAACGACTTCCGAGCTGCGATAAATCCCCAATCCGGCCGGATTAGAAGACATGGACGAAATATCGCCTCCCAATGCGCCGAATGCACCTCCCATACCCATATAACGGGCCGTACCATTCAATTCATTCAGGGAATACCGGTAAGCCTCCAACTCACCTTGCGCAAATGCAACACCACTGCTCAACAAAGATGCTGAAACCAACAAACCTATTATTCTATTCATCTCTTTTTTTCTTTTGCTTCACTATTAATACGAAGATATGTCACAAATCGATTCAACGACGGCCACCGCCACTTCTGCTACTTCCACCTCCCGAGCGGCCACCGCCTCCGCTATAAGAACCGCCACCATAAGAGCTGCTGCTACTGCTGCTACTTCTCGAAGGTGTATAGGTACTTCTTGAAGATGTATTCATATTTTGACTTCTCGATTGATAGGAACGGGTTTCATTGTTATTGTAACTACTTCGGCTGCTACTTCTTGCCGGAGCCGTATACTGCCGGCTGGAAGAACGTGTGGTGGACGAACCTACCGTATTGGAATCGCTCCGACGATTCACCCGTGTTCTTGTTGAAATATTGGCAGATGACGGGCGAGTAGTCACAGAACCGCTATTCCCATTCCGAATCACACTTTGAGAAGAAGAGGGACGTCCGGAACGATTACTTCTATCGGAAGTGGCGACGGAACTGCTTCCGGTTCCCCTCAAAGAGGTAGCCGATCCTTCATAACGGCTTCGCGAAGACTGCCGATAGATCGAATTTCTGCCACCGCTTCCCCTATAACTATTTGCATAAGAGGTCGAACGGCCTGCATTCGTGCGGTAATACGGGGTTGCATAATAATGGTGGTGGTGGTGATGTCCCCAATAACCACCCCAGTAACCACCGCCCCAATAACCGGGACCCCAATAACTCGGCCCCCAATAACTCGGCCCCCAGCCCCAGGACGGCCCCCAGTAGCCGGCATAGAAACCACCCCAGCCCCAGCCGAAGCCGAAGGACGGGCCGTAACCCCAATAACGCGCCGGACTGTAGAACCACGGATCATACCAGCCGCCGTACCAACCACCGTACCAGCCGCTATACCACGGATCATAGTAACCATACCAGCCATTGCCGATGTTCACATTGACACTGACGTTGGCACTTCCATTGGAATAATCCGTGTCGTAGCCATATCCATAATACCCGTCACTCAAATACAGATCGACCTGGTCTGCCCCGGCAATCGTAATCTTGCTCGGCGAGTGGTAACGGATGATACGCTCGGTATATTCCGTATCCGAACGGCGTTCTCTCTTAGCAACGGAAGCTGCCGTTCTCTCCTGGTCCATATCGTCGGTATACTCGGCCAGGATTTCCCCGTCCGAATCTTCATCATACGGTTCTTGCACGTCAACCGACGCATAGCGGCGGTTATATTCATCCACATCACGTTCTTCATCGGACACCGTACTTTTTCTTTTGCTGGTGCTGTATGTAGACACCATTGTCGTACGCTCGGCTTTCTCCTTTTCCTTTGGCTGTATGACTTTCTCTTCTGTTTTTTCTTTCTTTTCTTTTTTGCTGGAAGAGAAATAGACATCATCAAAGAACTCCTCTTGAGCTGCAGCACTGAAGCCAATCAAGAGCATCACCATCAAAGATGTTAATTTCATGGGTTTCATATTCGTTTCTCCTCTACTTTAATAATATTTCTACTTTTTAGACTAAATGCAAGGAGGCAGGTTTAATCCCCTTTCCGCCTCATTCATAAAGACTATCCATTTTATTTACAAAAATAGCTGTTTCCAAATAACTTCCAAGCATTTATATATACTTTAACCATCCGGGCAGCTACATTAACCGATAATCCCCATTTTATAGATAAAGATGCTTCAAGAATACAAAACGCTGCACGCCCGTTCTGTTTCCCTCCTGATGCGGAATTCATTATATGACAACGCCTCAAACCACCTCGTTCCCATGCTTGACGCGAACTCGCATCCAACCAGTTCGTATCAACATTTGACAGATAGTAACAGTGAACAAAAACGCCCTGTAAAAACATACAAAAACGACAAGAACCCCCACTAAAAAGAGAATACCCCTTATTTCACTATCTCCCAGACCTTTATAAAAAAAGGCTGTTTCTTAAAAAATATTACCATTGCGGGTAAATTGAAATACATGGGGTAGAAAATCGAATTAGACGGGGTAGTAGTTTCGATTTGAACCAATCGGAAATCAAGGGATTTATACAATAAGGTAGAGACATTGTACACCCTCCCAATAGTACGTTACCAATATCAAGAGGTATCCGGCAATTTTATGCAACACTTCCGAAATCAACTTCCTCTCACATAAAAACAGACGTAGATAAAGACTACTCTTTAGCTCATTTCAACCCCAACCATCCACTTATTTTCTTACCACAAATTTTGTTGCCGATATAGCAACAGCCCCAACTTATCAAGACAACCATAAACGAAGTGAAAGGATATGAGAGAGTGGTATAGTAAGGGATTCGCCGTAGAACCATTATCACCATAATATGACACAAATAGATACCAAATGAATAGTCACCAAGCGAACGCAAAAATTTACTTTTCACATCGATATCCGGTTTGTTCAAAAGGGTATAAACGATAAGAAGGAATAATGTACTTGTTAAAAATGAAGTTAGCTTAACTTGTGTTCCACAATTTGCTTCACCAAGTAACAACCATCCATATCCTTCAGCCATTTGCAACAAGATAGATACGAGGTATAACAATATCAAGGTTTTCAGCGAATAGTCTGGTTTAATAATTCGATTGCCCAAAAGCAGTCCTAAATAATAATAAGTAAACCACCCAAGACATACGTCAGACCATAAAAGTGAAACATACGCATTAGGTTCAATCCCAGTCAACAAGCCGCTATACTTGAAAATTATCATAGAAATTGGAGCAATCAGCCATCCCCAATGACGATGTTTGGATTTGGCCAATTGCGCCAACCAAGGAGTGAGTAAAACAAATTGTATATATACGAATATATAATACATTGCCACTGTAGCTTTTGCAGTAATAAGGTTCTTGACTATTACCAATATGCCATCACCCGAAAAAATAGGAGGTAATGTGTAAAATATAGTCCATATAATATAAGGGATAATGACTCGAATGATTCTCTTTTTGCAGAAAGCAAACCAATTATCATTTTCAATCTTCGTCAAATAACCGGAAAGAAATAAGAATGTAGCAACCGAAA
Organism: Parabacteroides sp.; assembly: GCA_017937385.1. Taxonomy (GTDB): domain Bacteria; phylum Bacteroidota; class Bacteroidia; order Bacteroidales; family Tannerellaceae; genus Parabacteroides. Next base: position 86,586 of record JAGBDR010000009.1, read on the forward strand.
AATTGATAAATGGCCTACAAAACACTTGCCATTCTCCTGATGGAGTGGTATGAATCATAACGACAGCAATAATAGATAAGGCTCGAAATATCTGTATCATATTATTTCGAGTTTTCTTTGTGAGTTTACAAGTGTGTGTTGTCATTGTCTTAAAAGTGTCAAATCTATCAAATCCAACGTAGTATACCTACCAACTTTCACTCTTTCCAATGGGAAAGAGCGCAATGCGAATGAGATGATTACAAAATTAATGCTTTTTTCAAAAACAGAAAAAACATTAGTAGAATATTAACCTACATTCCTTTGAAGTTAGAAAAAATCCATATCTTTGCGAACAAACCAATAAAATAGAATGAATGAAAATCGCTCTAAACGAATATCACAAAAAATCAAATGCCGAGAAACTCAAGTCAATGGCCTCTTGGAAAAAGCTGAAACTTTCGCACGAAGAGTGCTTGAATCAATTCAAGCGCTTGCGGGAACAACGGCTTGCAAGGGAGTCCAAATTGCAAGGTTGAAAGAGTGGGCCATTGATAATGGTTGTTGGGTTGATTCGATAAATGAACTTGGAACTTTTGTGGACCGGGGTTCCGAGAATGAAGTTTATATGTCAAAAATAGATAACAAACTTGTGTATAAACTGAATGATTTTCGTTATTCGGATGATAATCTTTCTCCCTTTTTCTTTCGATTGAAAGCTCAACAAATATTATTCCCGGATTGTAGCTATACGTTCATGGGCTTCTCTATAAACAGGAATGGGAAAATATGTGCGTTATTAACTCAGCAGTATGTCATTTCAGAACGTGAAGCTACAGAAGATGAAATTCATAATGAATTTTTAAAACTCGGCTTTCATCCGGAAATGAATGGAGAATATTATACGAATGGAAAGTATGATATATTCGATGCATCTCCCAATAACGTACTCGTGGGGATAGATGGCAATCTATACTTTATTGACACGATAATTTATAAGTCGAATGAAGTAAATCTATCTGTTTATAAAAGCCAATCTCCTAAGTATTCAACTAACGGATAAATCTTAATTGGAATATAAATCAACTCCCCGAACTGGAGATTTCCCGGTCCGGGGAGTTTTATTTTTGTTTGCCTCTCTTTAGTGTTAAGAAAAAATCCATATCTTTGTTCCGTTCTCACGCCGATTATTGAGGGGTGGGAGCAGACATATATTTGAAAGGCGTTTATTGACGTCTTGTCTTCTACGTTCCAAACTTCGCAACTTTGACACAAGAGGAGACAGGGCAGCGGTAGATGTCTGCGTAGGTTGTATCGTAATGTTTCATGTGCTCAGAAAAGCGCATGGATTAGTTGCATACATATCGGCGTGGGCTTCAACGTTGCTTATCCTCTTGTGTAGGCAATGCGAAGGCCTGGGACGTGGGATAAGTGGCAGACGAATCCCGCGCTTTTTTTTGTTTATGCTGGTTTATGAAAGTGGAAGAACATAATTATTAACCTTTTAATAGTATAAATCAGATGAGTACAAAAAGTATTTTTCTTTCGTGTTTGTGCCTTTGGGTTACCTATTTTGCACAAGCGCAAGTGCCTCAACTTATCAGTTATCAGGCGGTAGCAAGAGACTTGACAGGAAAAGTCCTGTCTGAAAAAGCAATCTCCGTGCAGGTGGAAATTTTACAGGGAAGCAATTCCGGTTCGGCGGCTTATGCAGAATCACACGCATTGACCACCACCAAGACAGGAACTATCAACCTTTTGATTGGTGGTGGTGATGCAATCAATGGTACCTTTACCAATATTGATTGGGGTAATGGTCCGTATTTCATGAAGCTGAGTATGAAACAGGACGGGGAAACGGAATATAAGGAAGTATCAAATACTCAAATGATTTCAGTCCCCTATGCGTTGTATGCGGAAAAGGCCGGAACGGTTGTGAATGGAGGAAATAGCGGCAATTCTGAAAATATGCCTAAGTTTACATTTGTTGTATCGGACATAAATAATACAGAAGATGATCTTTATTGTATACTTTCCGGAAATTTGAGTGGGTCTACCTCTATTTCTTTGGAATTTACAATCGTATATTTGGATGGGCAAGATCAAGAGTTAATGGTTTCTATTGATGGATTATCGGATGATGATCCGAAGATTGGCCAGTCAAGTTGTGCCGGTCGTATGTTTTATCTGCGTTATGAAGATGTTCCTGACGGAGATTACAAATTAGTTGTAAGTGACAAGGATGGAAATGTTGTAAAAGAATATCCTTTTACATTTAAAGCGCAGAAAGACTCATAATGTTATGCTTATGAAACAATATTTATCCTTATTCATATTATCAGCCTTTCTATTTGGCACATTCCCTCTCTCCGCCCAAACCCTTGACGGCTCTTTCTCCTGCCAAAGGGAAGAGTTGGTCGGGACAGGTGATATTACGGTGACGGCTATTGCCGGGCAATCGTTTGAGGGGACGAAAGACGGTTCGCCTTTGTCGTATGGCTTTATTGAATCGGTTTCTACCGCTAATGAGTTTACGAATATAACGGCGTTTGTACTGTCGCAACAGGAAGCGGCGTTGGAAGTTGGGGAACAATTGGAATTGTCGGTGGCATTCTCACCGGAAGAGGTGGATAACGCCTCGGTCGTGTGGTCATCTTCTGATCCGGAAGTGGCAACGGTGCAGGATGGTGTGGTTTCTGTATTGGAAGCCGGCGAGGCAACGATTTGTGCGGTTTCGGCTTGTGGGGTTTATGCGGACCAGTGTGTGATTACTGTAACAAAATCCGAGCCGGATCCGGAACCTGAACCGGAGCCCGAGCCCGAGCCTGAACCCGAACCGGAGCCTGAACCAATCCTTGTTACCGGAGTTTCCTTAGAGCCGGAAGAGGCCACGTTGGAGATTGGCGAAACGCTTGAATTGGAAGCAACCGTCCTGCCACGAGATGCGGATGACAAACGGGTGGAATGAGATTCTTCGGATGAACTTGTTGCTACGGTGCGCGATGGAGTTGTGACGGCGATAGGAACCGGAACCGCTACAATCCGTGTCGCAACGGTCGATGGCGGATATGAAGCGACCTGTACGGTCACGGTCACAGAAGATCCGACTTCGATTGAGGAGGTGGCCGACGGTAACCGGATTTCCTTTGTGGACGGCTTTTTATATTTGGAATTGCAGAAGCCGCAAACGGTATCTGTCTGGAATGTGAACGGACAAATCTGTACCCTTATTGAAGGGCAACCCGGATTGAATGTCCGCTCCTTGCAAACATATCCGGCCGGTGTCTATTTTGTCCGGACAGAAAGCCGGGTAGTCAAGATAGTCAAACGGTAAACAAAAGGAGGTACGTCGAAAGGCGCTGTAGGCGCTTCGCATAATAGGAGGGTGTGTTGAAAGGCGCCACTTAGCACCCTCCTCCCGCCAGCTTCCTGTAAGGACACACGCAAATAGATGAATGATCAAAACATACAATAACCCTTTATTGGGCGTTTTTCTATTTGACATGAAATTTTGGACGATTTTTGCCTGACATTATTCTCTTTCAGACCGAACTTTAGAAACAATCAGTTAAACAAACACAACTGAAAATCGAAAAAACCCTCCCCTTTTATTACTAAAAGACCAGAAATCCTGACATTGTGGAAAAGCTAAACTTCCGGAGAATCGCTTGTAGCAAACGAAAGTTTCCACCGCTCCGAATATCGCAAAAGAAAATTCCCCCTTTTTTGCCCTGAGAAGGGACTTCATCGCCGTGACGACCGTCTTCAGGGTTACCGAAGTCGGACTTCCAGGTCTATGAAGTCCGACTTCACGGCGATAAAGACCGTCTTTGAGGCAAAAAACTGCGCACCTCACGGCAGAATTTCCTCTTTCACCGATCAAAAACCGGAATTTGCCGTCTTTTGTAAAGGATATATATTCTTGTTAAGAAAACAATAATATACAATAAGTCCATCCAAATCCAAGGAAAACCCTATGCATCATGCCTTCTAACCCATCGGGTTACGGGGGCTAAAGCATAGGATTTGTCATGCTAAAGTTATGCTTTGTTTCTTTCCCTGAAACCACTTGCTCTCTCAATCCCCGGTTTCATTTATATAACGTGCCAGCATATCCCGCATCCGACCGACCGCTTTCTGCACTTGCGTATCGACCGTATTGACACTTATGCCCAAATCTCGGGCGACTTCGGCATAGGACTGTTTCTCTTCACGCACACGGATAAAGATTTCACGGCAGCGCTCCGGCAATCGGTCAAGCGCCTTGACGTAATGGGCAAAAAGCTCTTCGCTGACCAAGATCTCTTCAGGCGACTCGCCGGACACAGCCGTACCATCGTCAAAAGCGTCTGCCATCAGGTCTTTCCGGCGTTGTTCTTTTTCAAGATAGTTCAGGGAGGCGTTCTTAATCGTGATAAAGAAATAATCTTCCAGGTTGGCGATGTGGTGCAAGGAGTCGCGGCGTTCCCATATTTTCAGAAAAACATCGAGGACAACCTCCTGTGCCCACTCTTCCGTATGCAGGTAGTAATAGGCGATCCGGAAAAAACGGTCGAAGCAAAGATCATAAAAGCGACGCAGAGCCGTCTGGGAGCAATCTTCTTCGATCTGCCTCAAATATTTTCTTATCTCCTGCTCTGTCATCGTCTCATCTTCTATAGCCGGCACAAAAATAGTCAATGGCTGACAAAGAAAAAAATTAAAAAAACATAGGGTATTTGCAAGCTGAACCATCTTAGTCATGTAAACACGAATATTAACGTATTAAATTATAGAAGATATGAAAACAAAGTACAAACAACTATGGGGATGCTTGCTCATCACACTGTTGTTAGCCGGACTCACTCCGCTACAAGCGCAAACCGGTTCAACGGATGAAGAAAGTTACATCACGGTCAGTGGCATTGTCAAAGACAAGAGGAGCAAAAAGAATCTGGAATACGTCAACATTTCCATTCCGGGCAGCACAATCGGAACAGTCACGAATGCCGACGGCGAATTTTCCCTTAAGATAAGGGAATCCATTCAAGCCAAAGAGGTAGAGATTTCGCATCTCGGATATTTCAACGGCCAAATAGAACTCGACGGCAAGGATGTGGAAGGCCGGACCGTATGGCTGGTCCCCAACACGAATATGCTGGACGAAGTGATCGTCCATGCCCGTAGCCCGCGTTACTTGGTAGAGGAAGCCATTAAAAAGATTCCGGCCAACTACAATTCGAAACACAGCCTCCTGACCGGCTTCTACCGCGAGACAGCCCAGAAAGGACGCCGGTATATCAACATCTCGGAGGCGGTGATCGATATCTACAAGACACCTTACAACGAGGGGGTAGACCGCGACCGCGTACAAATATTCAAAGGGCGCAAGTTGCTCAGCCAGAAAGCGAGCGACACATTGGCAGTCAAACTACTGGGCGGCCCCAACCTATCCGTCTATGTGGACGTGGTGAAGAACCCGGATATCCTGCTCGACCTGGAAAGCCTGCCTTACTATAAATTCTGGTTGGAAGAATCGACAACAATCAACGACAGGCCGCAATATGTAATCAATTTCGAACCGCAAGCCATATTGCCCTATGCGCTTTATTACGGAAAACTGTACATCGACAAAGAACGGCTCTCTTTTACGCGGGCCGAGTTCTTCCTCGACATGAACGACCGCAACAAGGCCACACAAGCCATCCTCCGGAAAAAGCCGTTCGGGTTGCAGTTCAAACCGGTCGAAGTCTCGTTCTTAGTCAACTACAAGGAGCGTGACGGACTGACTTACCTAAGTTACATCCGCAACGGCGTCCGCTTCAAATGCGACTGGAAACGCAAGTTGTTCTCGACAAACTACACCATCCTTTCGGAAATGGTCGTGACCGACAGCAAAGAAAGTAGCACGAACACCATCCCCTACAAGATGGCATTCAAGCAAAACCAGTCCCTGTCGGACAAGGTCTCCAACTTCGCCGACGAAGATTTCTGGGGCTCTTACAACATCATCGAACCGACAGAGTCGCTGGAACATGCGGTCAACAAACTGAAGAAGCAACATAAGTAATCAGCATGCAGCGATTAAATGACAGGCAAATTTGCCCATAAATGGATTAATGTATACATTAGCGACATGAAAGACCTGCTTATACTTACAAAGATCAAAAATGGAGATGTCAAAGCTTTTGAACAAGTTTTCCGTCTGTATTATATGCCTCTTTGTATGTATGCAGCCGGCATAACCGGGAGAATGGATATTGCGGAAGAGATCGTACAGGAGCTATTCTATGTGTTTTGGAAAGAACGGGAGCGGTTGCAATTATTCCATACGATCAAAAGCTATCTGTATGGTGCCGTGCGCAACCAGTCCCTCCAGTATCGGGAACATCAAGACGTACGCAATCGCTATCGGGATGCCGTTCTCTCCCATCCGGACAAAGACGACCTGCAACAGGGCGATCCGCAGGAACAGATCGAATACAAAGAGCTGGAAGCCCTGATAAACCGGACACTCCAAAAACTCCCCGAACGTCGCCTCCGCATATTCCGGATGCATCGTTTCGAAGGCAAGAAATATGCGGAAATCGCTTCCCTCCTCTCCCTGTCGGTCAAGACCGTCGAGGCGGAAATGACAAAAGCACTCCGGACATTACGGAACGAATTGGAAATTTACATGAAATTATGATGGAAACAGAAAGAAATAGAAGAAAAACAGACCGGGCCTGGGACAGGCTGTACCAACGCTTGGATGAAGAGGGGTTGCTTCCTGAAAGGCCGGCTGCGCCGGTCAGAAGCCTCCTCGTATGGAAAGGAGGCGTTGCCGCTGCCGTCGCGCTTCTTTGCCTGCTTGTATCGCTTGTCTATCTGAACAGGTCCGGACAGGAAGCAGACCGGAATTTGCTTACCTGCCGGAACAACGAGACGACAACGACATTGGTGACCACACTCGAGGATGGCTCCGTGGTCTACCTGGCAGGAAATACGGCCTTGATGTTTCCCGAACATTTCTCTTCCGACCGGCGGGAAGTGAGTTTGCAGGGGAATGCCTTGTTTGACGTAACCGGCAACCGCAAACAGCCGTTCGTGATCGAGACCGAAGATACACGCATCGAGGTGTTAGGAACCGCTTTCCAGGTGAAAAGCAACGGCGGTTCACCTTTCGAACTATCCGTACAACGGGGAGAAGTGAAAGTGACTTGGAAGAAGAACGGACAAGACATCCATGTAAAAGCCGGGGAAACCGTCACGCTCCTCTCCCGAAGCATGCAATTGAGCACGACATCCGACCCGGCACAGTTCGACCGCTATACCGAACGGATCCGGTTCAAGGATGAAAAGTTAGCCAATATCCTGCGAGTGCTCAACCTGCAAAATCCGGATATCCGGTTGGAGGCAGCACCGGAGTTATGGGACCGGACGCTTACTGTCACTTTCTCCAACGATACGCCCGAAGCGATGGCCGAACTGATCTGCCTTGCCCTCGACCTGAGACAGACACGGCAGGACGATGTGATACTTTTATCAATTGACAATTGATAATTGACAATTGACAATTGACAATTACTGATATATTATGGAGAGGTTATTGGTTTTGGGGAGACGTTTTCTTTTTTTGTGTACTTGGATGTCTTTGCTTCCGGCAGGCCTGCTATGCGCAAAGGAAGACGGTGATGTGCTGGCACGCATGGTCCATTTATCCAAAGAAAAAAACACCGTTTACCGCCTGCTCGACAAAGTATCGGAACAAACCGGCTTTCTCTTCATCTATGACAGTAAACTGATTGACAACGAGAAAACGGTACGCATCCCGAAAGGTGACTATACCATCCGGCAGGCTATCGGCCTGATCGTAGGGAATAAAGGGCTGGAATTGCGTGTCATAGGTAATCATATCCTGCTCTCCGGCACACATCCGGCCGGCCCAATTGCTCTTTCCGATACCGTCTTGCCGAAAGAGGCAGACCACCATTTCATCGTCAAAGGGACCCTGCTGGACAGACAGACGAATGAACCGATCGAGGCAGGCACGATAGGAGTCCTTAACACCTCGATCGGCAGTATCAGCAACGCAAACGGAGAATTCCGGCTCACACTCCCCGACTCGCTCCACCGGTCCACGCTCTACTTCTCCCATTTGGGCTACGAACCCCGCCAGATAGAAGCCTCCCTCCTCGCCGGGCAAAACACGGTGATCACGCTCAATGCCAAAGTCATCCCGATCCAGGAGGTTGTCGTGCGCATCACCAACCCGCTCCGCCTGCTCCGCGACATGAAAGACAATATCCGGAAGAATTATCCGCAATCACCCGCTTACCTGACGACTTTCTACCGGGAAGGCATCGAGCGGAAAAACAAATTCGTCGGATTGACGGAAGCCGTATTCAAAGTTTACAAATCCGCCTACAAATCCAATCCGGCACCGGACCAAGTCAAACTACTCAAAATGCGCCGGATCATCAGCCAACAGGAAAAGGACACACTCATCGCCCGGATAAAATCAGGAATCAACGCCAGCCTAAACTTGGACCTGATAAAAGAATGGCCCGACTTTCTCCTGACAGACGAAAAGATAGAACCGTATCTATACACCACCACCGACATTGCCGTGATCGACGACCGGCTGGCCCATGTGGTTTATTTCGAGCAAAAAGAACAGATAAACTCCGCCCTCTATCAAGGAGAGCTGTATATCGATACGGAAAACAACGCATTGATCCGCGCCCGCTTCGAAATCAATCCGAAACATATCAAACAGGCTACCGGAATGCTGGTGGAGAAAAAAAGCCGTAACTTGAAAATCACGCCCCAGAAAGTAATTTATACCGTGACCTACAAACCCTACAACCACCAATATTACATCCATCATGTCCGGGGCGACCTCTTTTTCAAGATAAAAAGAAACAAACAACTGTTCGGGACATCTCCGCTGCATACCTGGTTCGAAATGGTTACCTGCAAAATAGACACCAACCGGGTAAACCGCTTCACCCGTACCGAAACGATTCCGACACGGACCATCTTTGCGGAAACCCAATTTACGTATGATGAAAAATTCTGGGGAAACTTCAACGTGATCCCACCGGAAGAAAGGCTCAACGATGCGATCAGCAAAATATCATCCAAAATAGAAGAGACAGAAGAATGACCACCCCCTTAAAATCATAAAGAGGACCTTTTCTCAAAGGTCCTCTTTATTGTTTTTAAATAGGTATTAGCCTCCAAGGCAAAAAGATTGTTTAGGTTATCTGCTTGCAAAGATGAGGTATTTTAAATTACTGAACAAATAAAAAAAGATATTATAAAACATATTTTTAAGATTATCGAAACTTATTTGCAGCTTCTTCTGCTTTTTAACGATACCGGATTTCGGCTGGAATAGCGGACTCAAGGCAAGAAAACAACAACAAAATTCTGATTACAAAGCAAATAAACGAATAATATTCTTATCTCGCAATAAAAAGAGGTATTTTCCCAATCGTTCCTCTTTTCGCCATTGTTTTAAAGACATACAAACAGATACAGACTTTTTTAGTATTTCAATCTCGCAAACACAGCTTCCGGACTCGATTTTTTCCGTAAATTTGTGCCCCGTACCGAGGTGACATTAGGTGCAGACATAACATTTTAAAACAGTTTTATCATTATGTATACCGTTATCAAACGTATGGAGATTTCGGCAGCCCACAGCCTGTCGCTTTCCTATCCGAGCAAATGTGAAAATCTGCATGGTCACAACTGGATGATCACCGTGTATTGCCGTTCCAAAGAATTAAACGCAGATGGCATGGTGATCGATTTCAGCCACATCAAGCGGATTGTAAAAGAACAACTCGACCACCGGAACCTCAATGAGGTGCTCCCTTTCAACCCGACGGCCGAACATATCGCCCGATGGATATGCGACCAGATCCCGACCTGTTATAAAGTGGAAGTTCAAGAATCAGAAGGAAACACAGCGATCTATGAGAAAGATTAACGAGATATTCTACAGCCTTCAAGGTGAAGGTTTCCATACCGGGACTCCTGCCGTCTTCGTCCGCTTCTCCGGATGCAACTTGAAATGCGGCTTTTGCGATACCCGGCATGAGGAGGGAACTTTAATGTCGGATGAAGAGATTCTGCAAGAAATTTCAGTTTTCCCATCCAATGTCGTAATCCTGACCGGGGGCGAACCTTCGCTTTGGATCGACCAGGCTTTTATCGACCGGCTACACCGGGCAGGAAAATATATTTGCATCGAAACTAACGGGACAAACCCGTTGCCGGAAAACATTGACTGGATAACCTGTTCCCCCAAAGGAGCTCCTTTGCGCCTGACGCACATGGATGAGGTCAAAGTGGTCTATACGGGACAGGACCTGACGGAATATGCCGAGCTGAAAGCCACCTGGCATTTCCTCCAACCCTGTTCCTGCCAAAACACAAAAGAGGTGGTAGAGTACATCCTCCACCACCCCCAATGGCGCCTCAGCTTGCAAACGCACAAACTGATACACATTAATTGAATTGACAATGGACAATTGACAATTAATAGAACGTGAAACCAATTGTCAATTGTCAATTGTCCATTGTCAATTATATCGGGTTTCTTTCCCGCGCACTCCATCATTCACCTGTCCATTGTCATAGGCCAGTTGACCGTTGACGAATGTTTTCCAGACGGCATGATGGAATGTATAGCCCTCAAAGGGAGACCAGCCACATTTATATAGTATATTCTCTTTCGCCACTGTCCAGGTTTCTTTCGGATCGACCAGGACCAGATCGGCATAATAGCCCGGACGGATATAGCCACGGCGATCTATACGGAAAAGCTCGGCCGGCATGTGCGCCATCTTCTCCACCACTTTCTCGTAAGTGAAACGACCTTCCATCGCCAACTCCAGCATGATGATAAGCGAATGTTGGATCAGCGGACCTCCGGAAGCGGCTTTCAGGCAGCTGCCCTCTTTCTCGGAAAGAAGATGCGGGGCATGGTCGGTCGCCACAATATCGATCGTGTTGTTGTTTACGGCTTCGCGCAGCGCCGTACGGTCCGCCAGCGTCTTGATCGACGGGTTCCATTTGATACGGTTGCCGAACTGTTCATAATCGCCATCATGGAACCAGAGATGATGCACACATACCTCACCCGTGATCTTCTTTTCGCTGAGCGGACATTGATTGCTCAACAGAGAAAGTTCTTTTGCCGTCGAAAGATGCAGGATATGCAGACGGGAACCGAGACGGTCAGCCAGTTCGACCGCTTCGGACGAGGAGGCATAACAGGCTTCCTCACTACGGATCTTGCTATGGAAAGAGATATCCAGATCCTCACCATACAACCCCGTATAATGAGCGATGTTCCGTTTGATGACCTCTTCCTTTTCGGCATGGATAGCGATAAGCATCCCGGCTTCACTGAAAATACGTTCCAGGCTTTCTTTCTTATCGACCAACATATTACCGGTAGATGAGCCGAGGAAAAGTTTCAGCCCCGGCACACGGCTTCGGTCCAGTTTACGGATTTCATCCATATTCTCGTTCGTCCCGCCAAAAAAGAAAGAATAGTTGGCAACCGACGTTTCCGCTGCCCGCTGCCATTTCCATTCCAGATCGGCAAGGGTCGTTGTCTGAGGCTTCGTATTCGGCATATCCATGAAAGTGGTGACTCCGCCGGCAACGGCAGCCCGGCTTTCGCTGGCGATATCGCCCTTATGCGTCAGCCCCGGTTCGCGAAAATGTACCTGGTCATCAATAACACCCGGAAGCAGAAACTTTCCGGTCGCATCTATCACGGTCGCATCATCTGCCGAGGCAGGAACCGCCCCTTCATATACGGCGGCAATCTTATCCCCCTCGATCAGTACTGAGCCGGTGAAAGTGCGGCCTTCGTTGATGATGGAGGCGTTTTTTATCCATGTTCTATTCATATCGCTTTATTTTAGTTGTGACAAAAGTACGAAAATCTCCCATTTCTTACTCCGTGGTCCCCTGTTCTTTCCGTTCGTCCCCATCTTTCCAGTAGCCAATCGCCATAAAAAAAGAAATGCATGGTCATGAAATGAAAATTCCATGACCATGCATTCTTATATCGAATATATCGAAAAGCAAAACCGCTCTTTATTCAAACATCTTATCGATTCCCTCCACATCCGTCGGAGTCTGTTTCCGTTCCTCTTCAGAGGTCATCTTACAGGGGTTCTGATATTGTTCGGGGATCTCAAAATCTTCTTCCTGCGAATACCCCAATGTTTTATCGGCATAAACCTTCTGCATATAAAGCCCATAGATCGGCAGAGCCATACTGGCTCCCTGTCCCTCCGACATCCGGTCGAAGTGGATGGAACGGTCTTCACCACCGACCCAGACACCGGACACCAAGCTCGGCGTAAAGCCCATGAACCAACCATCGGAGTTATTTTGGGTCGTACCGGTCTTTCCGCCCATCGGCGCTTTGATGCCATAACGGAAACGGACACGGCTACCGGTACCGCCGTCTATCACGTTTTTCAGCATGTGAAGCATTTTATAGGAAGCATCTTCCGTCAACACCTCGCTCATTTGAGGGTTGAAATTGACAATCGTATTTCCGGACATATCCTCTATGCGGGTTACATACAGCGGTTCGACCCGTATTCCCTTGTTGGCGAAAGTCGTATAGGCACTTACCATTTCGCCCACCGACACATCCGGAGTACCCAGGCAGATCGAAATGACCGGATCCATCTCGTTCTTCAAGCCGAACGAATGGAGCAGACGAACAAATGTATAAGGAGACAACTGCCCCATCAGCCAAGCCGTCACCCAGTTGTCCGAATTTTGCAATCCCCATTGTACGGAAACCATCTCGCCAACAAGTTTCTTATTGGCATTACGGGGTTCCCAAAGCTTGCCGTTCTCATCGGTCAGCCGTTGTTGCACATGCAACATTTCATCGCAAGGACTGATCCCTTCGATCATCGCCAGCGAATAAAGGAAAGGTTTGATAGTCGAACCGATCTGACGACGTCCGCCATTTACCATATCGTACTGAAAGTTATTATAATCGATGCCTCCCACATACGCCTTTACATGGCCGGTACGCGGATCCATCGACATAAATCCGGTACGCAGGAAACTCTTATGATAACGAATCGAATCCATGGGCGACATGATCGTATCGATCGCCCCGTTCCAACTGAACACACGCATTTCGACTGGTTTGTTGAAAGCCGCCTTTATCTCTTTCTCGCTTGCCCCGCCTTTCTTCATCGCGCGATAACGATCGGTCTGGTGCATGGCCCGCATAAAAATCGTATCCACTTCACCCTGCCGCAAATCACGTGAGAACGGAGCATAGCTCTTGCCTTTTTTCTCTTTGAAAAAGGCCGATTGCAAATACCCTCCGATATGCTCACGGACAGCATCTTCGGCATATCTCTGCATACGGGAATCGATCGTCGTATAGATTTTCAATCCATCCGTATACAAATTATAGAACTCTCCATCCGGTTTCTTGTTCTTGTTACACCAACCATACATCGGGTTTGTTTCCCACGCAAGCGAATCTTCCTTAAACTGCTGCATCTGCCATCCTCTGTAATTTTTGCGTTCTGGCTTTTTGGCAGTCAAAGTCAAACGTAAGAATTCACGGAAATAGGGAGCCAGACCATCTTTATGGTCCATGCGGCTGAAATGTACGGCAAGAGGTAATTTTTTCAGGGAGTCACACTCGGCCGGCGTGATGAAACCGGCTTTCTGCATTTGTTCCAGAACCGTGTTCCGACGTCCGCGCGTCCGGTCATTGTGGCGCACAGGATTAAAATAAGAAGGATTCTTACACATCCCGACCAGCGTAGCGGCTTCCTCGATCTTCAATGTCTTGGGAGTTTTCCCGAAATAAACACGGGCAGCCGATTGTATGCCGACCGCATTATAAAGGAAGTCGAACTTGTTCAGATACATATTGATAATCTCTTCCTTCGTATAAAAACGTTCCAACTGTACCGCAATCACCCATTCGATCGGTTTCTGGAACAAACGCTCCATCACATTGTCCGCACTCGGCGAGAAAAGCTGTTTGGCCAATTGCTGCGTAATGGTACTGCCGCCACCGCCGCTTTTCTGCATCAGAATCCCACGTTTCACAACCGCACGAAACAACCCTTGCGCATCAATACCGCTATGCTCGGCAAAACGGACGTCCTCAGTTGCAATCAAAGCTTTCACCAAATCAGGCGAAAGGTCGTTATAGTTGACGAATATACGGTTATCCTGACTATGGGCATAAGTTGCAAGCGTCTTCCCATCGGAAGAGATTACCTGTGAAGCATATTTATCAATCGGATTTTCAAGCTGTTCGACCGGCGGCATATAACCGATCGAACCATTGGCGATTGCCGAAAACAATAAAACAACAGCGCCTACTGCCACGGCAAACAGCACCCAGAATGAGATTATAATACCTTTTGTTATCTTTGAAGCCACTTTTTCTATCTTTCTTGTTTTGGGCGCAAAGGTAATAATTTATAAGACACACCTTCACCCCTGTATCAAGCAATTTATGTTAAACCAGATACTTCGCCAACAAATAGCCGCCGCCCAACAACCAAACATACAATACCGCCGCCAAGATAAAAGGCTTTGCTCCGGCTTTCTTGAACTTCTCGATACTGGTTTCCGTACCCAATGCCGTCATTGCCATCGTCAACATGAATGTATCGATCTGATTGATCCCGTCCACAACCGTGTGAGGCAATAAGTCAAAGGAATTGAAACCGATCACGGCCAGGAAACCGAAGGCGAACCAGGGAATCGTGATCTTACCCCGCTTTGCAGTAGCGGAAGCCGTTTCCTTTGCACCGCCGGATACAACTTTGACGGCAGTACGAGCCAAAGCGAAACTCATAATCACCAGGACGGGCGCCAACATCATAACACGAATCATTTTCACGATAATGGCCGTGTCCGAGATTTCTTTCCCCATCGCATTACCGGCTCCTACGACATGCGCTACTTCATGCAAGGTCGATCCGGTATAAAGCCCCACCTGCTCAGGTGTCAGATCCAATATACCGGCACGGTACAGGGCCGGATAAATAAACATCGACAACGTTCCGAAAATGACGACCGTCGAAACGGCAACCGCTGTTTTATGCGGTTCACTTTTCACAACCGGTTCAGCCCCCAATACGGCGGCCGCTCCACAGATCGCACTACCGGTTGATGTCAGCAATGCAAGATCTCTATCCATTTTCAGCAAACGCCCGACAAGCAAACCGATGAATATAGTAGCCGCCACTATAATCGCATCAATCCATATAGCCGGAAGTCCGATCTCGATCACACTTTGGAACGTCAGTCTGAAGCCATACAATACGATACCGGCACGCAACACCTGCTTCGTACAAAACAAAATACCGGGCACCCATGTCTCAGGCAAATGGTTACGCAAACTATTCGCATACACCATACCCAACAAGATACCGACAATCAGCGGACTGAAAGATAGATTTTTGACAAAAGGGAACTCTGCGATGTAGAACGCAGAACAAGAGAAAAGGGCGATCAACAGAATGCCATGAAGTACGTTACTCCTTTTTTCGCTAAACATATTCAATCAAATTTAAAATACCACATCTTCACAACTTGATCCGATAGACAGAGAAACTAAGAGGCCTCAAAATCACTTCGGCTTGCGGAGCCTCCATCTCGATCTCGGAAACGATCGGAACTACCACCGAAGGATTGTCCAAAGTATTCTTGGCTTCCAGATCGGAAGCATGGAGCAACGTAAGCGTTCCTTTATGCTTGCCGGTCGAAAGACCGTTCATGTTCAGCTTGATCCGTTTGTTTCGAATTCCGGTATTGGCAACTTTGACGATCAGCTCGTTCGAATGCTTGTCGATCGCCGCGGTAGCATACAAATCCTGCTGGCCGGTGACCGGTTCGCCCTGCATAGTCAGCGGAATAACATTCGTTCCGGCATTATGGCCATATAGTTGCTGCACATAATAGTTCGGCGTCTTGACCAACGAAAGATTGTCAAACCAGATCAGGTCCGGGCGCCACTGCCAAGCATCCACATGAGCGAAAAGCGGGGCATACGTACATAAATGAACCACATCCGCATTCCGTTCGAAACCGGTCATAAAAGCGGCTTCACACAAGGCGGTCAGGAAACTGTTCTCCCGATTGCCCGGATGGCAGGCATATTCGCCGGCAAACACTTTCGGTCCTTGGCGGTCATACGAATCATAGCGTTTGGCTCCGTTCAAGAACCATTCGGGAGACCGGTAGAAATGTTCGTCTACCAAATCCACTTGCAGGCGTTTCATTTCCGGCCAAAGATAATCGAAATCCTCTCCTTCCGATTGCGGTCCGGAACTACCGATGATCTGTATCTCCGGATACCGGGCACGGATCGCTTTGACAAACGGTTCGAGACGTTCGGGATAAAGCGGTCCCCACTGTTCGTTTCCGATGGCAATGAACTTCAAGTTAAAAGGAGCCGGATGTCCCATATCGGCACGTATCTTTCCCCACTTGCTGGTCACCGGACCGTTGGCAAACTCAATCAAGTCGAGAGCGTCATCGATATAAGGTTGCAGCTTGTCTACCGGACAATTCTCATTCGGATCTTCGTTTTCATACTGGCAAGAAAGGCCGCAGTTCAGCACGGGAAGCGGCTCCGCACCGATATCTTCGCTCAACTGGAAATATTCGAAAAATCCCAAGCCATAGGATTGGTAATAATCCGGAAACTTCTTATTCGAGAACGTATAATTCCAACGATTGATATTGATCGGACGATTCTCGACCGGCCCGATCGTGTTTTTCCACTGATAACGGGTAGCCTTGTTCGTTCCCTCCACAATACAACCGCCAGGGAAACGGAATACACCCGGTTTCAGCTCTTTCAATGCCTGTGCCAAGTCGGCACGCATACCATTCGGACGGTTGTTGAAAGTTTTTTGCGGAAACAATGAAATGTGTTCAAGATCGACAGTCCCTTTCGTCTCCATCGTTATACGCAAGCGGGATCGGGCCTCCGTCGCTCCCGGCGTCAGGACAACCGTATATTTCTTCCACTCCTTGCCACTCACTTCGATTTCTTTTTGCTCAAACAAATCGTTCCGGCTGTTCACCAAGTTTATACGTAGCTTGATCGGCATAGCGGACTGGGTACGGGCATATAAAGAAAGGTCGTACTTCTCCCCTTTCCGGACACCGATACCCTTGAAGCCTTCATTGTCGAGACCAGTTCCAGTCAGCTCTTTTTCATAAGAAAGACGGACATAATGCGGATTACGGTCGAAACAAGGATTCTTGGTCTGCACACTGACATTCCCAAAAGGCGTCCAGCCTCCGAAAGGATTTTCAAACTCAAAAGAACGGTTCTTGATCAATTCGGCATACAGACCGCCGTCGGCCCCGAAATTGATATCTTCAAAAAAAATCCCGTACATGGTCGACTGGATAGGTGCACCGGTTTTCTGTACATCTATCTTAAATTCGGTACTTTGTGCCATTACATTAACAACGCCCAGACTAAGCAGACACAGGCAAATGGCTTTTTTCATACTTTTCATCATCGGTATGTGTTTTTCAGTGAATAAAAAGATTATTTAGTTGCAAATATACACTAATAATTCCGATTGAAAGGGGAGAAATCGCCCATTTTAGCAAACAAAAAGCCGTTTTATGCTATAAAACATCTTTAAAGTAGTACATGAATACAAAGAAGAGAGTAATTTTACACACAATTTTGAAACTATATTTACATGAAGAACGAAAGTACACTGTCTGGCTTGACTGTTGCGAACTTCAGCAAGCAAATAGACGGCAAAGAAACGATGCTATGTATCCTTACAAATAACAAAGGTGCAGAACTTACCATTACCAACTACGGTGCAAAGATTGTATCGCTTATGGTACCGGATCGGTCCGGGAAGTTAACCGATGTAGTGACAGGACACAATTCCATAGATGAATACCTGGTTTCCGAAGAGCCCTATTTCGGGGCGATATGCGGGCGATATGCCAACCGTATCGCAGGCGGGAAATTCACGTTGGATGGTGTTGTGTATGACAAGCTGGCTCTCAATAACGGGCCGAACAGCTTGCATGGCGGTTTGAAAGGATTCAATTTCATGGTGTGGGACCTGAACAAAATCGACAACCAGACGGTCGAGTTGAAATACACGTCTGCCGACGGTGAAGAAGGTTTCCCCGGAAAGCTGGATACGACCGTCACATACCACCTGTCCGACGACAACGAAGTTGTCATCTCGTATCATGCGGTAACAGACAAACCGACCATCCTGAACTTGACCAACCACTCCTACTTCAACCTCTCCGGACAGGGCGATCCTTCCGTATATGATCACAAACTGACCATCAATGCGGATTATTATCTGCCGACCGATAATACCTCCATTCCTTACGGTCCGAAAGAAAAAGTGGAAGGGACTCCGATGGACTTCCGTACTCCGCATGAAGTGGGCGAACGTATCGATGAAGATTTCGAAGCGTTGAATTTCGGAAAAGGATACGACCATACCTATATATTAAATAAGAAAGAGGAAAACGAACTGTCGCTCTGTGCCCGTTGCGTATCGCCCAAAACCGGCATCGTAATGGAATGCTACACGACACAGCCGGGCGTACAATTATACACAGGGAACTGGATGACGGGCAATTTCGTCGGCAAGAACGGACAACGCTATCCGGCACGCGCCGCTCTTTGTCTGGAAACACAGCACTATCCCGACAGTCCCAACAAACCGGAATATCCGTCGACCGTTCTGCGTCCGGGCGAAGTGTTCCAAAGCAAGACGATCTATAAATTCTCGGTCGAGTAATCAATAACGATAACAATAACAAATTAATAATTACAATCTAAAAAAATTCAAACATGTCACAGCAAAACAAACAAAACTACATGCTGCCCATTATCATTATGGTGTTCTTGTTCGGTATGATCTCATTTGTCACCAACTTGGCGGCACCCATGGGCAAAATTTTAACAACTCAGTTCAACGTTTCCCCGGCAATGGGGCTTTTGGGTAACTTGGCAAACTTCATTGCGTATGCCGTAATGGGTATTCCCGGCGGTATCATGCTTGAAAAATTCGGTTTCAAGAAAACAGCCTTGACAGCGATCGTAATCGGTCTGGTCGGTGTGTTCATCCAGTACTTGTCCGGCGGACAGCAGAGCTTCCTGATCTATCTGGTCGGAGCTTTCGTTTCCGGTTTCTCCATGTGTCTGCTCAACATGGTGGTCAACCCGATGTTGAACACACTCGGTGGTGGTGGCAACAAAGGTAACCAGCTGATCCAGATCGGAGGTTCATTCAACTCCGTAATGGGAACATTGACTCCGATGTTGGTCGGTGTATTGGTCGGTGAAATCACGAAGCAGACCAGTATCGCAGACGTTTATCCGGTTCTCTTCATCGCGATGGGCGTATTTGCATTCGCATTCGTTGTCCTGTTCTTCTCCCAGTTGCCCGAACCGCACTCTGAAAAGGCAAAGGAACCGCTGTCTACACTTATGTCTGGCGCTCTGAAATTCCGCCACTTCGTTTTAGGTGCAATCGCTATCTTCGTTTATGTAGGCGTCGAAGTCGGTACACCGGGTGTATTGGATATGTGGTTGGTAAAAGAAATCGGTATCGCCCCGACAATCGCCGGTTTCGTATGCGGTACTTACTGGTTCTTGATGTTGATCGGCCGTCTGGTTGGAGCATCCATCGGTAGCAAAGTTTCAAGCCGTGTCATGTTGATGGTGACTTCGGCCGTAGGTCTTGTATTGGTAGGTCTTGCCATGATTTTGCCGGTCAGCACACAAGTCAGCGTCCCGGTATTGCAGACTGATGCAGTCGGAGCTTTAGGATTCGGCCTGGCAGAAGTGCCTATCAACGCTCTTTTGCTGTTGCTCGTCGGATTGTGTACATCCATCATGTGGGGTGGAATCTTCAACCTGGCTGTTGAAGGATTGGGTAAATATCTGGCAGCAGCATCCGGAATCTTCATGGTGCTGGTTTGCGGTGGCGGTATTCTGCCTTGGATCCAGGGTCTGATCGTTGACATCGCAGGCTATCAATTCTCTTACATCGTCATCTTGCTGGCATTGGCTTACCTGCTGTATTATGCTTTAATCGGCAGCAAGAACGTAAACAAAGATATTCCCGTAGAATAAAAGAAGTATAACAAGAAGAAGGTGTATCAAAATCATGGCACAAATGAATTTTGATACACCTTCATTTCATAACCTAATTAAAAACAAATCTATCATGAGACAAAGAATCAGAAATAAATTTCAGGAGTTATTCTCTACAGAAGGTAGTGTGTATGCATCGCCGGGCCGTATTAACCTGATTGGCGAACATACCGATTATAACGGCGGCTTCGTATTTCCGGGAGCTATCGATAAAGGCATGATTGCCGAAATCAAACCAAACGGAACAGGGAAAGTCCGTGCTTTCTCAGTGGACCTGAACGACTATGCCGAATTTGGCCTGAACGAAGAAGACGCACCCAAAGCAAGCTGGGCAAGATACATTTTCGGTGTTTGCCGCGAAATCATCAAACGGGGCGGACAGATCCAGGGATTCGACACCGTGTTTGCAGGCGATGTACCGTTAGGTGCAGGCATGTCCTCTTCCGCTGCCTTGGAAAGTACATACGCATTTGCTTTGAACGATCTGTTCTCCCTGAACATCGATAAATTCGAATTGGCTAAGATCGGCCAGTCAACGGAACACAACTATTGCGGTGTAAACTGCGGTATCATGGACCAGTTCGCTTCCGTATTCGGAAAAGAAGGAAGTTTGATCCGCTTGGACTGCCGTTCACTCGAATACAAATATTTCCCGTTCCATCCGGTCGGCTATAAATTGGTATTGCTGGATTCAGTCGTTAAACACGAACTGGCCTCTTCGGCCTACAACAAACGCCGCCAGTCTTGTGAACATGCCGCTGCCGCAATCCGCCGCAACCATCCGGAAGTCGAATTCCTGCGCGATGCGACAATGGATATGCTGAACGAAGTGAAAGGCGACATTAGTGCAGAAGATTATATGCGTGCCGAATATGTGATCGAAGAAGTACAGCGCGTGCTCGACGTTTGCGACGCTCTGGAAAAAGACGATTACGAAACAGTAGGAAAGAAGATGTATGAAACGCATCACGGCATGAGCAAACTGTATGAAGTCAGCTGCGAAGAACTGGACTTCCTCAACGAAGTGGCCAAGAAATGCGGTGTGACCGGTTCTCGCGTGATGGGCGGCGGTTTCGGCGGTTGTACGATCAACTTGGTGAAAGAAGAGAAATATGATGCATTCGTAAAAGAAGCATTCGAATCTTACACAGCCAAATTCGGACACGAACCTAAATTATATAATGTAGTCATCAGCGACGGCGCACGCAAACTCGCATAACAACAAATCAATTATAATTCCATAAGAAGTCATGACAACCGCTTTTTATCAGAACGAAACCAAATTCTATGTTGCAGTAGATTGTATCATACTCGGATTCGATCAGAAAGAGCTCAATGTATTACTTTATAAACGTAAGTTCGAACCCATGATGGGACAATGGTCGCTGATGGGCGGTTTCATCAAAGCGGGTGAAAGTATCGAGGAAGCCGCGTCGCGCGTGCTGACCGAATGTACCGGCATCGATAATCTTTTTATGGAACAGGTAGGTGCTTACGGAGATGTTACCCGCGATCTCGGAGAACGGGTTATCTCCGTAGCATACTATTCACTTGTCAACATGCACGACTTCAGTACCGAGACACTGAAGGAACACAATGCGGCCTGGACCAGGATCAGCGAAGTCCCGCAACTTATTTTCGACCACAACCGGATGATCGCCGATACCCTGTCCCGCCTGCGTAGAAAAGCGGCAACCCGTCCTGTCGGATTCAATCTGCTCCCGGAAAAATTCACGTTGCCACAATTGCAGAGCCTATATGAAGCCATCTACCAGACTCAACTGGACAAGCGCAACTTCCGCAAGAAACTGAATGCGATGGACATTCTGGAGAAGTTGGATGAAAAAGACAAGAAAAGTTCCAAAAGAGGCGCTTTCTATTATATGTTCAACAAAGAAAAATACGACCGACTGTTAGAACAGGGTTTCTACTTCTCTTTATAAGGAAAGAGCGCGGATGCCTTTTCCGTTCCATGGGCATGGAACAAAGATTGCATGGGCATGAAAATAAAATGGCATGGGCATGGAACAAAAATAGCATTCCGAAGGAATAAAAGCAAAAACAAGGGCAAGCTATGTTGTAGAACATAGCTTTTTTTGTGCACTCGCCGTACAAAAGTGTTACTTTTACACCCGAACACATACAAACCACAAACAAACACAGTATAAGTATGGTTGAAGAGTTAAAAGAAAAGGTTTTCAAAGCCAATCTAGACCTGGTAAAACACGGATTGGTCATTTTTACCTGGGGGAACGTAAGTGCCATAGACCGGGAAAAAGGTTTGGTCGTAATCAAACCCTCCGGAGTTTCTTACGAAACGATGAAGGTTGGCGACATGGTAGTACTCGATCTGGACGGGAATACGGTGGAAGGCGATCTCAAACCCTCATCGGACACACCGACCCACTTGGTCCTATACAACGCTTTTCCAGAAATCGGGGGAATCGTACACACCCACTCGACATTCGCAACCTCTTGGGCACAGGCCGGCCTCGACATTCCGAATATCGGTACCACGCACGCCGATTATTTCAGTGATGCCATTCCCTGCACACGCCCGATGACAAAGGAAGAAGTGGAAGGGGATTACGAGAAAGAGACCGGAAACGTGATTGTCGAACGCTTCAAAGAGCTGAATCCCGTACACATACCAGGCGTCCTGGTAGGCAACCACGGCCCGTTCGCCTGGGGCAAGAATGCGGCAGAAGCCGTCTACAACGCAGTCGTAATGGAACAGGTGGCGAAGATGGCGTATCTCTCGTATGGCATCAACCCGCATTTGACCATGAATCCATATCTTATCAAAAAGCATTTCGAACGCAAGCACGGCCCGAATGCTTACTACGGACAAAAATAAACAACAAACGAATTAAATCAATAAGCCATGACAAATTTTAAAGATCTTGAAGTATGGTTCGTAACGGGAGCACAGCTTCTGTACGGAGGTGACGCGGTCATCCAGGTGGATGCCCATTCCAACGAAATGGTAAAAGGACTGAACGAATCCGGAAACCTGCCGGTAAAAGTAGTCTACAAAGGAACGGTCAACTCGGCCAAAGAGGTGACCGCCGCATTCAAAGCCGCCAACAACGAGGATAAATGTATCGGTGTCATTACCTGGATGCACACTTTCTCTCCGGCCAAAATGTGGATACACGGCCTGCAGGAACTGAAAAAGCCGTTGCTTCACTTCCACACCCAGTTTAACAAGGAGATTCCCTGGGAAACGATGGACATGGACTTCATGAACCTGAACCAGTCAGCCCACGGCGACCGCGAATTCGGCCACATCGTAACCCGGATGCGCAAAAACCGCAAAGTCGTGGTCGGCCACTGGCAAGATCCGAAAGCACAAGCCAAGATTGCAGGCTGGATGCGCGTGGCAGCTGCCTGGGCCGACGCGCAGGATATGCTGATCCTCCGTTTCGGCGACCAGATGAACAACGTGGCCGTCACCGACGGTGACAAGGTGGAAGCCGAACAGGTATTAGGCTATCATGTAGACTACTACCCCATCAACGACGTGATGGCATACTACAACGCCATTACAGACCAAGAGGTCGAAGCGCTCGTGTCCGAATATTTCAGCCTATACGACCATGATCCTTCCCTCGAACAGGAAGGAACCGTAGCATACGAAAAAGTATGGAATTCGGCCAAAGCCGAAATCGCGATCCGGTGTGTCTTGAAAGAAACCGGTGCAAAAGGTTTCACGACAAACTTCAACGATTTGGGCGAGTTCGACCAAATCCCCGGACTCGCTTCCCAGCGCCTCATGGCCGAAGGATACGGATTCGGAGCGGAAGGCGACTGGAAAACGGCCGCCCTCTATCGCACGACCTGGTTCATGAGCCAAGGGATGCCGCAAGGATGCTCTTTCCTGGAAGATTACACCCTGCATTTCGACGGCGAACGGAGTGCCATTCTGCAGGCACACATGCTGGAGGTCTGCCCGATGATCGCCGAGACGAAACCCAAACTGGAAGTCCATCGCTTAAGCATCGGCATCGACAGCGAAACCGCCCGCCTGGTATTCACCAGCAAGCAAGGAACGGGTGTCGCCGCTACAATCGTAGACCTCGGCAACCGCTTCCGCCTGATCGTAAACAAAGTGGAATGCATCAAGAGCAAACCGCTCCCCAAACTGCCCGTAGCAAGTGCTTTATGGATTCCGATGCCGAACCTCGAAGTGGGCGCTGCCGCCTGGATCCTGGCCGGTGGCACACATCACACCAGCTTCTCTTACGACCTGACCCCGGAATACTGGCAAGACTTTGCTGAAATGGCAGGTATCGAAATCGTCATAATCAATGAGAACACGACGATCGACGCATTCAAGAAAGAATTGCGCCTGAACGAAATCTATTATATGTTGAACAAAGCACTTTGCTGATATGCCGACAAACGCTAAATCCATCATCGAAACCGGAAAAGCCGTATTGGGCATCGAACTGGGCTCTACCCGCATCAAGGCAGTCCTAATCGACCCGGAGAACCGGCCGATCGCACAAGGCAGCCACATCTGGGAAAACCAATTGGTAGACGGCCTCTGGACATACAGCATCGAAGCGATCTGGAGCGGTCTACAGGACTGTTACAAGGACCTCCGTGCAAATGTCCGGAAACAATATGGCACAGACATCCAGACACTGGCCGCTATCGGCATCAGTGCCATGATGCACGGCTACATGGCTTTCAATCAAGAAGAAGAGATCCTCGTCCCGTTCCGTACCTGGCGGAATACCAATACGGCACAAGCGGCCGCCGAACTGTCAAAACGGTTCGCCTACAACATCCCGCTGCGCTGGAGCATCTCCCATCTTTACCAGGCCATCCTGAACGACGAGCCGCACGTACCGGAGATCCATTATCTGACAACGCTCGCCGGCTATATCCACTGGCAACTGACCGGCGAGAAAGTTCTGGGCATCGGTGACGCATCCGGTATGCTTCCGATCGATCCGGAAAGCAAGTCCTATTCCGCTCCGATGGTCGCCCAATTCGACCAGCTCGTAGCCCCGAAAGGGTATGGCTGGAAGCTACTTGACATCCTGCCCCGCATCCTGCCGGCAGGTAAGGACGCCGGCCATCTGACCCCGGAAGGAGCCGGACAGCTCGACACTTCCGGCCACCTGCAAGCCGGAATCCCGTTCTGTCCGCCCGAAGGCGATGCCGGGACCGGCATGGTTGCGACCAATGCTGTCCGCCAACGTACCGGAAACGTCTCGGCCGGAACCTCGTCATTCTCCATGATCGTTTTGGAAAAAGAGTTATCACGGCCGTATGAAATGATCGACATTGTCACCACTCCGGACGGCAGCCCGGTGGCGATGGTGCACTGCAACAACTGCACGTCCGATCTCAATGCTTGGGTCAACCTCTTCCGCGAATACCAGGAATTGTTGGGCATACCGGTCGATATGGATGAAGTGTTCGGCAAGCTCTATACGCACGCGCTTACCGGCGATGCGGATTGCGGCGGGCTCCTCTCCTACAACTACATTTCCGGCGAACCGGTTGCCGGGCTGACCGACGGCCGTCCCCTATTCCTGCGTTCAGCCAACGACAAGTTCAACCTGGCCAATTTCATCCGGACCCATCTATATGGCGCAGTCGGCGTTCTCAAACTCGGCAACGACATCCTGTTCAAGCAAG
This sequence comes from Parabacteroides sp., assembly GCA_017937385.1. Classification (GTDB taxonomy): domain Bacteria; phylum Bacteroidota; class Bacteroidia; order Bacteroidales; family Tannerellaceae; genus Parabacteroides. The sequence continues at coordinate 112,387 of JAGBDR010000009.1, forward strand.
AACAGGTCAAGGTGGACCGCATCACCGGCCATGGCGGACTGTTCAAAACCAAGCACGTCGGGCAACGGGTACTGGCCGCCGCCCTCAACTCACCCATATCGGTCATGGAAACAGCCGGAGAAGGAGGTGCATGGGGCATCGCGTTGCTTGCCTTATATGCGGTAAGCAATCCGAAAGACCTGCCACTCGATGTGTATTTGGAAGAAGAGGTTTTCAATGGAGACACCGGTGTCGAAATCGTTCCGACGCCCGAAGAAGTAGCCGGTTTCAACACCTATATCGCGCACTACAAGGCAGCTCTTCCTGTCGAAGAGGCGGCCACACGGTTCAAGGGATAGGCTTCTCAGGCTATTCAAGGCAAGGCTATTGGCCATCCATTCCAAGAATGGGCATTGTAAGCACCTTATGATGCCCATTCTACCACCTTTACAATGCCCATCGTAAAGACCTTACAATCGGGATCGGCACAATAGGTTACTCCGGATGATGGTCATTAGGGATATATTGCCTATCTTTGCAACAAAAATAAAAAACACTTCATCACAATGAACGATATTAATTTAATGAACAAAGCAGCGGACAATATCCGTATCCTGGCTGCGTCAATGGTAGAAAAAGCGAAATCCGGCCACCCCGGCGGTGCAATGGGCGGGGCCGATTTTGTGAACGTACTGTTTTCAGAGTTCCTCGTGTATGACCCTAAAAATCCCACATGGGAAGGCAGGGACCGCTACTTCCAGGACCCGGGACACATGTCGCCGATGCTTTATTCAGTACTCGCCCTCACCGGTAAATTCACGATCGACGAACTGAAAGAGTTCCGCCAGTGGGGTAGCGTGACCCCGGGACACCCCGAAGTCAACGTGATGCGTGGTATCGAAAACACATCCGGCCCGCTGGGACAAGGCCATACCTACGCCGTAGGTGCCGCTATCGCAGCCAAGTTCCTGAAAGCACGCCTGGGTGACGTCATGAATCAGACGATTTATACCTATATTTCCGACGGTGGCATCCAGGAAGAAATTTCCCAGGGAGCCGGACGTATAGCCGGCACGCTGGGACTGGACAACCTGATTATGTTCTACGATGCCAATAACATCCAGCTCTCCACAACCGTGAGCGAAGTGACGACAGAGAATGTAGCCATGAAATACGAAGCCTGGGGCTGGAAAGTCATCACCATCAACGGAAACGATGTGACGGAAATCCGCTGGGCATTGACCGAAGCGAAAGCCGAAACATCCCGTCCGACCCTGATCATCGGCAACACGATCATGGGTAAAGGTGCCGTAGGAGCAGACAAGAGCAGCTACGAAAACAAGGTGTCTACACACGGACAACCCCTTTCGGCAGCCGGCGTTTCAATCGCAGACACCATCCTGAACTTAGGAGGAAACCCGGACGACCCGTTCCAGATCTTCCCCGAAGTGGCAGAGCTGTATGCCAAACGTGCCAAAGAACTGGAAGCAATCGTTGCGGAACGCCATGTCGCCCAGGCTGAATGGGCGAAAGCCAATCCGGAACTGGCAGCCAAGATGGAGTTATGGTTCTCCGGCAAGGCACCCGTCATCGACTGGAAGGCGATCGAACAGAAACCGAACGTCGCGACCCGTGCCGCTTCAGCGACCGTTTTAGGCGTGCTGGCAACCCAAGTGGAAAATATGATCGTTTCTTCAGCCGACCTTTCCAATTCGGACAAGACCGACGGCTTCCTGAAGAAAACACACGCGCTCGTGAAAGGTGATTTCAGCGGTGCTTTCCTCCAGGCAGGCGTGGCTGAGCTGACGATGGCCTGCATCTGCATCGGTATGTCGCTCCACGGAGGTGTAATCGTGGCTTGCGGTACGTTCTTCGTATTCTCCGACTACATGAAACCGGCGATCCGCATGGCAGCCTTGATGGAACAGCCCGTCAAGTTCATCTGGTCGCACGATGCTTTCCGCGTGGGCGAAGACGGGCCGACACACGAACCGGTCGAACAGGAAGCGCAAATCCGCCTGATGGAGAAACTGAAGAACCACAAGGGGCACAACTCCATGTTGGTACTTCGTCCGGCAGACGTGACCGAAACGACCATTGCCTGGAAGATGGCGATGGAAAACACGGCCACACCGACTGCCCTGATTCTTTCCCGCCAGAACATCACCGACCTGCCCGCCAAGGAAAGCCGTTACGACGAAGCCTTGCAGGCCGAAAAGGGTGCCTATATTGTAGAAAGCGATGAAAACCCGGATGTAATCATGGTCGCTTCCGGATCGGAAGTTTCCACGTTGGAAGAGGGAGCCGCCTTGCTCCGCGCCGACGGCATCAAGGTCCGCATCGTATCAGTTCCGTCTGAAGGCCTGTTCCGCAGCCAGAGCAAAGAATACCAGGAATCCGTCATTCCGGCAGGAAGCAAGGTATTCGGTCTGACCGCCGGTCTGCCGGTCAACTTAGAAGGTCTGGTAGGTGCCAACGGCAAGGTCTGGGGACTCGAATCATTCGGCTTCTCCGCTCCATACAAAGTACTGGACGAAAAACTCGGTTTCACGGGACAGAACGTATACAATCAGGTAAAAGAATTATTGAACTAAACGATTTATGATTTCAGATTTATGATTTATGAAGAGTTGATAAATCATAAATCTGAAATCATAAATCCCAAACTCCTCTAACAGATAAATATGAAGACATTAGGTTTATGTAGTGACCATGCAGGGTATGAACTGAAAGAATTCGTAAAACAAATACTCGACTCGAAAGGGTTGGCCTATCGAGATTTCGGAACCTGCTCGACAGATAGTTGTGATTATCCCGATTACGCCCATCCGCTTGCCGAAGCAGTAGAAGCCGGCGAAGTATATCCCGGAATAGCAATCTGCGGAACCGGCAACGGCATCGCCATGACACTCAATAAACACCAGGGAATACGGGCCGCTCTGTGCTGGCAGGAAGAGATTGCACGCCTCGCCCGTGAGCACAATGATGCCAACGTACTTGTAATGCCCGGCAGATTTATCAGCCAAGAGGAAGCCACTCACACGGTCGAGGCCTTTCTGAACACTCCGTTCGAAGGCGGTCGACATCAGCGTAGGATCGACAAAATCCCTAAAATCAGGTAAAACACTATTATGGCAACATTAGACTTCATTGTTATAGGGCTATTTGCTATAGCCCTAATTGGAATTATTGTATGGGTACTTAAACAAAAACAAAACAACTCCGCCGACTATTTCCTCGGCGGACGGGATGCCACCTGGCTCGCCATCGGTGCATCCATTTTCGCCTCCAATATCGGTTCCGAACATCTGATCGGGCTGGCCGGAGCCGGAGCTTCCAGCGGTATGGCGATGGCTCATTGGGAAATCCAAGGATGGATGATTCTGATCCTCGGATGGGTATTCGTTCCTTTCTATACACGCAGCATGGTATACACGATGCCTGAGTTTCTGGAAAAACGGTATAACCCGCAATCCCGCACCATCCTCTCTTTCATCTCCTTAATCAGTTATGTATTGACCAAAGTAGCCGTTACGGTCTATGCCGGCGGGTTGGTATTCCAACAGGTTTTCGGCATCAAGGAGCTGTGGGGGATCGATTTCTTCTGGATTGCAGCGATCGGGCTGGTTTTGCTGACCGCTCTTTACACGATCGTTGGCGGAATGAAATCCGTTCTTTACACCTCTGTGCTCCAAACCCCTATCCTTCTGTTGGGCTCACTGATTATCCTCGTACTCGGCTTTAAGGCATTAGGCGGTTGGGATGAAATGATGGCGGCCTGTCGCTCCGTTGTCGTAAACGACTACGGCGATACCATGACACAACTGATCCGTGACAACCGCGACCCGCAATATCCGTGGCTCGGTGCGCTGATCGGCTCCTCTATCATCGGATTCTGGTACTGGTGTACCGACCAATACATCGTGCAGCGTGTCCTTTCAGGCAAAGACATGAAACAAGCCCGCCGTGGCGCTATCTTCGGAGCCTACCTGAAATTGCTTCCAGTATTCCTCTTCCTGATTCCGGGAATGATCGCTTTTGCATTGAGCAAGAACGGAGTGGCCATCAATGGCGAAGTATTCAAACTGTCCATTCCGGATGCAGCTTTCCCGACACTGGTAGCGAAATTGCTTCCGGCAGGCGTGAAAGGGCTTGTCGTATGTGGTATCCTGGCAGCCCTGATGAGCTCACTGGCCTCTCTGTTCAACTCGTCGGCGATGCTGTTCACCATCGACTTCTATAAACGTTTCAAACCGGAAACGCCCGAAAAGAAATTAGTTGTCATCGGCCAGATCGCAACGGTGGTAATCGTGATTTTAGGTATTCTCTGGATTCCGATCATGCGCAGTGTCGGAGATGTCCTCTATAATTACCTGCAAGACGTACAATCCGTATTGTCGCCGGGTATCGCCGCCGCATTCCTGTTAGGCATTTGCTGGAAACGAACTTCCGCCCAAGGAGGCATGTGGGGAATGCTGGCAGGCATCATCATCGGTATTACCCGTTTAGGTGCCAAAGTCTTTTACAGCAATACGGCCGACGCATCCGACAACCTGTTCAAAGCCCTGTTCTACGACATGAACTGGCTGTTCTTCTGCGGATGGATGTTCCTCTTCTGCATCGTCGTGACAATTGTCGTCAGCCTTTGCACGAAAGCCCCCGAAACAGCAAGAATACAAGGCTTAGTGTTCGGAACGGCAACCCCGGAAGAACGGGCCGCCACACGTGCCAGCTGGAACCATTGGGATGTGATCCATTCCGCAATCATTTTAGGCATCACGGCTGCATTCTACTGGTATTTCTGGTAACAGGTATAAACATACTTGTTACCATTTCCAGAGCTTTCAGGCATTCATACTATTTCCCGCAAACATCCTTAAACGGGCAATATGCGCAAGCTTTGCCGTTCGGGGTTTGGACGAAGGGGATTTCCGGATCGAAGATTTCATCCAAGCAATTCCGCAGACCGTTTTCAAACTCCGTGCGATAGTCGGCAAAGTCCAGGACCTGTTCCGTCTTGAACCGGTCCGTACGACGGTAAACAGCGGGATCGAAAGAGGGAGAAAAGAGGGTACGCATGTAATAGATGCCTGGTTGGATGGCGGCTGCCCCATACATCCAGGCATACATAAAGACCTGCATGACCGCTTTGGAACGATCCGTTTCTTCCTTGTCGAAAAGGGATTCGACAGAGGTGAACTGCGTCGTTCCGCTTCCACTCTTATAGTCGATGATGCGGACAATGCCACGCACTTCGTCTATACGGTCGATGAATCCTTTCAACTGGATCTCGCTCTTATCCGTCAGCGGGAAGAGGCACTTGATTTTCTTTTCTGACTCGATATAGCGAAAGGGCGTCAGCTTGGCATCCCGTTCCAAAACTTTCTCCACATATTTGCGGATCATCTCGCCGATCAGGAAGTTCTGCCCGGTGAGCGGACGAACGACATCTGTCTTGAAGAAAATTTCGGCAAAGGCACGGGCAACCGCACCCGTCAGTTGCGGTGTATCTTTGCGGATCGCCTTCAGCAGGTCGGCCGTCACCATCTTGCCGCAGAAAGGTTGGTACAGTTCTTCCATCACCTTGTGCAGGATGCTCCCGAAGACATTGCTCTCGATCGTCTCGCTGACCTCCTCCTCTTCCCGTATCCCTTCGACCACGGAGAAATAGAATTTAAGCGGACAATCCAGATACGTATTGACCGCACTTGCCGATATTGCCCGCTCCCCGCCACGGCGGAAAGCCGCCAGACGGCTCATGACCTCCTCCGTCTTGGCCACCTGCAAAGCGGGTATCCTGGAAGAAGAGACGTTATAGACGACCAGCTTGTTCTGTATCGGTTCCTCATAATGATAATGCAGTTGGTGCACAAAACGGCTGACCTCGCCTGTCTGCAACCCGTTGCTCCGGGTATCATAAAGCAGGCTGACATGGCTGGCACGATAAATCAACCGGTAGAAATGGTATGCCCAAACACTGTCCTGGTGCTCATAGGTCGGCAAACCGAAGCCTCGGCGAAGGTTATAAGGGATGAAAGAATTGGCCGCTTTCCTCAGCGGGAAGATCCCTTCATTCATCGAAAGGATGATCAAGCGGTCAAAGTCGAGCGCACGTGTCTCCAGAACCCCCATGATCTGCAAACCGGAAAGCGGTTCGCCGTGAAAAGGGATCGTAATCGTGTCTGTCACCCGTTTCAGCAACCGGAAATAGGTGTCGATTTTCATTTCTACATTCGCCTCCCGCATGACCTCCTTCATTCGGTTGACAGTGGCGAAATAGTGGAAGATAAACTCCTGTTCAATATCATTAATTGACAATTGACTATTGACTATTGACAATTCTTGGTCGTCCTTCTCCTTGTCAATTGCCCTATTGAGCTCCTGCAACACGTTGATCAAGTAATCGGAAAACGTTTCCACCGCAGTTACCGGAGTAAAGAGGATGGACAACAAAGGGGTCCGGTTCAGATCGTCATAAGATATGTAGATCTTGTTGTTTTCCGTAATGTCTTTTACCAGGCCGGCGACCACCTCCGGCGCGGTAGTCGAGATATACCGGTGGTTCAAGATCGGCAAGACGTCCCGGAAATAGAACACCGGCTGCCGGTCCACATACCGGATATTTTTCTGCAAAGCCAGAATATACTCCATCAGAGAGGCGACCGGCGTACCGGCCAACGGGTATCCCATCGTCACGTTGATCCGCCGGATCTGTTCGGGGATGGCATTCAGGACCGGAATCAGCAAATGCTCGTCCGGCAGAATCACGGCCGTCCGCAATGCCTCTTCCGCGCTCATTTCATCTTCCTTGCAAAGCTCGCTCAAGATACGGTGCACTTGCTTGGCTTGACCGATTCCGGAAGGGATGCCGATGACTTCAATGGACAATTGAGAATTGTCAATTGTCCATTGTCCATTGTCAATTGTCAATTGAGAGGGGAATTGCCGCAAATTGCGTTCCACAAAATAGGAGGCTTTGTTGTCCGGGTCCGTCACTTTCGGCGAGGCATAGTCCCAATAGAAATCGGCGATCTCCCGCCTTTGCAACTCAGAGAGGAAACGTTCCTCCGCCACAGAAAGGGCATTCAAACCAACAAACACAATTTTCACATAAGGAAGGTCACAACATTCGTTTTTCTCCATCTGCTCGACCACTTCCTGGAAAATCATGCCCTCATATCCCTTGCCCTCGGCAGCAAGCGCCTCCCGCAAATCGATATACAAGGCGTATAAGATCTGCCAGACCGCCAAAAACTGTTCCTGGTTTGGTGTATCTCCTTTCGGATAGAAAGAAGACCAGAAAGTCCGGATCGCCGCAATCTGTTCGGGACTCAGAAAATTGAAATCATTCTCAATCTCACGCAGATCCGTCACGTTGGTGAAAAGCATACGGGCGTCAACCATATACTTGTCGATATCGTCGAAGTCATTCAACAGCATTTCACCCCAATAAAGGAACTCGTCGAACGTTTCGGATGAACCGCTACGGCGCAGATAAATATCATACAATTTGAACAACATACTGATCCGGTCCGCTGTCTGCTTCCCGCTCAATTGTACAAACAAATCATTGATCGTCAGGATTGTCGGAGAGAAAAGCGGCTTCTCCGACACTTCCGACAGATATTTCTGGAAGAACAGCCCCGTACGGCGGTTCGGAAAGACAAAAGCCAACCGGCTGATTTCCGCCCCATATTTAGCATAAAAAAGGGAGGCAACCTGATATAAGAATGGTTTCACTGTATCTTCTCTATTTTTAATTCTTTAACTCCTCAATTCGCTAACACCCAACACCTCCTCGATCGCCAGCAACTCCTCCTCTGAAAAGCCCGTAACCTGCAGTGCCTTCAAATTATCCATCAACTGTGCGACCGAGCTGGCCCCAACCAAGACACTCGTTACCCGGTCGTCTTTCAACAACCAAGCCAGTGCCATCTCCGCAAGTGTCTGACCGCGTTGTTTGGCCAGTTCATTCAGCTGGCGGATTTTATGGATCTTTTCCTCCGTCACCTGTTCGCGTTGCAGATGCCCCGTCGATTTGGCGGCACGCGAATTTTCGGGGATGCCGTTCAGATATTTGTCCGTCAACAGACCCTGCGCCAACGGCGAAAAAGCGATCATACCCACTCCTTCCTGTTCCAACAAAGGCAACAGCTCCGGTTCGGTCCAGCGATCCAGCATGGAATATCGTGCCTGATGAATCAAACAAGGTACCCGGTGTTCCCTCAAGACGGCGAGTGCCTTTTCGGTCTGTTCGGCGTTATAATTTGAGATTCCGACATACAAGGCTTTCCCCTGCCGGATAATATCGGCCAACGCCCCCATCGTTTCCTCGACCGGTGTCAGCGGGTCCGGACGATGCGAATAGAAAATGTCCACATATTCCAGCCCCATCCGTTTCAAGCTCTGGTCCAGGCTTGCCATCAGATATTTGCGGCTTCCCCAGTTGCCGTACGGACCGGGCCACATATCATATCCGGCTTTTGTAGAAATAACAAGCTCGTCCCGGTAACGACCCAATCCTTTCTTCAGGATACGGCCAAAATTCTCCTCCGCCGATCCGTATACAGGACCATAATTGTTGGCAAGGTCAAAATGGGTAATCCCATTGTCGAAAGCAGTATAGGCAATCTGAATAAAATGGTTGAACACATCCACACTGCCAAAATTGTGCCACAGCCCTAAAGAGATAGCCGGCAGCAGCAATCCGCTCCGTCCGCAACGCCTGTAAACCATATCGGCATACCGGTTATCATTTGCTTTGTATATTTCCATATTCTGATATTTTTAGACAAAAGTAAGGAAAGGCTGACAAAAGTACAAAAGAACAAAAGGACAAAATAGGCTTCTTATGTTCTTTTGTTTTTATGTCCTTTTATCAAAAAATATCCGATGCCCATGTATTCTCCATTCCATGCCCATGCATTTCCAATTGCATGGGACACCAAACCTTGCAGCCAAACAGGAAAGATAGGAAAGCAAACAGAATATTCTAAAAACAAACGATCCGAATAAAACAAAAAAAGGCTATCCGTCACGGACAGCCAATCTTCATTGTTAACCTTAAATCTAATACCATGAAAAACACAGTGCAAATATAGAGCTTTTATGTTATACAGCATACAGTTTTATTTGGAAATCTCACTTGTTTAAATCTATTTAACTAAAACATGCTATAAAACATAACTAATCAGCATTAGCTACTACGAATGGAAACCAATTTCGATCCATCTCCTGATTCAGCAGAAAAGAAATACAAAGACAAAATCATCTTTCATTCTGATGTATTATACAAATAATATTATTCATATTATCACAATAATAAGCCATATACTTTCAAATAGAAACATACACAACCTTAAAACAAAAAAGCTCCATTCTATTCGCCGGACCAGTATTACATTTTGAAACTTATATAATATATTTGCCGAACATTTTGACAACTGAATAAATATTACACAAACATAAAGTCAACAAACAATGAAAGAAAGAAGACTTTTGAACAACAAACAAGGATTATACGATCCCGCCAACGAGCATGACGCTTGCGGCGTAGGGCTGGTCGTAAATATCCACGGCGGTAAATCGCACGACATTGTAGAGTCTGCCCTTAAGGTATTGGAAAACATGCGGCACCGAGGTGCGGAAGGGGCAGACAATAAGACCGGCGACGGCGCAGGTATCCTACTGCAAATCCCACACGAATTCATCTTATTGCAAGGCATACCTGTACCGGAAAAGGGTAAATATGGAACCGGACTGGTCTTCTTTCCCAAAGACGAGGGACAACGCTCGGCCATCCTCAGCATCATGATCGAAGAGATCGAAAAAGAAGGACTGACCTTGATGCACCTGCGCAAAGTGCCTGTCAACACAGACATCTTAGGAAAAGACGCACAAGACACGGAGCCGGAAATCAAACAGGTGTTCATCACCGGATGTGACGACCAACAGGCGTTGGAATTGAAACTCTACATCATCCGCAAACGGATCGAGAAACGGATGGCGGCCTCCGACCTGCCGGACAAGAAAGCGTTCTATGTGGTGTCGCTTTCCACCAAAAGCATTATATATAAAGGTATGCTGGAGTCCATGCAGCTTCGCCACTACTTCCCCGACCTGACGAATCACTATCTGACAAGCGGGTTGGCACTCGTCCACTCCCGTTTCAGCACGAACACCTTCCCGACCTGGAGCTTGGCACAACCCTTCCGGCTTTTGGCACACAACGGGGAGATCAACACGATACGAGGCAACCGGGGATGGATGGAAGCACGCGAAAGCGTCCTCTCCTCTCCCCGCATCCCGAACATAGAAGAAATACGCCCGATCATCCAGCCGGGTATGAGCGACAGCGCTTCGCTGGACAACGTGCTGGAGTTCTTCGTGGCGTCCGGCATGAGCCTGCCCCACGCAATGGCGATGCTGGTTCCGGAAAGTTTCAACGAGAAGAACCCGATATCGGAAGACTTGAAAGCGTTCTACGAATACCACTCCATCCTCATGGAACCTTGGGACGGTCCGGCCGCCCTGCTCTTCAGCGACGGACGGTATGCCGGTGGGATGCTGGACCGCAACGGCCTGCGCCCGGCACGTTACCTGATCACGAAAAACGGCATGATGGTCGTAGCTTCCGAAGTGGGCGTGATGGACTTCGAGCCGGGCGAGATAGAGGAAAAGGGACGCCTGCAACCGGGCAAGATCTTGCTGGTCGATACGGAAGAGGGCAAGATCTATTACGACGGCGAGCTGAAAAAGCAACTGGCCGACGCACAGCCTTACCGCGTCTGGCTGGCCAACAACCGAGTGGAACTGGACGAGTTGAAATCGGGACGCCGTGTCCCGCATACCGTCACCGGATATGACAAGAGGCTGCGTGCTTTCGGATACAGCCGGGAGGATATCGAACGCATCATCACCCCGATGTGCACAGGCAGCGCCGAACCGGTCGGTTCGATGGGAAACGACACGCCAGTGGCCATCCTATCCGAACGCCCGCAACTGTTGTTCAACTATTTCCGCCAACAGTTCGCCCAAGTGACGAACCCGCCGATCGACCCGCTCCGTGAAGAGCTGGTCATGAGCCTGACGGAATATATCGGTGCCGTAGGGAGCAATATCCTCACCCCGAACGAGGCCCATTGCAAGATGGTGCGCCTCGCCCATCCGATACTGACCAACACGCAATTGGATATTCTTTGCCATATCCGCTACAAAGGTTTCAAGTCTGTCAAACTGCCGATGCTCTTCGAAGCCGCGCGAGGCAGCGAAGGGTTGAAAGCCGCCCTCGACCGGCTTTGCAAACAGGCGGAACAATCGGTCGCAGATGGCGTAAACTACATCATCCTGAGCGACAAGGAGGTAGACGAAACGCATGCTCCTATCCCTTCACTCCTTGCCGTCAGTGCCGTACACCATCATCTGATCTCCGTCCAGAAACGGGTACAAACCGCATTGATCGTAGAGACTGGCGAAATGCGCGAAGTCATGCACGCCGCCCTGCTCTTAGGCTACGGGGCAAGCGCCATCAACCCGTATATGTCGTTCGCCATCCTCCAGGAGTTGGTGGACAAACAGGAGATACAGCTCAACTACGAGATGGCACGCAAGAATTATATCAAAGCGCTTTGCAAAGGCCTACTCAAGGTGATGAGCAAAATGGGAATCAGTACGATCCGCAGCTACCGGGGCGCCAAACTGTTCGAGGCCGTCGGCCTTTCGCCCGCACTCACCGATGCCTACTTCGGAGGAACCACCAGCAGCGTAGGCGGCATCCGGCTACAAGAAATAGCCGCCGATGCCATCACCCTGCACCATCAGGCTTTCCATGAAACGGTAGACAGCCTGACGCTGGAACACAAAGGGCTCTACAGCTTCCGCAAAGACGGCGAGAAACATGCCTGGAACCCGGAAACGATCTCGACCCTCCAACTGGCCACCCGCTTGGGCAGCTATAAGAAGTTCAAGGAATACACCCGCCTCGTAGATGAAAAGGACAGACCGATCTTCCTCCGGGACTTCCTGACTTTCCGGACGGGGAAACCGGTCCCGGTCGAAGAAGTGGAACCGGCCGTCAAAATCATGAAGCGCTTCGTCACGGGAGCCATGAGCTTCGGTTCGATCAGCAAGGAGGCACACGAAACAATCGCCATGGCGATGAACAAGATACACGGACGCAGCAACACCGGGGAAGGAGGCGAAGACTCCGCCCGTTTCACGCCCCGCGAAGACGGCCTCTCCCTCCGTTCCGCCATCAAGCAGGTGGCGTCCGGGCGCTTCGGCGTGACGGCTGAATATTTGGTGAACGCGGACGAAATCCAAATCAAGGTCGCCCAAGGGGCCAAGCCGGGCGAAGGCGGACAGTTGCCGGGATTCAAGGTGAACGACGTGATTGCCCGGACCCGCCACTCCATCCCGGGCATCTCGCTCATCTCCCCGCCGCCTCACCATGACATTTACTCGATCGAAGACTTGGCACAACTGATTTTCGACCTGAAGCATGTCAACCCGCAAGCCGAGATCAGTGTAAAATTGGTATCGGAAAGCGGTGTCGGGACGATCGCCGCAGGTGTGGCCAAGGCAAAGGCCGACCGCATTGTCATCTCGGGAGCCGAAGGAGGGACGGGAGCTTCGCCGATAAGCTCCATCCGCTATGCCGGACTCCCGCCCGAATTAGGATTGTCGGAAACGCAACAGACATTAGTCATGAACAACCTGCGCGGACAGGTCCGCCTGCAAACCGACGGGCAGTTGAAGACCGGGCGCGACATCGTCCTGATGGCGCTGTTGGGAGCCGAAGAGTTCGGTTTCGCCACCTCCGCCCTGATTGTCTTAGGCTGCGTCATGATGCGCAAATGCCACCAGAACACCTGCCCGGTAGGGGTTGCCACCCAAAACGAAGAACTGCGCAAGCGGTTCCACGGCCGCCACGAATACTTGGTGAACTTCTTCACCTTCCTTGCAGAAGAGGTTCGGGAATATCTGGCGGAGATGGGCTTCCGGCGGTTGGATGACATCATCGGGCGGACTGATCTGATCGCCCGGCGTTCTGAAGCATCCCTGGCAGCCGGCAAATACGCGCTGCTCGATTTCACCCGGTTGCTGCACACTCCGGCACAAACCGTCCCCCATGCAGTCCGCCATACGACAGGGCAGGTACATCCGACCGGCCCGGTAAAAGACCTCGATATCATCCGGCACGCCTTGCCCGCCATCGAACACCAACAGGAAGTTTCGTTGGACTATGCCATCGCCAACACCGACCGTTCGGTGGGCGCCATGCTCTCCGGCGAGATTGCCAAACGATACGGCAACGCCGGGCTGCCGGAACACACGCTTCATATCAAGTTCAAAGGATCGGCCGGACAGAGCTTCGGCGCCTTCTTAGCACATGGTGTTGACTTCCGCTTGGAAGGGGAAGCCAACGACTATTTAGGCAAAGGCCTGAGCGGCGGACGCATCAGCGTACTACCACCGGTACGCTCGACCTTCGTAGCCGAAAACAACACGATCGCCGGAAACACCTTGATGTATGGGGCGACAAGCGGTGAAGTGTATATCAACGGACGTGTAGGCGAACGTTTCTGCGTACGCAACTCCGGTGCCATTGCCGTCGTGGAAGGAGTCGGCGACCATTGTTGCGAATATATGACCGGAGGCCGTGTGGTGGTCCTCGGACGTACCGGCCGCAACTTCGCCGCCGGCATGAGCGGAGGGGTCGCCTACGTGTGGAACAAGGAGGGGGATTTCGACTACTACTGCAACATGGAGATGGTCGAACTCTCGCTGATCGAAGACAGCACGACACGCAAGGAGCTGCACGAGCTGATCCGCAAGCATTACCACTTCACCGGCAGCCACCTCGCAGGCCAAATGCTCGACAACTGGGACAAGTATGTGGATGAGTTCATCCAGATCGTCCCGATCGAATACAAAAAGGTCCTGCAGGAAGAGCAAATGAAGAAGTTACAGCAAAAGATCGAAGAGATGCAGCGCGACTACTAAGCCGCCTGCGGCGACATCCCGATGTCACCTGAAACGACATCCCGATGTGGCAGGCAGGGACATACCGATGTCGCAAGCAGGGACATCCCGATGTCGCAAGCAGGGACATACCGATGTCACAGGCAGGGACATACCGATGTCGCCGGACCGCCGGCTGCGACTCCATATTTGAAACAGGATAAACAACAATCAATCAAAAGAATAAGACAAATGGGAAATCCAAAAGCATTCCTCACCATACACCGGCAAGAAGCCGGCTATCGCCCCGTCCACGAACGGATCGACGACTTCAGCGAAGTCGAACAAACGCTCAACAGCAGCGACCGCCGCACGCAGGCCTCCCGTTGCATGGACTGCGGCGTACCCTTCTGCCACTGGGCCTGTCCGTTGGGCAACAAACAACCCGAATGGCAAGACCTGCTCTACAAAGGCAAATGGCGCGAAGCCTTCCACATACTGGAACAGACCTGCGACTTTCCGGAGTTTACCGGACGCATCTGCCCCGCCCTCTGCGAGAAGAGCTGTGTACTGAAATTGAGTTGCGACGAACCTGTCACGATACGCGAGAACGAAGCGGCCATCGTGGAAGCGGCTTTCCGCGAAGGATACATCCAACCGGTCCGCCCCGTCCGCAACGGCAAGCGGGTGGCCGTGATCGGAAGCGGTCCTGCCGGATTGGCAGCCGCGAACCAACTGAACCGCCGGGGCTATGAAGTGACGGTATTCGAAAAATACGAACTGCCGGGTGGCCTGCTCCGGTTCGGTATTCCGAACTTCAAATTAGGGAAGAACATCATCGACCGGCGCATCCGGCTGATGGAACAGGAAGGAATCATCTTCAAGGTCAACACGCTGGTCGGAAGCGACGTATCGGCCAAAGAAATCGTTTCGACATTCGATGCCGTCTGTGTCGCCATCGGTTCCGAAGTGCCGCGCGACCTCCCCATCGAAGGGCGTAACCTGAAAGGGGTTCATTTCGCCCTCGACCTGTTGTCGCAACAGAACCGCCTCCTCGAAGGCATCGCCATCCCGCCCCAAAGTATCATCGACTGCAAGGGAAAGAAAGTACTCGTCATCGGTGGCGGCGACACGGGAAGCGATTGTGTCGGGACCGCCAACCGCCACAAAGCGACAAGCGTGACACAAATCGAGATCATGCCCCAGCCGCCCATCGGACAGAACCCGGCAACTCCCTGGCCTCTGTACCCGCAAGTGCTGAAAACGAGCAGCAGCCACGAAGAGGGATGCGTCCGTCGTTGGAACTTAGCCTCCGTCCGTTTTGTAGGCGACAAGAACACGTTGAAAGGCGTCGAAGTCGAAGAGGTGGAATGGCTGCCGGCTCTGGAAGGAGAACGGCCGGAAATGCGCAGGAGCGGACGCACGGAGGTGATCGAAGCCGACCTCGTGTTTCTCGCGATGGGTTTCATCCACCCCGAACAGGAAGGCCTCATCAAAGAACTGTCCCTCGCTACCGACGCACGCGGCAACATCGCCGTCGATCCGGCCACCAACCGGATAGCCGGCACCAACATCTTCGCCGCAGGCGATGCCATCAGCGGAGCCAGCCTCGTCGTCCGCGCCATGGCCTCCGGCCGCAAGACAGCCGTCGCCATCGACGTGGCAATTGGCAATGGACAATTGAAAATTGAAAATTAAAAAAGATAAGAGAAACAAAGAAACAAACAATATGTTCAACCCCCCAATTGTCAATTGTCCATTGTCAATTGTCAATTGAAAAAATCCTTTTTCCCATGTGTGGTATAACAGCAATCTTCAACATCCATAGCGACAGCGCTGCCGACCTTCGTCAGCAAGCCCTGAAAATGAGTAAACGCATCCGTCATCGCGGTCCGGACTGGAGCGGCATCTATCAAGGCAAGACCGCCATTCTCGCCCACGAACGCCTTTCCATCGTCGACCCGGCATCCGGCGGGCAACCGTTGAAAAGCAAGGACGGCAAACTGATCCTCACCGTCAACGGCGAGATATACAACCACCGCGAACTCCGTGAACAGTTGAAAGACGAATATGAATTCCAGACCGGAAGCGACTGCGAAGTGATCCTCGCGCTCTATCGCAAGTATGGCGTGGGATGCGTGGAAAAACTGAGCGGTATCTTCGGATTCGCCCTCTACGACGAAGCGAACGACTGTTACCTGATCGCCCGCGACCCGATCGGTGTCATACCTTTATATATCGGGCACGATGATGAAGGACATCTCCTCGTCTCGTCCGAACTGAAAGGGCTCGAAGGATTCGCCGCCACTTACGCCCCGTTTCCTCCCGGACACTATTTCTACAGCCGCGACAAGGATTTCACCCGGTGGTACGTCCGCGACTGGATGCAATATGAAAACGTGAAGGACAATCCCGCCCGTGTAGAGGAGCTGCACGACGCCCTCGAAGCCGCCGTACGCCGCCAACTGATGAGTGATGTGCCCTACGGCGTACTCCTTTCCGGAGGCTTGGATTCTTCCATCACCTCTGCCATCGCCAAGAAATACGCCGCCAAGCGTATCGAAACCGAAGGGAAAGCGGATGCGTGGTGGCCTCAACTGCACTCTTTTGCCGTCGGTCTCAAAGGCGCACCCGACTTGGCAGCCGCCCGGAAAGTGGCCGAACATCTCGGCACCGTCCACCACGAGATCCACTACACGATCGAGGAAGGACTCGATGCCATCCGCGACGTGATCTACTACATCGAGACCTACGATGTGACGACCGTCCGTGCCTCCACCCCGATGTACCTGTTGGCCCGTGTTATCAAGTCGATGGGTATCAAGATGGTGCTGAGCGGAGAAGGGGCGGATGAAGTGTTCGGTGGTTACCTTTATTTCCACAAAGCTCCGGATGCGAAGGCATTCCACGAAGAGACTGTCCGCAAACTGAGCAAGCTCTATCTGTACGACTGCCTCCGGGCGAACAAGAGCCTGTGCGCCTGGGGAGTGGAAGGGCGCGTTCCATTCCTCGACAAAGAGTTCCTCGATGTTGCCATGCACCTCAATCCTGAAGCCAAGATGTGTCCCGGCAGCATGATCGAGAAGAAAATCCTCCGCGAAACCTTTGCCGATATGCTTCCCCCGGAAATCGCCTGGCGGCAGAAGGAACAGTTTTCCGACGGTGTCGGCTACAGTTGGATCGACACGCTGAAGAGAGTGACCGCAGAAGCCGTCAGCGATGCCGAAATGGCGAATGCCGCCCAGCGCTTCCCGATCAACACGCCTCAAAACAAAGAAGAATACTTCTACCGCACCATCTTTGAAGAACATTTCCCCAGCGAAAGCGCGGCCCGTAGCGTGCCGAGCGTACCGAGCGTCGCCTGCTCCACCGCAGAAGCCCTTGCCTGGGATGCCTCCTTCAAGAACCTGAACGATCCCAGCGGACGGGCGGTAAAGGGGGTACACGAAGCAGCATACTAACGAATCGACAATGGGGAAAGAACGACACTTAGCCGTCCTTTCCCCATTTACCTGTCAGATGTCCGATCGTCGTCGGACATACCTCGTTTATAATCCCTGTTCTTATCGCAATGTCCCTTGCTGTGCTTCCTGAACCATCTTCTCGCTGGGCAGGATGATGATCTCGACACGGCGGTTCTGGGCACGTCCTGCTTCTGTACTATTGTCGGCAACCGGTTCATGAACGCCTTTGCCTTCATAAGCCATACGTTTGCTGCTCACACCTTGATCTTCCATCAAATAGTCGAAGACGCTCTTGGCACGCTTTTCAGACAAGGTCTGGTTATAATCCACCCGGCCAGTATTATCGGTATGCCCGATAATCTTGATATCCGTATCAGGATTTGCTTCCAGACTCGATGCCAACGCACGAAGTGCGCTTTTGGAAGCAGGGCTGACTGTACTGGAATTGACTGCAAACAAAATACCGGAATCAAAAGTCACCTTCAGTGCTTCCCCGTCATTGATTGTCTCGACCGTTACGGATTCTTCCTCCGGCAAGGAGGCTTCCAGTTCCTTTTCCAATTCTTTCTTCTGTTTGTCCATCTTCTTTCCAATCAAGGCACCCGCAGTTCCCCCTACGGCAGCACCGATGATCGAACCTAACGCGGTATTACCGGCCAAAGCACCGACTCCAGCGCCGACAGCCGCACCTCCGCCAACCCCGATAGCGGTTCCCTTGGCGGTATTGTTCCATGTTCCACAACTCGTAAAAACAACTGCCATACAAAGCAGTAAAACCGATAATAACTTAAAATTTTTCATCTTCTTATTCTTTTATAAACTACATTGTAACTATACAACAGTCTACTAATCGAACATGTTGATGGAATCGCAATATTCAAGTTCTCCTTGCACGATAAATGTAATCTCTTCAGACGAGAACTTGCCGACACCGTCTTTCTGCGCATTCTTGACAACAAACCCGATCAATTCATCTTCATCAATATCAATTTCAGCATTGTCATCGGAATTTTCATCTAAGAAACCCTTTGACTCATAAAACTCATAAATCAGGTCTACAATATAATTAATATCGTCATTACTGAATTTTCCTTTCAATTCCTGGGGAAGATAGTTCTGGATAAATGCTACAGAATCGTCTTCATCGTAAATCAAATCGTCTTTTTCACTCATATCTTTTAAATTTTAGTTGATAGTGGTTGCAAACATAAACAAAAATATCCGTTATCCATGCAGGCACCTGTAAAAAACGCCAATATATATTACATTTGTACCCCAAATTCTACAAAACATGAATGCAAAGGTAAAAGGATATTTCTTAGGAGCGATCGCTGCTGCGACTTACGGGACAAACCCTTTGTTTGCCCTTCCATTGTATAAAGACGGAATGGATCCTGATTCGGTTCTCTTTTTCAGGTACTTGTTTGCAATTCCCATACTCGGCATGATGATCAAAGGCAGAGGAAGAAGTTTCAAAGTAGAACATAAGGCTGTGATTCCGCTGATTGCCATGGGCCTGTTGGTCGCCTTTTCTTCGCTTGCCTTATTCCAAAGTTACAACTATATGGAGGTCGGGATTGCCTCAACCCTTCTTTTCGTTTACCCGATTCTGGTCGCACTCATCATGGCATTCGTATTCAAGGAAAGACTAACCTTCCAAACAGTCTTTTGCATCCTACTGGCCCTGGCAGGCATCGGCTTGCTCTACAAGAACGGAGATGGCACGACGCTCAGTCTTACCGGAATCCTATTGGTTATGGCTTCGGCCCTCTCCTATGCGATCTATATAATAGGTGTAAACCGGTCGACACTGAAAACCGTAGCTACGCTTCCGCTGACTTTCTATATACTGCTTTTCGGTGCATCCCTGTTCTTAGTCCGTGTAGGATTCGGAAAAGACCTTTATATCGTAGACAAATGGTACCTATGGGGAAATTTGGCTGCACTCGCCGTCTTCCCTACCGCCATCTCATTCCTCTGCACCACCAGTTCCGTACAGTATATCGGTTCGACACCGACCGCCATATTAGGTGCACCTGAACCGGTCACAGCCGTATTTTTCGGAGTTGCGGTATTTGGAGAATCCTTGACACCAAGGATCGGTTGCGGCATATTACTGATCATTTTAGCTGTCACAATCATCATTGCAGGCAGCAACATAACAAGTCATTTGATCCGTTTCAGAAAGCTCTTTCCCCGGTTGCCAATCAAAAGAAAACGGTAGACAACCTCTCTTTTTTCAAAAAAACCCGCCGCAATCGGTTGCAGTATTCGAAGAAAGGAGTAAATTTGCACATTGAAAATAAAAATGATTAGAAATGATCAATAAGATTAACGCACTGCTTAAGGAAATAGAGAACCTGAAAGCGGCAAACGCAGAAGAGCTGGAAGCATTACGCATTAAATACCTCAGCAAAAAAGGCGAAATATCTTTGCTGATGAACGATTTCCGCAACGTAGCGGCAGACCAGAAGCGTGAAGTCGGCCAGCACCTCAACAAGCTGAAAGAGGCAACTCAAAATAGAATAAACGAACTGAAAGCCGGTTTCGAGAATGTACAGATGACAAACGATGACATCGACCTCACCCGTACAGCTTATCCTATTGAGTTAGGCACCCGCCATCCGCTTTCACTCGTAAAGAAAGAAATCTGCGACATCTTCGGACGTTTGGGATTCAGCATTGCTGAAGGACCGGAAATCGAAGACGATTGGCATGTGTTCTCTTCTCTAAACTTTGCAGAAGACCATCCTGCCCGTGACATGCAGGATACTTTCTTTATCCAACATAATCCGGACGTATTACTCCGGACACATACTTCTTCCGTACAGACGCGTGTCATGGAGAACCAAGAGCCTCCTATCCGCATCATCTGTCCGGGACGTGTCTATCGCAACGAAGCGATCTCCTATCGCGCACACTGTTTCTTCCATCAGGTAGAAGCCTTGTATGTAGACAAAAATGTTTCTTTCGCCGACTTGAAACAGGCATTGTTGTTCTTCGCCAAAGAAATGTTCAGCGCAGACACGAAAATCCGTTTGCGTCCATCTTATTTCCCGTTCACCGAACCTTCCGCCGAAATGGATATTTCCTGTAACATCTGTGGAGGAAAAGGTTGCCCGTTCTGTAAAGGGACCGGTTGGGTGGAAATCCTCGGTTGCGGTATGGTAGACCCGAATGTACTTGAAAACTGCGGTATCGACAGCAAAGTATATTCCGGCTATGCGTTAGGAATGGGTATCGAACGTATAACAAACCTGAAATACCAAGTAAAAGACTTGCGCATGTTCTCTGAAAACGATATCCGTTTCCTGAGACAGTTCGAGTCAGCCAATTAGTAGTTGAGAACCTAAATCATTTACCATCTTCCCCGGGTCCTTTAACCAGCCCGGGGAAAAACACACTAAAAATAGAAATGGTATGATAAAGGTCTTACTACTTATAACAGGAGGAGCAATCGGCACAGTATTCCGCTTCGGAGTTTCCACGTGGATACAGCGTTCGATGCTACACTCCTTCCCTTTCGGGATACTTTCGGTCAATGTGATCGGCTCTTTTCTGATCGGCTTTTGCTGGAGCATAGCCGAAACGTGTAATTTCTCTGCAGGCGCAAGAGCATTTCTTTTTACCGGACTGTTCGGCGGATTTACCACATTCTCTTCGTTTGCATTAGATACGATGTCGCTGATGAGGACAGGCGAATACAAATGGGCATTCTTGAATCTGATCGCCAGCAATATATTAGGATTGTTAGCCGTATTCTTAGGACTGCTTCTTGGTAAGAATTTCATGTCGTTAATAAAATAAGGTATGCGTAAAGAAGAACGATATAAAGGAGTATTGAACTGGTTCAACGAGCATGTACCGGTTGCCGAAACGGAGTTGCATTACGACAATCCGTATCAGTTGCTTATCGCCGTGATCCTGTCTGCCCAATGCACCGACAAACGGGTGAATATGATTACTCCTGCCCTTTTCCGGGATTTTCCGACACCCGAAGTCATGGCGGCTTCCACACCGGAAGTTATTTTCGAATATATCCGGAGTGTCTCTTATCCCAACAACAAATCGAAACATTTAGTCGGCATGGCGAAAAAGCTGATGTCCGATTTCGGCGGCATTGTGCCATCCGATATCGATGAGTTGCAAAAACTGCCCGGCGTAGGCCGCAAAACAGCAAACGTTATTGCCTCAGTCGTCTACAACAAGCCTGCAATGGCGGTCGACACCCACGTGTTCCGTGTAGCCAACCGCATCGGACTGACAAACAACAGTAAAACTCCACTGGAAACGGAAAAGGAACTGGTGAAACACATCCCGGAGGAACAAATCCCAATCGCCCACCACTGGCTGATCCTGCACGGACGTTACATTTGCATCGCCCGCAAGCCTAAATGTGAGGAATGTGGCCTCAAACCCTGGTGTAAATATTTCCTGAGTCCCCAGAAAACATAACGGCAATGAAAGCTGACAAGCGGGAAATAGTAACATTCGTTATAGCTGCTCTCGCTACGCTGGTGGCAGTCTGGTTCTTTTTAGGCAACATGCAAAAAGAGAAAGAGACGGTGCGGACTGATCTATATGCATTCGTTGCCCCGGCATCAGATGCGGTCCTGAGTGTAAACCGACCTGCCGCTTTCGCCCACTATATCCTATCCCGGAAACCGGAACGGGAGGCTTTCGCTTCGAAAATTCCGGATATCTACCTTTCCATCATTCAAAACAACCGGAATCTCCCGTGGTTGCTCCTATCGTTTCATCCACAAGGAGTCGTTCTATATGCAAAAGCGGAAAACAATCTCGCCGGCCGGATAGAGCAGAACACCTTGCAAAAGGTATTCGGTTCGTTCGCTCCACAAAAGCAACAAAAGGACGGCATCACTTTCATCTATTACCCGGATATTGGGAACCGCTTTTTCGGTTATTACCAACACGATGGCGTATGGGTGGCAAGTTACAGCAAGAAACTGCTTGAAGAAGTCGCCCAAATCCAACGGAACCAGCAAAGCTATTTGCTTCCCGACCAAGACCGCTTGCGCAAGTCGTTCGACAAGAACGCCCCGTTGAATCTGATGGTACAAGCGGATAGCCTCGACCTCTACATTTCCCTCTCCGATTCGACCGAATGGCGTATCCGGAAAGGTTGGTTGGGTGCCGACCTTTTCCTGAACGAAAACCACCTTTGCTATTTCTGCAACCTCCCTTATGATCCGGCCACCGACAGCTTATACACCTCTTTAGGCGATACCCTGGCGTTACGGCTGGAGCAAGCCTTTCCGCAATTCCACGTGTCCAACCAGACGACACAGGAGAATGGCCGGGTGTTCTACACGGGATGTTTCGTGGCTAAAGAACAATAGAAAAGGAATAGACCGGAATTTTCATGAAATATCGGCTGAAGGTGCCCATTTTACAAGAAATTGCCTACTTTTGCAGTTATTCATCACCTAAACTAAATTAGTATGCCACAAATCAGTGTTTTTTACGGAATCATTATCCTGATGAACTTTACAGACCATGCACCGGCCCATTTCCATGCTTGGTATAATGAATACAAAGTAATCGTCAGCATCAAGGAAGGAATTGTAAAAGGCGAAATGCCGGGAAGGGCACTCAAAATGATTCTTGAATGGCTGGAACAGCATAGGGAAGAACTAATGGAAAACTGGGAAAACGCCCAAAACGGCGACCCGCTAAAAAAGATTGCACCTTTAAATTAAGAGACAAATATGTTTACAGAAGTAGTAAAAGCCGAATATGTGGACGGATACCGCATCCGGCTATGGTTCAACAACCACGTGACGAAAGTCGTAGACTTGCAGGCTTCGCTGAAAGGCAAGATATTCGAACCGTTAAAAGACTTGAAAGTCTTCAAGCGGTTCACCATCAAGTATAACACGATAGAATGGGAAAACGGGGCAGACTTTGCACCGGAATATTTGCTTTCATTACCGGAAATCAAGTGTTGAAGTGAGAGTCTACAATCACAACAACTCCCTCAACATCCGCAACGCCGCCTCCGCCGCCAGCCGGATGTTCTCCCCGCGCTCCGTCCCGAAATGGTAGCATTCGGACACGACCTTGTCTTTCAGAGCGGCGGCAATCCAGACGGTCCCGACCGGCTTTTCCGGCGTACCGCCGCCGGGACCGGCTACGCCCGATGTGGCAACCGCACAGTCGCAGCCCAACACCCAGATCGCTCCCACCGCCATCTGCTCGACGACCGGGCGGCTGACGGCTCCGAACTGTGCCAAGCTCTCTTCCGAAACGCCCAAGACCTGTTGTTTCACTTCATTGCTGTAAGAAACGACTCCCCCGCAAAAGTAATCGGAGCTGCCGGCCACACGGGTTATCAGATGTGCGATGTATCCGCCGGTACAACTTTCAGCCGTTCCCATCGTCAAGTGGCGGGAACGAAGTAGCCCGCCTATTTCTTCTTCTATCTTCATATTGATTTTCCTTTTTCTATTCGATCATCCCAAAAAGTTTCCCCTTAAGAGAAACCCAAATTCCATAACGAGGGAACTTGAGTTCCATAGGCATGAAACTTGAGTCCCATGCCCATGAGATTCGAGTCCCATGCCCATGGAATATCCGCCGCGTTACTTCAACTTCGCCTCTACCCGGGCAAAGGGAGCCGCATCCATCGGGCAGAACTGTTTGTCGAGATACTTGTAATAGCCCGTTATGGCGACCATCGCCGCATTGTCTGTCGTGAAAGAGAATTTCGGGATATGCACCTTCCAGCCGAAACGCTTCGCATGATCGAGAAAAGCATCCCGCAGGCCGGAATTGGCCGACACGCCGCCGGCAACAGCCACCTCCTTGATGTTCAGATCTTTCGCCGCCCGGCGCAGTTTATCCATCAGAATATCGATCACCGTCGCCTGCAAAGAGGCACAAAGATCTTGCTTGTTCTTTTCGATGAAATCGGGATCTTCCTGTAGTTTGTCGCGCAAGGTATACAGGAAAGAGGTCTTCAATCCACTGAAACTATAGTCGTAACCGGGGATATGCGGCTTGCTGAATGCAAAAGCCTTCGGGTTTCCTTCGTTGGCAAGGCGGTTCACGACCGGACCGCCGGGATAACCCAGTCCCATCACTTTCGCACATTTGTCGAACGCCTCACCGGCAGCATCGTCGATCGTCTGCCCGATCACCTCCATATCGTTGTAAGCGTTCACCTTGATGATCTGCGAGTTCCCACCCGAAACCAACAGGCAAAGGAACGGGAACGAAGGGGCATGATCGTCTTCGGGCGTCTCCTTGATGAAATGGGCCAGCACGTGTGCCTGCAAATGGTTGACTTCGACCATCGGGATCTCCAACGACGCCGCCAATCCTTTGGCAAAGGAGGTCCCGACCAGCAACGACCCCATCAAACCCGGTCCGCGGGTAAATGCAACGGCACTCAGTTCGGATTTGTCGATACCGGCACGCTTGATCGCCTCGGCAACTACCGGGATGATATTCTGTTGATGGGCACGGGAAGCCAATTCGGGAACAACACCGCCATAGGCTTCATGAACTGCCTGACTGGCAATCACATTCGACAGCATCACGCCATCGCGTATTACGGAGGAAGAAGTATCATCGCACGATGATTCGATTCCTAATATAGTCACACTCATATCTTCGTTTCAATTTTTGTGCAAATTAACGAAATCTATTCGGGATATTGTTGTAGTTTTGCGCTTAAATTATAGGAAAGATATCAAAGGACTTAAATACATAATCATCACCCTGTTCGCCCTGTTCTGGATATTCTATGCGACTCCGGCCCTCTTGTTGCGCATTCCATACGTGCAACGACAAGTGGCCCATATAGCAACAGCAGAATTATCCGAACGCTTAGGCGTGCCCGTACGGATCGGGAATGTAGACATCGAGTGGTTCAACCGCCTGGTGTTGGAAGACCTGTATCTGGAGGACGAAAGCGGAGCCTTGCTGTTCGACGCCAACCATGTGTCGGCGGGCTTCGAAATTCTGCCTTTGCTGAACGGCAAAATCGTGTTTTCGACAGTCCGCCTGTTCGGTTTCTCCGTCCATTTGAATAAGGAAACACCGGCCGACAAACTGAACCTGCAATTCGTCATCGACGCATTCGCCCGTAAAGACACGGTGAAAAGGCAACCAGCCATCGACCTCCGCTTCAACTCAATCCTGATACGCCGCGGCAACTTCCGCTACGATGTGAAGAACGCAGCTGCCACTCCCGGAAAGTTCAATGCCAAACATATCGACATCCGGAACATAAGCGCCAAGATCTCGATGAAGTCCTTCAACAAGGACAGCCTCAATGCCAACATCAAGAAGATGAGTTTCGACGAAGCCTCAGGCTTTTCGCTGAACAAACTGTCGCTCAACATCGTGGCCAACAAAGACAGCGCGACCATCCGCAACTTTGAAATCAAGCTGCCCGAAACGGATCTCCGGATAGACCGCGCCCATATCCATACGCAGGAGGCGACCGACAGTTCCAGCTGGCTGGACCATTCGCCCGTCGAACTGAACATCGTGCCTTCGCAGATCTGCCTGAAAGACCTCTCCGCCTTTGTCCCGGCATTCCGCAACTTCTCGGAAACCATCGAGCTTTCGGCCGAAGCATCCGGTTATATCAACCAAATCGACCTGAAACGGCTGACACTGAAATACAGCGACAAGATGCAATTCACCGGCATGATGGAAATGAAAGGCATCACGCACCCGGAAGAGGCCTATATCTTCGGGCAGGTCAACAGGATGTATATCACGACCGAAGGCATTTCAGGCCTTGTCAACAACTTCAACAAACGCCCGGTCAAGCTGCCGGACGCAATTGTCCGGTTGGGAACGGTCAACTTCACCGGAGAGATATCCGGTTTCTTCGACAACTTAGTGGCTTTCGGCAAATTCTCGTCGGCGATCGGTTCCGTCCAGACCGACCTGATATTCGGTAGCGATAAGGAAAAGGAGATCGCCGCCTACCTGAAAGGGCACCTCTCGACCTCCACCCTGCACGTAGACCAGCTCTTCCCGGACGGTAATCCGTACGGGACAGCCCAACTGGACGTCACGTTAGACGCACGTCGTCCTGTCAACGGGAGATTCTCTGGCGACATCCAGGCGAATATAAACGAGTTCGAATATAAAGGTTACCCATACGAAAACATACGTCTCTCCGGCAACTTCAAGGAAAACGGCTTCAACGGCGTGCTGGACATCGACGATCCGAACGGCAAACTGTATGCCGAAGGTTTGTTCCTCCACGAAGGTCGGAACTCCAGGTTCAACTTCACCTCGCGGCTGGACCATTTCCGGCCGGACAGCCTCCATCTGACGAACCAATATGAAGCGCCGGACATCTCCTGTTCGCTGAACGCCGACTTCACCGGAAACAACATCGACAACCTGGAAGGGAGCATTACGCTTGACAGCCTCTCTTTCAAGACCGCGCCGGACAGCTTTTTCCTGAAAAAGTTCAAGGTGGAAGCGACAGGCCACTCGCTGGACCGCCACCTGGCCATCACCTCCGATATCCTGAACGGCGAGGTGACGGGAGCTTACTCGTTCACGACAATCGTCCCCAGCTTCATGCAGACGCTAAAAGGCTACGTCCCGGCGCTGATCAACGTCACGCAAAAGAAACAGAAGGTGATGGAAAACAACTTCTCCCTCCTCCTGACCGTCGAAAACACAGAGGCCTTGTCCAACACCCTGAAACTGCCGGTCACGCTGTTGAGTCAGGGGCGCATCACGGGGCATTACAACAACCAGTACAACCGCTTCCGCCTCGAAGCCTACCTGCCCAAATTCAACATTGGCAAGTCCATGTTCGAATCCGGCTACCTGACGTGCGACAATCCGGAAGACCGGGTGAACCTCAGGCTCAAGGCGACCCACTACAACACCAAAGGATTGCGCAACTACATGGACCTGCAAGCAGATGCCAAAGACAACCGGATACAGACACACGTGGGCTGGGCAAACAACAAAGAGCGCCTGTTCAAAGCCGACCTCTCCGCCTCCACCCTCTTCATTGAGGAAGAACAGGAAAAAGGGCCGGCCAAACTGCGTACGGAAATCTCACTCGACAAGAGTCCGCTGGTCCTGAACGACTCCACTTGGTACATCGCCCCGTCGACCATCACCCTGGCAGACGGCAAGGTCGGGATACGGGACTTCTCCGTCTCCAACGGCACCGAATATCTCCATATAAACGGAACCGTCTCGCCGGACCCTGCCGACACGCTGTTGCTGGACCTGAAACAGGTCGAGCTAAGCTACATCTTCGACATCCTGAACATACCGGTGCTCCAGTTCGCGGGAAAGGCGACCGGGACGTTCAACATCACAGACCTCTACGGCAGCCGGATCCTGAACACCGACCTCGAAATACGGGACTTCGCGTTCAACCAGGTTCCGTTGGGTCGCCTCAACCTGTTCAGCGAATGGGACGACCAGCAACAGGGAATCCTGATGTTAGGCAGCATCTACAAGAACGACACGACCTGGACCGACGTCAGCGGCTATATCTATCCGGTCGGCAAAAACGCGGGGCTTTCCCTCTTCTTCGACGCGAACGACATCGACATCGCGTTCTTGCATCCATTTGTCGAACACATCGCCAAGGATATGCAAGGGCGCGGCTTCGGCAACGTCCACCTGCACGGTCCTTTCAAGGAGCTGAGTGTGGAAGGGGATGCTTTCGTCCTCGACGGCGGCTTAGGCATCGAATACCTGAACACCTACTACCATTTCTCCGATTCGCTCCACCTGCGGCCCGATGCGATCATCGCCCGCAACGTCACCGTGCACGACAAATTCGGCAATCCGGCAAAGTTAAACCTGACGGTCAACCACAAGCATTTCAAGGATGTCAGCTTCGACATGGAGGTCCAGACGCATAACATGCTGGTGTTCGACGCGACCAAGAAACAGAATCCGCTGATCTACGGGACCGTCTTCGGAACCGGGACCGCCTCGGTCAAAGGGAACAGCCGGTTGATCAATTTCGACATCAACATGCAGAGCAATCCCAAGACCTCCGTCAAACTCGACTTCATGAACAATTCCTCGGCGGCAGAGTATGACTTCATCACCTTTGTCGACAAAAAGAAGCTGCGGGAAATGGCGCTTACACAGCCCGCCGACTCCATCAAGCCACTTGTCTTCCAAGACACAGACGAAGGGGCGGAACTGCGCATGAACTTCCTGCTCGACATCACGCCGGATGCCGACATCGAGTTGATTATGGACCCCGTCGCCGGCGACAAGATAGCGGGCAACTGCAACGGAAGCCTCCAGGTACAGTACGGGACGAAGAGCGACCTGCGCATGTACGGGAACATCGGGATCGTGCAAGGCAACTACAACTTCAGCCTGCAACAGCTCATCCACAAAAACTTCAAGATACGGGACGGCAGCACCATCAGTTTCCGGGGAGATCCTTTCCAGGCAACGATGAATGTAAACGCCATCTACAACGTGACAGCCAACATACAGGACCTGGACCCCAGCCTGACCTACGAAAGCTCCCGCCGCAACACGCCGGTCAACTGCGTCCTGAAACTGGACGGCTTGCTGCGGAACCCGACGATCTCGTTCGACCTCGAACTGCCGAGTTCCAACGAAGAGCTCCAACGGCAGGTCAAAAGCTTAGTCGACACGGAAGACATGATGACCCGGCAAATCATCTATCTACTGGTCCTGAACAAATTCTATACGCCGGAATACAATGCGCAATACAAGTCGAACGATTTCAGCGCAGTGGCTTCCTCTGCCCTTTCTTCCCAGATATCCAGCATCATGAACAGCTTCACCGACAAGGTGCAGCTCGGTACCAATATCCGGACCAGCCAGGACGGTATCGAGGATACGGAGGTGGAAATGTTGTTGTCCAGCCAATTACTGAACAACCGGCTGATATTCAACGGAAACTTCGGATATAAGAACAGCACGGTGAACAACCAGAAGAACGCCTTCATCGGCGAGTTCGACCTCGAATACCTGTTGACGCCCAACGGCGATATCCGCCTGAAGGCTTACAACCATGCCAACGATATGTATATGATCCTCAAGCAAGCCATGACCACCCAGGGCGTCGGCATCATGTACAAGAAAGACTTCACCCGCTTCTCCGAAATCTTCCGCCGCCGGAAGAAATATCCTTTGCTCTCCCCAGCTCTCCTTCCCGCTGCCACACCGGACAGCACGCAGACGAAACGTTGACCTACCGGGATGTGTCGATATAAGCAACCTTACATATCTTTCATCGACAATCCTTTGCACGAAAGGGAATAGCCTTTCAACTCACCTGTCGCACGCAGGAAAACGGTGGCCATTTCCGAAACCGCCGTTTCGGAAACAGCGGTTTCGGAACGGTAAAAGTAATGCTATTTTCGGCAAAACAGGCAATTGATACGGATATATTCAACAAATAATCTCCAATTTCCTATTTTAGCACACCGACCAGACAGATTTCATCACATAACAAGTATACGGAAATATGGAACAAAAGAAACAGAGAAAAAAGTCTTCCCTGTCATTACTCGAATATGCCCGGAAGCGTATCGCATGGAAAGTACAACTCAACAAGACGAGCACGGCGGAACTCTACCGGGCAACGGTCAACCACTTCCTGAAATTCACCGGCAACGAGCGGTTCCGGCTGGAAGAGCTGAACCGGACGTTGGTAGCCGACTTCGCCGCCTACCTGCAAAACAAAGGGCTGGCGACCAACACGGTCAACTCCTACCTGAGCAGCCTCCGTGCCATCTACAACGCCGCGTGCTACGACCGATCGATCTTCCCGGCTGACCATCCGTTCAGAGGATTGAAGCTCAAACGGGAACCGACCGTGAAGCGTGCGGTCCCCGTCGCATTTATCCAAAAATTGGCGAACCTCCGGACAACCGATTCCCCCAAACAGGAACTGGCGACTGATATGGCCCTGTTCAGTTTCTTAGCGTGCGGAATGCCGTTTATCGACATGGCGCATCTGACGGCAAGTAACCTCCGGAACGGCGAGCTGGTCTACAACCGCCGGAAGACCGGGGCGCAAGTCCGCATGGAGATCACCCCCGTCATGTGGCAGATCATCCGCAAATATACGCCCACCGACGGGGAACGGGAGTTCCTTTTCCCGATCCTCCCGACACGCACACCGACTCATTCGCAGTACAAACACTGTCTGGCTTCGCACAACAAGCACCTGAAAGTGATCGGAAACAAACTTTGCATTCCCATCCTCTTCACCTCCTACGTGACGCGCCACAGCTGGGCATCCGCCGCCCTGCAATCCGGAATCTCCGTGGCAGTCATCAGCCAGGGACTGGGACATAGTTCGGAAAAAACGACGCGCTATTACCTGAGTGAACTGGATGTATCGGAATTAACAAAGGCAAACCGCATCATTTCGGCTCCGATCAATTGCCTGTTGGGAGAAGGATAGGACGGGATTCGGTCCTTATTTATGAAATAAGGTATATAGATTATAACAAACTTGTTATCATTATATTAGATTGATTCAAGTTTGAGATAACGGATATATTTCCTTATATCGGAAGGCAAATATAGCGAAAAAAGGAAAGGATGGAGACTTTTTTAATGAAAAAAAGACCTTTCCATCTCTTTATTACCTGAAACCTTACATTATCTATATAAAACCGGGATGTTCCTTGTTTCAGGAACAGGGCCTGGTTACACGTCTTTTGCAAAAAGGTAACACGCCTTTATAGAGACGCAACCTGCTGCGTCTCTACCTGTATTGAGGACGTCCTATTTTCCAATCGTCCGTCCTTTTTTTAATGTCCTATCGACATTTATGTGCTACGTAGAGACGCATGGCCATGCGTCTCTACAACCCCGTCACACCTTATTTCATAAATAAGTTACTACCCAAAGTATCGGATGGAAGAGAAGAAAAACATAGAGAAACAACACGTCTCCATTGACATTTCTTACGGAAAATATTCGCAAGCGGTCCTGTTGTATGCCACCACCGACCTGACCGGCAAACAGATTGCCGAGCAATGCGGCGTCAGCCTGTCCGGATTCAGGATCTACTTGAGGCGGCACTACCGCGAACTGGTGCTCAAACGGAACAATGCCGAACCGGAGGAAAGCGCCTGCTTCACGAAGGACGGCAAACTGCGTGGCAAACGGGGACAGACACCCGCCGCCCACCAAAAATACAAAGAGGCCATCGAAGCCTGCGACAACTTCGACTACATCGAATACAACGTCTCACAAATCGCCCGCATGTTCGGACATGACGGGACCGCCTTGGGGAACCAGTTGAAACTGCACTACCCGGAGATCCTCGAACGGCGCG
Source organism: Parabacteroides sp. (assembly GCA_017937385.1). Classification (GTDB taxonomy): domain Bacteria; phylum Bacteroidota; class Bacteroidia; order Bacteroidales; family Tannerellaceae; genus Parabacteroides. The sequence goes on from JAGBDR010000009.1 coordinate 144,106, forward strand.
AAAAGACACGGATACGCCTCGGACTCGCGGACAATTTCCTGCGGGGCGTCCATCCCAACAGCGTGAAAGAATATGCCGTCGCCGTCGAACTCTACCGCACCACCGACCGCAACCTGCCCTCCATCGCCGATGAATGCGAAGTCTCGCTCGCCGGGCTCAGCCAGCATTTGCGCTTCTACCACAAAGACTTGGTGAAGCAGAAAAGCGCCCTCTACCGGCAAGCGGCAGGCAGCCGCCAGCCGGGCAAGCCGGGTGGCAACGGACGCGCCTCCGAACCCTCCTTCGGCACGTACGAAAAATACCGCGAGTCGATCGAGCTGTACCGCACGACCGGCCTGACCGCCAAGGAGGTCGTCGCCCGTACCGGCGTCACGCTCGGAGGCTTCTGCAACCACCTGCGCAAATGGCACCGCGACCTGATGCTCGAACGGCGGGGCGGTACTCCCGAAGCCGATTGCAACCGGTGCGACCTCGACCTGAGCCAAAGCAAACGCTACCTCAAATCGACCGCCGCCAAATATGCCCCCGTCATCGAAAGCCTCAAAGCCCGTCCGCGGCCGGTCGCCCACGCAGCCGCCGAGTTCGGCGTGGACCCCGACAACTTCCGACGCTACCTGCGGACGCACGAGCCGGAACTGGCGGAGCGGTTCGGCAAGAAAAAGAAAATCAAATAACAATCAAATTATAACAAGTATGATACGAAAACTGATCATCATGATGTTTCTGTTAGCTGTCCCCCTGGCGTTCTACGCACAGGACAACAGATTGGCCGGACAAAGAGGTTCGGTCGTCGGGATCAAGACCAACCTCCCTTACTGGGGAGTGCTGGGTACTTTCAACGCAGGCGTGGAGTTCCGCTTGGCACGCCGCTGGAGTTTAGACATCGAAGCCGGCCTGAACCCGTTCGACGGGAAGAAAGACGACGACAGCTATGGCAAATCGCTCAAACACCTGCGCCTGCACCCCGAACTGCGCTACTGGTTCTGCGAAACGGGCTACAGGCATTTCGTCGGGCTGCACGTCCCCTACCTATTATATAATGTATCGGACATCCGGATGTTCGGCCTCGAAGGCAAACGCCGCCAAGGCTGGGGCACGGGCGTGGGGCTGAGCTACGGCTACTCGTTCCTGCTCTCGAAGCACTGGAACTTGGAAGCGACCGTCGGCGCGGGCTACCTCTACCTCGAGTCGGAGAAATACCCCTGCGCCAACTGCGGACGCCGGAAAGGATACGAGAAAAAGCACTACGTCGGTCCCACCCAGGCGGCCGTCAACCTGATTTACCAATTCTAATCGTCGCAGCCTTATGAAAATCAAGAAACAGATACTTCTCGCGGCAAGCCTGATGGCTGTTGCCGCCCTGCAAGCACAAGAAATCAAAGTCAAAGACAAGCGGGTCGAAAAATCGGACGGCACATTGATGATCGGGATGACGCTCGACTTCAGCGAAGTGGACGTCCCCGCGGGCCGCAGCGTCGTCTGCACGCCGGTCATCGCCTCGGGCGACAGCATCCGCCCGCTGGCCCCCGTCATCCTCAACGGCCGCAACCGCCAGATCCTGTATGAACGCACGGGACGCACCTACGCCACCCACGGCGAATACGCCCTGCGCCGCACGAACGGCCACGAGCAGACCTTCGACTACACCGCCCACACCCCGCTGGCGCCCTGGATGAAACGCGCCGAAGTCGCCCTCGTCACCGACCTCTGCGGTTGCGGCTGGGAGGCGTTGCAGAACAACCGTTCGCCGCTCTTCCCGATCCGCCTCGCCGAACCGGTCGTGCTCCGTCCGCAGCTCGCCTACCGCACCCCGGTGGCCGAAGCGGTCAAAGCCCGCGCCGTCGAAGGCAAAGCGTTCCTCGACTTCCCCGTCAACCGCACGGAGATCCACCCCGACTACCGCAACAACCCGCGTGAACTGGAGGCCATCCGCGCCACCATCGCCTCAGTCAAGGACGACCCCTACGCCACCATCACCGAAGTCTGGATCAAAGGCTTCGCCTCGCCCGAAGGACGTTACACGGCCAACGCCTACTTGGCGGAAAACCGCGCCAAGGCCCTCAGCGACTACGTGAAGAAGCTCTACCGTTTCGACGCCGCCACCGCCTTCACCATCGAGTCGGAACCGGAAGACTGGCAAGGATTAGAAAAGCAACTCTCGGAGAGCAACCTCCCCGACAAGGCGGAACTCCTCGCCATCGTCCGCGACCCGGAACCCGCCGACCTCGACAAGAAAGAAGGAAAACTCAAAAACCTGAACGGAGGAAGCTCCTATAAGATATTGTTGCGCGATGTCTATCCCGCCCTGCGCCATTCGGACTACGCCGTGCGCTACACCATCCGCAACTTCACTGTTGAAGAGGCAAAAGAACTGCTCTACACCGACCCGAAGAAGCTGAGCCTGAACGAAATGTTCCAGGTGGCACAGACCTACGAGCCGGGTAGCAAACAGTTCAGCGAAGTATTCGAAATTGCCGTTCGCCTGTACCCCGACGACCCCGTGTCGAACCTGAATGCAGCCAACACCGCCATTCAGAACGGGCAGTTGGAACAGGCGAAGCGCCACCTGGCGAAAGCCGGGACATCGGCCGAGAAGCAACTGGCGGAAGCTGCTGTTGCCATGCTGGAAGGCAAACTCGACTGGGCTGAACAGCTATTGGCACCCCTGAAGGACAACGCGGAGGTGGCAGCAGCTGCGACTGGCAACCTGGAGCAAATCCGGTTGAAGAGAGAAGAATAAATCAATTAAAAAAAAGAATCGACTATGGCTATCAAGTATAAATTAGTACAAAGAAAAGACTTTTCAAAAGACGCGCCGAAAGACGCAAAGAAGTATTTCGCGCAAATCGTATCCAACGGTACGGTCACGTTCGACGAACTGTGTGAAGGGATTGCAGAAGAATCCGCATTGACCAGTGGCGACGTGAAAGGCATGATCGACCGGTTGACCAAAGCATTGGTCCGCCACCTGAAAGCAGGCCGCAACGTGCAGATCGGCGAGTTAGGCAATTTCCGCCCGACGCTCGGAAGCAAAGGCGCCGCCTCTGAAAAAGAGTTCGACGCCGGCACCATGATGAAGAAACCGGGCATGATGTTCACACCCGGCAAAGCGTTGCAGAACATGCGCACGCAAATCACCTTCGAACGCATCAGCAAGAAAGAGGAAACGACAACAGGAGGAGGAGAAGAAGAAAGGCCGGGCGAGCTCTAAACAGCCCCACCGGAGAGCTGCCGCAGCCGTTGTCCAAGATCTGCTGCAGCTCTCCTCCGACATCTGCTGCAGCTCCCGAAAGAGATCTGCAGCAGCTCTCGGAAGGCATCTGCAGCAGCTCTCGGAAGATACTTACGATAGCCATAAAACAAGATGAAATAAACGACAGAATATGATAAACGACAAGATAAAAACAGTGGGCCTACTGGCACTCTTCGCACTCCTGCCGGCTTGTGCGGATGACGCGCCATTCGACAAGGGCCACGAGCCGGAGAGCGGAACACACGAGTACTACCTCCGTCTGACACTCCGGCACCCGGAAGCCGGCCTCCCGACCCGGTCGACCCCGACCGGAGGCGAACCAGGCGACGGACACGAGCCGGGGCAAGACCACGAGACACGCATCGACGACCTGACGTTGCTCTTCTACCGGGGCACGGACGGCGTGAACTCGGACGCCTCGACCCCGATCGACAAAATCATCTACCTCGACCGCGACGCGATGGAGGGCGACAACCGTACCGAACCGGTGCCGGTGAACCTGCCGGCAGGCGAATACGACCTGCTCACGGTGGCCAACAGCGGCGACCTGCGCCCGCAATTGCAGGGCAAGACCCTCGGAGGCGTGCGCGACTACCTGTTGCAACAGGCATGGACGGAAGACGAAGAGGGCCGGTGCTCACGCTTCGTCATGACCTCCGACGGACATACCCCCGACCGCGTCAGCATCTGCAACCTCAACACGACCGACAACCCCGCCTCGGCAACCGTCGAAGTGGAACGCCTCGCGGCACGTATCGACTACCGCACGCGGCACGAAACCTACACGGTCGATGATGCCACCTACGGACATGCCGCCGCCTCGATCACCGGCGCCGTCGTGCTCAACAAGATGAAGGCCGGCTCCTTCCTGCTGAAACGCACCGCCGCGCCTGACAACGGGCGGCTGACGGCGGCTTCGGCTCTCACCTACCTCGGCGACGAACGGCCGGCGGAAGGAGGCGTGCAGCGCAACTACGTGGCGGACCCCTGGAGCCTGCAGAAAAAAGCCGCGCCCGTCAACGCCGCACTGGCAAAGCTCTACGACAACTACTATACGTCGTTCGGCCCCTCGCAAGCCGCCTGGGAAGCCGCCATCCGGACCGGCACGGCGGCCGACGGCTGGCAACGGCTCGACTACACGCAGGAAAACACCATGAGCCGCGAGGCGCAATCGGACGCCTACCGAACGATGGTGGTCTTCCAGGCACGCTACACCCCCGAAGGGTATGAACCGGGACAGACCTTCTACCGCGTGAAAGGCCGCATCTTCCCGACCCGCGCCGAAGCGGAAGCGGCGGCCCAGGGGACAGGCGCGTTGGTGCGCGAATACCACGACGGGCTGTGCTACTACGTCTGGCGCGTGCGCCACTCCAACGACGGCAACGACGCCACGCAGGGCATCATGGAATATGCCATCGTGCGCAACAACATCTACCGCCTCCTGGTCGCCTCGATCGACGGATTAGGCGATGAAGTCCCGTTCCCCGAACCGGACGGGAAAGACCCGGACCCGGTCGACCCTGACGACCCCGATCCCGATGAACCGGATCCCGACGAGCCTGACCCCGACAATCCGGACCCGGACAACCCCGATCCGGACGAACCTGATCCGGACAACCCGGACCCCGATAATCCCGACCCCGAAGAACCGCCTATCACAATCGTCGTGACGGTGGAAGAATGGACCCAATTAAACGAACATGACATTTATCTATAAACAGACAGCAAAATGAAAACATACAGACACTATATCGCCGGAGCGTTCGCCGCGCTCCTCTCGTCCGGCCTCGCCTCTTGCGACTACATCCACGACAAGGACCTGCAGCCGTGCGACCATTACCTGCGTTTCACGTACACCTATAATATGAAGTTTGCCGACGCTTTCACCCACGAGCTGACCAACCAGGCCACCGAGAAGACGACCGGCCTGTACATCTTCGACCGCGAAGGGAAGTTCATCCGCTCCGAAAGCTATCCCGCCGGGGCGTTGAAAGAGGGGCGCGTCCGCCTCGACCTCGAACCGGGCGACTACAAGCTGATGGCGTGGACGGGACTGAACGAAACAGACTATGCCTACCCGGCTCCCGCCACCGGCGAGACAATCGGCCAGTGGCAGGTGGCAACCAAGGCTCAAAACGGGACGGTATCGCGCGAACTGTCGGGACTTTTCCAAGGAACGCTCGACCTCACCATTCCGGAAGGCAAGGCAACCGACTATGAACTGCCGCTCGTGAAGCAGACCAACAAAATCCGTTTCGTCCTGATCGACGCCAACCGCGGGACGGGATTGAACGCCGACGACTTCACCATCCGCGCCGTGACACGCTGCGGCAAGCTCGACGCGCAGGGAGAGCCGGCAGGGACGGACACCTATGTCTGGACCCCCTACCTGCAAACCGTCCGGACTGTCACCGACGCCAAAGAGACAGCAACTAAGACGCAAGCCGTCGTTGCGGAGCTGAACACGCTACGCCTGATCGACGGCACGGAAACCGCCTTGCAGCTCTCGCACAAGGAGGAAACGACGCCCTTCTTCAACGTCAGCCTGACCGACTTCCTGTTGCTCACGAAGATGGAGTCCCACCAGATAGGCGCACAAGAATACCTTGACCGGCAGGACGAATATACGGTCGTGATCTACCTCGACCTCGCCGGCGGCAGAGCGCACTGCCTCGAAGTCATCGTAAACGACTGGACAGTCCGCCTCGACGAGTTGAACTTAAACAGGAAAGGGGCTTGACATGACGAACAGACGATTCGACACAACCGTACGCCTCGCCCTCTTCGCCCTCCTCGCAGGGCTGTTGGCAGGTTGCAGCGCAGACGAAACCCCTGCCCGTCCCGAAACCGTCACCGCCACCCTCTCCCTCCGCACCGAAGCGGGCGACCGGCTGACAAAGGCGGTAAACGAGAGCGACATCAACACCTTGGATGTCTACATCCTGAACGGGACAACGGTGGAACAACATCTGACGAAAGACAACTTTACAAACAACAACGGGACAGCCACCGTAGAACTGACAGCCGGTACGAAAACCATCCGTGCAGTGGCAAACGCCGACAATTCATACGAGGAGACGGCTCCGGCAAACACAGCGGTCAATGCTTTGGGTGATTGGTTGGACAATGATGCCACCGCCATGCCGATGTCCACTACCTTAGACACGACTTGGAATGTCTCGACCACGCCAACCGAATATGAAGTCCGCCTCAACCGCATGGTGGCAAAGATGAATGTAAAGGTGGTGGACGAACGGGCAAATCAAACTCCGGCAGTTTCTTCCGTCACCATCGACGGCTTGCTGGCAGGGATGACGAACTTGTACAGAAGCGGGTATGGGACGATTGATTTGCCTACCAATGTGACAGCAACAGATTGGTCTTGGGAGAATCTCACATTCAATACGACAACAGCAGAAGCGACCCATGAAGATTTCTACCTTCACGAAAACAAAGGCACATTCCCCGTCACCGTGAAGTTAGGAGATAATACCGAACGTACAGGTAGCTTCACCGCCACGATCCCCCGTAACCATATCTTCCCGCTGGTCATCCATCTCACGGATTACAGCCTTTCGTTCAAGGTCACGTATCAACTGGCGGCTATCGGCACGTTGCCGGTCAGCAAAGGTCCTTCAAACACATATAATATTGAACTGCCTGAAGGATGTACCTACGAGGTTGAGGTTACGGCACAAAACAATTCAGGAACCGGCTGGAACAACGCTTCGTGGACATGGGGTACTCCGGGAACCGGCAATGCGTCCATTACGGTCAATCAAACGGATTGGCCGGATGGCACAGCCATTTCCGACGCAGCTCCCACCTTTACCTTCACCGGAAAGGTTTCCGCACAACACGTCAGCGGCACTTGCGATATTCCCGTCACTTTGACGGACAATGGGAAAACGATAAACTTCACTATCAAAATGTCTACCAGTGAACTAAACGACAGTGAACTGAATAAAACGACAACGAAATCCGTTCACCCGGCAAGTCCTCGCCAGATAGACATTGATTTATAATCAACTAAAATTAGGAATTAGAGCAATGAAACATAGAAATCTATTCATACAATTCTTACGGAGCATTCCCTTGCTCCTCATCCTCCTGCTCTTCAATGGGGGCGCACTTAGGGCGCAAAACAATCCACAATATGCGACAGGAGACCAAATGAAGGTAACCAGCGATATAGAGACTCATTTGTGGTTTTTTCCGGACGGGACACGAATTAGTGTAGCTCAAGAGGGAACGGGAAATATATCTCACATCATAAGCAGGGATCATAATGGAGAATCTTGGCAATATTCAGGTTCCGAAAGTGTAATGATAACCATCGAACGTACAGATGATGATACAAAACCGTTGTCCGTACTTGTGGTAGAGTATGGAGATCAAACTCCCCTACCAGCTCAGCAAATCACTGTTAAATGGGACAATAATGAGACACAAATATTCAGTAATAATATAGAAGAAAGGACTGTTTATCTACGATTAAAAGAACCTATTACATCTAAGAAGATCGAACTTACATTTCAACCAAATAGTACCCAATTTGATATTAAGAAAATCTACTCTTTACCAAGCATCCAGCACAAAGCTGCCAAATGGCACAAAATGCGTAGTAAAACCACGACTTATGGAGATACTTTCGATAAAACGGAGTTTTTCGAACTTACGGGAGACGATTATGTAAACCGCCAAGTACAAGCAACTCACGTTATGACCGACACAATCTATATGCGTAGAGGAACAAGAGTGAACTTGACATTGCCAAATAAACTCGATGATAATCAACTAACTCAAAACTCCATGAACAGCTACATCCGTTGGTACAGCTATCGGACAGGGACAACCTATTTGACGGAACATAGAACACAGAATGGGACGTTTCCTAATGTGGGTGTATATGACTTATTGACTCCAGCAAATTCAAACGAAGGTGCTTCTGATGCCATTACACGCTTTGATAATGGATATCTCTTACTTCCATTTACAACTAAAAGTTTGTTTGCCGGTATGAACTTTTACTTTCCTACAGATGATGAATTTAAAGCCTGGTTTCCCTCTTTTGAAAATAGTTCTAAAATAGATAACAATTTGTATGTTGTCGCTTGTGATGTTTCGCAATATGCAGATTATGGAACAGACGAAACTATAACAGGAACCCAACTTGCAGAGAAATTTAAAAACAGTGATTATTGTGAACCGACTTTGACCCACCGCCTCATTTATTATATCAAAGCCGTAGAAGAAGAAGAGCCGCCATACGAGGAATACACAATCAATATGCCGGCCACTCGTGTCCGTAGCTATACAACCGAACTTGTAACCCTTTCAAAGATGGCCCGCAATTATTTATCTCAAAACGGAACAGAAGAGGCGGCTACACTGGTTGCGACTATTGACGCTAATGATAATTCTGCGGGTATTGAGTTATGTAACCAACACGATTATGACGGAGGAAAACAAGATCAACTAATACTCACCGGAACAGATCGAAACATTACATTCCGTTATCCACGTGTGAATGATGATCAAACCAGAACAGTTATTCCTGAAACAGATAACGGTCAACCGCTAACTGCGACAATTGTTGTAAGGCATCAAAATTCAGATAAAGTAGTCGCCAAGTTCCACCTCAACTTCGTCAGAGGAGGACGTCTGCTTACACAGAGTATGGTAAAACTGTTAGACGGCGAAGAAGTAAACGGCCAAACATTAGATCGGTATAATACAACCCAATGGGCTACCCTCGGCTATCGTACCCCTAAGAAAATTGATGAAGATCCCAACAATGAAGTACTGACGGAATTGACAATGGATTATGACGAATCGGAGGATATTGAATCAGATAATCATATAAAAGGTTATTACCCCTACCCATTAGCTTGGAATTCGAGCAGTTATGGATTTTATGACGGAACAAAGAAAAATAGCGGGTTTAACGGAAACAAAAACTGTGCGGAATGGGGTAATTATGCAATTACAACAAAGTATGTAGAATGTGGCGGTGAAGGAGAATGGGAAAAAAGTAATATCACAAGGCCCAACACAACAGGCGCCTATGAACCCAAAGGTTACCACCTCTATATCGATGCCTCCGACCGGCCAGGAACAATTTTCCGTGCTCCCTTCCGTAAGAAGTTATGTTCAAATGCCCAACTGACATTCTCGGCATGGGTAAAGGTAGCCCGTGAAGGCATAGCAGACAATGCCGGTATGCTATTAACCATCATGGGAAAAACAGTTGATGAAAAAGGCTATGATAAATACGTACCGGTCTACCGTTACCTGACAGGGCAGATTCCTGCCACTTATGTAGCATCAGCCAATTTGCCGGGATTTAGCACGGAGCCGAAATCCAACGAATGGTTCCATGTTTATTTCACATTCATGAATGGTAATATAGACTACGAGGACTATTACTTGCAAGTCGATAACTACTCGGCTTCCACGGCAGGTGCCGATATGTACCTTGATGACGTACGGGTCTATATGGCGAAACCCAAAGCCCTTGTCAAGCAAAAGAAAATCACGTGTAATGAATTTACATTGATGACTTTGGCGTTGGATTGGGAAACATTGCTTGCACGTATCAATGCTTCAGAAGAGGAAACAGACGAAACAATAACAGCCTCAATAGACTTCTGCTTTGTGGACAGCCTCGATTATGCCAAAGCAATCTATGTGGATCATCTACCGACAGCAGAAGCAATCCAAGCATCTTGGATGCCTATTACAACAGATAAAACAAGGCATGTCGGTCACTTGTCTTTCAACTTGAATTTCTCAAAGAATGACGAATATCCTGAATCCGAAGACAAATCTGTATTCTCGGAGCATAGTAACCAATTTTACCGGACAGGGACAAAGGAGGATGGCAACCGCCAACTCATCGGTGATTTCAATTCGGCACTGCAACAGAACCGCCGGTATATGATTCTGATCCGCGAAAATCAAGGGAATAGAGATGATGAAAATGTAGATGGTTTCACAGACGCTTACGATGATTGCTCCATATCGGCCTCATTCTCCGTGGAGAGCCAAAACCAAGTGCTTATCAACGGCGAAGTATTGAAACCGGAAAAAGAACAAGAATACTGCGTCGGACAAACCATCGAACTGGCAATGCAGTTGAGGGTTGAAGATAAAGACGAGAACGGAAATACGATATATAAACCTTACGAAGGATCTACCGTTTACTACGATTGGTATTTCAATTCGCCAAGGGAAGGTACGGAAGAAGATTTTGAAACACAGCAATCGGAATATGACAATGTTACCGTAAAAGAAGCATTGGTACTACTCCGGGAACACTATCCCAACGTTACAGCAGAAGCATATACCGACACGGACGGAACAACAAAATATCGGTTGCCCTCAGATGTTACAGCCAAGGATGATTTTACAAATAACCATATCGACCTAATCAACGCTAAGCTGAACGAACCGGGACGCGATGCCGCTGTAAACCGTAGGTTGATCTTACGCCGGGAGAGACTGACAGTCCGCCTTTTGGATAACGATGGACGTAGTTTGAAAATCATTCCTATTCCAATAACAGAAAATGAAAAAGCTCTTATTTGTGCAGAGCCTGTCGATCTGCGCATGACACCTTTCGGAAGTGCGCCCAGCGTGCAGCCTGGATTCGAGTATATGAACTATCCGGAAGAGACGTATAATCCGGCTATGCGTATCGGGTTGAAGCATATAGAAAACTCAACACAAACAAACCAGATTACCGTCAACCTCCGTAACATCAAATATGCACGAGAGTTAGATGAATATGGAGCCAATAAACCCACCCATGTAGGTTTGATGTCCAGCGGTATGGATGAATCAGATGTCCTTAATGACATTTACCTGATCGGTTCTACCGACCCGGCTTATAAGGATTTGTTTACCGAGTCGAATTCCCCATACACCTACGTAATCGGAAAGGTTCATTCTTTTTATGCCCAACCGCGTAAATTGGGAGATGAAATTAATGGGACAAATGTCATGAAAATCCACTTTAAGGATGGTGAACAGATGACCGAAGGCGACAAGGACCTCAAATTCGACCCCAAGGAAGGGTACGAATATACCTTTATGGTCCGGTATGAAGAACATTACAATACGGGTACCCGAGCCGATGACAATGAGAATAGCGACGACGACAAATTACCCGTTCCCTGTTATGGCAACTTCATCATGACCATGAAAGTCGTCCCCGAATACCTGGTTTGGCAAGGCACAACAACAGGCCTCAACTGGAACGACGATTCGCAATGGAAACGGGCGACGAATGAGGATATACATGCCAATAATATTATTCCCAATTATGGGAACAATTACAATGATAACCCCGGCTACGTTCCCATGCGGTTCTCGAAGATCATCATCCCAAGAGATGGCAAAGTGGAATTGTATAAGGCAGGATTCGAGGGTGATAAAACAAAATACCGTAATGTTGAGTGGAAAACTGAAATCAATGACGATGCACACAAACACATGGATCCGCCGGCAACCGATGAATATCGCAAACACCCGATCCAATACGATATGATGGTATATGGGAAAAAGGGCGATGATGGCAATTACACCGATATGCACACCGACCCCTACACCGTAAACCGTTGCGAAGAGGTGCATTTCGAACCGGGAGCCGAGATGATGCACGCCGAACTGTTGTCGTATAAAAACCAGCTTTCATCAGATGACATAACCTATCAAAAAGCCTGGGTAGAATACGAATTGGAGAAAGGCCGCTGGTATGCCCTCTCCTCTCCTTTGCAAAACGTCTTCTCCGGTGATTTCTATACCGGCAAGGACGGCAAGGAGGCTTCAGAATATTTCACACCTATTCAATGGAATAACAACAACAGCCGTCTGAACCCGACCGTCTATCAACGCGGATGGAAAGGGAGTAGCGCAACGATGGTGGGTACCGGTACAGACGCTACCGGAGAACGTGCCATTGCCGGCAACTGGAGTGCCCTATATAATAAGGTAGACGAAAACTATGGTGAAAACGGCTTCTCGCTTCGGGTACAAGATATTGAAGGTACTGGTAGTAAAGCCTTGTTCCGTCTCCCGAAAGCGGATGTATCCTATACATATAATAGTAATGACGGAAATACTTCATCAGGAACGATAAGTCGTGAAAACAGCCACAAGTTAAGAATCGATAATCTGAATGATAATAATAACGGCATGACCGTCCCACTTGCAGCAAACGACAACAACCCGTACTATTTAGTCGGTAACCCGTTCATGGCACAGTTGAAGATGGAAGAGTTCTTCAATAAGAATACTTCACTTGCAAAAACCTATTGGTTGGTGGATGAAAACAACCAACAAATAGCAGCAAACGGAAACAACGACGCATGGACTGCCAACGGCAAGGATGGCAACAACGGAACGGTTCCGCCTTTAACCTCTTTCTTTGTAAAGAAGGCGGATAATGCAACTACTGTACCAAATGAGGTCACTTTCACCGCCGATATGCAAACACTGGATACAGAAGCGACTACAGCAAGCGAACCCAATACCCCGGCCCTCTACCTGACCATCACAACGGCCGACGGACGGCAAAGCCACGCTTCGATCGCCTACGATGCAGCTTCAGACAAAGGCTATCGCACGGATGAAGACGCCGAATTGTTCTTAGATTCCAACTTGGGCAACGTGCCGATGGTCTATACCGTAGCCGGCACAATGGCAGCAAGCGTCAACCGCACCTCCGACCTCTACGACATCCCGGTAGGCGTGTACGGAGGCGACAAGGCTTCCAACGTGGTACTCTCGTTCGACGGTATGGAATCGTTCGCCAGCGTCAGCCTTTACGATGCCGTCCGCAAAATCGAGACGCCGTTGCACGAAGGCAAAAAGATCGAAATCCCTGCCGCCACAGCCGGTCGTTACTTCCTCCGCGCCGGTATGCCGACCGCCAACGAAACAATCGCCCGCAATGCGTTCCGTATCTATACGGTAGGCAGAGAGCAAGTCATCGTGACCGCGGCCAACGCCCCGTTGAAGACCATTCTCGTCCATACGGTCAGCGGCAAGCAGGTACGCAGCATCCAAGCCGACGGAATGCAGTGGCAATTCCGCCTGCCCACAGGCCTCTACCTCGTCACCGCCATTGACAAAGAAGGCCTTCAGGAAACAGAAAAGATTGTCGTGAAGTAAGATATCAAGGGTTTCCCTGATACAGATCCGGGAGGGTGTACCGAGATTCATTCCAGGCACACCCTCCTTTTTATCCTGCCGGCAAAAAAGAGCATTAAAGATACAGCTAAAATTTTATCTATATCTGAACGTAAAGTTCAAGAACTACTCACCGAATAATCTAAACTTTCCCCATATCTTTCCTTCGAACTATATCAAAACACAGAAGACCGCAGATTCATTATTGCAAACCAATAAAAAATCTGCGGTCTTCTGTCTAATTCGCGTTCTCCACGCCTCCTATCATTCCACGCCCTACGCGAAGAACAAGATCAGCAATTGCGCCGTCAATACCCGGAGGAACATCGTCAGCGGGTAAACCGTTGCATACCCTACCGACGGAGCATCGTTTCCGGCTGTTGCGTTCGAATAAGCCAATGCAGGCGGGTCGGTCGTACTACCGGCAATAAGCCCCATAAGCGTAAAATAGTTGACCTTGCAGAAATAGCGGCCGATACAGCCGATGATCATCAACGGGACAAACGTGATAATGAAACCGTAGCCAATCCAGGCAAAACCACCGTTATTCACAATCGTATCGACAAAACCGTCACCCGCACTGATACCGACACAGGCAAGGAACAACGTAATACCCACCTCACGCAACATCAAATTGGCACTCTGTGTCGTATAAGTAATCAACTTATAGTGATAACCGAAACGGCTGACCAAAATCGCCACAATCAGCGGACCACCAGCCAGACCTAACTTCACCGGCTGCGGAATACCCGGGAATGTAATGGGAATGCTACCCAAGACGATACCCAGTGCGATACCGATAAAGATTGTGATCAGGTTCGGTTCGTTCAGACGCTTCATCGAGTTGCCCAACACCTTTTCCACATTGCCGACGGCCGTTTCCGTACCGACCACATTCACACGGTCGCCCACCTGCAAAGTCAGTCCCGGTTTAGCAACCAGATCCATACCGGCACGGCTGATGCGGGTAATATTGATACCGTACAACTTGCGCAGCTTCAACTGTCCCAGCCGCTTGCCGTTCAACTCCGGTTTCGTGATCAGGATACGACGGTTGATGAACTGGCTCTCCATACGAATCCACTGTTTACGCTCCATGTCGATCTCCTCCCCGATAAAGGTCTTGATTGTCTCGGCATCCGTCTCGGTCGTGATGACAAAGACCTTGTCGTTTTCCTGCAACAACGTATTGGCGGAAGCGATCTCGATCTGTTTGTTGCTGTCACGCCAGATACGGGAAATGACGAAATCGCGATGTTCCAACAGGTTCGACAATTCGGCCACCGTCTTGTTGAAGATCGCCGGGTTCTTCACCACTAATGAAATCGGCTTGGCCTCATTGGTGTGCGAAGCATCTTCGTTGTTCAACTGCTCATTTTCCTTATCGAAATTTATACGGAAAATATACTTAATCAAAATAATAGACAGGATGATACCGATCACACCCAACGGATAAGCGACGGCATATCCCAAAGCGATCGTATTGTCAGCCACTCCGTGCATATCGGAAAACGCCTGCTGAGCCGCTCCCAAGCCCGGAGTATTCGTGACCGCTCCCGACAAGATACCGACCATCGTAGGCATCGGAATACCGGTTACATAATGCAGGATGATAGCTGTCACGACACCGAGAAACACGATTCCACATGCCAGCATATTCAACGTTATCCCTCCTTGCTTAAAGGAAGAAAAGAAACCCGGTCCGACCTGCATACCCACAGAGTAGACAAAAAGTATCAATCCGAACTCCTTAAAAAAGTGAATCACATTGTGGTTGATCGTAAAACCGAAATGGCCTAAAATGATCCCCACAAATAACACGAGAGTAATTCCCAATGATACGCCAAAGACCTTAATTTTACCCAATTGAATGCCCGCGGCGATCACAAAGGAAAGCAGAAGTATGGAGTGGCCAATGCCTTCGCCCCATAACAAATCATTAATCCAATTCATAAATAAAAAGTGTAGTTATAATCTTAAATTTGCCTTAGAGGCTGCAAAGGTAGACATTTACTTTGTGTTTAACAACATAAATATTACCTTTACGCACCAAATATTTTAAAAGATGAAAAAGATCTATTATATCCTTTCAGGCTTATTGGCCTGCTTTTCTCCAGCTTTCGGACAGAGCGATGCTGACACCGTAACCTCCGCATCGGAACAGGTTCCTGCGAAAATAGTCACTATCAGCACGAGTGCCGGGACCTTGAAAGCCAAACTGTATAACGACGTTCCGAACCACGTCCGGACCTTTATCGAACGTGCCAAACAGGGCGAATACAACGGGACATTGTTCACCCGCGTGCTCCCTGAATTCATGATACAGGGCGGCGCCCCCGATTCGCGCAATGCTCCGGCCGGTGCCCGTTGCGGTTTCGGAGACCGCAATTCGGAAATCATGCCGGAGATAAAGCCTCACCACTTCAACAAACGAGGCGCATTGGCTGCTCCCCGCCAGAACGACGACATCAACCCGCAAAAGAAATCAGATATGTCGCAATTCTATATCGTACAAGGGAAAGTCTACACCAACGGCGAACTGGATACGCTGGAAATGATTGCCAACCAGGATATCAAAGAAAAGGCCATGCAGAAGTTCTTCTATCCTGTCCGCGCCGAACTGCGTATGCAGAAAGCCAGCAACAAACGCGAATACCAGAAACGCCTGCGCAAGATCAATGCCCAAGTCGACTCGATGGTGCGTGCCACACCCGGCCACTTGCTGTTCACCGAAGAACAACGGAAAGCCTACACCACCGAAGGCGGCTGCCACCATTTAGACGGTCATTATACCGTATATGGCGAACTCATTGAAGGATTCGACGTACTCGATGCCATCGCCGGGCAACCTCGCGACGCGTATGACCGCCCGAAAAAAGACATCCGGATTATTCAATTGACAATTGAGAATTGACAATTTATCTTTCATTATGCTTAAACGAGACTTCATTATGATACAGATCGAAGAACTGGCCAAAGTAGTTCTTCAGATCATTATGAACCGCAACACGAATGCGGCCCGTCATACTCCGGAGTTAGTCCAAACCGTGTACAACTCCCTTAAGCTGGACCGTCCAACCCTCATGACGGCCTCGCCCGAAGAGCTTGTCCGCCAACTCGACAGTGACGACAACGGCGGAATCCTACGCCTTGAGATAGCGGTCAAGACTTTGATCGAAGAGAGCTATCTCTACCCTGACAAGGAGCAAGCGATATTGCAAAAAGCCAAGATGCTCCTGGAATATCTCCAGGCACACGACAATACGTTCTCCTTAGAGCGCGTGAATATGCTGGACGAATTGGAACGGCGCATGAAGCCTTACAATAAACCGACGGCATAATCCGTTTAATAGAACAGTCGGATAACTATTTTAACCCAGGAATGAAATGAGAAGAACGTTCAGCCTCTTATTGATTTGTCTGATCGCTTTATACGGCCGGATCGGATATCAAATGATCCACAACACCGATTTGCCCCAATGCCAACCGGAAGGAAACCTCTCCGATGTGGCAGATGAAGTAATCGCGGTTCCTTTGGAAACGAACGGACATTGCTCGTTGAAAAAGATCAAAATGATCAAGCGCGACCGGGAAGATATCTTTCTCGTCAGCGACCGCCAACTTTACCATTTCAACAGCTCCGGCCAATTTCTCGGACAGATAACAGCACAGCGGCCCGGCATGAAACAGCCCGTCGAACTGGTTGATTATGCGCTCGATCCCATCCATGACCGGCTGATCGTTATCGGAAACAGGCATGAAGTCTATTATTACGATTACGACGGACAACTGCTTCACCAAAGCATGCTTCCCCACGAGGCTTCGTGGAAAACATTCGGGCATATAGCTTACTACGACAACTATCTGTGGACGACAATCGACCTGGTCAACACCGAAAACCAAGAAGCTCCGACCGTCGAACAATGGCTGTACCAATTTGATCTGGGTTTCCAAGAAGTCGGGAAACGTAAATTAGATGCCGCCGATTTAGGACGGATGGATATCAACCACAAGACAAATCCCGAAATAGCCGTCAAAGACGGACACGTTTATGTACAGGCTCCCTCCTTACAACCAGCCCATATCTTGAACGACACGCTTTATCTTATCAACAGCAACCAGCTGGCCATCACGGAAGACTATGCCCAAATTCTACCTTTACAGATCGGGGCACGCTTTCTGCTCTCCACCCACTGCGATCCGATCCTGCCGGAACGCAGTTACACGTTTTGTTACGACCAGCAAAAAGCAAAAGCCTATAACGTACAAGGAGGATTGGAAGACAATTTCTACAAGACCGGCAAAGTTTCCGAACTTCAATCCATAGACCTTAAAAGCAACACCTATTGCTTTTACAAAAGTGGCCAAGAACTCGCCGACTCTTTTCCTGAACGGGCAAACAAAGACAATCCGGTCTTATTCATCGTCAAAATGAAAGCCTGACTTCACGGCCAGGCTTTCATTTTCAGGAATTAAAAAATCCGTCCACAAAGGCGTATCTTCATAACCGGATAAACAGTCAGCTTATCCATTACTTTCGAGAATGTATCGTCCGGATCGACTTCATCCAACAAGTTGCTGACGTTGCCATAATCCGTATAGACATCCGGTTTGCCATGGAACTGAACGCCCAGTTCGAACATCATGCCAATCCGCTTCTTCGGTACGGCACGGCCGAATCCCAATCCTACATACGGGCGGAAACTTGAAACCGTCAAACCGCCTGATACATTACCGTTCTTGTCTACCGGAATCGTATAGTCGCCGATAACGACACCCGCCTTGCCAGCCTCGGCGACCAAATCTTTCAACTGATCGCTATGACCGCTAATCTTCAGCAAAGTTCCCCCGCCAAAATAAGCACCGGCAGTCAAAAAGAAAGCACCTTTCTTGAACGGATAATAATTCACAAGCAATTCACCGGAAACCCGCTTGATACTTCCTTCCATTTCGATCGTGGAGGGAGCGTTCATCCCTTCTGCCGCTTCCACATCGACATCCACATCCGTGCTCATACTGAAATTCGGCATAATGGAAAAACCGCCGCGCAAAGCGAAGTGGGAAGTAATAGGTGTCGCCACATTCACATCGACTCCGGTAGTACCGATTCCGACACCTGCTGCCAAAGAATTAAACACGCCCAATTCTTTCTGGGCCACGACATCACTCACAGTCACTCCTGAAAAGGCTAACGAAATAGCGCAAAGTAGAGTCCTAAAACTTTTCATAACTTCTAATAAATGATTTGCATTGAAATAAAGTACGACAAAGGAAAGAAGAATTTTCGACATACAGCTTGATATAGATAAAAAAAGAGAGCACAAGGGCCGGAACCCTGCGCTCTCTTTTCTATTCCATACCTTTTTTACAAAGACCTACTCTTCGCCTTCGTTATCATCTTCCTTCATATTATGGAACACATTCTGGACATCTTCGTCTTCTTCCAGCTTTTCAATCAGCTTTTCAATTGATTCTCGCTGTTCGGGAGTCACCTCTTTCACATCGTTCGGAATGCGGACAAATTCGCTGCTGGTGATTTCATATCCATTCTCTTCCAGATATTTCTGGATCGACGAGTTCTGGGCAAACTCACCAGAGAGAACGACTTCGTCTTCATCTTCCTCCACTTCATCGACTCCATAGTCGATCAGTTCCAACTCAAGATCTTCCAACGACATGCCCTCTTTCTTTGTGATATGGAAAACACATTTGTGCTCGAACAAGAACTCCAAGCTACCGGATGTGCCCAAAGAACCACCGTTCTTGTTGAAATAACTACGCACGTTTGCGACCGTACGAGTCGTGTTGTCGGTTGCCGTCTCCACGAAGATAGCGATACCGAAAGGACCATATCCTTCGTAGTTCATTTCCTTATAATCGGTAAAATCTTTAGAAACAGCCCGCTTGATCGCACGTTCGACATTTTCTTTCGGCATGTTCTCTTTTTTGGCAGTCTGCATCAATACACGCAAACGCGGATTGTTTTCAGGCTCCGGTCCACCCTGCTTGGCGCATATCGTAATTTCTTTACCCAATTTAGTAAATACACGGGCCATATTGCCCCAACGCTTAAACTTTCTCGCTTTGCGAAACTCAAACGCTCTTCCCATGATGTATGATTTATGATTTATAATTTATGATTTATGAAAGGATTTATGATTTATGATTTATTTTCGACGCATAAATCATAAATCATAAATCAAGAATCCGTTATTATCCTCTCAACTGTGCTCCTAACTTCTGTTCCAAGTTCGTCCGGATCTTCTTCATGATCGCTTCAATCTGCTTATCATTCAAAGTCTTTCCCTCATCCTGCAAATAGAAGCTGACCGCATACGACTTCTTGCCTGCCGGCAGGTTCTTTCCCTCGTACACATCAAACAACGCAACATCTTTCAACAGTTTACGTTCGCTCTCTCTTGCGATCTTTTCTATTTCGGCAAACTGAACATTCTTATCCAGCAACAGGGCGAGGTCGCGTTTTACAGCCGGGAATTTAGAGATTTCAGAGAAAGTCACCTTGCTCTTCTTGATTTCTTTCATCAGCAAAGTCCAGGAAAGTTCTGCATAATAGACTTCCGTGTCGATATCCATCTCCTTACAGATCTTCGGGCTGACGATACCCATCGTACCCAACTGGCGACCGGACGGAGTCGTAATGCTCAAACCGGCCGAATAGAGATCGTTCGTCAGATTACCGAAAATAACCTTCTGCAAGTTCACACCCAGACGGACCAGGATATTTTCCACATACGCCTTCAATTCGTAAACCGAAGACTTTTCATTCGGATGCGCCCAGTTGTTCTCCACGCGACTGCCGCTCACCCAAAGGCCCAGACGGTATTCTTCCAAGAACTCGCCCAGCGTTTCCCCCTCTTTCTTCCGGTCGATATTGTAATCGTAGCAATTCCCGAATTCAAAGAAACGGATATTGCCATTCTTGCGTTTCGCATTATGTTCGATACTTTCCAGACCGCCGAACAACAACGTCTGACGCATACAATTCAGATCGGCACTCAGCGGATTCATCAGCATCACACTGTGAGAAACCGGATAAGTGGAAAGAGAATCATAATAGGCCGAACGGGTCAGCGAGTTATTCAGAATCTCGTTGAAACCACAACCGCAAAGCTGTTCGGAAATCAGGTTCTGCAATTTATAACTGCAGTCGGTCGGAGTCTGATAGCTCAGGTTGGACTTCACATGATCGCTGAACTCCACATTATTATATCCGTAAATACGGAGTATGTCTTCAATCACATCGACATCACGCTGCACATCGATACGATATACAGGTACATCGATCACCAATCCCTCTGCCGTTTCGGAAACGATCTTCATTTCCAGGCTTGCCAGAATGCTCTTGACCGTTTCAACCGGAATCACCTTACCGATCAGCGTGTTGACCTTATTGTAAGTCAGTTCCACACGATACGGTGCAACCGGAGCCGGATAGATGTCCTGAATAGCTCCCGTAATCGTTCCGCCGGCCAACTCCTGAATCAACAGGGCGGCACGTTTCATCACATCGACCGTCTGGTTCGGGTCCAAGCCACGTTCATAACGGAAAGAAGCATCCGTGTTCAGGCCGAAGCGACGGGCCGTCTTACGAATCCAAGTCGGATGGAATGTGGCAGATTCCAGGAACACATTCTGTGTCTGTTCCGTCACGCCGGAATCGAGTCCGCCGAATACACCGGCAATACACATCGGCTCTTCCGCATTGCAAATCATCAGGTCACGATCGGTCAGCGTACGTTCCACACCATCGAGCGTCACGAACTTGGTACCTTCCGTCGCCGAGCATACTACAACCTTATTTCCTTTGATCTTATCAGCGTCGAAAGAGTGCAAAGGCTGTCCCACACCGTGCAAGATATAATTCGTAACATCCACTACGTTATTAATAGGACGCAAGCCGATCACCTTCAGACGGTTCTGCAACCATTCCGGGCTTTCCTTCACCGTCACCCCTTTGATCGTAATACCCGAATAACGCAGGCAAGCCTCTTTATTTTCAACAACAACTTCGATAGCCGGAGTTTCATCATCGATCTTGAAAGCATCCACATTCGGGCGCTTCAATTCGGCCGGCTTGCCATTCTGTTTCAGGTAAGCGGCCAGATCGCGGGCCACGCCGAAATGGGAAGTGGCATCCACACGGTTCGGGGTGATATCGACTTCCAGCACGTAGTCGCTCTTTACATTATAATATTCTTTGGCCGGAGTACCGACAACCGCTTCCGCCGGCAGCACGATAATACCGGAATGGTCTGTTCCGATACCGATTTCATCTTCAGCACAGATCATGCCGTTCGACTCGACGCCACGGATCTTGGAACGCTTGATCGTAAAGCACTCGTCCCCATCATACAATTTAGTACCGTTTACAGCCACTACCACTTTCTGACCGGCAGCCACATTCGGAGCACCACAAACAATCTGAAGGGGTTCCGCGCCACCTACGTTTACGGTTGTAATGTGCAAGTGATCGGAATTCGGATGTTCTTCGCAAGTAAGAACTTCACCGATGACAAGTCCTTCCAATCCGCCCTTAATGGTTTGAACTTCTTCTACTCCGCCGGTTTCCAAACCGATAGAGGTGAGTGCTGCTGCTACTTCTTCAGGCTGTAAATCAAAATCAAGATAATCTTTCAGCCAATTGTAAGATATATTCATCGCTTTAAAATTTATTCAGTAAAGAGACGGGGGCCGTCCGGCCTACGCCAAATTGACGGACAAAAGTACAAATAATTATTTAATATGTAGAACAACAGCAAAACGAAAATGAGTTCCCATGCCTATGAACGGTCTATTCCATGCCCATGAAACGAAAGTTCCATGCCTATGGAACGAAAATCCCATGCCCATGGAACTTTATTTTGCAGACTATTGGAAATCTCCTACATTTGCATTCTAAATCAGAAACAAAATATGATGCGCATAGACATACTGACCGTACTTCCCGAAATGATCGAAGGGATGGTAAACTGCTCCATTGTGAAACGGGCACAAGACAAAGGCTTGGCTGAAATACATCTACATAACCTGCGGGACTACACGACCAACAAATGGCGGCGTGTAGACGATTATCCATTCGGAGGAGAAGCCGGCATGGTCATGCAGATCGAGCCCATCGACCGGGCCATCTCTGCATTGAAAAGCGAAAGGGATTATGATGAAGTCATTTATACATCGCCGGACGGGGAAACGTTCAACCAGCCGATGGCAAACAGTATGTCGATGCTGGACAACCTGATTATCCTTTGCGGACATTACAAAGGAATCGACTACCGCATCCGCGAACATCTGATAACAAAGGAAATATCTGTCGGCGACTATGTCCTGACAGGCGGCGAACTGGCTGCCGCCATCATCACGGATGCCGTCGTGCGCCTGATTCCCGGAGCAATCGGCGACGAACAAAGCGCCCTCTCCGATTCGTTCCAGGATAACCTGCTGGCTCCTCCGGTCTATACCCGGCCGGCCGACTACAACGGCTGGAAAGTGCCCGATGTCCTCCTGTCCGGGCACCAGCGGAAAATCGAAGAATGGCGCCTGCAACAGGCACAGGAACGGACAGCCCGCCTGCGCCCCGATTTATTGAACATCTAAAATTAATAACATGAAAATGAAACATCTGACGGTAGCTGCATTGACCTTATTATTGTCTGTTTCTTGCAGCCAGAAACAAGAAGATTATCCGTTTCGGAACCCCGATCTCCCGATCGACGAACGTATAGACGACCTCTTGAAGCGCCTGACCGCCGAAGAGAAAATCGGACAAATGATGAACACGACTCCGGCCATCGAACGCCTCGGCATTCCCGAATATGACTGGTGGAACGAAGCCCTGCATGGAGTCGCACGTGCCGGAAAAGCGACTGTTTTCCCGCAAGCGATCGCAATGGCGGCAACGTTCGATGAAGAAGCCTTGCACAAGACATTCACGATGGTGAGCGACGAAGCCCGCGCCAAATACCATCAGTATCAAAAAGACAAAGAATACGACCGCTACAAAGGATTGACCTTCTGGACCCCGAATATCAACATTTTCCGTGATCCCCGTTGGGGCCGCGGCATGGAAACATACGGAGAAGACCCGTATCTGACGGAACGGATGGGCGTTGCCGTCGTGAAAGGGTTGCAGGGGGATAATCCGAAATACTTCAAGACACACGCTTGCGCCAAGCATTATGCGGTCCATAGCGGTCCGGAATGGAACCGGCATGAGTTTGATGTTGCCGTGACGCCTCGCGACTTATGGCAAACGTACCTGCCGGCATTCGAGACTTTGGTAAAGGAAGGCAACGTACAGGAAGTCATGTGCGCCTACAACCGCTATCAAGGCAAACCCTGTTGCAGTAGCGACAGATTGCTCATCGACATCCTTCGGAACAGTTGGGGATATGACAACATCATCCTTTCAGACTGCGGCGCGATCAACGATTTCTGGGAACGGGACAAACGTACGCCCCGCCACGAAACACATCCCGATGCGGAAAGCGCTTCTGCCGATGCCGTCCTGAGCGGAACGGATTTGGAATGCGGAAACAGTTACCGGTCTTTGGTCAAAGCCTTGAAAGACGGTAAAATAACCGAAAAAGACCTGGATGTTTCCCTCCGTCGCTTGCTGAAAGGGCGCTTTGAGTTGGGTATGTTCGATCCGGACGAACGGGTTCCATACGCCCAAATCCCGTACAGCGTGGTGGAAAGCCCCGAACATGTGGCACAGGCGCTTGAAATGGCGCACAAGAGCATGGTGTTGCTGAAGAACAAGAACAACACGCTGCCGTTAAGCAAATCGATCCGGAAAATCGCGGTTGTCGGCCCGAATGCCGCCGACTCGACCATGTTGTGGGCGAACTACAACGGTTTCCCGACACATACCGTAACGATCTTGGAGGGTATCCGCAACAAAGTGCCCGACGCAGAAGTCATCTACGAATTGGGATGCAACCACGCCGCCGACTTTGTCATCCAGGACTTGGGTAGCCACATCACCTCTCCTGCCGGACAAGGATTCGCCTCCGAATTTTTCAACAATACGGAATTCAAAGGGGAAGCCGTCTACAAAGGTCTGGCAAGCCAACTGCATTATACGACCGGTGGAAACACTCAGTTCGCGCCGAATGTAAACCTGACGAATTTCACGGCCCGCTTCACCGGCGAGTTTGAAGCGCCCGAAACGGAACAGGTCGAAATCAAACTGTCCGGCAACGACGCTTTCCGCCTCTTCATCGGAGATGAAAAAGTGGCCGAGGTATGGGAAAACAAATACGGAGCGGAAAAGAGCTATATGCTGAATGCGGAAAAGGGAAAGAAATATCCGATCAAGATCGAATATATGCAACGCACAGGCAGCGCCGACCTCAACTTCCTGATCGGTACGCGGCGGCCGGTCGACTATGCCGCTACAGCCGCCAAAGTCAAAGATGCGGATGTGATCGTCTATGTCGGAGGTATTTCGCCTCGCTTGGAAGGGGAAGAAATGCCGGTCAATGTGGAAGGTTTCAAGAAAGGAGACCGCACCCATATCGAAATCCCCCAAGTGCAGCAAGAGATGGTAAAGGCATTGAAAGCGACAGGCAAACCGGTCGTTTACGTGCTTTGTACGGGTAGCGCCTTGGCTTTGAACTGGGAAGAGGCCAACCTCGATGCCATCCTGAATGCCTGGTATGGCGGACAGGAAGCCGGAACAGCGGTTGCCGACATCCTGTTTGGCGACTACAACCCGGCGGGCCGTCTGCCGATCACCTTCTATAAATCGGTCGACCAGTTGCCGGACTTCGAAGATTACAGCATGAAAGGCCGGACCTACCGCTATATGACCGAAACGCCGCTTTACCCGTTCGGTTACGGTTTGAGCTACACAGACTTTGCCTATCGGGACGCAAAGTTGTCTTCTGGCAAGATTGCCAAAGACCAGTCCGTCACACTGTCATTCGACATCGCCAACACCGGCAAAATGGATGGTGACGAAGTCGCACAAGTCTACATCCAAAACCCGAACGATCCGGCAGGACCGATCAAGGCGCTGAAAGCCTTCAAACGTGTCCACGTAAAAGCCGGCGACAGCCAGAAAGTCAACATCGAACTGGCTCCCGAAGCCTTCCACTCCTTCAACGACAACACCCAGACCATGGAAGTCCGCCCCGGAAAGTACCAAATACTCTACGGCGGTTCATCCAGTGACAAGGCGTTACAGAAATTGGAGTTGACAATCGAATAAAAAACAAATGCCGCAGACCTCCGGATCATCCGGAAAAAGCCTGCGGCATTTTATGTCACATAGGTTTTTCTATCCGATATACGTTTCCATGAACTTGGCGCCTGGAACCGGTGAGATCGTCACGATATCCGTATCGGCCGGGATCAGGACGGTTTGTCCTTGGTGGATATACATTTCATTGCCTTTGTTGTCGCGGATAGAGGCTTTTCCTTCCATACAGATATAGACGACAAAAGAATCCAGTTCGGAGAAATCGCGAACCATGATCGTATCGATATCCAGCAAATTGGTGGTAAAATACTTGCATGCGGCCAGTTCTACCGTCGCGTTCGTATGCGCTTTGTAATGCGTGCGGTAGTCCGGATACAACGTATAATCGATCGCATCCTTTGCCAGTTCGGTGTGCAACTCACGCCCTTTGCCGTCCGGTCCTTTACGGTCGTAATCATATATACGGTAGGTGATGTTGCTCGTCTGTTGAATTTCAGCAATGAAACAACCGGCACCGATGGCATGTACGCGGCCGGCAGGAAGAAAGAAGACATCGCCCGGGTTCACCTCGTAACGCTGCAACACGTCCATGATCGTATTGTTCTCAACCCGTTTCACATACTCATCCGCATCGATCTGTGTTGAAAAGCCGGAATACAAACCAGCCCCTTTGGCAGCCTTGATCACATACCACATTTCCGTCTTGCCGAAAGAATTGTGGCGTTTCTTAGCCAATTCATCATCCGGATGAACCTGGATAGACAAATCATCACGCGCATCGATAAACTTGATCAGCAAAGGGAATGTGGAGCCGAACTGTTCGACCACTTTTTCTCCAAGCAATTGCTTGCCATACGTGCGGATCAGTTCGTCCAGCGTTTTGCCTTCAAGAGCGCCATTATCTACAACGGAATAATTTCCTTCCACATGTGAAAGTTCCCAACTTTCACCGATACCATTCTGCACCGGAGCAATTCCCTTGAACGGGCAGATGTCAGAGCCTCCCCAGATAATATTCTTGAGGATAGGCTTAAATGTCATTGGATATAACATGGTGATTGACAATTTATGATTTATGATTTGTGATTTATGATTTGTAATTTGTGATTTTGTGTTCAGCCTGTCACGCCGGATTTGATCCGGCATCCCATAAATCATAAATCACAAATCATAAATCCTTTCATTTTTTCTTTACCTTCCGGAGCACGACTGCGCTACGTGCCGGAATATATAACTTGAGCCATTCTTTTCTCGCCTTTTTATACAAAGGATCGAATAGCGTAAAATGATGAATGGAATCATCGGCAAGCCCGAAACCGCCGAAGCGGGTGGCATCGGTGTTCAGCACTACTTCATATTCACCTTTAGGCACAAGGAAACCGTAATCGGTAAACGACTGGGCCGGATTGAAATTGAATACGAACACCAAGTCCTTTCGCATATAAGCCAATATCTGGTCTCCATCGTTATCCCAGACTTTCTGCATCGGAGTGGCCTGGAAGTTCTTCACGCTACGGATCAATTCCAGCATTTCACGATCGAAATCGCCTAAGAAATGATATTTCAAGTCCATATTATCGACCAAATTCCATTGGCGACGGGCGTACTTATGCGACCAGCCGTTCCCTTCACGCGGAAAATCGATCCACTCCGGATGGCCGAACTCATTCCCCATAAAATTCAGATACCCGCCGTTGATAGTGGAAGCCGTAACAAGACGGATCATCTTATGCAAAGCCATACCGCGCTCCACCATAAAATTGTGATCGTCTTTCTGCATGTGCCAGTACATATCGGCATCGATCAGGCGGAAGATAATCGTCTTGTCACCCACCAACGCCTGATCATGGCTTTCCGCATAACTGATTGTCTTTTCATCGTCACGGCGGTTCGTCGTTTCCCACCAGATGGAAGAGGGATGCCAGTCTTCGTCTTTCCTTTCCTTGATAATCTTGATCCAGTAATCCGGAATATTCATGGCCATACGGTAGTCGAATCCATATCCGCCATCCTCAAATTTGGCGGCCAGTCCGGGCATACCGCTTACCTCTTCGGCTATCGTGATCGCATTCTTGTTGACTTCGTGGATAAGCTTATTGGCCAACGTCAGATAGGCAATGGCATCTCCATCCTGATGACCGTTAAAATAGTCACTGTAATTACAGAAAGCCTCGCCCAGTCCGTGGCTGTAATAAAGCATCGAGGTCACGCCATCGAAACGGAAACCGTCGAACTTATATTCATCCAACCAGAACTTGCAATTCGACAACAGGAAATGAAGCACTTCATTCTTTCCATAATCGAAACAGAGGGAATCCCACGCCGGATGTTCGCGACGGGTTCCGCCCAGGAAATACTGCGTGTAAGACCCGTCGAAACGCCCGAGGCCTTCCACTTCGTTCTTGACCGCATGGCTATGGACGATATCCATAATCACGGCAATTCCCATGCCATGCGCCTCGTCTATCAAATGCTTCAGTTCTTCCGGCGTACCAAAACGGGAAGATGCGGCAAAAAAGCTACTGACATGATAGCCGAACGAGCCATAATAAGGATGTTCCTGGATAGCCATGATCTGAATGGCGTTATACCCTTCCTTCGCGATACGGGGCAATACCAGACGGCGGAACTCGTCGTAACTGCCGACCTTCTCTTCATTGGAAGCCATACCGATATGGCATTCATAAATCAGCAAGGGAGAGACATTGGGTTTAAACCGCTTATGCTTGAATACATAGGGTTTCTCCGGGTTCCATACTTGCGCACTGAAAATCTTGGTGTTTTCATCCTGGACGACGCGCCGTGCCCAGGCCGGAATACGTTCCCCGCTGCCTCCTTCCCATTCGACGAGAAGTTTGAACAGGTCTTCATGCCGTAGCCGATCTTCTGCAAGTGCGATCTCCCAAACACCATTGCCCGACCGTTTCAACTTATATCGGTCATCTTTCTTCCATCCGTTGAAAGTGCCGACCAGGTATATGGCAGTGGCATTGGGCGCCCACTCACGAAATACCCATCCATTCTTTGTTTTATGCAATCCGAAGTAAAGATATCCGGAAGCCATTTCCGATAACGTCTGTTTACCGTTACCCGTCAGGCTCTTCTCTTTACTTACCACGTATTGGTATCGTCCTTCTATCGCCTCCTTATAGGGGGCCAGCCAAGGGTCATGCTTTATTAGATTTAGCGACTCCATGATTTATTGAGATTGGTTTCGCACAAAGATAGAAGAAAAAAACTTACAATGCGGCAAAATCAAGGGCATTAATAAAGTTTCACCACAGAAATACCGAATATTTAATTCCTTTTCTTATTTTTGCCAGAAACCGTTTCAGAGAGAACAGATGAGCAAAGGAACAAAAAGCATAGCCTTTTATTTGATGATGATCCTGATCTTCGGATCACTTATGTATTTCATTGTCAAAGAAGGAGAAAACCAGCAGGTCGGGACAGCCATCCAAACCATGCAAAACGCTCCCAAGGACATGGGCGAAGGATTCTCTGTGTTTTTGGATTCAGTCACTCATCATATCCAATCATCGATCGGGATTCTCCTTTTGCAAATCATTGCCATATTAATCGTCTGCCGTTTGTTCGGCTGGCTATTCCAAAAGATCAACCAACCGACCGTCATTGGGGAAATCGTTGCCGGTATCGTACTCGGCCCGTCTGTGCTCGGGCACCTCCTGCCGGAAGTATCCGCATTCCTGTTTCCTCCCGACTCATTGTCCAACATCACGATACTGAGCCAATTCGGTCTGATCCTTTTCATGTTTGCCATCGGTATGGAACTGGACATCAGTGAAGTCCGGAAGAAACTGAAAGAGACCATCCTGATCAGCCATACCAGCACGATCGTCCCGTTTTTCTTCGGTATGCTGACAGCCTATTATGTCTACGGATCATACGCCCATAAAGGGACGCCGTTTCTCTCTTTCGCCCTGTTCATCGGGATCGCAATGAGTATCACGGCTTTTCCGGTCTTAGCCCGCATCATTCAGGAAAAAGGGTTGACCAAAACACATTTGGGCACCATTTCGCTGGCAAGCGCAGCCAATGGAGATATCACGGCCTGGTGCCTGCTCGCCGTTGTGATTGCCATCGCCCAGGCCGGCAGTATGCTGAGTGCCCTATACAATATATTATTCTCTATCCTGTATATCCTCTTCATGTTTTTCGCTGTCCGTCCTTTTCTACGGATGATCGGGCATATATACCATAATAAAGAGGTGATCGACAAAGCACTGGTAGCCCTGATGTTTCTGTTGTTGATCGTATCTTCCTATCTTACCGAGATATTAGGGCTGCACGCTCTTTTCGGGGCCTTCATTGCCGGCGTGGTCATGCCGGGGAACATCAAGTTCCGCAAGATCATGACAGAAAAGGTGGAAGACGTGTCGTTGGCGCTCTTCCTACCGCTTTTCTTCGTTTCGACCGGACTCCGCACGGAAATCGGCCTGTTGAACACACCGGAACTTTGGGCCATGTGCGGCATCTTTATCATAGTGGCGATCATCGGAAAATTCGGTGGGGCGATGTTCTCCGCCCGCTTTGTCGGTGAAAGCTGGAGAGACAGCCTTTACATCGGAGCCTTGATGAACACACGTGGCCTGATGGAGTTGGTCGTACTGACGATCGGTTATGAGATGAAGATCTTGCCGCCTTCCATTTTCGTGATGCTGGTTCTGATGACATTGGTCACGACCTTCATGACGACTCCATTCGTTTCTTTCATCAATGTATGCTTCAAGGCCCATGACAAGATCAAGAAACATCAGGTATATGCAGAACCGACCGATGGCGCATTCAAAGTATTGCTTTCGTTCGGACGTGCCGGAAACGGACAAATCATGCTTGATGTCGCCCATCAGATGTTTGCCCGCGGAAAGAACAAACTGGACTTGACAGCCCTTCACTTGACTGTCGGTTCCGATGTCAACCCGCTACATACGGATAATTTCGAGGAGGTGAGTTTCGGCCCGATCCTGTATGGCGCCAAAAAGTTAGGTATGCATATCCATACACGCTACGAAGTATCGAACAACGCCGGACAGGATATCTGCGACATCGTCAACAACGAAGGATTCGACTTCCTGTTGGTCGGCTCCGGTATCTCCATGAGCAACTCACCGGACGATATTGCGGCCAACCGCTACCGCACCTCTTTTTACAACCGCTTTTTCAAGCGTTTCAAAGCATCCGACTCCTGGTTCTATCCAGGGGCTTTACTGAAAGACAAGACCAAGATGTTCATTGCCCGCAGCAATTGCGATGTCGGCGTATTTATCAACCGCAATTTCGTAAAGGCCTCCAACGTATTGGTCATCATCAGCACCGAAGAAGACCTCTTCCTACTCGACTATACAAGGACATTGCTGAGAACGACTCATGGCTCTGCCAGCATCGTCAACAAGGCAAGCACGACAACTCCCGGATACGCCAAGATCGTCGAAACGATCGAAGCGTTCACGACTACCGTTTCGCAAGTGGACTTGCTACCGGACAAGGATCTGACACCGGGATTGTTCAATGGCTATAACTTCATGCTGATCGGCTACAACACCTGGAACGATGTTTCCGAACATCGCAAAGAGGCACTTCAAAAAATGCCATCGACATTGATCCTGAACCAAAAACCGTCCTGATCCAAAGAGGGGTTATTGTATAATATTGTTTTATTAACAACAAAACACATTCTTTATAAACAGCAAGAAATACCGGACAACCACCAAGAAAAAGGGGATTCCAGCCGTGAAGTGCGCAGTTTTTTACCACGAAGTCGGTCTTCAGAGCCATGGAGAGCCGAAGTCATAGAGGATGAAGTCCGACTTCACGGCAACGAAGACGGTCGTCAAGACGATGAAGTCCCTCCTCATGCCGAAAAAGGGGCTAATTCCTTTTCAACGATTCAGGCCCATGTTCATTTCGTTTTGCTACAAGCCGATTCTCCAAGAGTTCAGCTTTTCCATTATGTCAGGAATTTCCGCTTCTCAACAACAAAAAAGTATCACTTTTTGATTTCCTGCCGACCTCGTTTCAAGGTTTGTTTGCCCATCTCCCGCTATCATAGAAAAACGTCAAACGCAGATCGTTCAAAATTTCATGCCAAATAGAAAATTGGCCGAATTGGGGATATTGTATGTTTTAACAATTAAATTCATCGTTGCGTTTGCCCTCAAACAAATCCTCTAACGTTATCTCACTTTGCACAATCCCGGAGTGAGAGTTCTGACGAATCCCATAGGTCGTTACCATAGTAAGATGTACAGCCTTGCGGGTATGGGTTGCCTCGATGAACGCGCTCTTTTTGTTGCGCAGATTACGTTCGTACTCAACATCGATAGAAAACTCCGACAAAGAGTATTTCATTTCGCAAATATTTACCACCTGGTCATTGCGGTCTATCAACAAATCGATTTGCGCTCCTTCGCCATTGCCATCTGCCTCTTTTCGCCAGGAGTAGACGTTGCTCAACACGCCGGAAATACCCAATCCGGCCTTGATTTGCTGCGTGTGAGCCATACACAGACGCTCAAAAGCCAAACCGCTCCAGGCACGATGCATTGCAGAATCGATAGATGCCGACCAGAAATGCTCATCATTGTTTTTGTTTTGCTGGATAAACTTGAAATAAAAAAGCGTATAGTTATCGACCAATTGATAGATAGACTGTTTTGTCTTTTTACCATAGCCACTGTATTTCCGTATAAATCCGCAGTACTCCAACTCATCCAGCACTTTACTCAATGCACCATTGCTTGGCTTTCCGGTTGCAGTCATAATCTCTTCACGAGTCATACCAGCCTTTTTCCTGCCAAGAGCTGTTACAACATCTATATATTGTCCGGGCGACTTAAACAACGAAGCATAGAGCAAGTTAAACTCATTTGCCAATTTGCCATTCTTGGCAAAGAAAATCTTATCGATATTCTGAGCAAGACCAAGCCCTTTTTCAAGCAAGTTCCAATAAAACGGTATGCCTCCCAATACCATATAGCACTCCGTGATTTGGTATCGGCTCATTTCAAGCCCCTTGCTTTGGGCGAACATTTCGCACTCTTTCAAAGTAAATGGTTGAAGAGCTATACGCTGCGTCACCCGATTATGAAGTCCTCCATGGTCGTTAATCACCTTATTGATAATCCACGATGTAGCAGATCCACATATAATCAAAACAATATCCTTGCGAGCAGATGCCCAACCATTCCAGAAGTGCTCAAACGCTGAAATGAAATTTGAACGAGGAGTGTCCATCCACGGAAGCTCGTCAAAAAAGACAATTTTCTTCTCATCTGTCGAGTCTTTCAAAAAGTGAGATAACAGACTGAATGCTTCCAACCACGATTGCGGAGTCGGGCAATCGTCGTAACCGGCATCACGAAGTGAAATGGCAAAGCTGAACAGCTGGTCTTTGGTCTTGGCATTAGCCAAACCTGTATGCTGGAATGTAAACTTATAGCCAAAAGTTTCACGAATAAGATAGGTCTTGCCTACGCGCCTACGACCATAGACTGCTATCAACTCCGAATATTCCGACTGTGCTGCCGAAAGCAATATTTTCTGCTCTTCTTTTCGTCCAATTATCATACAATTATCGAATTTTAACAGCTACAAATATAGCATAAACAACCTACATAATTTGCCAAATCTCACAAAATTCTGAAGATTTGGCAAATTATAGTTCATTTCTATAGATTGTTCTTCTATTCAAATCCGGCATGAACGCCTTTGATGGAGAAGGAATCCGCTTCGCGCTTTTTCTCTCCGGTGTACCGCCATTCGATGGTGTCTTCGTAGGTTTTGCCGTCTTTGATTGCCACGGTCTTCACGATGTTTTTTCCGTCAGCCAAGGTGACATTGTCTATTATATAATGTACATCCGTATAGCCTTTGCGGATGCCGGACAGTTCTTGGCCGTTCAGGTACACTTTCGGCTCGCCGATATTGGAATAGACGGTGATGGAAGTGACTTTCTTTTCGCGGTCCACGTTGCGGCGCTGTGTCAGGTAGAGGACCGGATCTTCACTCCAGTTCGCCTTGTACCAGAAATAGGAATCTTTCTTCGTCTTGCGGTCGAACGTGACCATTCCTTTCATATTGCGGGCAGGAAGGTCGCCACGGTTGGCCAGCGGAGTGGCGAAATCGAATGTGTTCCACAGATAAGAAGCGACGATATACGGATGTTTGGCAATCACGCTCCACTGGTATTCATGCGTCTTCGTCTGGAACGTTTCCGGATAGAACGGTTTCGTCCAGTTCAACGAATTTTCCAGGTATTCAGTCTGGTGGGCCAAGTTAGCGTCTGCCCCATACTCCGTCAGCATCAGTTTCTGGTTCGGGTAGTTCTTTTCCAGACCTTCCACCCACGGTTCGATGTCCTGCAACTTCTTTTCATACCAACCGAAATAGCGGTTCATTCCCTGGATGTCGGCATTCAAGTTGACCGGATGTTCCATGTGCCCGTAACCGTTTACGGAAACCGTGTACCGGTCGGGGTCTTCCGTCTTCGCCAAGTCGTGCAAGGAGCGGGTCAGTTCCTTTGTATATTCATGCGGATGATAGACCTCGTTATGCAACCCCCACACATAGATGGAGGGATGGTTGAAGCTCTGACGGATCAGTTCGCGGAGCTGGTTGCGGGCATTCTCCGCCTCCTGTCCGGAGACACGGTTCACGAAAGGAATCTCCGCCCAGATAATCAACCCCAAGCTGTCACAACGCGAATAGAGGTAGTCCGACTGCTGGTAGTGGGCAAAACGGACCGTTGTCGCACCGATATCCATAATGGTAGCCAAGTCGAAGTCATGGTTTTCATTCTTCAACGCACTGCCCAATCCCCACCAGTCCTGATGACGGGTCACACCATACATCGGATATTTTTCGCCATTCAGATAGAATCCCTCACCGGCAACAATCTCATACTTGCGCAGGCCTAACGGCTGTACCACTTCATCAATCACTTTCCCGTCCTGGATCAGACGGCTTACGACTTTATAAAGATAAGGATTCTTACGGCCCTGCCACAAAGTAGG
Source organism: Parabacteroides sp. (assembly GCA_017937385.1). Taxonomy (GTDB): domain Bacteria; phylum Bacteroidota; class Bacteroidia; order Bacteroidales; family Tannerellaceae; genus Parabacteroides. Next base: position 178,808 of record JAGBDR010000009.1, read on the forward strand.
ATTCTTGATCTTGAAATCAGCCTCGAATACCTGTACACCCTGTGGCGTCAGGTCGAACGAACGGCTCTGGGTTGCGACCAGTTTTCCTTCCCGGTCATAAATCGTGTTCTGCAACGTGAGCGGAGCCGGTTGCAATGTTCCGTTATCCAATTTCACTTTCACTTTTACATCCGCCTGTTTTTTGGAAACATTCTTCTGGGTGATATAGACACCGGAAGAGGCACAATCGGTCACACAGATAGTATAGGGATCCGTCACGATCAACCAAACGGGGCGATACATCCCACCGTAAACGCCAAAAAGCACATGATTGATCGGAATCACATCCGGACGTGCCGTATTGTCGGCTTTCACAATGATTTCATTATCCGCTCCCGGTTTCAACACCGTACCGATCTCACAGGAAAAAGCGGAATAGGCTCCTTTATGAGTGGTCACAAGCGAACCGTTCACATACACTTCCGCCACGGCTCCCACACCCTCAAAGCGGAGAAAGACCCGTTTCCCTTTCATTTCGGCGGGGAAAAAATAGTGTTTTTTGTAGTAGGCAGGCCCTTCATAGAACTGGTCATACTGCATCTGCATGTCTTTGGCATTCCACGTATGCGGAATCTCAACCTCCGTCCATCCACTCTCCCATTTCGGCGCATTAACAGCCAACTCCTTACCCGCCGGCGCTTTCTTAAATACCCAGCCGGAATTGAACGACTCGACAATCCGGCCTTCCGCCTGTATTGCCAAACTGAAACAAGCCAGCAATAAGGTTAAACTCAATACTCGTTTATTCATGATGTTTTAATTGATTTGAAGACAAAAATAAATGTATCCATTTGTTCCACCGTGCAAAATTATCTCAATCCCGTGCAAGATCGTCTCCAAATCACTATCTTTGCGGATGAAGAACGCAGGTCGTACGTCTCTACGCATAAATCATGAAACAACAGATGATAAAAAGACTTCATATTGCATTTGCTCTATACATGATTATGCTATATGCAACCCCGGCATATAGCATAAATTTCTTCTTCTCCCACCTGGGAGTAGAAGAGGGCTTGTCGCAAGTTTCTGTCCTTGAGATTTTTCAGGATTCAGACGGTTACATCTGGTTCGGGACACGCAACGGCGCAAACCGCTATGACGGTTACGAGTTTGTTGTCTACCAGAACGAGGTAAACAACAAAGCGACATTGACAGACAACTATATCCGGGGATTTGCAGAAGACGCCCGGAAAAATATCTGGATCGCAACTTCAAACGGGATCAACTGTATCGATTACAAAACCAAAAAGATCACCCGCTTTTATCCCAAAAGCATCAACAAGGAATGTTCCACCAACATCACCAACCGCCTCTTGCAACACTCAGACGGGAATGTCTATGCTTTCTGCAACCGATCCATATTCAAATGCAACATAGAACAGACTGTCGAAACGGTCTTTCCCGACACAGCCATTCCTTCAGCGACCTATTCCGTGGCACAGGCTCCGGACAAGGACATCTATATCGGGACAGAAGACAGCGGCCTGTATATCTATTCCGAAAACTGGAAACTGAAACAGCACGTACCGATCGACGACGCCATCGCGACCCTATTGCCGGACGAAAACGGGGATATATGGATGGGACTGGACGAGAAGGGGATTTGCCTCTTCAATAAAGAAAAACAAAGTTTTACTTGGCTGCATAAAGACAATACCCATCTCAGTAACAACTCCGTACGTACATTCGTCCCCTATAGCGACAGTTCCATCCTAATCGGGACATTCCGGGGCTTGAATATCCTGGATAAGAAAACGCTTGCCATCAATCCAGCCAATGTCAACATTGCCGGAGAGGGAGGATTGAGCCACTACTCCATCCACAGTATGCTGATCGACAAAGACCAGACACTCTGGATCGGGACCTATTCGGCCGGAGTCAATTACCACAGTCCTTTTTACAGGCCGGCATCCTACATCACGCCCGACGAATACGCCGGCATTATCGGCAAAGGCCAGCAAGATAAGGACGGGAATATGTGGTTTGCCACGGAAGGAGCAGGACTATTTTACTATAACCCGGAAAACGGGCGACGGCAACTATACCCGATTAAGCCTCTTCATGAAGGAAATTACGAGACCAATATCATCAAATCAATCCTGATACAAGGAGACTCCATCTTATGCTCCACCCATTTCGGATCCGTCTATCTGTTTTCCATCCGCAACAAACAGTATAAAAAGCTATACGACTTCCGATACAATGATATCGTCTCTTTATACATCGATAAAAGCAAACGGCTCTGGATACCGACAAACAGCAATCAAGACTTGGTGATGATCGACCGAGAGAGACAAACCAACCGATTCATGGCCGACGGCATTTCCCGTCCATTCAAAGGAGTCACCGTCATTCACGAACTCGAACCGGACCTATTCCTGTTCGGCACTTTGTCGGACAGCCTTTACCTATACGACATAAAGAAAGAAACAGTCCGCAACCTTTCCTCCGAGCTGCAACCGGATCCCCAATTCGAGAGGTTGGGGAATATCACAGCCATCGCACAGGACGAGGAAGGATTCGTCTGGATTGCTACTAATAAAAACGGTTTATACCGCTTGAACCGGAATCTGAAACTGGCCAAACATTATCAACAAGAAAACGGCTTGTCCGACAGCAACATCAACTCGCTTACAATCGACCGGCATCAGGACATCTGGGTAACGACGGGAAAATCACTGTATAAACTAAACCGTTCGACCGACATTTTCAGCGAAATGAAGATAACCGATATTCCGGTCATGGAGTTTACACGCTATTCAAGCAACAGTATTTCTTCCGACGGAAACCTCTATTTCCCCGGAGACAAAGGTGTGCTTTTCTTCAATCCGGACAAGATGGTGGTGAACCCCAACATTCCTCCCGTACACATTACCTCCCTGATCATAAATAACAAAGACGATATGACCGGAGACCTGGAGGAGAGGAACATTACGTTAGCTTCTGACCAGAACAACATCACATTCAGGTACACGGCACTCAACTTTATCCATTCCGAAAGGAACCGGTATGCTTACAAACTGGAAGGAGCCGACCCGACATGGCACACGGTCGGCAACCGCCGGGAAGCCTATTACAGCAACTTAGCGCCCGGCACTTATACGTTCAGGGTCAAAGCCTCCAACAACGACGACGTTTGGAATCCTGAAGAAGCGACCCTACGCATCACAATCAACCCGCCTTTCTACAAAACCTGGTGGGCTTACCTATTATATATCTGTATCATTACATTCGCCATCGTGAAGATCATCCGCCACCAACATAACAAACATGAACGGGAACGGGAACTTCGCTACAAGCAGATGGAGCAGGACAAGACCAACGAACTGCATGAGGAGCGGATGCGTATGTTCACCAACTTCTCCCACGAACTGCGTACACCTCTGACACTCATCATCAACCCGCTAAACGACTTGATGCAATATGTCTCGTTCTCTCCCGAAGTAAAGGAAACACTTCAGTTGATCAAAAAGAATACCGGACGGATGTTACTCTTAGTCAACAACCTGATGGATATACAAAAATATGAGGCCGGCCAAACGGTCCTGCAAAAAACCGGTTTCAATTTCTCGGCTTTTATCCGGGAAATGTATCACTCTTTCGAAAGCGTGGCCAACAACCGGAAGATCCGCTTCACATTGGAGAATGAACTGCCGGAAACCTATCAGGTCTGCTTCGACGAAGCGGAGATCGAAAAGGTATTCTTCAACCTGCTCTCCAATGCCTTCAAGTTCACCCCCTCGGAAGGACAGGTGACTATCCGAGTCAGTACGGTCACACAAGCGGAATGCGAACTGCTCCCCCATTTCCCGCCCCAATGCAGTACGATCTTGGTAGAAGCCCAATACCTGTTCATCGAAGTAACCGACACCGGGAAAGGATTCAGCGAGCAGGAAGCGGAAAAGATCTTCGAACCCTTCTATCGGTCACAGGAAGATATACACCGGCAGATTTCCGGTACAGGCATCGGACTCAGCCTGACACGTTCCATCATTTTGCAACATAATGGCTGCATTTGGACGGAAAGTTCGGAAGCGGAAGGCACTCACTTCATGTTCCTTCTTCCCGACACGGAAAAACAGGAAGAGAGACAGACCGAATCTCCCATCCTGCCCAAGTCCGCTGAAATCAGCAAACAATTCGACTTGTTGGTCGAAGAAGCCGAGAACAAAAACAAACAGACCGTCTTGCTGGTCGATGACAACCAAGAAGTGCTTCAATATTTAGAGCAACAACTCAGCCTCGACTACATCATTGTCAAGGCGTTTAATGGCAAAGAGGCATTGGCGATGATTGAAAAATCATACCCGCATATCGTGGTCAGCGATGTCATGATGCCCGAAATAAACGGACTTGAACTTTGCAAACGGATCAAAGAAAACCAGAACTATTGCCACATACCGGTTATCCTGCTTACGGCCAAATCGATGATCTCGCAAATCGAAGAGGGCTTGGATGCCGGCGCCGACGACTATATCGTCAAACCGTTCCAGATATCGTTACTCAAAGCCCGTATCCGGAACATCCTTTCCTTGCGTGAGAAGATGAAAAACATGTATGGAGAAACGCTTTCCCTCAAACAGCTCGGAGTGGAAGAGCCGAAAGAGCACAACGATTTCCTGAGCCGGTATATTGAAATCGTAAAAGCCAATATATCGAATCCCGAACTCGACGTGTCGGTCATTTATGAAGCGTTAGGAATGAGCCGGACCAATTTTTACAGGAAAGTTAAAACGACAACCGGACTTTCCCCCATCGAGCTGATCAAAAATATCCGCCTGGAAGCGGGAGCGAAACTTCTAAAAGAATCGGACATGAACGTTTCTGAAATCGCCCAACACATCGGTTTCAGCAGCCGTTCCTATTTTGCCCGCAGTTTTAAAGCCGTTTATGGCATGTCTCCGACAGAATATCAGGGAACCGTATCTCAAAATGAAAAGTAATCTATCAAAATTCATCAAAATAAATGTTTTCTAACATGTTGGTATATTTTTATCCCCTTTTGGAATAAAATTACACGCGTAAGGTCTGCTTCTTTCATTCTTTTGGCACACAAAACAAATAAGTTTAATTTACTAATTGTTCAATGTGCTAATAATTTATGAAAAGCATGGGAAAACAACAACGAGGGAATTTGCCACCCAATGAAAAGGCAAACGGGAAGAACAGATTTCTTTCCTTATTGTTACTCTTTATGGCGTTTATATCTGTACAGGTATATGCGCAGGATGTAAAAGTCTCCGGAACAGTAAGCGACAATTTCGGTCCGATCACCGGAGCCAACGTAATCGAAAAAGGGACTACCAACGGTGTCATCACAGACATAGACGGTAAGTTCACGCTGACCGTATCGAAAGGTGCAGTCCTACAGATTTCCTACATCGGCTTTACAAGCCAGGAAATCACAGTCGGAAACCAAACGACTTTCAATGTACAACTGGCCGAAGACTCCCAAGCCTTGGATGAAGTGGTAGTCGTAGGTTACGGTTCACAACGCAAATCAGACTTGACCGGTGGTATCGTAGCCGTCGGCGAAGAAAAGCTCCAGATGGTCACGACCAACAACTTGCTGGACAAGTTGGCTGGACAGATTCCGGGTATGAACGTAACAACCAGCAATGCAAAACCAGGCGAAGACCAATCTCTGCGTGTTCGTGGTGAAAACTCATTGAGTGCAGACAACTCTCCATTGATCGTAATGGACGGTATCCCGTACAGCGGTTCATTAGGTGACATCGATCCGGACATCATCGAAAACATGTCTGTATTGAAAGATGCATCCTCTGCCGCCATCTATGGTTCACGTGGTGCGAACGGTGTCATCCTGATCCAAACGAAAAAAGGTAAAAAAGGAGCACCGACAGTGACTTATAAAGGTCAGGTCGGTATGCAGCAGGCACAGCATCGCATCAACATGATGAAAGGTGACGAATATGTAAAATATATTCAGGACTACAATAGCATGAAATACGGTTATACGGGAAGCCAGCTTGATCCTCTCGTACTTTTGAACCCAAGTGAACGTGCAAACTACCAGAACGGTTCTGAATTGGATTGGCAAGACATCATGTTCCGCAATGCTTTGACGACCAGCCATCAAATCAGTATTTCCGGAGGTACAGACGCTACAACCTATATGGCTTCTATCTCTCACTTAAAAGAAGACGGCGTTATGGAAAATACCGGGCTGAAACGTACAAACATTGCACTGAACATCACACAAGTCCTCAATAAATGGTTGACTGTCGGAATGGGTACACAAGCCGTACAAAAAGAATTCGGTGGTGAACAGCCCTATCTGGAAGCCGGTCTGAAGATGAGTCCTTACGGTATTTATAAAGATGAGAATGATCGTTATGTAGACTATCCGATGGACCAGACCTTGTTCTACAATCCGATGGCAAACATTGATGCGACAAGCGACAAGACAAACCGCAACGTGTTTATTTCAACATTTGCTGAAATCCAGTTCCCGATCGACGGTCTGTCATTCCGTACAAACTTCGGTTACAACTACCGCAACAATTTCGTAGGATCCTATTACGGAAGAAATACGCTTTCCGGTAAAAAGGTGAACGGTTCTGCTTCAATCTCGAATACCCATTACTACGATTACACTTGGGAAAATCTATTGAAATACAACAAGACATTCGGCCAGCATAAAATCGATGCTACCGCTTTGTTCAGTATGCAGGAAACAACCAAGAAAGAAGCTGAAGAATCAGGAGAAAGCTTCGTAAACGACGATTCCGAATACCACAACATGGCCGGAGCCGAAAAGAACAAAGAAATCACATCCAAACTGACTGAAACAGCGATGTTATCTTATATGTTACGTTTGAACTATTCATACGCCAACAAGTATTTGCTGACATTGACCGGACGTTCCGATGGCTACTCTGCATTCGGTAAGAACAACAAATATGCCTTCTTCCCTTCTGTAGCTGCTGCTTGGAACATTTCTTCCGAAGAGTTCATGGAAAGCCAGTCGAACTATTTGGATATGTTGAAAATCCGTCTGTCATGGGGTTCAAACGGTAACCAAGCCATCAATCCTTATCAGACTCTGGACCGTTTGACACTGACTAACTACATCTGGGGTGACAACGGAACAACCGTAAACGGAGCCTACTTACCGACAAACGGCGTTGGTAACCCGAACCTGAAATGGGAAACTTCACGCACGATCAATGCCGGTATCGACTTCAGTTTCTTCGGCGGACGTCTTTCCGGTAACATCGATATGTATGTCGTCAATACAAGCGACTTGTTGATGAGCCGTACCGTACCGTACATGAATGGTTACAAATCTATCATGGACAACGTAGGTAAGACACGAAACAAAGGTGTTGAAATTGCTTTGAACTCTGTTAATATCCAAAACAACGATTTCAAATGGACTACTAATGTAAACTTCTCGTTGAACCGTGATGAAATCGTCGAACTGCGTGGTGACGGTAAAGATGATATTACAAACAAATGGTTCATCGGAGAACCGTTGCGTGTATTCTACGACTACAATGTCATCGGAACATGGCAAGAAAACGAAACATACGTTGAAAACGGACACACAATCAAATGGGATGCCGCAAGCGGTAAATATCTGAATGAAGAGGGTGTAGAATACCAAAAAGGGGCTGTTCCCGGTTCTGCCAAGTTGCAAGATAAAGACGGTAACGGTTCTATCACGGCAAACGATAAGAAAATCATCGGTTCCAAACTTCCGAGTTTCTTGCTTTCGATGGGTAATCGTTTAGATTATAAGAATTTCTATTTCTCATTCTTGTTGAACGGCGTATTCGGACAGACGAAAGAGTTGCACGACTATAACTTCGACCGTTGGATGCCGACATTCAACTACATTAGCGGTATGAATTATTGGACACCGGAAAATCCGACAAACGAAATGACCTCTCCGGCTTATGTTCCTTACGATAAGCACTCTTTCTACAAGAAAATGAGTTATGTAAATATCAAGAACATCACACTTGGATACACATTCCCGAAGACAGTTCTGAGTGCAATTGGTATTAGCGCATTGAGCATCAATGCAAGTATCAACAATCTCCATACATTCAGTAACATCGATAACTGGATGAACTTGGAAGATAGCGACGCGAACAGAAACGTCCTTGTAACCTATCCTACAGCTCGTTCTTACATGTTTGGATTAAATCTAACTTTCTAACATCATAATCGAATTGAATAATATGAAAAATATATTAGCAACAGCCGCTGCTGCATTTTTATTAGTGACATCTACCGGTTGTTCCGGATTCTTAGATGAAGATTTGAAAAGCTCATTAGCTCCGGACAATACATACACAAGCAGCTATGGCTTCGAAGTCGGAGTAAACGGATTATACGGTTGGGCACGTTCTGAGTTTAATACTTGGGGGGGCGCTACAACAAGTCAGGGACAAGCTTGCCCTTACGAATCATTTCAGGTTGCAACTGATATCGTTTATACCGGTCATAAAGATGGTTCTCTGGTTCCATTTGAAAACTTGTCTTATACATCGTCTACAACATTCGTCACTTCCTATTGGAACTGGGGATACGGACTGATTGCTTCTGCCAATGAAATCCTTGAATATTCAGAAGGCAATGTAAACTGGGATAAACCGACTGACAAAGCCTATTATCAGGCTGTCGCCCGTTTCTTCCGAGCCTATGCTTACCGCTATTTGGTTTATCTGTACGGTGATGTACCTTTTGTAGACAAAATTGAAAAGGACTTCCGCATTGACTTCACTCGTACGCCTAAAGCAGAAGTCTTGACAAAAATGATTGAAGACCTACAGTTTGCTGTCGCTAACTTACCGGAAGACCCCGACAAGGTGGAAACAGGCCAGTTGACAAAATGGGCTGCACAGCACATGCTTGCAGAGGTATACCTCATGGCTGGTAAATATGCAGAAGCAGAGACTGCCGCCAAAGCTGTAATCGATTGCGGTTATTTCAATCTGATGACAACACGCTTCGGAGCCAACAAAGACGAAGCCGGCGATCCATTCTCCGATATGTTCAAAGAGTACAACCAAAATCGTACTTCCGGAAACAGAGAAAGTATCTGGGTTATGCAGCTTGAATATAACACAACCGGAGGTGGTGGAGAATATGATGACTGGACAAAACGCGCTTGGGTTCCCAAATACTATAACGAAGACGGTTTTGTATTAGCGGACTCTTTAGGTGGTCGTGGTTTAGCACAGATCGTTCCATTCAAATGGTGGATCGAAAGTAATGATTTCTTCGCTTCCAGCGATATCCGTAATTCGGAATACAACATTAAGAGAAACTGGTATTACAATGATGCTTCCTCCGACAAATACGGACAAAGAGCTTACTTTACGGACGATACATGGTCTAAATGTACATTGTTCCCGGCCGTCACGAAGTTCTTCTACGGAAAAGCAGAGAACCTGAGCTACGGCGGTAACAACAAAGACCGTATAAAGTTCCGTTTGGCAGAAACCTACTTGTTATTGGCTGAAGCTCGTCTGATGCAGAACAATGCACAAGGTGCAGCCGATGCTATAAATGTGGTCCGCAAACGTGCCAATGCACCGGAAATCACAGCATCTGATGCAACGATTGACTTCCTGCTGGATGAACGTATCCGCGAGTTAGTTGGTGAAGAATTACGTCGATTCACTTTAGTTCGTACAGGCAAACTGGTTGAACGAGTAAAGAAATACAACCCGTACAGCAGTACTATGGACGAGCATCATACTTTATGGCCGATCCCGCAAACGATCATCGATTCCAACACAGGTGCCGATTTTCCGCAGAATCCAGGATACTAAGTATTGAATACCTACTGACAAATATATAGTCATAAAGTGAAAGGGGGAGCTCTTGAAAAAGGGAATCCCCTTTCTTTTTAACCAGAATCATCCGATTTGATACATTTTTCCCCTATTTTGAGATAATATTATTAGCTCCTATACCCGATCTTTCCTATTTTTGATGCAAAATTAAAAACATACACGCATATCATGAAATCAACAATCAAACACCTCTGTACAGGCCTTTCGCTTTGCGCTTGTACCTGTTTAGTGAATAATCTGCCGGCATGGGCTGAAACGACGGATGGGACGGCTGTCTGTGCGGCGGCAAGCGAATGGAACCGGCAAAGTGTCATGGAGATCGCACGCCGGGTGGCCGACTGGCAGATCAAGGACTATCCGGAGAATACTTATGCCAAGAACGAGCCGCGCGGATGGGTGGCAGGCGCGCTCTACATGGGGATGTTCGACTGGGCGGAACTGAGTGGCGACAAGACCTATCACGACTGGCTCCGCAAGATCTTCAACCGCCAGAACTGGCAGGTCGCCAACCGGATGTACCACGCCGACGATGTCTGCATCGCACAGACCTACCTCGATTTCTACAACAAGGAGAAGAACGAGAACTGGCTGAAGCCGACCCTCGCACGCGCCGACTGGGTCGTGAACAACCCGTCGAACGGAAGCATGGACCTCGACTACGGCAAAGGCAGCACGATCGAACGCTGGACCTGGTGCGACGCGCTCTTCATGGCGCCCGGCGTCTACACACGGCTCTACACGCTGACCGGCAACCGCAAGTATATGCACTTCGCCGACAGCGAATTTCGCGCTACCTACAACCATTTGTATGACAAAGATGAAGACCTCTTCTATCGCGACAGCCGCTACATCGGGCAGAAGGAAGCCAACGGCAAGAAAATCTTCTGGGGGCGCGGCAACGGCTGGGTGATCGGCGGACTGGCTGAAATCCTGAAGACGCTTCCGGCGGAAGACACCGAGTTCCGGCCTTTCTATCTCGCGCTCTACCAGGAGATGTCCGAACGCCTCGCCGGCCTGCAGGGCAAAGACGGCTACTGGCACGCCAGCTTGCTGGACCCGGACAGTTACCCTTCGCCCGAAACGAGCGCGACCGGATTCATCGTCTACGGGCTGGCATACGGCATCAACCAGGGGTATCTGCCGGCCGACAAATATCTGCCGGTTGTCCGGAAAGGTTGGGAAGCCTTGACCCGCGCGGTCGAGACGGACGGCAAATTGGGCTGGGTGCAGCCGGTCGGTGCCGATCCGAAGAAGGTGACGCGCGAAATGACCGAACTGTATGGAACAGGCGCTTTCCTGATGGCCGCTTGCGAAGTCTTCAAACTGATTCCCGGGGTATAAAAGGAAAGAACGGCCGGATGAAAACGGATTTCATACCCTGTAAAATGGACAAACGGCCTATCGAAAATTCATTTTACAGGGTATAAAACGGATGAACGGGTGGCCAAAAATCCATTTTATACCCTATAAAACGGGTAAACAACCGGCCGTTTATCCATTTGACACCCTATAAAACGGGCAAACGGCCACCGTTTGAACCATTTTATAGGGTGTCAAACGATTCAAAACATCACCAATCATTAATTTTCACGGAATGAAATATACAATCCTATCCCTCTCTTTCTTTTTCACCACCCTGTTGAATGCGACAGGGGTGAACGGGAACCCGGCTACAGGAGCTGAAAACAGGGACGACCTGAAAACGCAGCTCCAATGGGTGAACCCGACCGCCATACGTGCTTATCTGGACGACACAAAAACAGCTTTGGGAGAAAAGGTTCCCGCCCTTTACGAAAAACTGGACCGCCTGGAAACGCTTTTGCCCGGGGCACGGCAGATCTTTTCCGGAAATGCCTCCGAAGAAGCGGTCGGACAAGCTCGCGAGGTCCTGGCGTTGAAGCGCGAGATCGTCCTCGCCAATCCGTTGTTGGACATGGACCGGATTCTCGTGGCCCGTTACCGCTTGGGCGACAAGGCCCGCAAAGCGATGGGCCCGTCGTTGGGGACTTCGACAGCCAACTACAACTCGCTTTTCTCCAACTCGCGCAAAGGCTACGATGCTGAAATCGACCTGCTCACGGACCTGCGCGGACCGCTCAAAAGCAACCGGATCTACAAGCCGGAAGCGGATGTACCCGTTTCGGACATCCAGCTTCATTGGGATGCCGACCGCTTCCTGTTCTCCTCGCTCGACACGAACCGGAAATGGCAGATTTATGAAATGAACATCGACGGAAGCGGGCTCCACCGGAAAATCACGGTCGATGAACCGGACCTGGAGTTTTGCGATGCCAACTACCTGCCGGACGGAAAGGTGGTGGCGACCTGCAACATCGGCTACAACGGCGTGCCTTGCGTGCATGGCGACGACGTGGTCGCCAACCTCGTCTCCTACGACCCGCAGACACGCGCCTTGCGCCGCCTCACCTTCGACCAGGACGGGAACTGGTCGCCGGTCGTGATCCCGAACGGCCGCATCCTGTACACCCGCTGGGAATATACGGACCTGACGCATTATTTCTCCCGTATCGTGATGCACATGAACCCCGACGGGACGGAAAACAAAGCGCTCTACGGCAGCGGCTCCTATTTCCCGAACAGCACGTTCGACATGAAACCGCTCTCCAAACATAACAGCCGTTTCATCGGCATCATCTCCGGCCACCACGGGACGGCCCGTTCAGGACGGCTCGTCATCTTCGACCCCGCCAAAAGCCGGAAAGAGGAAAAAGGGATGATCCAGGAACTGCCGTTCAAGGACCGCCCGATCGTCCCGATCATCAAAGACGAATTGGTAAAGGGCGTCTGGCCTCAGTTCATGAAGCCATTCCCGCTCAGCGAAAAATATTTCTTAGTCGCCTGCAAACCGGCAAAGGATGCGCTTTGGGGCATTTACTTGGTCGATGTCTTCGACAACCTGACGCTCATTGCCGAACAGGAAGGGGAAGGCCTGACCGCTCCCATTCCGCTGGTAAAACGCGAGACGCCTCCCGTCATTCCCTCGAAGATCAAGCCGGACAGCAAAGAGGCGACGGTCTTCATCCAGGACATCTACGAAGGCGAGGGCACGCAGGGCGTACCGCGCGGCACCATCAAGTCGCTCCGCATCTTCGCCTACGAATATGCCTACATCCTGGCCCCCTCCGACCACGACGCGCAGGGCATACAGAGCGGATGGGACATCAAGCGCGTGTTGGGGACGGTCCCGGTCGAGGAAGACGGCTCCGCGCTCTTCATCATCCCCGCCAACACGCCCGTCTCCATCCAGCCGTTGGACAAAGACGGGGCGGCCATCCAGTGGATGCGCAGTTGGCTGGCGGGGATGCCGGGTGAGGTGGTCTCTTGCGTCGGTTGCCATGAGGACCAGAACAGCCTGCCGATTCCCAAACGCACGATGGCTTCCACCCGGCAGGCACGCCGGTTAGAGGTACCGGAAGGGGGTGTCCGCCCGTTCACGTTCCGTTTGGAGGTGCAACCGGTGCTGGACCGCAACTGCGTGTCGTGCCACAACGGCGCCGGAGCCAAACCGGACTTCCGCAAGGACCAGATGGTCACCTACAAACGAGGCATCCTAACGAAAATCAACAAGCAACTTGACCAAAGTTACCTGAACCTGCACCCGTATGTGTACCGCCAGGGGCCGGAATCGGACATCTATGTGCTGAAGCCGGGCGAGTTCCACGCGAGCAACAGCGAACTGATCCGCATCCTGCAAGCCGGCCACCACGGGGTACAGGTCCCGGAAGAGGATATGCGGACGCTCTACACCTGGATCGACCTCAACGCGCCCTACAACGGGGCTTTCACCCAAATCGACCTGAAACCCGAATCGCCGAAAGGACAGGTGGAACGCCGTATGGAGCTGGCTGAGAAATACAGCGGTGTACGGGTAGACTGGCAAAAGGAGATTGCCGACTATGCCGCCTGGCTGAAAGAAAACAAACCGGCCGACGGCATTACCGGAGCAACGACCGGCGAGACAGCCGCCCCCCAAGCCCCCGCCAAGCCGGCCCGTCCGGTCAAAGCAAAGGGATTCCCGTTCGACCCGCAGAAAGCGGCAGAACGGCAAGCCGCCAAAGGCGAAACGACCCGCCGCCTCACCCTCGCCCCGGATATCCAGATTGATTTGGTATGGATTCCCGCCGGCAGTTTCGTGATGGGGAATAACCGGACTCCGTCTGCTTCGCCGGCATTCAAGGCCAACGTGAAAGAGGGCTTCTGGATGAGCACGACCGAAATCACGAATGAACAGTTCCGCGCACTTTTCCCGGAACACGACAGCCGGTACATCGGACAGACCTGGAAAGACCATACGACTCCCGGCTATGCCGCCAACCGGCCCGAACAGCCTGTCGTGCGCGTCAGTTGGGACGAAGCAAATGCTTTCTGCCAAAAACTCAGCGAAATGTCGGGCAGTACCGTTTCCCTGCCGACCGAGACGCAATGGGAATGGGCGGCACGTGCAGGAAGTGCGGATGATTTCTGGTTCGGATCGACGGAGAGCGACTTCGGTGCTTTCGAGAACTTAGCAGACAGTACGACGGTCGACCTGGCTGTAACCGGCGTAGACCCGAAGCCGATGCGGGCAAACGACCCCATGCGCAAGTTCTGGGATTTCCTGCCGAAAGTACTGAACGTGAACGACCACCAACTGATCAGTTGCCCGGTCGCCTCCTACCGGCCCAATCCCTGGGGATTGTATGACATGAACGGTAACGTAGCGGAATGGACAGCCTCCGATTATCTTCCTTACCCGTTAAAGGAAAAAGCAAACAAAGCGACGGCCGAAAAGAAAGTCGTGCGCGGCGGCTCCTGGCGCGAACGTCCCAAATATTCCACATCGGCCATCCGCAAGGCCTATCTGCCTTGGCAAAGACCCATGTCCGTAGGTTTCAGAATCGTGATCAATTAAACAATTGATAATTGACAATTGGCTTCGCGTCCCCATAATTGTCAATTGTCCATTGTCAATTGTCAATTTCCACAGCGCTTCTTCCATTCCCTTCCCGCCTCACCTGTATGCGGACAGGGATGCGCTCGGTCATTTCCTGTACGTGCGAGATCACGCCGATTTTGCGTCCTTGCGTCCGCAAACTTTCCAAAGCATCCATTGCCACACGGAGCGTTTCGGCATCCAAGGAGCCGAAACCTTCGTCGATAAAGAGGCTTTCGACCCGCATCCGGTTGGATGACAAAGAAGAGAGGCCGAGCGCCAATGCCAACGAAACCAAGAACGACTCACCTCCCGAAAGGCTATGGACGGTGCGGACCTCATCACACATATCCCGGTCGATCACCTGCAAGGCAAGTGTCTCGGGAACCCGTTCCAACCGATACCGCCTTGTCAGTTCGCGCAACTGCACATTGGCATAATTCAACAACATATCAAGCGTATACCCCTGCGCAATGCGGCGGAACTTGGCACCATCGGCCGAGCCGGCCAGTTCATTCAGTTTCGCCCAACGTTCGCTTTCCGTGCGCCGGACAGCCAGTTCTTTCTGGAGGCCGGAGACTTTCGCCCTGTTTTCCGTCTGGGTACGGAGGCGGAAAGCGAGCTCCGTCTTTTCCTGCGTGAGCCGGGGCAACGTCACCTCGATCGGTTGTCCATCCGAAACCGCCAGATAGTCGGCACTCCATTTGTCCAAAGCCGCCTTTCGCCGGAGCAAGTCGGCCGAGGCTTCCGCCAAGTCTTTTGCAATCTGGTCGGCTATGCCGCGCGTCTGTTCGGCGATACCGGATTGTTCGGCTTGGGTGGCGGATAGTTTTTTCAGGCGTTCTTTCAGCTCTTCCATCCGCCGGGTGTATTCCTGTTCCACACGGTCTGCGGGACGGCCGTCCAATAGTTTCTTCCGCTCCGCCTGCAAGGAGGAAAAAGCGGCCCGGTTCTTCTCGTGGAGCTGTCCGGCCTCTTCGGCTTGCTTTTCAAGAGAGGGGAGAAAAGAAGCGAGAGAGTCGCATTCGGCTTTCCGGGCACTTTCCTGCCGCTCCAATTGATGCAGTTTCTCGGTATTCTCATGCCACTGACGGGCAAAATCGGTCAATGTTTTCCGGAAGGCATCCGGGTCCTGCAACCACGCTTTCTGCCATTCCCCGTTACCAAAGAGAAGGTCGGCAGCCGAAAGGGACTGGACCAACCGGGCGGATTGCTCCTTTCCGGCAGCTTCTTCCCGCTCCAGACGGCTGGCGACGAGTTGCTGCCTGCCGATCATCTCCTTACAGGCGGTTTCACTGTCTGCCAACTCCTTATGGAGCCGGAGCAACTGTTGTTGCAGGTGGGCGAGCTGGCGGGTACGGGCCGTACAGATTTCTTTCTTACCGGCCAGCTCCTGCAGTTGGAGGGTCAGGACGGCAACAGGGCTCGTGCCGCACGCCGCTTTCTCTTCCGGAGAAGAGGCAACAGGCAGATCCGTGACAAAAGGATGATGCGTGCTTCCGCAAACCGGACAAGGTTGCCCCTCCTGCAACCTGCCACGCAGCTCCTTTATGTTGCCGGAAGCCTCTAAACGGGCCTGTTCGATAAGTAGTCGTTCACGTTCCTGACGAAGTTTCTCGATCTGTTTGTCCAATGCCGGCATATCGACCGCTTTCAGTTCCTCTTCCAAACTCCGGAAGTCTGTTTCCGCCTGTTTCAACGCCTGTTGTTTGCTTGCACGCTGTTGTTGCAGGCCGGCAAGTTGCTTATCCAGTTTGGCAGCCTCCTGCCGGAGCGTTCCGATCGAACGGTTTGCCGTTTCCACTCCCGACCGGGCAATCGATGCGGCGTCCAAATGCAGCAGCAAGGCGGATAGCTGTTCCGCAATGCTTTCCTTCTGTTTATAACGTTCACGCCAAGCGGTCAGGCGGCTCCTCTCCTCCACTCCCTGTTTCTGGCGAAGGACAGCCGCCTGGTATTTCTTCCCCGCCTCCTCTTTCCGAAGCGTGACATTCTTCAATTGCTGTTCCGAATGAGACAGGTCGCGGATGGCCGTGTCCAACTGGATATCCAGCTTACGCGCTTGCAACAACTCCTGTTGCAGGGACTTGAAATGCGCTTCGGATTGTTGCTGCTCCTCCACCCCCTTTTCATATTCACGGCGGGCGACGGTCAACACCTCCACGGCGTGTGCCAGTTTGTCGGCAGCCTCTTTTTGCTGCCTCCGGCGGACGGTGATCTGTTGTTCGACAGAACGGACTGCCTCCTGAAGGGCCTGTTGTTCCGCTTTCGCTTTCTCGACACGCAGCCATTCCTTTTCCGTTTCGGCAAGACGGGCACGCAGGCCGTCCTCTTCCTCATCCGTCAATAGCTCGATGCCCTGTATGCGCGACTGGACCAGGTCGAAAGCCTCTTTCGCCCGGGTATTCCTTTCAAATATCTGACGGGAGATGGCGGAGTAGAGTTCGGTTCCGGTCAGTTTCTCCAGCAAGGAGGCTTTTTCTCCCTGTTCGGCTTTCAGGAAAGTAGAAAAATCATTTTGCGCCAGCAACACGGAGCGCGTAAACTGTTCGAAAGTCAAACCGATCAGTTCGACGATACGGGCCTGCAATTCCATGCGCGTTCCCTGCTCTTCCTCCTCCTTATCAAGGTTGTACAACGCCAACCGGGGGTTCTGCAACCGCCCGTTCTCCTTGTCGCGGGCCCGTGCCACCGACCAGCGGGTCCGGTAGCGGTGTCCGTCCAACGCCAGGAAGTCCACTTCCGCAAAGCCGGAGGCTGTCCCCCTCCGCAACAGGAAACGGGGATCGCTCTGCGACAATTGTTCATGGCTGACATCCTGAAGTCTGACATTATTCTCTTTCGCCTGTTCGGTGCGAGGCGTACGGGCAAACAAAGCCAGGCACATCGCGTCCAAAAGCGTGGACTTGCCCGCTCCCGTCGGACCGCAAATGGCAAAGATTCCGGCCGAGAGCAACGGTTCCACCGTAAAATCGATTTCAAAATCACCTTCCAACGAGGCTAAGTTACGACCCCGTATCGCTAATATCTTCATAGGGAAACCTCCCGCATTACATCGTTAAACATCTTTTCCAACTCTTCCGGCAAATCTCCCCCGAAACGTTTCGTAAAGGTATGGCGAAGCATATCCAACGGATCGATCTTCTGCAAATCCGTATAAGACAAAGGAAGAGGCTCTTCCTCCCCCTCCCTTTTCGGGTAAGAGGGGATGATAGATGTCAGGCGTACCGCCTTATCCGCCAACGCCTCCTCCACCCGGTGCCGGAAACCCGGATCCGGTTCCGTCAGCAACACCTGTACTTCCAAGTAAGGCCAACGGCTGCGGTCGGTGTTCTCTTCCGCCAACGGCAGGCCGGCAAGCCGCAAAAGGACTTCGGCAGGAGATGCCGGTTCCTCCGGAATCCGATGCAGATCGGCCAGCAAAGGGACCGGCACCGCTTCAAGCTCCGACAGGCATCCGTTTTCGAGCGTCAAGGCAACCACCTGATGACGATAGTGCTGTTCGGAAAAAGACATCGGAAGCGGGCTGCCGGCATAGCGTACATGTTCGCGCCCTCCCACCCGCTGCGCCTTGTGGATATGACCAAGGGCGGTATAGGCCAGACCCTCTTTAAAAGCATCGGCCGGTACGGATTCAAGTCCACCCAAAATGGTCCGCTCGCTCCGGTCGTCGTCAGAGAGTTCGGCACCAGTCGCATGCAGGTGCCCCATCGCAAGGAGGGCTTCGCCAGGCTGTCGTTGGCCGTCGGCATAGTCATAGAGTTGGTGGTACATCCGGATAACGCCCTCCACGTAAGAATCCTTCCCTTCCTTCGAAGCAGGGTAATCTCCCTGGCGGAGATAGGGAACGGCGAGGCAGAGCGCTTCCCGCTTCCCCTCCTTATTATATAAAGGAACCAGGAGCGAATCGAAATCGATCTGGCACAGGTCCGTCCGCGGAACAATCCCGACAATCGACGTGTGCAGTTCTTCCAGCAAAGGTACCGGTGCCTCCAGACGAGTGGCCGAATCATGATTGCCTGCGATAATCACCACCTGCAAATGCGGATTCCGACGGTTCGCCTCCCGCAGAAACCGGAAGAACCGGCGTTGGGCGGCTGCCGACGGATTGGCCACATCGAAGACATCGCCTGCAATCAGCAAGACATCAGCCTGCCGTCGCACCAACGTATCGTTCAGCCACGAAAGGAATGCCTCATGCTCCTCCTCACGATCATACCCGAAAAAAGTTTGCCCAAGATGCCAGTCGGCGGTATGGATTATATGCAATGACATAATGGTAAAGGATTATATTTCAAAAAATCTATTCTTTTGGTTCCTGTAGCTAAATACCAGGGCCATCATAAGTCTTCCGCAAAATGCGGAGAATCTATCCTTGATGTATCAATTTAAGCTGATTCTCCAAAGTTTGTTTTATATAGGCATTAATCGAGGTTCCTGCCTCCTGTGCCAACATAGCGATTTTGCTATGTATCTCTGGAGAAATACGGATATTCAACGTACCACTATAGGGTTTGCGAGGTTCCACACCATCAGATAAGCAACCTGCAAGATAGCTTTCTATCCCAGCCTCAAAGTCGGCACGGAGTTCATCAATCGTATTACCTTCATAAAGAATCAAATCTTTACTCATTCCAAGTACCTTTCCAAAAAGACAGTTATCAGCTTTGCTGTACTCCACCGAACCTTTATAACCTTTATATTCTAAGTAATCCATATTCAATTCTTTTTATTTTATTAAACCGTTGCTTTTTAAATGTTGATATATTACTTTCATCATCCATGCTTTCATTATACTGCCCGGATGTGGCTTGTGAATATCAATATATTGCCCTGTTTGCTCATTTTTAAATCTTACACGTGAACCGGATGTTACTCCTTTATTATGTTCATCATACCCAAAAGAAGAAAGCAATTTCAACATTTCTTCATAAGTGAAATCTTTAGGCAGCCTACAAAAACGAGCTATCAATTTTTCTTTAGTACCCATATTATTAGTTTCTTCTACAAATGTAACTGAATTCAGTTACAAAGCAATGCTATATAGAGAAAATTTAAAGGGCATACCCGATATGCAACAAACACCTATCGGATACGCCCTTTACAATTCAGCTATTTACGCTTTCACAAAATCACTTTAAACGACTCCTTCCCTATTCGAACAAAGTAAAGACCATCGGCAGGAACATCCACAACTTCCACACTTTCCCGAATCGTCTTCAAAGCGACAAGCCACCCACCGGTATCATAGACATACACCGAACACTGGCTTCACATCCAGACAAGCCTAAACGTCTGGATGCAAAACGAACCTCAGCCAAGTCCTGCCACCATGCAATAGACAAAATATCCGCAAAGCCCTACTTTCAGCACCACACTGACCAGGAAACCGAGAAACGCCCCGAAACCGGCTTTCATCGCCTCATCGAAAGTCTTGCCTCCTAACAACTCCCCAACCAGAGCCCCAACAAACGGCCCCAACAGAATGCCCCAAGGAGCAAACAGGAAAATTCCAACAATCGTACCGGCCACACATCCCCAATTCCCCCATTTGCTGCCACCGCTATATTTGGTACCCAATATCGGCGTCACATAATCCAACACTTGCACCACAACCACCAACACGCCCCAAATGACCAACTGCCCGACCGTAAACTGAACCCGCTCCGTCGCCTGCAACAACAGTAACCCGACGTATGCCACCGGCGGCCCCGGCAATATGGGTAGGAAACATCCGGCAAAGCCCAACAAGAGGCAGATGCCGGACAGGATGTATAAAAGGATGTCCATCATTCACTTAATTTAAAGTTGCTAATATAGGACATTTCCGCAATTAGCACAAAACTCAGCATTGGATTCATTCAAAGCGTCACAATGAGGACAACATATTTTTCCATCAATCACCTGGTCTTCCACACTTGATACTGACAAAACTTTAGGAGACATATATTCATTCTTTACTTCGTTATATATAGCCCCTACACTATCTCCGTTAAATCATCCAGGGTATCACGTAAAGGGAATTGCATGTATTTTAGCTGAAGTACTATTCTTTACTATCAACGCATCCTACGTTATTATTCACTGTAATACCATATTTGCAGTCTTTCTTTTCTAACATTTCAGTCTGCATATATCCAATTAACAAAAGGGACAAAAATAACATTACAAATAAATCGATCCTCATATTACTATTACTAACATGAGATTCTATATTTTCTCCATTTTCATCAAAACGAAAATTCGTCATATCTGATCCAAACAAATAATGTCCAAATATACGTTCAACAAGTAATAACAATAGAAATAGAGATCCACCTATTAGAGAACAAAACAATATATTTACTTTATAACCTGTGTAATTCATCCAAGAATATGCACAAATTAGCAGCCATGCAAATAACACAAACAAAATAAATAATTTTGTTATTTCTGCTGTGGAATAAAAACGAGGTAAAACAGGTTTTCCACCACAAGTATACATCACCTTTTCATTTTGAATATAAAGCGTATGATCTGGAGGGAAGTTATTTTTTTTCAAAGCCAACCGCCAATTATCCAACCACCGACAATGTCCCACTATAGATAAATACCAAGAATAAGCTGCAGCGCACCCTAATAATGCAATAAGCAACAAAACAAGCCAATAAGTACAATCTAATTGTAAAACTTTTAACTCAGCATCTCCTATTTGCTCTTTTATAGTTCCACCAACTTCCACTATTCTACCTGTACTAACCAATATCGTACAATACGCTACCAATAAAGCACCATTAAATAGAGAATAATAGTTCATCCATGTATGATATCTATTCTCCATGTTCTTAAAATGGTCAAATATCAACTTATAAGATTCAAAAAAACGTTCACATTCATTCATTTTTCAAACAATTTAAGACTATAAATATTTCTGTATTTAATTTATTACAGATTCTCCCCCTCCATAAAACCAATGCCTGAACAATCGCCAACGAATTGATTTATTACAGGTTTTTCACCTCCATACAAAACCATTTCATAACGATCACCAACTCCAAAATTTCCTATTCTATCCCTATAAGCATCACTTGAAAATCCATTTTTAAACGGCCTTATTTCTGGAGTAAATATATCCAACGATCGTCTAACAATTTCAACAAAACCGGTCTGACTATTTTCAAAACACACCGATTTATCATTAAAATTAAGGCGATAGGTACCGTTCTCTCTTTCATCAACCCATATACCTGCCGGTTTCCCATTTTCATAATAAGAATTATACTTTTCTTTATGAAATCCATAATGATAGACAGTCGCATTTTGAACTACGCCTAAACAATATCTTACCTCTTCCTTCTTCCTCAATTTTCCAGTTATATCATAATGCACATAGTATAACTCTCCATCCAAATAACCATCCTTATAATTAAATATACATGTATCCGACGGTACAAACTTCTTCTTAAAATAATGAAATTCTTCTCTAATACTTATCCATTTTCCCGTTTTTAGTCCATTTTTAAAATCACCTTTTATACTAAATCTTTCCTTAACTTCACCCTTTAGATTAACATTTCTTGGTATATTTTCATAATAATCTTCTTCTTCGTAACTATTCAGCCAAAGAACCGGTATGCCGGAATGGCTCGCCTTTATCAGACGAGAGCAAGGATGGCATCAAGAGGGGATTGCCCGTTTTTCCAGGCAGTGTCGGCAATGGAATGGAGAGCGTGGAAGGCATCGGCG
>JAGBDR010000087.1 GCA_017937385.1 Parabacteroides sp.
ATATATATAATATATAATATAATATAAACATTTTTTTCTGTCTTTTCCTGATTTTAGGTTATTGTAATATTGTCACATGTCACACTGTCCTGCAAGAATTGAAAAAGTTGTCCTTTCTTTCTGAAAGACAGATATTTTGTTTTATTTTTGTTGCTATTACTTTTGGCTTGATCCAAAAGTAACCAAAAGATCAAGGCTGAACCGTCCAGGCTACTCCGGGCAAAGGTTCCGCTGTCGCCTGCGAAACTCGCTTCGCTCAGACAGCGCAGGCTCCTGCCGCTCCACCTTTCCCCTCCGCTTGACGCCTGTCCGCTTAGGCCTTTTCCAGAAAGCTCCGCTTTCTCTTAGGATGGCCAATACTGGCACCTATAAAACAAGTGGTATTGGCCATCCTAAAAGAGCCGTCAGGCTCTATTTTCGGCCTAAGCTGGTGAGCGTTAAGCGCAGTGACCGGAGTGAGCGTCCGGAGCGTCTGTTGTTTGAGCGAAGCGAGTTTCAGACGCGACAGCGAATCGGAGGGAACGGAGTAGCGAGGCAGGTTCGGCCTTGAACTTTTGGTTACTTTTCTTTCAAGAGAAAAGTAACAATCAACTACTACTAAAAAACAAAACGATGCTGGACGGAAAAATAATTCTTGTGGAGGATAACGAAGCGGTGTTGAAAACATTGAAGATGATTTTGTCACGCGAGTTCAAAACGGTGGTAGGAGTGTCTGTTCCGACGCTTTTGCCGGCTTTGTTGCGTGAAGATGATGTCGATGTGGTTTTGCTGGACATGAATTTTAGGACCGGACGACAGGATGGACGCGAAGGGTTGTTTTGGCTGGAGCGGCTTATAGAACGTCCAAACCCACCTCAGGTGGTCCTGGTCACGGCTTTCGGTGATATCGAACTGGCTGTTTCCGCCCTGAAAAGGGGAGCGGCCGATTTTGTGGTCAAACCTTGGGATAACGAGAAGTTGGTGGCGGCCTTGCAGGAGGCTTTCCTACGGAAGCGGGAAGAGCGAACAGACGCATCCCCGCTCATTGCAGACGATTCTCCCATCGAAAAAACAGCTTCTGCATCCCGTCCTGTTACTTTGGAGGAGATGGAGAAGCGGTTTATCGGTGAAGTGTTGCGCGAGAAAAATGGCAACCTGACACTGAGTGCCCAGCAGTTGGATATCAGCCGGCAGACGTTGTACAATAAGATGCGGAAATACGGCCTATAGCGCCGATGTTCGTCCTTATCGTACGACGATCATCACATAATCCCGTTCGTGTACCTTCGGATTGTCCAACAGTTCGATCAGCTTCTTTTGCTTGGGCGATCCGGTGCGCTTCACCAGTTCGCGCATTTCCGTGACGGTGCGGAGCATATAGAGGCAGTCGTCCGTCTGTCCGTCCGGCCAGAAAGGCAGTCCGTTGTCCAGGTCATTGACGAATCCCCTGTCCTTGTCGGCCGGAAGCATGACCGTGCGTCCTTCTTCTTTCAGGTAGACCGCCTGGTGGGTCAAAGTCGGTTTGTAGTCATATTCCCAGCCGGTCCAGGTTAAGATCTTGCGTCCTCCTTTCTGGTAGAGGCCCATGAACAGTCCTTTGGGATTTTCGTAAAAAGTCCTCAGCCACATTTTGCCTTGCGGGATTTTTGCCTCTGCAACCATCTTTTTCAAGTCGAGGCCCTGCTCCCCGAGTCGGATGGCATAGAGCGGGGCGACGGTTTGCGGGTCGCGCAGCTGGTAGACGGTGTCGCAATAGGGCATCAGGAAGGTCATCCGGTCTTGCGCGGTATTCCAATAGGAGGTATGGAAGAACGGAATGTTGTCGGTCAGCGTGCGGGGTGCCAATTTGCCTTCTTTCAGCCGGAATATGCAAAGTGTATCGCCCTGGAGGTTGAACGTCGTGATCCCGTCTGGCTCTCCTGTTTCCTCGCTTCGGTTGCACAAGGTGTAACCGGTGGAGGAGAAACCGAGCAGTTTGTCGTCGCGCCGTCCGAGCGGATACTTCTCGATGGGGCTTTCGGGGAAGATGTAGCTTAGGATTGTCAGCATCGTATCCAAGGGAGGCAGGATGCCGATACAAGGGATGCTATCCGTTCCCGATCTCCTCGTTTCCTGTGTTTTCCCGCTGAGGGCGACATACATACGGGTGGTCTTTTTGTCGTAGAACATGTTTTGCCCGTTCATCTCGTTGTTCCATTTGTAGGCCAATGCCTTGAACCCGTATCGTTTGCTCGGAACACCTTGCTTGCGGTAGTAGATGCGCGGATTGTTGAAAGTGATAAAAGCATTGCTGTCCGGCAACTCGATTGCCTGGGTGACGGTGAACCGGGCGTCTCCGACCGTGTAATATTCGATCTCGGACGCGATCTGGCTCAGTTTCAACGGGGCAGGATTCTGGGCGGCTTGCTCCACATCCACGATTTTCACGGGTTCAGAGCGGTCTATCCGGGCTTCCATCTGCGGAGCGGCCGGGATATACTGTGTTTTCTCTTCAACCTGCCTGCATCCTGTCGCTATCAACAGAACAGACAGGAAAGTGAGGGTAAAAAGGTCTTTTTTCATCTTGAATCTGTATTTGTTGCGAATGTAAGGATTTTATTGTTTTAATCGGGCTATCATGACGTAGTTGTTGTCATTTTCATCGATCGTGGTTTGCAGGTCGGTCAGTTTTTTGCGCATCTTGTCGGTGATGTCCTGATTTTCCAAAGCCTTTTCGATGTCGGTCAGGAGGTTACCCGGTTCGAGATTTCGGGTATAATATCCATGGGAGAAGGCATAACTGGGATAGCCGATTTCCAAATTGCCGAAATAGTCGTTATAGAGTTTCAAATAAGAACCTTTGCCTGTTTTTTTGTCTACAATGTAATGGAATGTTTTTCCAGGTGTGGAAATGGTTCCGGTTTCTACCTTTTTTACAACGGGAGGACCGGAGAAGTTTCCGGCAAAATGATCCGGCCATTCGATATACCCGTGCCAGGGAACCGGATCGGTTTTTGTATGCTGGAACGTGAAGACCGGTTGCAGGCGATTCTCTTTTATGTTATATTGATATAGAGAGTCCACACGCGGCGGCATCATGCAATACAGGCTTAGGTCAAAGAGGTCCGGTTGGTTGGCATAACAACAAACTTCGCTATTGAAGTTGCTCGGCACGGTCAGATATCCGGGAGCTACCTCCTGGATATGTTTTCCTGTCATGTCTTGTGTCCAAATGAAAGCCGGGAGCTGTTCCCAGGGAAGAGCGGCCACGATCAACGTATTTTGCATGGGATCAACTTTGAATTTGGCTTTCGGGCAACGGATACCAAGCGGAATTGGTTCCAACGCTTTCCCTTGCATGTCAAAAACGAGAAGTTTGTCGCTTTGCCAAGGCATGAGGTAAATGCGTTGATTTAGTTCGTCGATCTGGGCATCATAGACGGATGTATATTCACCCGGTCCTTGGCCGATTTTCCCCACTTCGGCAATAAAATTTCCTTTCCTGTCAAAAAGTTTGAATGCTGTAGGAGGATAACCACTATGTGTCAAGATGTAATGGTCTGAAACCGTCACTCCGGTTTGTCCGACCAATGCCTCATCCCGGTTGTCCAGTTTGATGATTTCCAACTCTTCTGTGAAAAAACTGAGCGGTATGCGTACGGTATCGGCCAGTAGTTTCTGGTCGCACGACAGGACTTTGTCTGTTCCAACCTGTACATATTGGCCGACTATCGGGCTGTTGGCCAATGGATCGTTTGTTTGTGAGGATTGATTTTTACCTCCCGTTCCGCAGGATGCTGCTATTGTTGCAATAAGCAGGCCTCCTAAAAGTTTAGTTGTTTTGTCCATACTCTTTAGATTTATTGTCCGTATTTTATCGTAATAGATAGTTTAGTGCAAATGAAGTGATTTAATTTGTTAAAAACAAGTTTATTACTATCTATTCGTAAATAAATGTGCGATTCGTATTTCTTTGCCTTGTTGTGGGTTTGTCGCAATTGATGTATCTTTGTCTCATGTACAATCGCAGGTTATATGCAAAGGTGGTAGGGAGCGTAGTCTTGATCGTGCTTTTGTCTCTGCTTGGTTCCTGGTTGTTAATAACAGGGTTGTCATTTTTCTTATCTTTTGTGTGTCTGCTGTTTATCCTGTTGATAACTTTGTTTATAATCCGGTTGACAAACCGTTTTAATCATAAATTGTCCCTCTTTTTCAACACGGTCCGGAATGAAGATACGACGCAACATTTCCCAGCTCATTCGGATGATCCCTTTACGGATGCTTTATACGCCGATATGAATCATATCCTCCGGCAATTGGGCGATAAGCATCTTGAGGTTGAAGAGAAAAGCCTTTACTATGAAAGTATTCTCCGGGTAATGACGCATGAGATCCGTAATTCGATCACCCCGATCGTCTCTCTTTCGGCAGATTTGTTGAAGTATTTGGATTGCACACCCGTGTCCCAACAACGCGAGAGGCTTGAAATGATCAACAGCCAGGCAAAGAATTTGACCGCTTTCCTCGACTCATATCATTGTTTGACTCATTTACCGGAACCGGAATGTAAAGCTGTTTCCGTACAAGCGTTATTTACGAAGTTGAACCGGTTGCTGCAAGCCGAACCGGGAAGTGAACGGATGGTCTATTCCGATGGCAAAGCCGGTGAGGCGCTTTCGGTATATGGCGATGCCAATCTGATCACGCTTGCTTTGATCAATCTGATCCGGAATGCATTGCAAGCGGTGGAAGGGCAAGCGGACGGGATAGTCAAGATTGATGCCTGTGCCGGAGCAACCGGGCGTCTTCTTATCACAATAACAGACAACGGCCCGGGGATTCCTCCCGAACGGTTGTCTGTCATCTTTACTCCTTTCTATTCTACCAAATCCAGCGGGAGCGGCATCGGTCTTCCCATCTCCCGTCGGATCATGCAATTGCATGGCGGACAACTTTCCGTCTCGTCTGTTCCGGGTGTCCGGACAACGTTTAGGATGGAGTTTTAAAAGATTGTTTGTTTTATTTTCTCAATAATTTCAACGAAAAAGTCGTTCTTGACTCGGCTACATATTTTGACGACATCGCGTTCTGTATATCCACCTATCAGTTGACAAATGACATAACTTTGCTTCGATAAAGGCTTACTTAGCATTTCATCTGAAGTTTCGCACCCTCTTTACTTCCCCTAAAAAGTAAAAAAAATAACAAGTGATACGAAAAAAAATTGTAACTTAGATGTACCAAAAAACTGAATTACAACAATTTCAAAATCACTTGTTATATGGATGTAAAAATAG
>JAGBDR010000123.1 GCA_017937385.1 Parabacteroides sp.
ATAGAGAACTGGAACTGGTTAATCCTGCCTTTTACATAGAGTGGAAAAAGAAATGGAACATCATCTGACTACCTATATCACCCATGATACCCTGATCAGCGCGCTGGGTTTCGGCACACAGGAAAATCTGGAAGCCATCCGGAGCTATCACAGCGGTATCACCCTGCAGACGGACAAACGGATTGCGGACACTCCTCTGCTGGCAGCCACTCTCTCGCAAGAGAGATTGCAACAACAGGCGGAAGCCATAGGAGTAAGTGGCTATCCCCGGATGGAACAACTGTTCATACTGACTATCAACGAACTCATCCGTCAGTCCGGACAAACTTTGGAAGACAAAACCTGCGGACTCATCCTCTCCACCACCAAAGGGAACATCGATTTACTGGCCCGTCATACGGAACATCCCGATGAAGCGGTCTTTCTTTGGAAAATGGCAGAAAACATTGCCGGTTATTTCCATGCCGAGGAACGGGTGCATGTCATTTCCAATGCCTGCATTTCAGGAGTGTCAGCCCTCATAGCAGGAAAACGCATGATAGAGAACGGTATCTACCGCCGGGTAATCGTAGCGGGAGGTGACCTTCTCTCTCATTTCATCACCAGCGGTTTCGGGTCTTTCCGGTCTCTCAGCTCCCGCCCATGCCGTCCGTATGACAGCAGCCGTGACGGATTGAACTTGGGAGAGGCCTGCGGAGCCGTATTGCTCAGTTCAGAAGGAACAGAAGAACATGTTATCCTTTCGGGAGGAGCCGTCAGTAACGATGCCAACCACATCTCCGGTCCTTCCCGCACGGGAGACGGACTCTATTTCGCCATCCGCCAAGCCATGCAGGAAGCAGGGACAGCCCCTCAGGATATCAGTTTTGTGAATGCTCACGGCACTGCTACCGTATACAATGACGAAATGGAATCCAAAGCCCTCACACTGGCTCATCTGGAACAAGTGCCCGTCCATAGTTTGAAGCCCTATTTCGGCCATACCTTGGGAGCATCGGGAATCATTGAAAGCATTGTCTGTATGCACGAACTGAAACAAGGCATCCTGTTCGGCACTCCGGGTTACGAAACGCCGGGAGTTCCTATGCCGATACCGGTCTATGCCACCCACCGGAGCATCCCGATGAAACATTGCGTAAAAACCGCTTCGGGATTCGGCGGATGCAACGCAGCCATTGTCTTATCTTTACCGGAATATACTCCGTTCAAAGATGAGGACAACACCTTGCCCGAAATCCGATGTACACGGGAGGTTCGTATTGAAAACAGTTCTGTCTTCATAAACAACGAACTTATTTTTCATTCCGAAGAACCGGATTTCGGCACATTTATACGTGATACCTATAAAAAAACAGGCGGAAACAACCTGAAATTCTATAAAATGGATGACCTTTGCAAATTGGGATATGTGGCCGCCGAATACTTGCTGGAAGGTAAGACATTCGCTCCACTGGAAATGGGGATGTTACTTGCCAATGCCGCTTCCTCTCTGCATACGGACATCAGACACCAGCAACTGATAGACCGGGAAGGAGACCAGGCAGCCAGTCCGGCTGTATTTGTTTACACACTACCCAATGTAGTGTCCGGCGAGATTTGCATCCGCCACAAGATACAAGGGGAAAACACCTTTTTCATCACTGAAGCCTATCAGCCGGAAAAACTGGAAAGATACGCACGTATAGTCATGCAAAAAGGGAAACTGAACTATTGTATCATCGGGTGGTGTGAATTATGGAAGAACACCTATAAAGCAGTATTTAAACTGATTGAAAAACAATAAAGAATATGGAAGAATTGATTGATAAACTGAAAGTTGAATTAATAGAAGCATTGAATCTGGAAGAAATCACTCCGGAGGACATTGACAGTGAAGCACCTTTATTCGGAGATGACGGTCTGGGCCTTGACTCGATTGACGCATTAGAGATTATCCTGATTCTGGAAAGGAATTATGGAATCAAGATAGAGAATCCTGCCAAAGGCAAGGAAATATTCTATTCGGTACGTACCCTGGCAGACTACATCACCGCCCATCAGAAATGAGGAAGATCTATGTCACCGGTCTGGGAGTGATTTCGGGCATAGGGAAAGGAGTGGAAGAAAACCTGGATTCCTTAAAAGCCGGGAAACACGGTATGGGGAAAATCACCCTTTTCCCCACCGCACTTGACGTACCCGTGTCCGAAGTAAAACAGAGCAATGAAGAATTAAAGAAACTCCTGTCCCTTCCATCCGGCAAAACGTATTCACGTACAGCCTTGCTGGGCTTGTGGGCAGCCCAAGGAGCGGCCCGTGATGCAGAACTCGATTTCACTTCTCCCCGTATCGGGCTCATTTCTTCCACTTCCATCGGAGGAATGGATGCAAGCGAGCGGTTTTATGCCTCTTTCCGGGAAGATAACCGAAAAGGGAGATTACGTGACATTATCTCCCATGACTGTGGGTCCAGTACCGAAATGATAGCCGCTTATTTGGGAGTGAAAGGAACGGTGACCACCCTCAGCACCGCCTGTTCTTCCGCCGCAAATGCCATTATGTTAGGGGCACGCCTCATCCGGCATGGTCTGCTGGACGCTGTCCTTGTAGGCGGAACGGATGCCTTATGCCGTTTCACGCTCAACGGTTTCAATTCATTGATGATACTGGACAAAGAGCACTGCCGTCCTTTCGACCGCACACGTGCCGGACTAAACCTGGGAGAAGGAGCCGGATACCTTGTTCTTCAATCTGATAAATCCCTTACTAAAGCTCCTTATTGCGAACTCAGCGGTTACGCCAATGCCAATGAAGCCTACCACCAGACAGGAAGTTCCCCCGACGGAGACGGGCCTTTCCTTTCCATGAGTCAGGCCATAGCCTCTGCCGGGCTGACAGCCGGAGCCATAGACTATATCAATGTACATGG
>JAGBDR010000088.1 GCA_017937385.1 Parabacteroides sp.
AATCATAAATCATAAATCATAAATCATAATTACCCCACCATGTCCCTAAAACAACTCATCTCACTTGTGCCGCGTCTGGTTAGATACAACCTGAAGATCATTTTTGCCGGGAAGTTCATCTGGTTCCTGCTGGCGGCGTTCCTGTTCTTCGGTTATTTCATGTTCCAGATTGCCTGGAACCGTTCGGAAGTCAACGAAGGGGTCGTTTATAACCTCTTGCTGTTCCCCTGCGTCCTGTTGGTGTTCTATCCTGCCGTTTTCGGCATCCAGAACGATGAGGACTGCCGGATACTGGAAATCCTGTTCGGTATCCCCGACTATAAGTATAAAGTGTGGGGCGTCCGCCTACTGATGATCTATGTGGCGGTCTTTGCGATTCTGATTGTTTTTTCCTGGTTGGCTACACTTTTGCTCTATCCTGTCAATCCTCTTGAGATGTCGGCACAGTTGATGTTTCCGATCTTGTTTTTCGGAAACCTTGCCTTTCTGTTTTCCACCCTTACCCGCAGTGGCAATGGGACTGCCGTTCTGATGATTATCATCGGTATTTTCCTGTTGATCTTCAGCAACACGCCTCCTATCGAACATTCTTTTTGGAACATCCTCCTCAACCCATTCTCCATTCCCCGCAATTTCTTGCCAGTCATTTGGGAAGGAATCATCATCAAGAGCCGCATCTTCCTCCTGGCCGCCAGCATCGTCTGGATGCTGATCGGCCTTCTGAACTTGCAGAAGCGGGAGAAGTTTGTCTGATCCGGAGGTCAGATCTCGTCCGGCCACGGACAAGCCTTTCCGGTCTCCTTGAAAGAGGGGCGTTGGGCATCTACCTTGCGGAGATAGCGGCCGAGCTTTTGGGAGAGGCGTTTGACGATTTCCGGATGACGGACACTGAGGTCGTTCTTTTCGCCAATGTCTTTTGCGATGTTGAACAACTCTTTCTGGCCGGTGCCATAATAGTAAATCAGCTTCCAGTCGCCATCGCGCACGGCACAGTTGAAGTTGATGCCCGGACCGTCATTACCCCAGTTGTTCGGCATGTTCCAAAAGAGAGCGCGTCCTTTGGAAGGATCGCCCGTCCCGGTGAGCAACGGCACGAAACTGACACCGTCGATCGGTTGTACGGTCTTGTAGCCCTTCACGCCGGCCATTTCCAGGATCGTCGGGTAGAAGTCTTCTATCAACAGATATTTGTCGCAACGGGTATTCGGCCGGGCCACTCCCGGCCAACTGACGATCATCGGTTCGCGGATGCCTCCTTCGCAAAGGGAACCTTTACCGCTGTGCAACGGGTAGTTCTGGGTATACAACGGGCCGTCGCGCCAGGCGGATGTGGAGGCAAGCCCGCCGTTATCGCTCATGAAGATCAGGATCGTATTGTCTGCCTCCCCGTTCTTCTCCAGCCAATCCATCAGATCGCCCAAACTCTTGTCCATCCCTTCGATCAGGGTGGCATAAGCCGCCTCATGATCCGTCATGCCCTTCTTCTTGTATTTCTCGTAGAAGCGCATGTCTTTGTCCAGCGGGATATGGATGGCATAATGCGACATGTAGAGGTAGAACGGCTGGTTGTATTGCTTCGCCTTGTCCAATGCCTTGATCGCCTCCCGGGTCAATGCTTCGGTCGCGAATGTCTCCGTGCCCCAATACTTTTCAAGTCCGGGGATAGACATCAGCGAGGTCGGTTTGCCCTCTTTCGTATGGCCGTAGTTTTCTTCCCCTAAATAGCTCGCCAAACCACCGGCAGCATGGCCGGCAATGTTGACTTCGAATCCCCAATGGTGCGGATCTTCCCCCGGAGTATCGATCGCCCCGAAATGGGCTTTCCCGCAGTGGATCGTATGGTAGCCGCTGTTCTTCAGGAGCTGGACGAAAGAGGTCCCGACGAAAGTGTTGCGAGTTCCCGGAACCTGGCTGATGCCATTATAGTTCCAGTCCGGTATGGCGAGCAAGCTGTCTTGGCGGTCGGTCGTCTTGTCCTTTTGCAGAGTCCAGTTAGTAACGCGATGGCGAGCCGCGTTCGTCCCGGTAATCAGGCTGCAACGGGAGGGCGAACTGATACTACTGGCATACGCCTGGGTGAACATGACTCCCTGGCGGGCAAGACGTTCCATGTTAGGCGTCTCATATACTTCGTTATAATGCGTCTTTTCTGTCCAGAAGGGCAGGGAAGTGTCTTCCCATCCCATATCGTCAACCATAAAGAGGATGATGTTCGGCCGTTTGGCAGGCTCTTCAGCCGCCCGCACATCCCCCGCCTGGAAAGCAGGAAGGATGGCTAAAGGCAATAAGATTCGTTTGTCCATCTTTGTCGTGTTTTTTCGGTTTATACTCCTGTGAAAGCCACAGGATCTGACAAAGGTACGTTTTACGGAAGAAATGGAAGAGGCTTTTGGGTGAATATTTTTACGCATCCAGCATGACCAGTTCATATTTTTTGCTTCCCAATCCGATTGTCTCGGCATAATCGACCGTGTGGCATCCGTGGCGGCTTTCGATCCGGTCGATGAGCGGGCGGTTGTCATTGCCTTCGGTCGGTTTGACGGCATAGACCAAATCCAGGCAGGCTTGGTCCAACGCGACGGGGTCGGTCGAGGCCAGTATGCCGATATCTTTCATCTCGGCGTCGTGCGGATGGGAGTCGCAGTCACAGTCGATGGAAAGGTTGTTCATCACGTTGATGTATAAAATCCGGTCACCAAAATAATCGGCCACGCTTTGTGCCGAGGCAGCCATCGATTCAAGGAAAGCGTCCTGTTCGGGTAGGTTGTTCCACAACTCGGCCGGGTCAGTCGTCTTGCCGGCTGTATGGATATAGGCTTTTCCTTGGGAGGAGGCGACACCGATGGACTGGTTCTTCAACACGCCTCCGAATCCGCCCATCGCGTGCCCTTTGAAATGGGCCAGGTTGATCATGAAATCGTAATTCTTCAAGTGCGTGCCGACTAAGTTGTACTGGAGGTGCTTCTTGTCTTTCACCGGAATCTTGAAATCGCCTTCCGAATCCATGATGTCGACCTTTGCAATGTCGAAGAAACCGTGATCCTTGGCGGCCTGGATATGATCTTCCGTGTTGGAACGTTTTCCCATGTAGGCCGTGTTACATTCCACGATTGTCCCGTCCACTTTCCGGACCAGGCCTTTAATCAGGGACGGCTGCAGGAAATTGTGCCCTCCCGGTTCGCCGGTGCTGATCTTGACGGCGACCCGTCCGGAAGCCTTACGTCCGAGTGCTTCGTATATCTTGACCAAGGCATCGGCAGAGATGGCTTGGGTCATCAGGACTTTCGAGGAACCCGAAGCGGCTCTTCCGGCAAACGGTCTGGCCGGCATGATATTACCTTTGAGAGAAATCGGCAGGCTGGAAACGGCTGCCAAGGATGCTAATGTCGTCAGCGAAGATTTCATCCAGGATCTTCTCGTCATTTTCTTTTCCATACAAGTCATTCTTATTTTGATTATGCTCCAAAAGTAGGGAGTAAGATTTGAATGAGACGTATCAAAATTACGGATAGATTTACCTGTATTACTGATTTTGTCATTCTTTCAACAAATAATGTAGGTAGAGATGAAGGATATATAGTAAGAAAATTCATAATTTTGTAGAATGAAAACCAAGTTAGAAGAATTAGTAAAAAGATATCGGGAGCTTGGAATAGACCGGCAACTGGACTATGACAAGTTTTACCTCTATTCCATTATCACACATTCTACGGCGCTTGAAGGCTCTACGATTACGGAGCTTGAAAACCAGATAATGTTTGACAACGGAATTGCCCTTAAAGGGAAAAGCCTTGTCGAGCAGAACATGAACCTTGACTTGAAGGCAGCATACGAGCGGGTGCTGGTATATGTGCGCGATCATGCCGATATTACAATCGGCCGATTGAAAGAATTGTCGGCATTGACGATGAGAAACACCGGCTCGGAATATCATACCGCAGTGGGAGATTTCTCGTCGACAAACGGCGATATCCGCCTGTTGAACGTAACGGCTGGAGTCGGCGGACGATCATATATGTCGTTCAACAAGGTGCCGCAAAAGCTGAAAGAGTTTTGTGAGGCATTGAACGCAACCCGGCGAATGGCGGCGTCGATGTCGGTGCAACAGCTCTATGAAATGAGTTTTGACGCGCACTATAATCTTGTGACCATTCATCCGTGGGCTGACGGTAACGGACGAATGGCGCGATTGTTAATGAACTGGTTGCAATTTGAATACAAACTTATACCTTCGCGTATATTCAGCGATGACAAAGAAGAATACATAAAGGCTCTGGTTGCTACCCGTGAAAACGGAGACCTGTCGATATTCCGCAGTTTCATGACTGAAACGATGGTGGCACATCTGTCGCATGACATTGCCGTTTACAAAGAATCTGTCGGAGAAACAGAGTTATAATATCGGCACCTCCTACCTCTTTGACACCGAAGTAATGTCTCTTCATGGTTGTATAATGATAAAATATTCAGGTATATCAAAAAGCCATTGTTTGTTGTCGGAAAGATAGTCGTACCTTGTAGGAAGTATTACAGTACTTTGCCGGAAGTACGGCTGTACTTTGCCGAGAGTAGGGCAGTACTTTGCCAAAAGTACAACAATACTCTGCCAGAGTACAGGGGTACTTAGGCAGAGTATTGCGGGGATATTTCCTTTTATTCTTTTTTTGCCGGCGGGTAGTCGATCGTGTAATGCAATCCGCGGCTTTCTTTACGCTCCATGGCTTGGCGGGTGATCAGGTAGCCGACGTTGATCATGTTGCGCAGTTCGCACAGCTCTTTGGAAGCCTTGCTCCGTTTGAAGAGGCTTTCCGTCTCTTCGTAGAGGATATCCAAGCGGTTCCAAGCGCGGGTCAGGCGGGTGTTGCTTCGGACGATGCCGACGTATGACTCCATAATCTGGTTCACCTCCTTCATGCTCTGGGTGATCAGCACGCGCTCTTCGGTGGAGATTGTACCTTCGTCGTTCCATTCGGGGATGTCGGTGTTGAAGTCGTAACGTTCGAAGACGCTCAGAATATGTTTGGCTGCCGCGTCCGCGTAGACGACCGCTTCGATCAGTGAGTTGGAAGCCAAGCGGTTGCCACCGTGCAGGCCGGTGCAGGAACATTCGCCGATGGCATAGAGGCGGCGGATGCTGGATTGTCCGTTCAGGTCGACGCTGATGCCGCCACACAGATAGTGGGCTGCCGGAGCGACCGGAATATAATCCTTGGTGATATCAATACCGATGCTGAGGCATTTCTTGTAGATATTGGGGAAATGCTTCTTCGTCTCCTCCGGATCTTTATGCGTCACGTCCAGATAGACGTGGTCTTCGCCCCGGAGCTTCATCTCGTTGTCGATCGCACGGGCCACGATGTCACGCGGGGCGAGCGACAGGCGCTTGTCGTATTTCTGCATGAACTCTTTTCCGTCCAGCGTGCGCAAGACACCGCCATAGCCACGCATCGCCTCGGTGATCAGGAAGCAAGGGCGGTCGCCCGGGTGGAAGAGGGCGGTCGGATGGAACTGGATGAACTCCATGTTCTTGACGGCTCCTTTGGCACGGTAGACCATCGCGATACCGTCGCCCGTGGCGATCAGCGGGTTGGTCGTGTTGCGGTAGACGGCTTCGCAACCGCCGGTGGCCATGACGGTCACTTTGGACAGGAACGTGTCTACCTTGCCGGTCTCTTCGTTCAGCACGTAGGCCCCGTAGCACTTGATACCCGGCGTGTGGCGGGTGACGATAATGCCTTGGTGGTGCTGCGTGATGATTTCCACTGCGAAGTGATGGTTGAATATCGTGATGTTGGGATGTCGCTTGATTGCTTCGATAAGACTCAGCTGGATTTCGGCGCCGGTGTTGTCCTTGTGGTGCAGGATGCGGAATTCGGAGTGTCCTCCTTCGCGGTGCAGGTCGAACTCGCCGTTCTCCTTCTTGTCGAAGTTCACGCCCCAGTTGATAAGCTCCTTGATTTGCGACGGTGCGCCCCGTACGACCATCTCCACGGCTTCCCGGTCGTTGATCCAGTCGCCGGCAATCATTGTATCTTCAATATGCTTGTCGAAATTGTCTACCTGCAGGTTTGTGACCGAGGCGATGCCTCCCTGCGCGAAATAGGTGTTCGCTTCTTCCAGCTCTGTCTTGCAGATGATGGCTACTTTCCCTTTATCGGCCACCTTCAACGCAAGGCTCATGCCGGCGATACCGGAACCGATCACTAAGAAATCGAATTGTTGTACCATAGTTTATATCCTTTGTGGCTGACAAAGTTAGGAATTAACTTATTTGGTTGTACCTTGTACAGGCAGCTTTCGTGTAAAATAGTTTCATTTTTGCGTTAAGTTATTCCTTATGATAAGAACAGCTTACTTGATTCGGCTCGATATTATTTAACGTGAGTTCGATGAATTATAAAA
This sequence comes from Parabacteroides sp., assembly GCA_017937385.1. GTDB lineage: Bacteria > Bacteroidota > Bacteroidia > Bacteroidales > Tannerellaceae > Parabacteroides. The sequence goes on from JAGBDR010000088.1 coordinate 6,403, forward strand.
GATTACAATAACCCCCTCTTGGCGTGTTTTTCTATTTCGCCGGAAATCCTGAACAATTCCGGTCTGACGTTTTTCTTTTCCAGAATAGGATTTGGAAACAACCGGTTCAATGGGCACGGCAGTACATCGAAAAAGAATCTCTTTTTGTTACAGAAAAGCAAGAAATCCTGACCATGTGGAAAAACTGAACTCCCGGAGAATCGCCTGTAGCAAACGAAAGTTTCCTCCGCTCCGAATATCTCAAAAGAAAAATACCCCCTTTCTGCCATGAAGAGGGACTTTATCGCCATGACGACCGTCTTCACGGCTCCTGAAGTCCGACTTCGGGACCGATGAAGTCGGACTTCAAGGCGACGACAACCGTCTTCGTGGCAAAAAGCTGCGCACCTCACGGCAGAACTCCCATTTTTCTCCATAAAAAACCGGAATTTACCGTCTTGTTTAAAGGATATGTTTTGTTGTTAATAAAACAATATTATACAATAACCCCTCCACTTCCCCAATTAAAAATGAGGTTTTGACAGTCTCTTCGTCTCCACAAAAGCCAACAAAGGCTTTAATGAATCGGTATGAATTATATGGGGGAGTAGTTTCGATTTGGACCAATGGATTTTTTAGGAAAATGGACAATAAGGGAGAGGAAGAGGTTGAAAAATACGTTTGTTACTTAACCTGGGAAACTCGTGACAATCGTAGCAAATAGCGTTATTTTGCCTATCTTTAGCCGCAAAATAGAAAGGATTCCCATGTTTATGAAAAATATAGGCTTGTATGTTCTCTTGTCCGTTCTCTTTTTCTCCTGCAAGACAGATCCCGAAGCCACGGAGCGGATGGACCTGGCGGAAACGCTGTTGACATCCGATCTGGACAGCGCATACGCGATCTTGGCCAAGATCGATTTGCCGGACAAACTAAACGAACGGCAGTTCGCCCGCTGGTGCATGTTGTATTGCCAGGCGGCCGACAAGACGTATCACGATATGGCTTACACCGAACAACTCGACCGGGCGTTGGCTTGGTACAAACGGCATGGATCGGCAGAGCAGCAGGCCTGGATCGGGTTGTATTTGGGACGTTCGTATGTGGAAGACAAACTGTTCGTCCCGGCAACGAAAGCCTATTCGGATGCTTTGGAGTTGGCGAAGAAGAAACATTTATACAATGTAGCCGGATATATTTGCAGCTATACCGCTGACCTGTACACCTACACGCGGCAAAGGAGTGAAGAACGGAGGAAGTTTGAGGAAGCGGCGGAGTTTTTTAAACTGGCGGAGAATGAACGGAGTTATGCGTTTGCGTTACGGGATGTCAGTCGGACATGGGTATTCGATGATTCTTTGTCGCTGGCACTTGACTTGATGTTGAGAGCGGATTCGATTGTTACAGTAATGAATGATTCGGTTGGGATGGCTTCGATTGCAAACGGAATGGGGAATATTTACAAGTCAATGGGAAAAATGAAAGAGGCCAAAAGTTCTTATCAAAGAAGTTTTTCTTACGATACAACAGATTTGGAGTCTAATTATTTGGCATTAAGTAATCTTTATTATAACAACGATATATTGGATTCTGCCCGCTATTATTTGGAAAAAATAAATTACTCGACTGATAACCTTTATATTCCTTCTGATCGATTGTATATGGGTTATTTGATAGAAAAAGAAGCGAACAACATTCCTAAAGCTTTTCAATACTTGGAACAATGTTATGAAGCGAAAAATTCTTTATATGATAGTCGAATGCAGGTTGATATTATCGATGCTGAGAAGCGGCATAACTTATATTCTGCCATTAGGGAAAATCAGGAATTACGTATTTTCTTGTACAAGTCTATAATCGCTTTTATCCTGTTTTGTCTACTTGCCGGCTCGTTTTTCCAATATAAGAATCGAAAAAGGTTGACGAAACTCTATCAACAACAATTATTATTGGATAAAAAAGAATGGCAACTATCTGATTTAAAAGAAAAAATTAAAGAAAAGGAAAAGATCTCTTTGAATAACAATGAAGAAATTAAGCACTTGAAAGAACAAGAATGGGAAGCACGGAAAGAAATTGTCTCTTTGAAATGTGATAAACTTCGCCATTCCTTATTGTCGCAAGAGTTAAAGTTACGAGGACAGGCCGGGAAACCGGGAACAGAACAAAAATTGATCAAACAAGATTGGATTCATATTCGTAAACTTGTTGATGATGCTTGTCCAGATTGGATAGCCGCAATAGAAAATACAGTGGGAACATTGACCCCTGCGGATATAGAAACCTGTTATCTCAGTTTCTTCGATCTTAGCTTAAAAGCAGAAGCTTTATTATTGGGACTGACTGTAGATTCGGCAAACAAACGTAGACTTAGGACTCGGCAAAAGCTTTGTATCGTAAATAAAGAGTTGAATATCTGCATATTTATTATTGATCAAACCTTGAAAAATATGAAAAAATAATTTGTCCATATTATTTTTTGAAGGGCTATTCTTTTACTCTTGTCATATTTGATTATCAAAACTTTATGACAGGATTGTCCTTTTAAAAAAGGGCATTGTCCATACGTTTTTTGACCGTTTTTGCCACTTTCGGTATTCTCGTCTACTTTTACCGCCGAATTTTAAAAATCAAAGTGTATGAAAACATTACGAAATGTAGGATGCCTGTTCTTAATGCTGGCATTATCGATCCCTTGTTTTGCTAAAAAGGATGTTCCTTTGTATGGAGAATGGAAGGGGAAAATTAAATCCATCATTCCAGAGTTACCCATCCAAGCATGGCTTGAAGATAACAACAAAGACTTGTTGTTGGAGTTCTCTACTAATTTAGGAACCGTTCGAGTGACTGTGACAAATTCGGAAGGAGAAGTAGTTTACGAACAATCTGTGGTAACACAACCTTCAATTCTCATTTCTTTGAAAGAGGAGATAAAAGAAGGAAGTTCCATTGTTATTACAGACGGAGATAATTTAGTTTATGGTGAAATTTAATTTAAAAATTGTATTATGTTTAGTAAGAAATTATTTTCCTATTTAGTTTTAGGAGCAGTGTTGAGTTCTTGTACTTCTGATGAAATGCCTCAGGTTTCATATGCTGATGCTAATGTCGAAATCCAAACCAAGTCTAATACAGTTTGTGTTGGAGGTGTACAGTTCGTACAAGAAGATGAGATGTTGTCGTTTGCTACTTTTGATGAATTTCAGGAAGTTGTGAAAAGTTTGAAAAACAGTCAAGTTATAATATCTCAACTTGAATATATACCAATGGTAGAGAATGATAATATTCTACAACTGGATAATTTTAAATCTATGTATAAAGAATATGAAGAAGCTTTAGAAGAAGCCGATAATTATTATGATTCGGAAACTCACTATTTGGAATATAAAGAAAAATATTCAAACTTATATTTCCCTGAATACATGGATGATTATTCTGTATATTTACCAGTGAGTGATAAAGACGTTGCAAAACTATTGAATGTAAATGGTGATGTGAAGATTAACGGTAATATTGTTAATATGAAAGATGTTTCAACATATGAAAAATTAGTTGAATTGGGAGAAACGATGTTAGATGAAAAATCTTCAATTATGGTTTATAGTGATGAATATTTGAATGGTACTCCAGAGGTTCGAAAAGGAGATAATAAGTTAAAAGTTAGAGTTTATACAGAACCCGGATCTAATGGAGTAGGAGAAGTCATAATAGTAGATGTTAGTTTTAGAAAAAAGGGATTTATGGGAATTTGGTATAATCACAAATCAAAGACGACTTTAGGATGGGTAAATGGGGGATCTTGGAGTAAAAGTGGTTTCTCTTCTCATGATTACAAATTTGCACGAGTATATGCGAATGGAGCACCTGTCAAATTTGTAGGAGAAATGTATGTAGATTACGAAAAATTCAATGGCGAAAAAGTATATTTCAAAGTGGATATATAAATATGAAAAGTATATTAGTATTTTGTTTTCTTTTATTTTCGTGTTCCGTTTTTGCCCAAACGGAACACGGCTTGTTGATCGGTGGCGGTATCGGTTTTGAAAACATATCAATAAATTCAAATAATCCTGATTTTCAGAAAGGACAACGTTTCAACAGTACTTACAAATACAATTTATTTGTAGGTTATAAATTTCGGTTTGAGAATCAAAGAAACGATCAATTATTTTTTGATATTGATCCGTTGTTAAGATTGCAAACTTTAGAGAATGAAACTTTCTTTCCAGGAAGTAGTGCCGATTACACAAGTGTCACAGCTTTGGCTAAAGACATTAATTTCCAATTGGGTGTTGCTTCTTCATTGAATTACAAGTTGTTCAATAGTTTTTTTGCAGGAATAGGTATTGAACCAACTTGGAATATTGTGACAGAAGGCAAACATTTCGATATCCCTATATTAGTTCGTATCGGTTACCAATTCAGCCGAAAAATCGAATTAGATATAACTTACCGGTACGGTTTTCTCAATACAATTGATAAACAGTTATTTGAAAAAGGGAGAATGTCGGATGTAAACTTGAGTATTTTCATTCCTTTTTGAATTTTAAAGAGAAAGGATTGTTTCTAAGAGTTGAAAGCCGTATGACATAAAGAAAAAATATGTATTTGTTTGGGTGTGATTCTGGACACATAACGAAAAAACATCATTCCCCAATAGGGGTTTTCCCCTATTTTTAGTCATAAGAGTAAAATCAAACAGATAAGCGTGTGTGATATTTTTGAATATTAATCATATAAACGAATTTTCTTATGAAAAAGATTCTATTTTTGCTTTTACTCGTTTCAACCGCCGTTTTCGCTCAAACCGAACACGGCCTGTTGATTGGTGGCGGTATCGGTTTTCCGATGCAGGACAGCCGTAAATCTGATTGGAACACCTCCCATTTCGGTTATAATCATGATTTGAAAGGGAATGGGATGATTGGGTATCGTGTTCGTTTTCTGCCCGAACGTAAGTCGTTTTTCGATTTAGATGCAACGGTCGGATTCCAGGGTATGAGCACGTATCGGTATTCTCTTTTCTTTGAAAGTGACGGGAAGGGTGATTATGGCACAAGTGGGGACAACAAAAGTTTCAGCGAGTTTATCATGCCGGTTTCCGTTGCCGCCAGCTGGAACTATCGTCTGACCGACAAATTCCATTTCGGTTTAGGCATTGCCCCGACATTATACGTGCGACCGCAAGCCGTATTCGACCTCTCCATCATGGCGAAGGCCGGCTATCGGTTGAGCAAACATTGCGAATTGGGCTTGTCCTATCAATATGGTTGCCTGAACACGTTGAAGCACTTCAATGACGGGCCGGCATTGGGCCGCCGGGGACATTTGTCCGATTTGATGGTATCGGTGTATATTCCGTTTTCTGTCAAATAAATCGTTTAACAAAAACAAGATGGGAGGATCAAAGATAATATGTCATATCAAATTTGATCCCCCATCTTAATCTTGTAACGATAAAACTCATATTCTGGACACATAAAGAAAAAACTTCATTCCCCAATAGGGGTTTTCCCCTGTTTTTAGTCATAAGAGTAAAATCAAACAGATAAACGCGTGTGATATTTTGGAATATTAATCATATAAACGAATTTTCCTATGAAAAACTTATTCTTGTATCTTTTACTTTGTGTGGCCGGGATTTTAGTTCCGGCTGCGTTGATGTTATGGGTGGAAGGAAACATCGGTGTTTTGATGTTAGGAATCTATCTTTTTATCTATAGACCTTGGATAGACAAGTTACGCTTGGAGGCGAAAGGGGTGAAAAGCAAACGGGGTAATTTGTGGTGGAGATATCCGTTTTGGTCGTATGACTGCCAGAAAGAGCTTTATTCCAGACAGGTTTAGGCGTAGTCCCGACCTTATATGTACAACCCGACGACGAGCCCACACTTGACCGGCAAAGACATTTCTCCGATTGGGTAATGGAAAATAAGCGATAATCTTATATTATTAACTAAATTAAATAGTAGAAAAGATATGAAATCGAAATGTCTGTTTTTGTTTTTTATTCCATTGATAACCTTGCTGTCCTCTTGTTCGCAAGATACTTACTCTTATACGGATGGGATGAACGATGAGCGGGTTGCTATCGAGTCCTTTATCAAGCAATCCGGATTTATCGTGTTGGATGAATATCCGGAAAACGGGATTTTTAAGGAAAACGAATTTGTACGCTTGGATAATGGTGTATATCTGCATGTTTCCGATCCGGGAGACGGAATACCGCCGGCATACGGCAGTACGGTTTCTTCAGTTGCGAAGGGACGGGTACTGTATCGAGGTGTACTCGGTTATCCTGCCGAACTGGGCGATACCGGCCAATTTAACGGATTCCTTTCGGACGAAAGCACGGTGAAATGGCCGCTCGTTTTTGAGTATAAAGAAAATATGTCGTATTCCGAAGACTATGTATTCTTGGGAGAGGGCTATGTGAGCGCGTTGAAATATGTCGGAAACGGTTCCTCGGTCAGCTTGATCGTTCCTTTCGCCGCAGGTAGCCAGGTACAGAAGAACCATCTGGTGCCGATCTATTTTGAGAAAGTGGAATTTAAGGGGAAATGGATGGCCTTTTGATTTTTTGCCCGATGGTTTGAGATAAAATGATTATCTTGCGGCAAAATTCAGGATATGGACAGAGTTTTCAAATCAAAAGTGGGTGGATGGTATCATTTGATACTGATTGTGATGGCAGCGAGTACCGTTGCCGCATTTGTGGGAGGCAAATCTCCCGCGACGATGATCGTGCTGTTGCTGTTTACGCTGGAGTGCGTGCACATGCTGTTGTCTACTTGGTATAAAATAACAGCGGATGGCTATTTGATCGCCCATTGCAGTATTTTTCCGGAAAAAAGGATTCCGATCTCGGAGATCAGTGCCGTCGAAGTGACCGTAATGCCTGTTGCGAGCTATGCCTTGTCGTTGGACCGCCTGATCCTCTACAAAGGCGACACGCAGTGGCTGTTGATTTCGCCGGTCAACAAACAGGATTTCGTCAAGCTGTTGAAGAAACATAATCCCGATATACAGATAAAAGATCCAATCATATAAAACTCAATTAAATCTGAAAACATGAAATACGATGTTGCCATAATCGGAGGAGGTCCTGCCGGTTATACGGCTGCCGAAAAGGCGGCGGCAGGTGGTTTGTCCACCGTGCTTTTTGAGAAGAACGCATTAGGCGGCGTGTGCCTGAATGAAGGCTGCGTGCCGACCAAGACATTGCTCTACTCGGCGAAAGTGTATGACACGATCAGCCATGCATCCAAATATGCGGTAAGTGCGGAGAATCCGGCTTTCGATTTTCCGAAGATCATCGCCCGGAAAAACAAGGTCGTGAAGAAGCTGACGGCCGGTATCCGCATGAAGATGAAGGAGAACGGTGTGGAAGTGGTAAGCGGCGAAGCCTGTATCAAAGGCCGGGCTGCCGATGGCACGATCTCCATCGCCTCGGGCGAAGCGGTTTATGAAGCCGCCCACCTGCTCGTCTGTACCGGTTCGGAAACCGTCATACCACCTATTCCCGGATTGGCGGAAACGGAATACTGGACAAGCCGGGAAGCGTTGCAGTCCAAAGAGCTGCCGGCTTCGTTGGTGATCATCGGGGGTGGTGTGATCGGTATGGAGTTTGCCTCTTTCTTCAACAGCATGGGAACGGAAGTGCATGTAGTCGAGATGCTGGACAAGATCCTCGGCCCGATGGACCGGGAACTGTCGGAAATGTTGCAGGCCGAATATGCCAAACGGGGCGTCAAGTTCTATTTGGGGCATAAGGTGACAGCCGTAAACGGTGGCGATGTGACGGTCGAAAAAGACGGCGAGAGCTTTGTCATCCGGGGTGAAAAAGTCCTGTTGAGTGTAGGCCGTCGCCCCGTGACCAACGGTTTCGGATTGGAGACATTGGCTCCCGAACCTTTCCGCAACGGCATCAAAGTGAACGAGTTCATGCAGACTTCCATCCCGAATGTGTATGCTTGTGGCGACATCACGGCTTTCTCCCTGCTGGCCCATACAGCTGTCAGCGAGGCGGAAGTGGCCATTGACCATATTTTAGGCAAATCTCGCAGCATGAGCTATAAAGCCATTCCGGGCGTTGTCTATACCAACCCGGAAATCGCAGGTGTCGGCAAGACCGAAGAAGAATTGCAGGCCGCAGGGACACCCTACACCGTCAAGAAGATCCCGATGGCGTTCTCCGGCCGTTTTGTTGCCGAAAACGAGCAAGGCAACGGAGTCTGCAAGTTGATTTTGGCCGAAGACGAAACGATCATCGGTGCCCATCTCTTGGGAAATCCGGCTTCCGAACTGATCGTCATCGCCGGTATCGCCATCGAAAAAGGCATGAAGGCAGACGAACTGAAAGCCATCGTCTTCCCGCACCCGACCGTAGGAGAGATCCTTAAGGAAGCACTTTGATAGAAACAAAAAAAGGAAGCCCTGCAAACGATGACGTTGACAGGGCTTCCTTTTTTATTGCCTTAAAATGTAATTTTCTGTGGATATTTGCGGAATAGGCTCCACCATTTCAATTTCAATACGCCAAACAGGGCTTCTCCGAAGATGGAGGAGTTCATTTTGGAAGTGCCTAAGACACGGTTGATGAAAATAATGGGGACTTCTACGATTTTGTAACCGCACTTATATGCCGTAAACTTCATTTCTATCTGGAACGCATACCCTTTGAAATGGATGCGGTCCAAATCGATCGTTTCAAGTACCTCGCGACGGTAGCATTTGAAACCTGCTGTTGTATCCTGCACTTTCATTCCAGTGACAAAGCGGACGTATACGGAAGCATAATAAGACATCAACACGCGCCCTAACGGCCAGTTTACGACATTCACGCCATTGCAGTAGCGGGAACCGACTGCGACATCACCGCCTTGTTCCGTACAGGCGGCATATAACCTGGGCAGATCATTCGGATTATGGCTGAAATCGGCATCCATTTCAAATACAAAATCATACTTATGCTCTATCGCCCACTTGAATCCGCAGATATAAGCGGTGCCCAATCCTAACTTGCCTTTACGTTCTACCATGAAAAGACGTTCAGGAAACTCTTTTTGCAGTTGCTTTACAATATCTGCCGTGCCATCGGGCGATCCATCATCTATAATCAAAATATGAAATTCTTTCTCCAACCCAAATACAGCCCGAATAATATTTTCTATATTCTCTTTCTCGTTGTACGTGGGAATAATAACAATACTGTCTGACATATATCTTATTATATTAAATTCTAATCATTCACATGTGCGACTGCGAACTGTTTGTAAACGACCCTCCAAAGTTACATATTTTTTCCGGGTAACAGCGGCCAGTTCGGGTCCGGTCTGTGTTCACGGATCATGATCTCTTTCAGTTCGGCTACTTTTTCCGGATACTGGTCCAACACGTTATGCCGTTCTGACGGATCAGAAGCCAAGTTATACAGTTCATAATAAGGTTTGTTGCCACGGATGTTCATGTGGACTAATTTCCACGGCCCTTTGCGTACGGCTTGGCGACCATTCAACTCCTGGAATTCGAAATAGAGGAACTCATGCTCTTTCTGTCCTTTCCGGTTTTCCAGAAGGGGCAGTATGCTGACACCGTCCATCTCTTTCTGTTTGGCTTTCGGATGAATGATTTCTTCGAAGGTCGGCAGTACATCCCAAAAAGAGCACATAAAGTCGGTTTCCGTACTCGGCTGGACATGTCCCGGCCAGGAAATAATCATCGGGACGCGGATGCCACCTTCATACAAATCCCGTTTGTATCCGCGATAAATTCCGTTGCTGTTGAAAAAGTCGGGATCGGCGCCTCCTTCCATGTGCGGGCCATTGTCGCTTGCGAAGATAATGATAGTGTTGTCGTATAAGCCTTTGTCTTTCAATTTCTGAACGACCTGCCCGACATAGACATCCAAGCGGTACACCATTGCGGCGAAAGTGGCATGCGGATGGAATTGGGTACAATAACCGCCCTTGCGGAAAGCCGGACTGCCCGGTTCGGTCCCTTTGTAAGGTTTTTCCGGATACAAGCCTCTGAACTTCCGTATGATACTGTCTTCCGGCACGATCAGTTCCGCATGGGGGATAATGGTCGGGTACCACATGAAGAACGGTTCGTCCGGATTCATATTATCCAAATATTCCAGCGCTTTCCCATGGATGAGGTCTTGCGAATAAGTGCCCCTTCCGTATTGTACGTTCAGGTTGTTGTCTTTGAGTTCCACCCGTTTGTCGTTGTCCCAGAGGTGGTCGGGGTAATAGCTGTGCGCCAACAATTGGCAATTGTATCCGTAGAAAGTATCGCAGCCTTGGTTTTTGGGATCGCCGGTCGAACCGATATAACCCAGTCCCCATTTGCCAAAAGCGGATGTCTTATATCCTGCATCTTTCATGACCTCGAAGATGGTGCGGGCATCGGAGGGAAGCGGGAACTGTCCTTCCGGCTCGAGTTCGAGGTTGCCGCGTACAGGCGTATGCCCGCTGTGTGTGCCTGTCAACAGGCAGGAGCGGGAAGGGGCGCTGACGGTTGTTCCCGAATAGCACTGCGTAAAACGCATTCCGCTTTGTGCCAGCTTGTCAATGTTGGGAGTCTCAAACTTTTCCTGTCCGTAACAACTCAGATCGCCATACCCCAGATCGTCGGCAAGGATAAAAACGATATTCGGTTTCTTGTCCTTATTTTTCTCCGCGTGGATGAAAGGAGCTGCCAGCAAAAGGCCGGTCGAAAGTAGAACTGCTTGTTTCATATATCTGCTTTTGTTAGAATGCTTGCAAAGTTATGTTTTTGTAAATGAAAAAACAATACGTGGATTTTTTGAAAGATTGAAAAATCGTACCTTTGTACAGTTGAATTGATAAAGAGGAAAAGAACAGTGGCAAAGATCGTGGAAACCCCTTTGATGAAGCAGTATTTTGATATAAAGGCGAAACATCCTGATGCAATCCTGCTATTCCGTGTGGGCGACTTTTATGAGATGTATGGTGAAGATGCTGTGACCGGTGCTGAAATATTAGGTATCGTGCAGACGAAGAAAGCGAACGGGCCGGGACAGACCATCGAGATGGCCGGTTTTCCTCATCATGCGCTGGACAGCTATCTGCCCAAGTTGGTACGTGCCGGCAAGCGCGTTGCGATCTGTGACCAGTTGGAAGATCCGAAACTCACGAAAAAACTGGTAAAACGCGGTATCACCGAACTGGTGACTCCGGGTGTCTCCATCAACGACAATATCCTCAACCATAAGGAAAACAACTTCCTGGCTGCCATCCATTTCAGGAAAGAGGTCTGTGGGATCGCTTTCCTCGATATCTCTACCGGCGAGTTCCTGACGGCCGAGGGGACCGTCGATTATGTGGATAAGCTGTTGAATAACTTCTCCCCGAAAGAGGTGCTGGTCGAACGGGGCAGCCGCAAACGGTTCGAAGAGGCTTTCGGCCCCCGCTTCTTTGTTTTTGAGCTGGATGACTGGGTGTTCACCCCGGAGGCCGCCAACGACCGCCTGTTGAAGCATTTTGAAACGAAAAACCTGAAAGGATTCGGTGTCCAGCACCTGAAACTGGGCGTCGTGGCTTCGGGCGCCATCCTCTATTACCTGGACCAGACGCAACATACCCATATTTCGCATATTACCTCCCTTTCCCGTATCGAAGAAGACCGTTACGTGCGCCTCGACAAATTTACGGTGCGCAGTCTGGAGCTGGTCGGCACGATGAACGAGGAGGGGACGAGCCTGTTGGACGTGCTCGACAAGACCGTCTCGCCGATGGGATCGCGTATGCTGCGCCGTTGGATCTTGTTCCCGTTGAAAGATGTGAAACCGATCCATGAACGTCAGGACGTCGTGGACTATTTCTTCCGCCATCCCGAAATGAAAGAGTTTCTGGAAGAGAAACTGGAACAGATCGGCGACCTGGAACGCATCATCTCCAAAGTGGCGGTCGGCCGCGTCTCTCCCCGCGAAGTGGTGCAACTGAAAGTCGCCCTCCGTGCCATCGAGCCGATCAAGGAGGCCTGTGCAGAAAGCGACGAACCGAGCCTATGCCGTATCGGCGAACAGTTGAATGCCTGCGCCCTGATCCGTGACCGGATAGAAAAAGAGATCAACAACGATCCGCCTACGTTGCTGAACCGAGGCGGCGTGATTGCGACAGGCGTGAACGACGAACTCGACGAACTGCGATCCATCGCCTATTCGGGCAAAGATTACCTTTTGAAGGTACAGCAACGCGAGATAGAAGAAACGGGCATATCGAGCCTGAAAATCGGTTTCAACAACGTTTTCGGGTATTATATCGAGGTGCGTAACGCCTACAAGGACAAAGTCCCTGCCGGATGGATCCGCAAACAGACCTTGGTGAATGCCGAACGCTACATCACCGAAGAACTGAAAGAATACGAAGAAAAAATATTAGGTGCGGAAGAAAATATCCTCTCGCTGGAAACCCGCCTTTTCAACGAACTGGTCCTCTGCCTTTCCGAATATATTCCGCCCATCCAAGTGAACGCGAACCTGATCGGCCGCCTGGACTGCCTGCTCTCGTTTGCCAAGGTCGCGGAAAGCAACCGCTATATCCGTCCGGACGTAAACGACTCGCAGGTGCTCGACATCAAGGCCGGCCGCCATCCGGTGATCGAAAAGCAATTGCCCATCGGCGAACCGTATATCGCCAACGACGTCTATCTGGACGACGAGAAGCAACAGATCATCATCATCACCGGACCGAACATGGCCGGTAAGTCCGCCCTGCTCCGCCAGACAGCCCTGATCACGCTGATGGCGCAGATCGGTTGCTTCGTCCCTGCCGAATGTGCCCATATCGGGATCGTCGACAAGATCTTTACCCGCGTGGGCGCCTCAGACAACATTTCGGTGGGCGAATCGACCTTTATGGTGGAGATGAACGAGGCATCGGACATCCTCAACAACCTCTCTTCCCGCAGCCTGGTCCTCTTCGACGAGTTGGGACGCGGGACAAGCACGTATGACGGCATTTCCATCGCCTGGGCGATTGTCGAGTATATCCACGAACATCCCAATGCCCGTGCAAAAACGCTCTTTGCCACCCACTACCACGAACTGAACGAAATGGAAACCTCTTTCAAGCGTATCAAGAACTACAACGTCTCGGTGAAAGAGGTCAACAACAAGGTGATCTTCCTGCGCAAACTGGTCCCCGGAGGCAGTGAGCACAGTTTCGGTATCCATGTGGCCAAGATGGCCGGTATGCCGAAAAGCATCGTGAAGCGTTCCAACGAGATCCTGGAGCAATTGGAAACGGAAAACCGCCAGGAGGGAATTGCCGCGGAAAAACACAAGGGCGGCATCAAAAGCAAACCGGTAAAAGGAATCGCTACATCGACCGACGGCTACCAATTGAGCTTCTTCCAACTGGACGACCCCGTGCTCAGCCAAGTGCGCGACGAAATCAAGAACCTCGACGTCAACAACCTGACCCCCTTGGAAGCCCTCAACAAATTGAGCGAGATACGGCGGATCATTACGGGGAAATAGGTACGCGGTCAATATTTGATTTTGAAATAATCGAGAACCCTTTTGAAATGATCCTGGGCAGCCAGACAGGTGTCGGTCAGAAACTCCGGGATATGCGTCCATTCCTGCAGCCCACGGTAATAGAACATCTTCAGTTCGTCCGTAATGATAAAGGGAACAATTTCATGAGCCAGGCATTCTTTGAACATGATAAGCCTGCCGACACGGCCGTTCCCGTCTTGGAAAGGGTGGATGAGTTCAAACCGTTGATGGAAATCGAGTATATCCTCAAACGAGATTGATTTTTTGCTTTTGTATGCTTTGAGCAAGCTACGCATGGCCGATGCCACTTTCTTGGGGGCAACGGTTTCAATTCCGCCTACCTCATTGGGCAGCCGTTTATATTCACCGACTGCAAACCAGGGCCTTGAGGCATCGGAAGTTCCTGATTTGAGAATGAGGTGAATCTGTTTGACCATACTCTCGGACAACGGTTCACCGGCATGGTCGATGATGAAATCAATGCAACGGAAATGGTTGGTCGTTTCGATTATATCATCGATTCTTACCGCTTCGTCTGTAATGCCGATTGTATTGGTCTCGAAGATATAACGTGTCTGTTCCTTGCTCAGGCGGCTTCCTTCGATATGGTTGGAACTATAAGTCAGGTCTATTTGGATACGATGATATATGCCCCCTCTGATTTTGCTTTCCTTTTGTTCCCGCAACGCTTTCAGGAGAGGGGATATCCGGCTTCGGGCATTCTTGCGTTGAGGCAATGGGGCATCGGCTGGCACGCTCCACGTTTTGCCGATCAGTTGTGCGCCCGGGATTTTCCCTTGTACGCAATAATTCCTGGCAGTCCGTTCCGCGATACCGTGCGCATTTGCATATTCTTTGACAGAGATAAAATCCATACCCATATAATTATACTCTTGCAAAGTTGCGTATTCTTGCCGATACCGGCAAGAATACGCAACTTTTTTAGTCCTAAATACCTCTTTTTTGCCGATAGCGGGTACGCTTTTATCTTTTGGCCGGCAAATATCGTTTCGTAGGAGGATGTCATTTTCCTTTTTTCTCGTTTGAGAAGCTTTTGGCCACATCCTGTATGTCCTGCAGGGTGAACCGGCCGGTGAGGCGGATGACCACGTAGTCCGAATCGGTGTCGGCGAGCATGATCATTTCGTTGATGAGGTCGCCTTGCTGGGTGATGTAGAAAGAGGCGCGTGTGTCGTCGTCCTTGACGCGCATCAGTTCTTCATGCGACTTGCTGATGAGGGTACTGAACTCTTTCCGCATCTGGTCACGCACTTCCCGTTTGTCGGAGGTGACGATTTGAAGGTTGTTTATTTTCCCTTTCAGGTTCACCAGGTCGAGACCGCCGCTTTCGATGTCGGGCATCAGGTCGAACATTTTCTTGGAGATGAAGACGGAAGTCACGTTGTCCATGTCGGCATATTTTTCAAACAGGTTGTCCTGGGCAAAGCATAGGCTGGTGCAGAAAAGGAACAGGATGAGGAATATATTCTTGGATTTCATAAGATTAATCGTTTAAATGTTTGTTTAAGATGTTGTTTACTTTCTCGATTTCTTGGCCGGCGCCATCCACTTGGCAGATCCCCTTGTTGAGGTTCTGCGAAAGCAGGAGCAGGGCCTGTTCGGCGGCAACGGCCGCTTCCTGGGGATTGGTGTAGGTGTCGGTGAGCCGGTCGTGCCGGTCCGGGGTGTACTGGAAAAGCCCGACGCACAGTAGGATGGAGGCGGCGGCTCCGCTTAGCCAGTATAGGGTCCGGCGACGGACCTGCGGGCGAGCTTTCTTTTCTTCCGTGGCAGCCCAAGCATCGATCTGTTCTTCCAGCCGGCGGGAGAGCCCTTCGGGCAAAACCTGCTCTTCTTGGAGGGCTTTACGGATGAGTTCATCTATCTTTTTTTCGTCCATATCGTTTCATGTATAATAGTTTTCCAATTGTTCCCGTATCGTTTTCCGTGCCCGGGAAAGTAGCACGCGTATGTTGACGGCGCTGAGGCCGGTAATCTGTTCGATCTCGTCCATCGAACAGTCTTCGATCCCTCTCAACCGGAGGACTTGCCGCTGGTTTTCCGGCAGGTGGCCGATGAGGCGGCGGATGTGCTTCAACTGGTCTTGCCGCTCCAGCTCCTCATCCGGAGAAAGCCCCGCCGAAAGAGTGACGGCTTCGGCGACATTTTCTTCATGCCTGTTGGCACGGGGCGAGCGGAGGAAGTCGAGGCAGAGGTTCTTGACCAGCGTCACGCAGAAGGCTTCCGGGTTCTGGATGTCGGTCAGTTCGTTCCGCCGGTTCCACAGCTTGTAGTAGGCCTCTTGCAGGATGTCTTCGGCGTCGGCCTTGTTTTCAACCAATGCGCAGGCGATCCGGAAGAGCTTGGGATGGAGTGGAAGGAACTGCCTTTTAAAGCTATCAGCATCCATCTTTATGGTCTTTTATCACTTTTTCGATATCGGCGGGTTTGATTTTCCCTTTGATGCGGATCAGAGCGTCGTCGCCTTCGTCGGTTGTCAGGATAACCAGTTCGCGGATAAAATCCTTATCGATGCGCACCATGATTTTCGTCTGGCTGCCACCTTCGTTGGAACGGACCATTGTTTCAAAATCTGGGTCTTTCAGTTTCTTGATGGCGTCGTGCAGGTCGTTCCTGACGCTGTTGCTGCATTCATCGAAAGCAAGGACTTCGATGCTGTTCACACCCATCGTTTCTGTGAACAGGCTACTTATTTTCATCAGGAACGGGCCGACTGTTACACGGGTTACGTCCTTTTGTTTGGCAAAGTCGTTGAACAACTTGTCCATGCTTTGGCTGTATCCTGCCTGGCAGGAGAGCATGAGGATCAGGATGGCAATGTATTTTTTCATCTTTCTTGATATTTTTAATGATTAATTCTTCCTTTTTTGTTCCGGCCCTTTCAATGCGCGCTATTGAAGAGCGTTCATTTAGTAGACGGTGACGGGGAAGAGGTTGTTACAAAGAAAGAGAAAAAAAACGAATGTTTTTTTGTGGATGATGAAAAATAAACCCCGTTTCCGGTTTGGGTTTCCGCGAAACGGGGCATTCTTGCTTTACGTATATTGAAAATCCTTCAGCTTGCTCTGCAATTCTTTTCGGGCAAAGAAGATACGGCTCTTTACCGTACCCAACGGGATGGAGAGCTTTTCGGCTATCTCATGATATTTGTAGCCGTCCAGGAAGAGGGTGAACGGTATTTTAATCTCGTCGTTGAGTTCGGATATTGCCGCGGTGATTTCTTGGATCTGATAGACTTTGTCCGGCGAGCCGGAAATGGAGTCGTTGGCAATATTCAAGTTATACAGATCCGCATTCTGATCGACTACCGTCTGTACACGTACGA
>JAGBDR010000089.1 GCA_017937385.1 Parabacteroides sp.
AAAGAAAAGAAGAGAAGAGAAAACAGACCAAAAAGAAACTCAAAAGAATATTGAATTGAATTTTTTGAGACACCTTTTGTCCGTCCCCCCTCTTTCCTTTGCCCCCATAATCATCAAACAGGAAAGAGATGCGATACGACAAAGACCTACAATTCTTGGCGGAATGCCGGAATGAAGATTTAAAGACATTGGCGGATTATTTGATGCATGATGCGAAAGGGGAAATCCGCATGGCGGAACAATTGATGGATACGGGTTGCGGTTTGCCGGCAGAAACACGCTTGGAAAAGCGGCTTCTGTTTTCCCCGGTCCATATGGATGGGTTTTGACTACAAAAAGATAAGGATAGGATAACAAGGCAACCGCATCAAAATACCAATGAGTTGATAATCAACACTTTTCGATTTTGTATTAATAGGAATAAGTTGGGTGGATACAAGTGTGAGAAACTTTAACAGTTTACAATATCCCCCTTAAAAATGCATGATTCTGTATTTATCTGAATAATAGTCCGTTGTCAAAAATCATGTTTCTTAAAAAATATTACCCGCAAGGGAAATTTGAATTATATGGGGTAGAAAATCAATTTTTATGGGGTAGTAGTTTCGATTTGGACCAATGGCTTTTTTAGGAAAATGGACAATAAGAGAGAGGAAGAGGTTGAAAACTACGTTTGTTACCTAAGCTAACGTTATTTTGATGCGGTTGCCCTGATAGGATAATAACTAAAGACAAATTTAAATATAAAACGATAAGAGAATATGAAATCTATATTAATCACTGCCGGAACAGGCGCAAATAACATTATTCTAAATATAGGCGATGAATATGAAGATCGTGTTGATTACATATTGATTGATGAATTGGAGTCAGACGTATGGAAAGTTGAATTTTCGGCGGAACGTATGCTTGATATTGCGGTAACAAGGCAACCGGTGATTCTATTGGCTACATTAGGAGGAGAAACAGGGAATCGATCAGTTGAAAGGCTCACGAAATTATTTAAGTCTTTTGAGATTCCTTTTTCTGCGATACTTATAATTCCATTCAAATTTGAAGGGGATAGTAGAAATGTTGCTTTATCTATTGCCAATAAAATAAAGGGAGAAGCTGTATCCGTTCACGTTTTTGACAATGAGATATTGACATCCTTGGATCTTACGAAGAAAGAGGCAATGTTATATGCGGATAGGGAGATTAGTTATCTATTAGATGAAACCTTGAAGTGAAACCGTTTGTGGATAATATGGAGAAGTGAAGTGATAGAATGTATCGTTAAATAAGAATGATTAATTTATAGGATTATGGATATTTTAGCAAAACAAGTAAATGACTACTTGAAGAAAGAGTATGAATTGAACTTCCAGTATGATGAAGGGAAAAGTGAATTTTACTTTTCAATCGATATGGATCATGTTTGCTTGGAAGTCAGAATTATTTGTAGGGAGGAGGATAAACAAGTTCTTTTATTAGCGTATATGCCATTCAAGATTCCCAAAAGCCAATATATGCCAGTGCTTCGCCTTATCAATAAAATACAGATGGATAATCTTGACTCGGTTTGCCTGTTTATTAATGAGGATTGCAACAAGTTAATGTCTCAATCAACATTAAATGTCGGAAGCGATTTCCGTATAGACAAAGAAGTGTTCCGATATACTTTTTGCCCTTTACTGAATATATTGGACGATCATTTTGTAGAGTTGCTCAAAATCTTATCCAACGACGATGACAATCAAAATATACAAGATGAAATCACCAACTTAACTTCATTATCAGCACAAAATGATCCGGAAGCACAATATCTGTTAGGAATCAAGTATTACAAAGGAGAGGATGTAGAACAAGACATGGAGCGAGCTATTAACTTTTGGGAGGCTTCCCTTTCCAACGGACGTGAAGCGACGAGAGCCACGTTACATGATTGCATTGAAGACCTAACGCAAAAAGTAAATGAGGCCTCGCATTCACAAGATTACGAAACGGCTTCTTTTCTTCAACGATTGATTGCCAGGTGTGATAGTTTGTTGAATTCCACTCAAACAAAATCGGATTAGCAAAGCCTGTATACCCGTTGATGGAATGGAAGCGAAAGATATTACACATCCAGAAGATGCGAAAGCTATTAAGGCGGTCAGGATGATTTGTAAAGTCAAGTAACATTGCTAAATCTGAGGTGTCTAACTAAAGGCATTTGTCCGATTTTCTTTAAGAATTTCAGACTTTTGAATAAAGAATTATAGTCTCAGACACCTTTTGTCCGTCCCCCCTCTTTCCTTTGCCCCCATAATCATCAAACAGGAAAGAGATGCGATACGATAGAGACTTACAATTCTTGGCAGAATGCAGGAATGAAGATTTAAAGACATTGGCGGATTATTTGACGCATGATGCGAAAGGGGAAATCCGCATGGCGGAACAATTGACGGATACGGATGCTTATTTATGCAACTATCCGGATCATATGCGGAATATGTGGCGAGAGGTCGCTAACGAACTTCAACGGTATGGAGGGAACACGATTGCGAACTGTTGCCGGGGATGTGGAGTCCCGTATCGGGAGATCGTGCGGGATGTATGCAAAAAGATGCGGGTGGATTATTCTGAGCATGAATCCATTGAGGCTGTGGAAGAACGTCTGTTGCGGAAGATGTTTGCGGATGCGGTCGGACGTATGGATACGAAAGAGTTGGGAGAGCTGGCAGCGGCTTTGGAGATTCCGGCAAAAGATTTGCGGAAACAATGCACGTTGGCAGCCGTACAACTCCTTATACGGAAAGGCGGCGGTGCTTTTGCTTCGAAGATCGCGTTGTACACGGCCAATATGGTTTCCCGCATGATGTTGGGACATGGGTTGCGGTTTGCCGGCAGAAACACGCTTGGGAAAGTGGCTTCTGTCTTCTCAGGTCCGGTTGGATGGGTTCTGACTGCCGGTTGGACGGCATACGATTTGTCTTCTCCCGCCTATCGGGTGACGATTCCTTGCGTGATCCAAATCGCTTATATGCGCTCGGTGTATAATCAATCTTCTTGGAAGGTGCTAACGGCTTGATCTATTATGGACGCAAAAGATATTACGCATCCGGAAGATGCGAAAGCGATTAAGGCAATCCGAATGATCCCCGGATTGGATAAGGCGATCACCTGTTTCATGAAGTTCGGATTTGAACAACAATTCCGCGGAGAGAATTTGGGAAACATGATACGGGTCGATGCTTGGAATTATCCGGTATTGTATCGGGACTTTCAAGGGCTCATACAAAAGGCCGGCATTCGGGAACCGGAATTGTATATTTACAACTCTCCTTATATGAATGCTTATACGTATGGCGAGGCCTCTACGTTTATCGCCCTTTCCAGTGGATTGATCGAACATCTGGATCGGGAAGAACTCAACTCTGTCATCGGGCATGAGTGCGGCCATATCCTTTGCAGGCATGTGCTATACAAAACCATTCTGACGACATTGGAAGAGGCCGGATTCTTATTAGGCTTGCTACATAAAGGTTTGTTTTTGCCGATATACGGAGCGTTGCAATATTGGAACCAAAAGAGCGAGTTGTCCGCAGACCGATGTGCCTCGGTCTTGGTTGGAGAAGAGGCGTTTCAATCAGCCCTTGCCAAGCTCGCTTCCGGGTTGAAGAGTGACAAACGGGACAATCTGATCCGGCAAGGAAAAGCTTACGAGGAGTTTCGCAAGTCTTCTTTATGGAACCGTTTACAACAAGGGTATCGTACGGCTTTCGATTCTCATCCCCAATTGTGCGTCCGGGCATTGGAGGTGGAACGGTGGAGGTATTCGTATCAATATCGGCATTTGGTAAGTTTGGCGCATAGTTTTAAGTATGAGATTAGTTAATAGGAAAATCATGAACATACGAATCATAAAACAACAGGTATATGAAATCTCCCAGATGAAAGAGGAACTTTCGGAAAGTCTGATTGCGGTATCCCGCTTTTTCTTTGTCTCATTGAGTTATCTGCAAGGGGAACGAGTTGCGGAATCTTATCGGGAAGCCTTTGAAGAGACTTGCAAAATACTTCAAAAAGAGGAAGCCTTTTATCGGGTTGCGCCGGCTTGGGATGCGTTGCTGGCTGCGGTGTTTTACTATAGACAAGCGATGGTTTGCCATTGGTGGCAACGGGAAAGGAACGGGTTACATTTCAGCCTTTCGTTGCTGGACTGTTACGAGTTGTTGCTTGGGTTGTCCGCTGAAGAGACGGGGGAAGAAATGGTTTGTGAAGTGAGAGGCGGAGAACTGTTTGAGGAACTGTTTTTGTCCAGTAGACCGGTAACACTTTCTAAAAAAGAGGTATGGAAAGAGTTCTTGCGGATGTATCGGCATTTGCGGGAAAAAGAGTTGTTGGCTGCCGAATCCCACTTTGAATATGCCCTTATGCGCAACAAACGCAGTCTGTTTATGACCCGTTTTCCATGGATGAAAACGGTCAGCAATTGGAGTACGGCATTGAGTATCACTTTGGGGACATTCCTTCTCATTGCGCTTGTCCGTATCGCTTATAATCTGTGCGTGGAGTTTCCCATCTTGCGGTTGATGTCGTTGGAAAGGGCGGGAAAAGTGTATGACCGGAAGATGGTGGAGGTGTTGTTGCAATGCCGATCGTTTATGGATAATGGCATACAGGTGTTCGGAAGTCGTGTCTTGTTTTTCTGTTCGGCGTTCTTGATCGTTGTCGGGATCGAATACATGATAGAGAAATGGAATGATCGGATGTGCCGCTAAACGGGAATGGAAATACAAATGTTTTGATTTCACCGCTATTCGTTGATGTTTTTGTTTTATCTTTGTCGCTGATTCGAGACAAGGCAAATGCTTATCAATAATTCAATTATAATAAAAATGAAAAACTATCTTGTATTTACCATGGCGGCTCTGTTGGTCGGAACATCTTGTAACACAAAGCAAGAGAAAGTGGCAGAACGCTTTACTGGTGCACCGGGTGAGGTTCAGTTGATCACGCTCGATCCCGGACATTTTCATGCTGCATTGGTGCAGAAGGTTTCTTATCCGCAAGTTTCTAAAAATGTTCATGTGTACGCACCCACCGGTTTTGACGTGAATGAACATTTGAAACGCATCCAAGGTTTCAACACACGTGCAGAGAACCCGACGGCTTGGAACGAAATCGTTTATACGGGCGACGATTATCTGGAAAAGATGTTGGCTGAGAAGAAAGGAAACGTGATGATCCAGGCCGGAAACAACGGCAAGAAGACCGAATATATCAAAAAAACGCTGGAAGCCGGCATCAACGTGCTTTCCGACAAACCGATGGCGATCAACAGCCAAAACTTCAAGTTGCTGGAGGAATGTTTCGATATTGCCAAACAGAAGAACATCCTGTTGTATGACATCATGACCGAACGGAACGAGATCACCACGATGTTGCAACGCGAATTATCTACAATCCCGGCTATTTACGGTGAACAGTTGAAAGGTTCTCCCGAAGAGCCGGCTATCGTGAAAGAGAGCGTTCATCATCTGTTCAAGCTGGTCGACAACAAGCCGCTGACCCGCCCGGTCTGGTATTTCGATGTGACCCAGCAGGGTGAAGGGATTGTCGATGTGACGACTCACTTGGTCGACCTGGTTCAGTGGGAAGCATTCCCCGGACAGGTTATCGACTACAAGAACGACATCGAGCTGCTTGACGCCAACCGTTGGACGACCGCCATCAGCCCGGAAGAATTCAAACAGGTAACAGGGACGGATGCCTATCCCGACTTTTTAAAGAAAGATGTCGAAAATGACACGTTGAAAGTCTATTGTAACGGGGATATCCTCTATCGGATCAAAGGAGTGACCGCCAAAGTCTCCGTAATCTGGAACTACACCTTCCCGGAAGGCGGCGGTGATACCCACTTCTCCGTCATGAAGGGCAGTAAGGCCGACCTGGTCATCCGACAGGGCAAGGAACAGAACTATCAGCCGGAACTGTTTGTCGAAGCCGTGAAAGGCATGGACTTGGCCGCTTACGAAAAGGAACTGGCCGCTTCGATGGAAAAGGTATCGGCTGAATATCCGGGTGTAGCGTTGAAAAAGGTCGACGACGGCGTATGGCAAGTTGAAATTCCCGCCAAATACCGTGTAGGCCATGAAGCCCACTTCGGCCAAGTAACAGAGCATTTCTTAGAATATCTGAAAGACGGCAAATTACCGGATTGGGAAGTACCCAATATGCTGGCCAAGTACTACACGACGACTTCGGCATTAGATATGGCGAAAGCAAAGAAATAACGTCGGATCAAAACTGAAAAAAAGAAGGTGTGCAGGAAAAATCCCGGCACACCTTTTTTGTAGATAAACGTCTGTTCCCGCCTCTTAAAAGCTGAACTTGATCAATACTCCTTTATGGTCAGTCGGCCACGTCCCGGTAGGAACGGAGAATAGATCCTGACTCTCCTCTGCGACACGTTCACTACGAACGATGGTTGATTGGGGACCAACGACTATTGCTTCTTGTACCTCCCATCCTGCAGACGGCATATAATAGATGAAATCGATACGATCCCGTTCATCCGCATCCGGTGCCCAGGTCAACCGTTCGACCGGCATATCCGGATTGTCCGAAGGAAAAGTAAAGCCGGGATGGGTGATCGGATTGGGATATTTTACGCGGTAAGCATCCCGGAATCCGGCTTCGTATAATAAAGTCGAACAATCCCAATGGACGACTGCCCCGTTATGATCCCACAATCCTTTTGTCTCTTCCGTCCAATCCAAATGAGAGGGTTCGTTGAAGTCACCGCCCAAAACGATAAAGTCAGCCTTTTGCTTTTTCGCATCTTCTATCAGGAGCCGGATCGATTCGTCCCGCAAAGATTCGCTGTTGGCTTTCTCTATTTCCATAACATCCGTTACAGGAGCATCCAGCTTTTTCCAGGTTACACCGCTGTATCCTCGTGGCAGGTAACAAGCATAGTGTGTATAATCCAAATGCCCTGTATAGGCGATTACTTGTTTGCCTTCCACATCCAATCGTGTCCTTAATATCCGGTCTTTTTGCGGAATATTTTCCGTCTGGTCGAGTATCGGATATTTGGACAGCAGGACCACATCCAGCGAACTACTCTCGCCGAAATAGTTTTTCCCCTTTTCACGCAAGGCCTCCAGCAAACGGGGAACGATCAACTCCTCATTTCTGTTGCTGGCTTCGCTGAGCATCACGATGTCCGGATTAACCCGGTCTATTTCGTCAACGACTGCTTCAAAACCGTTCTCGACGACCGTCCCATCCATCCAGATGTTCAAATGTAAGACACTTAATTCGTGTTTCTTGTCTGATGTACAACTTATGCAAAACAAGCATACAATCAGCCCGATCCACCAAATACTTATTCGTTTCATCTCAATTGCTATTTAGAACTTTGTTATTGAATAATCCACATCTTGTCGTTCCAATCATCTTTGCCGTCATATTGACGTTGAAGCGCTTCTTCCAGATTTTCACGATTGAAGTCGTACTCACGCTGTTCGTACCTCCATCTTAACGGCATCTGGTCCGCTTGGGTGTTCATGTTCGATTGCGGGTTGATCGGTAACACAGGATAACCGGTCCTGCGGTAATCATAATAACAGGTATATGAATTGTGCATAAACAAATCCAGATATTTTTGTGTCAGAACCTCTTTCAAGTCCTGCTCGAAGGTATCGGCCTTTTTACCCAACTGCAACTCCGGTTTAGCCAGGAACGATTGGATATAACCGTCTGTTATTTCTCGGCCGTGCCGGTAAGCGGCAGGCGTGTATGCAGCCGCAAACTTCATGCTGGCTTCGATGCCTTTATGATAATATTGGTTGGCATCGCCATCGATCCAGCCTCTTAGGCAGGCTTCGGCCAGGACAAAGTTCTGTTCGGCATATCCTAACTGTATGGTCGGCTGGCAGGTCTCGAGTTCCCAAAAGCGGGAATTGATGTTGGAGATATTTCCGGAAGTATACAGATCCATGATTTCGCTATAAATCCTGGAGGGATCGACTCCCTGGTAGGCTTCCCATTCGCTATCGGCCACACCTGCGGCAGTCTGGGCTTTTGTCGGTTCGCAATAGAAAAACAGACGATAGTCCTGATATTTTTTCAAGACATCCACAATTGTGACGGATACACCCGGATAAGGATTGAACCGAGACAAGTAGAGCGGATACAACTGAGAAGAGAGCGTGCCATAAATGAACTGGAAATTGTCATTGTTGGATTCAAACAAATCCTGCCGGGCAACGATCGAAGAGAAACGCTGTCTGACGTTCAAATCGGCTTCCTGTTCCTTTTTGGACAGATTGAGCAGAATCCGCAATTGCAAAGCCGATACGGCTTTCTTCCATTGGGCTGGATTACCTCCATACACGATGTCGCCGTCGAAATTACGGGTAGCATTTGAAAAATGCGTATAAGCGGCATCCAAGTCATCCAACATTTGCGATATGACCTGTTTCTGTGTGTCATACTTAGGACGCGTGTTTCCCTCTTCACCTTTCATGGCTTCGGAATAAGGAATGTCCCCCAATGCCATTGTCGTATCATAGAGACGAAAAACCTTGATAAACAAAGC
The DNA here is from genome assembly GCA_017937385.1 of Parabacteroides sp. GTDB lineage: Bacteria > Bacteroidota > Bacteroidia > Bacteroidales > Tannerellaceae > Parabacteroides. The sequence continues at coordinate 8,573 of JAGBDR010000089.1, forward strand.
CAGTCCTTCGTAGGCATCCTTGTCGACATCAGCTGCCAGTTCAACCATTTTGAGACAGTTAGTCAAATCTTTGTACACACTGAATCCAGCTGTGGTAATCTGGTTGTACTGAACCTTCCTGCTATCTTCTGCTCCTTCCTGCCAACTGATCATTTTAGTGAAGAACATATCGCCGAAGAACCATTTGGCATCATACTTCCCGCCTGTTCGAAGAGCTTCTCTCAATTGTCCCGTAGCCAACATACCCGGGGTTGCCGTAGTTGCTGCGTCTGGATTGGTGTTGATGTCATCGAATCCGTTGCAACTATAGGCTATGTATGCACAAGCGATCAGCAAGAATTGGTTTATATATGATTTTATTTTTTTCATGTCATGTCTATTTTAGAAATTAAACTTCAGATTAGCACCTACGTAACGGATAGAAGGGGAGTTGATATTCTCCTTGTCTACATCCGGATCGGAAAATTTGAAATCCTTTGTCCAGATCAGCAAATTTTGTCCGACAAGGGCTATTTCGGCTCCTTTTACAATATGTGTACAATATTTTTTCGGTAATCGATAGGATAAAGACAGTTCCCGTAATTTGAAGAATGTCTTGCTTTTCAAGAAATTTGATTTCCGTTCGCTTCCATTGTAAGAACGCATATAAGTTTCGTAGGAAACGGCTACGTCGTTTGGAGCAAAGACACGAGTGTCTTCCAAAATATTGCCGTCGGAATCATATTTTACATTACCTGAAACGACTTTTACTCCTTCAGCAATATAACCTTTGTGATTTCCGTTCACGACTTCGTCAAACCTGTATTCGTTGTCTGAATCTATATGGCGCCCTGAATGCCACAAACGTGAACTCATGTAGTCGAACATGTGGCCACCGACACGGCCATCGAAAGAGAAACTCAACGTGAAGTCCTTATAGTTGAATGTGTTCGACCAACCCCAGATCCATTTCGGGTTGTAAGTGCCCGCATAGATCGGATAGGCGCTTTCTTTCGGCATACCGTTATAAAGAATCAACTGTCCGTCAGGAGCCTTTTCCCAATCGTACATCTCCAACCAGTGCCAGGTCTTTCCGGGAGCTACCCAAGGTTTCTGAGTGGAATACTTTTCATCTACCTTAGAATAGTAATATCGGTCGGCAGCCCAGTTGAATGAAGAGGTCCAGGTAAAGTCTTTCTGTTTGATGACATCACCGCTGATTGTAAATTCAACTCCACGGCTTAATTGTTCTTCGCCGTAGTTGATCAACGTGTTGGAGAAACCGCTGGCGTAACTCATATCGACATAGCGTTGCAGGTCATACAGGATCTTATGATAGTAGGCCATATCGAACTTCAAACGGTTTTTGAAGAAATACAATTCCGTACCGATTTCGTATGAACGGGAAGCACGTGGCCGCAACGACACATCGCGGATGGTCGAAGGATAGAAAGCGGCCGTCATGTTACCCCAATAATTCCGGGAAACACTGTATGTCGAATTGATGTCATAGACGCCTGTCGGGAATTTGGTTTGTGTCCATGAACCTCTTACTTTCCAGAAATTCAGAATCTCGGGAAGCGTGACCAATTCGGAAATGACCAAGCTGCCGGATACCGAAGGATAAAAATAGGAACGTTCGGATTTCGCCAGCGTGGATGCCCAGTCGTTACGTCCGGTGACTTCAACGAAGGCCGCACTTCTCCATGACAATCCGACCTTCCCATATAAGCTGTTGATCTGTTCTTTTGTGACAGACGAAGAGGTACTTGCCGGGTCTACTGAAGCATTCAGCGAGAAGAATCCCGGCATATTCAAACCGTTACTGGTCGATGAACTTTGATAATCGTTCTCTCTGAAATAGATGGATCCGCCCAGGAAACCATCGACCGTGAAGTCTCCGAATTTCTTGTTCGCCATCAACATGATATCATCAGTCGTGCTATAACCCGAATAGTTGGACAGACGGAACCCACCTTTCCTGTTACCGCGCGTACTGATCGGTTCTTTCAGCGTAAACTGGTTTCTGAAAGCGTCTCCCCCGACACGCATAACCAATTTCAGCCAATCCGTTACGTCCAGACTCATATCTAAGCTTCCGTTTGTCAAGTCCTGATGGCGTTGGTTCGTCCGTTCGTTGGCGAGGAAGTAAGGATTGTCATACCACCAATCGTCCATCCAGTTCTGCTCTTGCTGTTCCTTTCCGGCCCGCCAGTAGTTGCGATATTCCCGAAGATCGTATTCCGCACCGGTCCAGATAAGCAAGTTATACATATAGCTACCCATACCGTAACCGGTTCCGTAGTTATTGGAAAAGATGTTCTTATTGTAGGCTATATCGGCCCTCAAATGGAATTTCTTATAGTCCATCGCGCCTCCGACCGAGAAGGTCAGTTTCTGTTGCCTGGAGTTCGGATACTGTCCTTTATTGTAAATGTGGTTCAGTGACGCACGTACACTTCCGTATTCACCTTTTTGAGAGATACTGATGTTGTTGTTGGTCACCAATGCTTGTTCAAGGAAGTTCTTGAAGTTGTCCTTGCCTTTGGATGTCAGCGGCATCTCTTCCCATTCATACGTGAGCGGGTTGTATTGGCTGGCAGTGCGGCCGATGTCCAGTTTGTCTCCCCATACGTAATCACCGGGGGCATATTTTCCACTTCCTCCCGAACTATATGAATTTTGTACTTCGGGCAATTTCAAGAAACCGGCGTGAAACATAGTGTTGGAATTTACGGATATGTCCAGTCCTTCTTTCTGGGCCTTTTTGGTCGTGACCATGATCGCTCCGTCTCCTCCTCGTGATCCGTAAAGAGCAGATGCCGTAGAACCCTTCAGGACACTGATCGATTCGATGTCATCAGCCGGAATATCCGATAAGTTGACATTGTAGTGCGGGATTCCGTCCACCACCAATAAAGGCGTACTTCCGCGCAACGTCAGTGTCGGGGCTGCTGCGAATTCCGTACTGTTTTTGATATTCAGACCTGCAATTTTTCCGGTCAGGGAAGTGGCGACATCCGAACCTTTGGCTACGGTCAGCTGGTCGTTTTTCACTTCTTGAACCGCATAGCCCAGTGCTTTCTGTTCTCGCTTGATACCCAGAGCTGTAACAACGACTTCATCGATCATTTCGGTATCGTCTGCCAGCGTAACATTGAACACTTGGTTTTTATTAATGGTCACCTCCTGTGTGCTGTACCCGATAAAAGAAACTTGCAGGACATCGCCTTCAGCGGCTTCCAAGCTGAATTGGCCGTTGATGTCGGTGATGGTTCCCGTCGCGGTCCCTTTTATGAGGACATTGGCTCCGGCCACCGGCTCTTTTTGTGTATCCAAGACCGTTCCGGAGATCTTTTTCACTTGTGCCTTGAACAGAGCGATGTGCTTATTGGATATACGAAAAGAAATATTTCTTTTGTTGCGGAACAGGTTCCGCAACACGTCATTCAAGTTCTGATCAGTTTCCCGGATGGAGACTCTTTCGTTTTTGTCAATCTCGGAGGTATTGTAAACGAACTTGTAACCGGTTTTCGCTTCAATCTCTTTAAAAATCTCTTCAAATGTCGCATTTTCTTTATTCAAAGAGAGTTTTGCATTTTGTGCATACAAGGCGGAAATGCCGGTAAATTGCAACAATAGGAATATGGCTGACATGTAGAGTAGCCGATTTAAAGTAAAATCTTTATGATTCTGCCCGGTAAATGAATATTTATCCATAATTTTGTAGTTGTTAATTTTTATACTTGGCAAGGTTATCCCTTGCCGGTTAACAATTAGAATTGGGAAATGGTCGCAACATTCCCAATTCTCTTTTTTTCTCGCATACATGCTACGGGACGAGTTTCTCAAGTACTATCCATCATCTTATTGTTTTTTTGTGGTTTGACATTCTGTTTATTTTAAGAAGATTTCTCCCCTCTCTTTTTCTATCTTATATCGGGCGGATATTTGCAGGATGGATAAGATTTCATCCAACGTCTCTTTCCCGGTAAAATCCGCGTTGAATGTCTGGCCGCGCAGGTTGTCGTTCCCGATATGTATTTTCACATGGAAAGCCCGTTGCAGCTCCTGCATGATTTCTTCCAAAGAACTATCCCTGAATATGAATTTGCCAGTGATCCAGGAAGTCGTGTTTTCCGGACGTACAGTTGATACACGCAACGTATTTTCCGACTTGTAGAAGATAGCCCGCTCGCCGGGAGACAATATCCGGTCGGCCGTTTGGGAGCGGTTTTCATTTTTATATAATCCGACTTTACCGGTGATAAGAGTCACTTCTGTCTTTTCCGGTTCTGCATCAACATTGAATGTCGTTCCTAATACATGTATTCCGATGCCGTCGGTTTGGACGATAAAGGGCCTCTTTTCGTCTTTGCGGACCTCGAAGAAAGCTTCTCCTTTTATTTCAACTTCCCGGATCTGTCTGTTGAATTCTCTCGGATAGCGTAGGCTGGCGTTTGCATTTAGCCAAACGACACTGCTGTCCGGCAATGTGATTTTTGTTTTTGCATCGGGAACGGCTGTCGTTTCATAATAAACGAGCTTTTGTTCCGGCTTTTTGTCGATCAGAAAAATACCTATGGTTAACAGGAGGGCGATAGAGGCCGCTATGGATAAATATTTCCATACAGGGTTTTCTTTACCGGCATAAGAAATGACGACAGGCCGTTTGACTCTGTCTGCCAGACGGTCAGCCATCTGCTTTTCATCGAATGGCAACGATTTGAAGCGTATTCGTCTTACCAATGATTCGATTTCTTTATTGTATTGTTCTGCTTTCATTCTATTTCGATAGCTTTGTAAATAGAGATGACAGATAAAGTGAAAAACTCCTATTCGGTGTACAAAAAAATTGAGTAAACGGTTCCCTGATCTTACCCCTATGTGTTATGTCTTTTAACTCTATGGATTACGGATGAAGAAGCATAGCTTTCTTTTCCTGAAATCATTTTTTGTATTTAGATGGCCTTTTGGATTATTTCACCTATATTTACCGATTGTTTATTAAAAAGGATTGTATCTAAGATGGAAGAGAAGAGTGTCATATCCCTTTTTGAAAAAGTAGTGGAAGGAGATGAATCAGCGTTCCGGGTGTTTTTCGAAACCTACTCCCGGCGTTTGTTTCATCTTGCCTATTATTACTTGAATTCACGAGAATTGGCGGAAGAGGCCGTCTTGGATGTCTTTACGGTCATTTGGCAAAAACGGGAAACGCTTTCTCATGTTAAAGAACCGGAACATTATTTGTATGTTTCTGTTAAGAATCAGGCATTACATTATATAAGAAGAGGATATGTGCAAGAGAAAGATACTTGTTCTTTATATGAAATAGAGTTGATGCCGGATTCCGATTCTCCTGAAAAGAAATTGTTGGATGAAGAATACAGGGATTTGGTTCAACAAGCGATCGATTCGTTACCTCCTAAATGTAAAGAGGTGTTTCGTCTTGTTCTATCTGACAAACTGAAAAACAAAGAGATAGCGGATGTTTTGGGAATAAGTGAAAAGACCGTAAACATTCATATCGCCAAGGCCTACCAGCGTATTGCCCAATATGTGAACAGGCAATACAAGTTGGTGAGAAATAGGGTGCTCCTTTTGTTTTAGTTTTTCGGTTATAGAAAAAATTGTACTTCAATGTTGAATGTACGTTTGACAAACTATTTGTAAATAAATTTGGAGCATAAGAATATTTTTGTACCTTTGCACTCGCAATCAGAAATGATCGTAACAACATCGCGGAGTGGAGCAGTGGTAGCTCGTTGGGCTCATAACCCAAAGGTCGTAAGTTCGAGTCTTGCCTCCGCAACTAAAAAAGAGAACCAAAAATTGGTTCTCTTTTTTTATTGTCTTTTTTCGGATCTGCGATCGGTTTCATATCTGAGGATGAACGACACAGAAAGTACCCGATGATTTGCTGACCAACTTGTCATCGCAATAAATCTCGCACTCGCAAAAATGAAGATGGCTTCCCGGCTTCACGACATATCCTTTTGCAACCAGCTCCTTTCCCCATGCCGCTCGTAAAAAGGATATTTTAAGTTCGGCAGTCAGCACGTCGCGGTCCAGAGGCAACATCGTGTAGGCAGCAAAACCGGCAATCGTATCGGCAAGGGCAGCCAAGACGCCTCCATGAATGACACCGCTATACTGCCGCTGTTCATCACGCAAAGGCATACGGGCTTCCACCCTTCCCTCCTCCACCACCGTAAAATCAATCCCCAAGTGATTGACATACGGATTTGTCGTCACACGGCTTATCAACCGTTCCTTTACTTCCTGATCCATTCTGTATACACGTTTTACAAACTCAATTCCTGCAACACTTCGCCTTTCGTATTCAACACACGAAGCGTCATTTCTTTTCCTTTCTTCTGCAAGACCATGACAGTCGCCCCATCCATCCGATAACCGCCACCGACTACGACCGGATAAGGATTGCCCGACGCCCCTTTGGGATGATACGAGAAACGGTGTGTATGCGCATTGATACTGACTGCGAACGGCGCCTTTTCCAGAACCGCTCCCCATTCGTCCCGGCAAGGGTTATAAGCATCATACTCCTCTCCTTTTCCATAAATCGGAACGTGATGGATCAACACCCGCTTGGCCGCTTTCTTGAATGCCTTGGAAGCCAGTTCCTCTTTCAGGAAACCGACTTGTGCTTTACGCAATTCGGAGAAATCATTCAACCCATAATACACCCAATGCGTATCCGGTTTGTCTTCGCCACAATCCAACATGACGATACGGGTATCGCCCCAGTTGAAAGCCCCGTAGGTCTTATCGCCCACATAGTCGAAAAGGTTGCGCAAACCGATCGAATAAGCATTGCGTATCTCATGATTGCCCCGGATATAGAAGACCGGTACCCGATCGGCGCCGACTGTCCCGTTCAGTTCGCTGAGGAAACGGGTAGCCTCGTCGTGATTGGCCGGGTCGTCGATACAGTCGCCGTTGAAAATGACAAAATCATAGTTCACATCCTTCACCTGTTTATACAGAGCCTGCAACGTCTCGGAGTGTTTGTGCAGGTCGTTGAAAATGATAGCGGTAAAATCGGTTGTTGTCGCCTCAGGTAAGGTAAACGTATGGAAATCGGAAACAGCTGTTTCGCCGAACACCTTCTTGTAAGCCTGATAGAGCATGATCTCCTGCGAGCAAATCCGGTAATAGTAGGTTTTCCCCGGTTCCAGGTTATCCAACCGGATCTTGTTTTGCAGGTCGTTGCAGATCACCTGCCCGTCCACAATCGTGCGGGCTTTCTGCAGATGTTCCTTGTCGGTTCCGTATTCCACCCAGCTATATGTCGGGACAGTCGTCTGCCACATGACCGTAATCCCGTTTCCTACGGGGTTTTGCAGATAGGGCTCCGTGCGGAATATCTTGGCTGCCGGCTGGTTGAAGATGATATCCGTGACGACCGGACGGTGGTCGGAAACAACCGGTTCTTCCCACACGCAGGAAGAGATACGGGTAAAGGCAACCGTGTCTTTCGCGTATGCAGCGATATAGTCGATGGTTTCATTGGGTTTGTCAGCCGGGAAAGTCGGTTTCTTCATATCTGTCAGAACCACAAAATCGCGCTGCAACTGCCGGATAAACTCCGAGTCGGGATGTGCGTTCATATCGCCGGCAATAAACAACGGCTTGCCAGCCGAAGCCGCGACCTGCCGGATAATCGGCAAAGACAACATCCGGTCCTCTTCCGTCAGCGAAAGGTGCGTACAGCAATACACATACTTTTCAAACTCCACAACAAGCAACGCACGGGCTTCCTCTCTTCCGGGCAAAGGCAGGTAGCGATAGTTCAACGGCTTCTCCTTGCTCAGCATACCGATACCGTATTTTCCTCCGTCATACTCGATTGCCGGGGCATACAGATGATACATCAGGGTGAGTCCGGCAATTTCGCGCAGGACATCTTTTCCACCGCTACGGCCTGTCACACTGTCGATTTCCTGTACGGCCACGACATCGGGGCAGACCTTGTTAATCACTTCCGCCGTACGCCGGAAATCGGCTACGTCGTCCAGCCCTTTGCCATTGCGGATGTTATAACTCATAATACGCAACGTGTTCTTCTCACGTTCGCTTCTCTCCTTTGCAAACCCCTTTCCACAGGGCAACAGCAAGAACAGGGCCATCACCAGCCCCAATACGTGTTTCATTTTATCTTTGTCTTTTAGTTTTTGACACAAAAGTCCCAATCCGTTTCCCGTAAGTGAAACTTTAATTTCATGCCTATGGAACTAAAGTTTCATGCCCATGGAATTAAAGTTTCATGCCTATCGAATTATTCGCGAATACGGCATCCAGCGTCCGGATCATATCGTCGATATCCTCTTCCGTCGTGTCCCAGGAAGTGACAAACCGGGCTTCGTTGGCCTCTTCATTCCACATATAGAAGAAATATTTTTCCTGTAGCTTCTTCAGCGGCTCCGTGGGGATGGTAAAGAAAAGCTGGTTGGATTCTATTTTCTGGGTAAAGCGGATCTGCGGGTATTTCTGCATGGCTTCCGCCAGGCGATAGGCGCTGTTGTTTGCTTTCCGGGCATTTTCGAGCCACAAATCATTCTCTAAATAAGGGATATACTGGCAGGACAGATAACGCAGCTTGGAGGCCAATTGAGCGGATTGTTTTCTGTAATACTGCAGATTTTCGGTTATCTCCGGCCGGAACGAAACGACCGCCTCTCCCATCATCATCCCGTTCTTGGTTCCCCCGAAACTGAGGATATCCACTCCGGCATCGACCGTCACTTCGCGCATTGAGCAATTCAGGTAAGCACAGGCATTCGCCAGGCGTGCCCCGTCCATGTGCAGATACATATTATAGGTATGCAGCAGGTCGGCGATCGCCTTGACCTCTTCGATCGTATAAATCGTCCCCAGCTCGGAAACCTGCGAGATATAAACCGCTTTCGGCTGTGAATGGTGGCAGACGCCGAAATTATGCAGATGTGGTTTGATCAGTTCCGGTGTCAGTTTGCCGTCCGGCGTCGGAATCGTCACGACAGCACAACCGGTCATACGGGCAGGAGCACCGCACTCATCCACATTGATATGGGCTGTTTCAGCACACAGGATACTATTGAACGGGCGTGTCACGGCCTGCAAGGCGACAGCGTTCGCTCCCGTTCCGTTAAAAACAAAAAAAGGCGATGCCGTTTCGCCAAACACTTCCTTTATTTTCGCAGTAGCTGCCGCCGTCCAGGGATCGTCGCCATATCCGACGGCATGATTGTCATTCGCTTTGACCACGGCATCCATCACCAACGGATGGACACCCGAATTGTTATCACTTGCAAAACTTCTCATTTCGGTTTAGAATTTTGCGCCAAAAGTAATAAAAATAAACGGGAGCACCTCTCGGATACTCCCGTTTATTTAAGAGTGACGGAAATCTTTCAAGACTTTCTTCAATTCCCGGCGGGCAAAAAAGATGCGGCTTTTGACCGTTCCCACAGGGATCCCCAGCTTCTCGGCAATCTCGTTATACCGGTAACCGCTCACGAACATGGAGAAAGGGACTTTCAGTTCTTCATTCAGGCGGTTGATCGCGTTCGTGATTTCCTGAATATGAAAAGCGCCGTCCGGTGAATCAAAAGCGGACTCATTCACCACATCCAGATTATATAAATCGACACTCTGATCCATAAGAGTCTGTGTACGCACGATTTTATGGTAGTTATTTATGAATATATTACGCATCACAGTCAGCACCCATCCTTTGAAATTAATATTATCTACAAACTTTTCCTGACTGTCCAAAACTTTCAGCGTTGTGTCCTGCATCAAATCCTGGGCATCATCCCGATTTGCTGTGAGCATTAATGCAAAATTCATCATGTTTTCTTGCATACTCAATAATTTTTTCTGAAATTGCAACGCATTCATATTATTTATTTTTATAAGGTTTAATACTGGTTCAGTACTATCTTCCGGTATCGGAGGACATTACAAATATAAGAATAAAATCGGAGCCGCAATGCGGTTTGATGATTATTAATATGAAAAGTCATAACTTAATATATTCAGGACAATACGCATTGAAAATGAGCGATATTTACAGGTTTTCAAACAACTAAAATATAAAATTCACAACACGTCTGTTACAAATTCGTACAGCATGTTAAATAAATGGAGAATCATCTAAAATGAAAAAGAAATCAGGACTGTTTTTAGCTACTATATGGACCTTGATAGCCCCTTTCCTATCAATGGCTGGAGCCTCATGCCCGCTTGTTTATAAAATAGATATAAAAAAAGAGATAAGCAGTACCACGCGCCTGTATCTGAGCAACGGATTAGCGGAAGCCAACACATTGGGGGCCGACGCCGTCCTGATTCATCTGAATACATACGGCGGCCAAGTGGATGCAGCCGACTCGATGCGTACGGCCATTCTGTACAGCCCCATCCCGGTCTACGTCTTCATCGACAACAATGCCGCTTCGGCCGGAGCGCTCATTTCCATCGCGTGCAAGAACATTTATATGCGGAAAGGAGCCAACATCGGGGCGGCCACCGTCGTGAACCAAACAGGGGCGGCCATGCCGGACAAATACCAGTCCTATATGCGCTCCATGATGCGTTCGACAGCCGAGGCACACGGACGGGACACGGTCGTGCAAGGCAACGATACCTTATATAAATGGAAACGGGACCCGCTGATCGCCGAGGCTATGGTCGATGAACGGGTTGCCATCCCGAACTTGGTCGACACCGGGAAAGTCCTTACCCTCACCGCACAGGAAGCGCAAAAGTGGGGATATTGCGACGGCATTGCTGAGAGTCCGGATGAAGTCATCACGCAATATTTAGGCTACAAAGACTACGAGATGAAAAGCTATGCCCCCAGTTGGCAAGACGATCTGAAAGGATTCCTGATGAATCCCGTCTTCCAGTCCATCCTGATCATTATCATCATCGGCGGGATTTACTTTGAAATGCAAACACCGGGATTGGGCTTCCCCTCCGCGGCCTCCTTGCTGGCGGCTGTCCTCTACTTTGCACCGCTCTATATCGACGGGCTGGCGGCAAACTGGGAAATCCTGCTCTTCATCATCGGCATCCTGTTGCTTGCGGTGGAAATCTTTGTCATTCCGGGATTCGGAGTTGCCGGAATAAGCGGTATCGTATTGGTTATCGGCGGTCTGGTCATGGGCTTGCTGAACAACGATCATTTCAATTTCGACGGAGTCAGCGGAAGCGAGATCGAAAAGGCGACTTTGACGGTCTTGGCAGGATTGGTGGCCGGCTTCGGGTTGATGATCTGGCTGTCCAATAAGATCGGACAGCGGGGAATGTTCCGGAAAGTCGCGTTGCATACGGATTTGCAAGAGGCGATATCCTCTCCCGACTTGTCTTCGCTGGTCGGGAAAGAGGGAACAGCCGCCACCGTCTTGCGCCCTTCCGGGAAAGTATCGGTCGACGGGAAATATTATGACGGCATTTCCGAATCCGGCTTCATCGAGCGGGGACGCAAGGTCCGGATTATCCGTTTCGAAAATGCACAGGTGTATGTGGAAGATTTGTAGGGCAATCTTTACGGTTGCCCTACGCCGGGACACGTTGATATAAAATATGCTTGTCGATTACGACATATTGCAGGGCATTCATGGCGAGGAGGTCGCTTAGGATGTTCTTCGCCGTGTAATAATTGATCCGCCCGATCCGGCAAAACTGGTTGATGCTTATATAAGGATGTTCATCCAAATAGGCGAACAGACGCTCCACAGGCTTGCTTATCTTCAATAAGGTTCCGTCCGTTTTATACTTTTTCTGCCAGGCAAGCACCAGCACTTCGTTTGCCAGGATGTTTTCATCGGCAACCCTTATGTAGGCCTTAAACGCATCATCCTTATCGGGAGCGGTATGCGGTTTCTCCGGACTGGGGGCGACATAGACCTCAAGAACCGTTTTGCCGTTCACCTCCCAACGGGTCGCCACGAAAGGGATTTCCGGGCGGGTGTACATCTTAGAAGCCGCTTCAATCATATAATATTCTTCTTCACTCCTGACACCGGAGATATTCCCGTTATCCTTCACACCGATCAAAAGGCGTCCGCCGTCAGTATTGGCAAAGGCACTCAGCGTACGTGCTATCTTCTTGCTATCGCTCACTTCAAACTTGAAATCAAGTTGTTGGTGTTCTCCTTGTGCAATCAACGCTTCTATCGGATGTATCTTCTTCATTTTGGCTTTTTTTTTGACCGGCAAAATTAAAATAAATACATAACTTTGCCAACGTAAAAACAATGAAACCATGTCAGAAATTCCATCTCTTATATCGGATCTCGCTGTCATCCTGATCTCTGCAGGATTAGTCACTTTGCTTTTCAAACGATTAAAACAACCGGTCGTACTCGGATATATCGTAGCCGGAATCCTTGCCGGCCCGTCCATTGCCCAGATACCGACAGTCACAAATGTCGAAAGCATCCGTATCTGGGCGGACATAGGCGTCATCTTCCTCCTGTTTGCCTTAGGGCTCGACTTCAGTTTCAAGAAACTGATGAAAGTCGGCGGGACGGCGGTGATCGGTGCCGTGACCATCATGATCGGCATGATGACACTCGGCTATACGACCGGACTCTCTTTAGGCTGGGGACACATGAACAGCCTCTTCCTCGGCGGGATGCTCTCCATGTCGTCGACCACCATCATCTTCAAAGCATTCGACGATATGGGGCTACGCAACCAGCGGTTTGCCGGAGTGGTCTTCGGAATCCTGGTCGTCGAAGACCTGTTTGCCGTCCTGCTGATGGTTTTGCTGTCCACATTGGCCGTCAGCAAACACGTAGAGGGGATGGAGCTGCTCAACAGCGTGGTCAAGTTAGGAGTCTTCCTGCTGTTCTGCTTCGTGATCGGCATTTACCTGATTCCCTCTTTCCTGAAAAAGACCCGGATTTTCCTGAACGACGAGACCTTGCTGATCGTGAGCTTAGGACTCTGCTTAGGGATGGTTATCATCGCCACGAAAGCCGGTTTCTCTTCCGCTTTGGGCGCGTTCGTCATGGGGTCTATCTTAGCTGAAACGACCGATGCGGAGCATATCGAGCATATCATCAAACCGGTAAAAGACCTTTTCGGCGCCATCTTCTTCGTTTCGGTCGGGATGTTGATCGACCCGGCACTGTTATGGGAATACAAAGTTCCGATCCTGATCCTTACGCTGGTCGTCATGGTCGGGCAGATCGTATTTGCCGGATTCGGGGTGTTGCTTTCCGGACAAACGGTCAAGATCGCCATACAGTCCGGTTTCTCGCTTGCGCAAATAGGCGAATTCGCCTTTATCATCGCCTCGTTGGGGTTGTCGTTAGGCGTAACCGACAATTTCCTCTATCCCATTGTCGTGGCGGTTTCGGTGGTGACGACATTCTTCACGCCTTACATGATCCGCATGGCAGAGCCGGCATGCCGGATTGCCGACCGGGTTATCCCGAAGTCATGGATGAAATTCCTCGAACGCTATTCTTCCGGTTCCAACACCATCCACCAGAAAAGCGCCTGGAACAAGCTATTGAAATCATTGGCCCGCATCGTCGGCACCTATACGGCCGTCACCCTCGTCCTGATCTTTATCTGGCTCCAGTTTGTAGCGCCAGTTATCATGAAAGAGCTTCCCGGCATACAGGGAGCCGGCATCTCGCTTGTCCTGATCCTGCTATTAATCGCGCCCATGCTGCGTGCGATCATGATGAAGAAGAACCATTCGGCCGAATTCCAACAGCTATGGCTGGACAGCAAGTACAACCGGGGTCCATTGGTTTCATTAGTGGTCTTGCGTATCATATTGTGTATCGGCCTGGTCATGCTGCCTGTCGCCCGCCTACTGAACGCCGCAGTCGGTATCGTGCTGGCCATCGCAGCTACCGTAATCGTCCTGGTCATCTTATCCAAACGGCTGAAAAGGCAATCCATCCTGATGGAGCGGCATTTCTTCAGCAACCTCTCCGCACGTGAATTGGAAAACGAACGGAAAGCTCCGATCAACCAACGGTTTGCCAACCACTTGTTGGAACGTGACCTGCACTTGGCGGATTTTGAAATGAAACAGAACTCTCCCAGCATGGGAAAGACCTTGAAAGAACTCAACTTCCGCCAGAAATGCAACGTCAACATCGTGACAATCATCCGGGGAGAACAGCGCATCAATATTCCCGGAGGAGAAGAACGCCTTTATCCTTTCGACAAATTAGTCGTTGTCGGTGCGGACGATGATCTCGAACATTTCCGCCAATACTTGGAAGAACGCTACAAAAAGGCCCAAAACAAACGGGAACAGACGGTCCGGGAAGTCAACATGGAACAATTCACCATTGCCGAAGGCTCTCATCTGATCGGACGTTCCATCCTGGAATCCGGCATACGCGACAAGGCAGCCTGTTTGGTGATCGGTATCGAACGAGGCGCGTCTTCTATCAAAAATCCATCTCCTTTAACAGTTTTCGAAGAGGGAGACATTGTTTGGATTGTCGGAGAGCATGAGAAAGTACTTCGGTTAAGCGAAGGAAAAACAGTAGGCAGTTGACAACGCACGATTACAATGCCCATCCAAACCACCTTACAATGGGCATTGTAAGATCGTTAGAATAGGCATTGTAACAACCTTATAACAGGCATTCTTAAATTCTTTCGATCCCGACTGATTCCAATAACCAGATTGACCACATAAAAAACAGGCAAAAAACGTTGATTCGTTCCTTGCCTGTCCATGTATGTCAAACTGTTTCGAAATAGAATCCTATCGATTCCGTCTTTGCTGTTTTTGTCTTTCCAACTGGGCTTCCTGTGCTTTCTGGACCTCTTCCAAGCGTTTCATGAAACTGGATTTCTTCATAGGTTTCCGCTTGTTTTCTTCCAGCTTGGCCAAGAGCTTCTCTTCGTCAATCGTATAACGGAAGATGATTGTCTGCAAAATCGTGATCAATGTCGAGATGAAGTAATAGTAAGTCAAACCGGAAGCATACTGGTTGAAGAACACCAACATCATCAGCGGCATCATATACATCATCGCTTTCATACCCGGCATCTGCTGCTGTCCGGTGTTCGTCTGCTCCATATTGAATTTCGTATAGACGATATTCGTCACGGTCATTAACAAACAGAACAAGCTGATATGGTTGCCGAAGTACGGAGTAATAATCGGAATATAGGTATTCCAACTGACAATCGCATCATACGTAGACAAGTCATGCGCCCAAAGGAAACTCTGGTGACGCAATTCGATCGCCGACGGGAAAAACATGAACATTGCAATCAGAATAGGCATCTGCAACAACATCGGCACACATCCTGCCATCGGGCTGGCTCCGGCACGGCTGTAGAGCTCCATCGTCGCACGCTGGCGTTCCATCGCCTTGTCCTGTCCCGGATATTTCGCGTTGATCTCTTCCACCTGCGGACGCAACACGCGCATCTTGGCTGACGAAAGATAAGACTTGTAGGTCAGCGGGAACAGGATCAGCTTCACGATAACCGTCAGCAAAAAAATCAACAAACCGTAACTCTGGATAAACTGTCCGAGGAAATTGAACAACGGAATGACGAAATACTGGTTCACCCAACGGAAAATCCCCCATCCCAACGGTACGATCTTGCCTAAGTTCAACCGGTCAGCTTTCTCAACATCATCGTCATACGATTTCAACAGAGAGAACTGGTTGGGACCAAAATAAAAACGCATCTCGGTCGCCTCATTTCCTCTCAAGTCAAAAGGAACGGAAGTCGTTGTCTTGTATTCTTTCAGATAAGAATCGCTTTCGGGCAACATCTTCGAATCGATCGTCGTCGATTCGAACCCGTCGTTACCGGCGATCAGGATAGAAGAGAAATACATATCCTTGTAAGCGATCCATTTCAACCGGTTGGACAATTGCTTGCTGTCGTTCTTGGTTTCACTCAGATACTCAACGTCGTCTGCCACAAATTTGTAGTACACCGTCGCATAACGGTCTTCAAACTTACGGCCTTTCTCCTGTTGGGGTATCTTTTGTTGCCACAACAGGTCCAATGCGGTCGTACCCGGCGACAGGACTCCGTTCAGGCCGGTTCCCTTCATCGAGAACTGCAACATATAATCGTCCGGTTTCAAGGTGTACATGAAATCCAAATAGCTTCCCTCGCCAATAGGCAAACGCATGGTAATGCTGTTCGCGTCATTTCCCTTTACAGGAGTAAAATACAAATCAGCGGTGTTCACCACCCGGTTGTCAGCCGTTACCAATGTAAAATCGAACTTCGAGTCTTTCCCGTCAAAAAGCACCAAAGGCTCGCCCTTGTAGTTATCGTACTTTTTCAGACGGACAGATCCGACACGTCCTCCCTTGTTCTCCAAACGGATTTCAACCAGCTCGTTTTCCAAAACAACGGAACCCTCCTCACCGACCATCGCATCAGCAAACACACCAAATGTATTTTGCAAACGAGCAAGTCGCACGGAATCGGGCAAACCGGCCAGTTCTTCCTCCGCTTTCGCTTCCTTATTCAACTCTTTCTGCAAATCCAATTGCTTTGCATATTCAACCTGGGCGATCGAATCCTGCATCCGGCGTTGCGCTTCTATCTGTTCCGGTGTAGGTTTGTTCAACCAGGTAAACACAACCAAGACAACTCCAATAAGCAGGAAACCTATTATCGTGTTTTTATCCATCTGCAATTCTTATTTTTTATTTTCAACGGCAGCTTTCACAAAGCGGACGAAAAGCGGGTTCGGATTTACAACCGTACTGTTGTACTCCGGATGGAACTGAACACCCACAAACCATTTCAAGGCAGGGATTTCAACCACTTCCACCAAGTTCGACTCCGGATTTTCCCCTACGCACATCATACCGGCAGCCTCAAAACGATCCCGGTATTCGCTGTTGAACTCGAACCGATGGCGGTGACGTTCCTGGATATGGGCCTGCCCGTAGGCTTCATACGCTTTCGAACCTTCCTTCAAGACACAATCGTATGCTCCCAGACGCATCGAACCACCCATATTGGTCACGTTTTTCTGTTCTTCCATCAGGTCGATCACTTTATACGGAGTGTTGGGTTCCATCTCGGTCGAATTAGCATCTTTCAATCCCATCACGTTACGCGCAAATTCGATCACCATGCACTGCATACCCAAACAGATACCGAGGCAAGGGACATCATTTTCACGCGCATACTTCAATGCGGCGAATTTGCCTTCGATCCCCCGCTGCCCGAATCCCGGAGCAATCAGGATCCCATCCATGTCTTTCAACAATTCGGCGGCATTGTCATCATTCAGTTTTTCGGAATGGAACAAATGCAGGTCCAATTTCCGGTCGTTATAGATAGCTGCCTGCAACAAGGATTCATCAATCGATTTATAAGCATCCTGCAATTCGACATACTTGCCGACCAACCCGATCTTGACGGTCTCGGTCGCATCGGACTTGCGTTGCAGGAACTGACGCCAAGGCTTCATCTCCGGAGTCGGCCCGACCTCCAGCCCGACCTTACGCAAAATCACTTCATCCATCTTCTGGCGTTGCAATACCAACGGGACCTCGTAGATCGTCGGAACGTCGATCGACTGTATGACGGCATCCTGCGCGACATTACAGAAAAGAGCGACTTTGCTCAGCAGGCTGGTTCTCAACTCACGTTCGGTACGCAAAACCAGCACATCCGGCTGAATTCCCAACTCCTGGAGCTGTTTGACGGAATGCTGGGTCGGTTTCGTCTTATACTCTTTCGCTGCCGCGATATAAGGGACATAAGTAAGATGCACGCATACGCAATTCTTTCCCAACTCCCATTTCAGCTGGCGCACGCTTTCGATGAACGGAAGAGATTCGATATCGCCAACCGTACCGCCGATCTCCGTGATCACAAAATCAAATTTGTATTTATTTCCCAGCAATTTCACATTACGCTTGATCTCGTCCGTGATATGAGGCACCACCTGAACAGTCTTTCCCAGGTAATCCCCTTTGCGCTCTTTGTTGATCACGCTCTGATAGATGCGTCCTGTCGTGATGTTATTTGCACGGGTTGTCTGAACATTCAGGAACCGTTCGTAGTGCCCAAGGTCCAAATCCGCTTCATGCCCATCTACGGTAACATAGCATTCCCCATGTTCATACGGATTCAACGTTCCCGGATCGATATTGATATAGGGGTCAAATTTCTGGATGGTAACCTTGTAACCTCTTGCCTGAAGTAGTTTACCCAATGATGCGGCAATAATTCCCTTGCCCAATGAAGAGACCACGCCGCCCGTAACGAAGATGTACTTTGTATCTGCCACGATAGTAATATTTTAATTATCTTTTAATTGCACACTCGCATTTTAAAGATGCAAAGTTATATATTTTCGTCTACATGGCAAGGGGTAAGAAAACAAATCTGTATTCCCATACGGAAACCTTTTTACAAAGGCTTTACGGGCGGAATAAATACACATTTTCTTTCCGATTCCAAAGAAAATGGCGTATCTTCGTTGTTCTATATAAAATGGTATCTAAAAAGAGGAATATATGAAAAGTTTGAATGGTTCAGTCCTGCGTTGCCTGTTTGCAATCGTTTTGGGACTTATATGGGTGCTTTGGCCGGAAGTGGCGGTCATCTATTTAGTGATAACGATCGGAATCTGTTTCATCCTCCCCGGACTATTCTCGCTCTTCCATTACTTTACCCGCGAAAAGGTGGAAGGCGAACCGAGCCCGATGTTTCCGATCGACGGGGCAGGCAGCATCCTGTTCGGGGCCTGGCTGGTGATCATGCCGCAGTTTTTCGTCAACATACTCATGTATATTTTAGGCGCCTTACTGGTGCTCGCCGGCGTACAACAATGGATATCATTGGTTGCTGCCCGAAAATGGAGCACAGTCCCGTACGTCTTTTATATCCTGCCGACACTGATACTGATAACCGGAATCATGATCCTTGCCTATCCGTTCGAATCTGCCGCCAACACATTCGTGATTTTCGGAGTCGCCTGCTTGGTCTACGGCATATCCGAACTGATCAACTGGTATAAGTTCAGACAGAGATAAGAGCATCCGGAGTACCGCCTGTTTCAGGACTTGCGGTACTCCATCGGAGAAATCCCCATGTGCTTCTTAAAGAATTTCCCGAAAGTCGACTGGTCGGAAAAATGAAGGATGTCCGCTACTTGCTGGACAGTCGCCTGTGGGGCTTTCAAAAGGATTTTCGCCTCCACGATCAAGGCATCATCGATCCATTTGTTGGCAGACTTGCCGGTCAGTTCTTTCAAGATCAATGACAGATATTGCGGCGTGATAAACAGCTTCTCAGCATAAAAAGTGACCACATGCTGTTCCTTGCAATGTTCAAACAGCAATTGCAGGAATTGTTCGAACAACTCCTCCTTGCGGGAAAGCGTCGGCCGGATCAAATGGTCTTTCTTCCCCAACATGATATTGCCTAACTCCAACAGGAAACCAATGAAAGCATTCTGCACCAACTCTTTCTGATAGAAATGAGTGCGTTCCCTCATCTTATCCCGTATCACCTGCATACAACCGGCCAGTTTGGCGGTTTCCTCCGGTTCCAATTCAGTACAAGGGTTCTTCCGAACCTCCATATAGTTCGCAATCGCTTGAGGGCGTTTAGCACCACCCGGATTACAATCGTCCAAAAACTCCTTGGAAGCAATCAGCAAACAGCCTTTAAAATCATCACTGACCCTGTCAAGCTGAAAGGCATGCGTAGGCATGATCATTATAAAACTATTCGGTTTGACCACATAAGCGACATAATCCAAATGGACCTCGAGCGTTCCTTCAAAAGTCAATACCATCAAAAGCGCATTCAACCGCATCGGAGCAAAACGCTCAGGCGAGCCGGGATCTCCGAAATCCATACCTCCATCCAAATCTGCAATTGAGAAAATATCCTGAAAACTATCACGAAAAGTAATGCCTCTATTCAGATCCGCCAATTCAATCAAAGGAAGTTTCTCCATCTTTACCTATTTATTAATCATGCATTTGCAAAGGTAAACATTTTTTCAATAACCAGAAGAATGTTTCATTTTTTACCAATGAATAACGGTTTTTTAAGAATACAAACCCGCCTATTTATTCGTTTTCGACTAATTCCGTAACAGAATAAACCTTTTTAGTTTACCGGATTAAACAGAACTTTGCAATTCTCAATCGTCGTTAAAAAAGCAATCGCAAAATCAATGACCATCAAAGAACAAATACTGTCAACAGCATTCGACTTATTTTCCGAACAAGGGATCAAAAGTGTCAGCATGGACGACATCGCTCATAGCACAAGTGTCTCCAAACGGACGCTTTACGAACTCTTTGAAGACAAGGAAACGTTGCTGACAGCATGTATCAACCAGAGCTATACAAAAATGAAGTCATTCATAAAACAACTCGAATCCGAGCCGATAACGGCGCTCGATGTCGCGTTGCTTTTCTATGAAGAGCTCATGAAACGCCCCCGCTGGTTCAACCGGAAATTCTATGATGACCTGAAACGCTACCCGAAAGCCTGGCAGAAAACGGAAGAAGAAAAATCCCGGTTCCTGAAAAAATGCACCCAATTATTGGTACGAGGAGCAAAAGAAGGTGTTTTCCTATCGAATATCAACGTTGAAATTGTAGCTTTGCTGGCGAAAGAGTTAGCGCAGATGATCCGTCCGTCTAACGCTCTCTCCAACCATTCCGCATCTGAAGTGTTCAATACGATTCTGTATTCCTTCCTCCGGGGGATTTCCACAGAAAAAGGCATTGCCATTTTAGACCGCTATTTATTGAAATATACACAAAAGCTTTTAGACTGAACAAACGGTCTTAGTAACAATCAAATTACCTATTTAAATGAAACAACTCTTCATGACAAAAAAAGTGATGTGGGCAGTGGCCTTGCTGCTTTCCTCTTTGGCTTTCACCTCCGCTAAAGCCCAGGACACGCTCGTTCTCGACATTGGGAAAGCGCTTGAGATCGCGCTAAGCGAAAACCCCACGGTAAAAGTGGCCAATAAAGAAATCCAGAAGAAAAAATATGCGCAGAAAGGTTCCTATGCCGCCCTGTTTCCCCAAGTCGGCTTTGCCGCCGACTACAACCGGACCCTGAAAAAACAGGTGATGTATATGGACGGTTTCGACATGGGAAGTACCGAAATACCCGGCATGGAAGATATGCCAAGCATGGATGAAGGAATCGAAGTGGGACGTGACAACAACTGGAACCTCGGTTTCAGCGCCTCGATGCCGATCGTCAATGCCGCTCTTTGGAAAAGCCTCAGTATTTCGGCCGTCGATGTGGAACTGGCCGTCGAACAGGCACGTTCCTCCAAAATCGCAATGACCAGCCAGGTAAAGAAAGGATATTACAGTGTCCTTCTTGCCAGCGATTCCTACCGGGTATTCAAAGAAAGCTATGACAACGCGATGGAGAACTACCTGGACATCAAACGTAAGTTCGAACAGGGGACTGTTGCTGAATACGACCTGATACGCGCCAATGTGACCGTAAAGAACAGCGAGCCTAATATGTTACAGGCAAAAAACGCGCTGGTTTTTGCCAAATGGCAACTAAAGGCATTATTGGGCATGGACCTGGACATCCCCATCGAATGCGAAGGGCAACTGACCGACTTCGAAAAGGATCTATTCGGTGATTTCCTCTCGACAGACACGACCTTGGCAAACAACACAGACTTGAAACAAATCGATTTGCAGGCCAAGCAACTGGAAAAGACGTTGACCATGCAAAAGTTCGACTATTTGCCGACACTGTCACTTACCGGTCTGTATCAGTGGACTGCCATGAACAACGATTTCAAGTTCAAGGACTACAGGTGGAACCCCTACTCGATGGTCGGTGTCTCGCTTTCCATTCCGCTCTTCTCCGGCGGCAGCAGATTTTATAAAATCAAACAGACAAGAAACTCAATCGAACAATTGAGCCTGCAAAGAGAAGACACACAACGGAACCTGCAACTGGCAATCAGGCAGTGTATCGACAACATGAACACCTGCGTCAAACGGTTCGACGCTTCGCAGAAAGGAGTGGAACAGGCCCGACGGGGATATATGATCTCCCAAAAGCGTTATGAGACAGGTGCCGGAACCCTACTCGAAATGAACGACTCGGAACTGGCGCTGACACAGGCCAAACTGAACTTCAACCAGGCCATTTACGACTACATGGTAGCAAAAGCTGACTTGGAAAAAGTGTTGGGCCAACAAGAGTTTTAAAGTATAAATCATCGACATAGAATAAAAAACATCACAACATGGAAACAAGTAAAAAACAACGATTCATATCACTCCTCCTCTTCCCTTTATTGCTGTCCTGTTCCGGGGAAAAGAAAGATTCAGAACAACCGGAAACCGGCAGCGACAAGGCCATCGTAAGAATAGAGACCGTTTCGGCACAGGAGGTAGAGCAAATCAGTGAATTTACAGCGACCGTCGAAGCCAACATCTCCAACAACATCGCCCCGCAAACCCCGGTGCGTATCGAGAAACTGTTTGCGGAAATCGGCGATCACGTAAAAGCCGGCCAACTCCTCGTCAGGATGGACGAGACAAACCTCAAACAAACCCGCATACAACTGGACAATCAGGAATTGGAATTCAAGCGTATCGACGAACTATACAAAGTAGGCGGTGTTTCCAAATCGGCCTGGGACGCACAGAAAACACAGTTGGACATAAGCCGTGCGACCTACAAGAATTTGCAGGAGAACACCCAGTTGTTGAGCCCGGTCAGCGGTATCGTCACCGCCCGCAATTATGACAGCGGCGATATGTATAGCGGAGGCTTGCCGGTTTTTACCGTAGAACAGATCCGTCCGGTCAAATTACTGATCAACGTATCCGAAAGTCTCTTCACCCAAGTAAAAAAGGGGAAAGAGGTTGATATACGGTTGGACGTATACGGCGATGAAGTATTCAAAGGAAAAGTCAGCCTGGTCTATCCGACTATCGATCCGAACACACGCACATTCCCGGTCGAGGTCAAAATCGACAATAACGACGAACGTGTCCGTCCGGGAATGTTTGCCCGCGTGACGATCGGTTTCGGAACACAAAACCATGTGGTGGCTCCGGATCTTGCCATCGTAAAACAATCCGGCGCGGGAGACCGCTATATATATGTATATAAAGACGGCAAAGTTTTCTACGAAAAAGTAGAGTTAGGACGTCGTATGGGGAATAAATATGAAGTCATTTCGGGTGTAAACAGCGGCGACCAGGTAGTCGTATCCGGACAGAGCCGCCTGAACAACGGAATGGAAGTAGAAATCGAAAAATAAGAGATAAACACTATGAGCTTATATGCAACAGCGGTAAAAAAACCGGTCACAACCGCCCTCGTTTTCGTGGCGATCGTGATTTTCGGGCTTTTTTCATTGACCCGGTTATCGGTGGACCTGCTGCCGGAGATCGAGACAAACACGATCATGGTCATGACCTCCTATGCCGGTGCCAGTGCCGCGGATATCGAAATGAACGTCTCCAAACCGCTGGAGAACGTGCTGAACAGCGTCAGTGACCTGAAGCACATCACATCCCAGTCGCGTGAAAACATCTCGATCATCACTCTCGAGTTCGACTATGGCACGGATATCGACGTGGCGACCAATGACGTGCGCGACAAACTGGACGTCGCCGAACCGATGCTTCCGGACGATGTAGACAATCCCATTATCTTCAAATTCGGGACAAACGATATTCCGATTATCATCCTGTCGGTTACAGCGAAAGAGAGCACGAACGCCCTGTACAAAATCCTGGACGACAAAGTGTCCAACCCGCTGGCACGTATCAGCGGCGTAGGGGCGGTTTCCATATCCGGTACGCCGACACGTGAAATACAGGTCTATTGCGATCCGTACAAACTGGAAGCATACGGGGTTTCGATCGAGGGCATATCCGCAATCATCGCACAGGAGAACCGGAACACACCGGGCGGTAGCGTGGACATCGGTTCCAACGCTTACGCGCTCCGCGTACAGGGTGAATTCACGGATGCACATCAGATGGACAATCTGGTGATCGGCCATCAGGAAAACAAGACGGTCTACCTGCGTGACGTTGCCCGGATTGAAGACAGTATCGAAGAACGCGCCCAGGAGACTTACAACAATGGCAAGAAAGGCGGTATGATCGTTATCCAGAAGCAATCGGGAGCCAACTCGGTGAATATCGCCAAGAAGGTTCACCAGAAGCTACCGGAAATCCAGGAAAGCCTTCCTTCAGATGTCAAGTTAGGAGTGATCCTGGATACTTCCACTAACATCCTGAATACGATCGACAGTTTGAAAGAGACCATTTTCATCACCTTTTTCATTGTTATGTTAGTGGTATTCGTGTTCCTCGGACGGTGGAGGGCGACGTTTATCATCATCCTGACCATTCCGATCTCGCTGATCGCCTCGTTCGCCTATTTGCTCGCTTCCGGCAATACCCTGAATATTATCTCGCTGAGTTCACTGTCCATCGCGATCGGTATGGTTGTGGATGACGCGATCGTGGTGTTGGAAAACATCACAACCCACATCGAAAGAGGCAGTGCGCCCAAACAGGCGGCCGTACATGCGACAAACGAGGTGGCGATCTCCGTCATCGCCTCTACCCTGACCATGTTGGCAGTGTTCCTGCCCCTGACCATGGTGACAGGTATGGCGGGTATCCTGTTCAAACAGTTAGGCTGGATCGTCAGTATCATCATGATTGTCTCGACGGTCGGCGCTTTGACACTGACTCCGATGTTGAGCTCGCAACTGCTCAGGCTGAACCCGCAAAAAGGCCGTTTGTACACCTTGTTCTTCACTCCGATCGAAAAGGCATTGGACGCTCTGGACCAGGGTTACTCCCGTTTCCTCTATTGGGCGGTACGCCACCGGAAGACAGTCATATCCGGTGCCACTTTGATCTTCGCGGGAAGTATGCTATTGGTTCCGACTATCAAGACGGAATTCTTCCCGACTCAGGACAACGCGCAGATCAGTGTCCATATCGAGCTTCCGGTCGGTACCCGCCAGGATATCACCCGCAAACTGGCACTGGAAATCGACGAACTGTTCCGGCAGAAGTATCCGGAGATAAAGACCAGCAACTTCACCGAAGGGCAGGCCGACTCCGATAACACCTGGGCACAAATGAGTAACAACGGGACGCATATCATCGATTTTTACATCAATATGCTGAGTGTGGGCGACCGCGAACGCGGCATGATCGAAATCTGCGAAGAGATGCGTAAAGATCTGGCCAAATATCCGGAAATCAAAACATTCAAGGTCATTGAAGGCGGGCAGGAAGAAGGTATGGGCGGACAGAATGCCGTAGACATCGAGATTTACGGCTTCGACTTCAGCCGGACCGATGCCGTAGCCGCCGAACTGGCCGAAAGGATGCGTAAGGTGAAAGGTTGTTCGCAGGTCAACATCAGCCGCGAGGACTATATCCCCGAATACCAAGTCGATTTCGACCGAGAAAAGTTGACGATCAACGGACTGAACATCACAACGGCGGCAATGGCCTTGCGTAACCGCATCAACGGATCGACCGCTTCCAAATATCGTGAAGACGGCGACGAATATGACATAAAGGTACGTTACGCGCCCGAATTCCGCCAGTCGGTAGAAGATATCGAAAATATCCTGGTCTATAACAATGCCGGTCAGGGAATCCGCATCCGCGACCTGGGCAAAGTGGTAGAACGCATGACCCCTCCGACCATCGAGCGCAAAGACCGCGAACGTATTATTACCGTATCGGCGGTAGTCGGAAAAGGCGCAGCCATGAGCGATATCGTGACAGCCGCCCGCAGCCAGTTGAAAGAGATGGATATCCCGTCGGATGTCAGTTGGCAGTTGGGAGGAACCTACGAAGACCAGATGGACACGTTCTTCGACCTGACAATCCTGATGATCCTGATCATCATCTTAGTCTTTATCGTAATGGCGGCCCAGTTCGAATCGCTGACAGACCCGTTCGTGATCATGTTCTCCATTCCCTTTGCCTTCACCGGTATTATCCTGGGGCTGTCCGTCACGCAGACTCCCTTGGGTGTCATGGCGCTGATCGGCTTGATTATGTTGATGGGTATTGTCGTGAAGAACGGTATCGTGCTGATCGACTACACGATCCTCTGCCGGGAAAGAGGAATGGGAATCCTGACCGCAGTCGTAACAGCCGGAAAATCCCGCCTTCGTCCGGTATTGATGACCACCTTGACGACCGTATTGGGAATGATCCCGATGGCAGCCGGGACAGGCGAAGGTTCGGAAATGTGGCGGTCGATGGGTATGACAGTCGCTTGGGGACTATCGGTATCAACCCTGATTACCTTGATAATCGTACCGGTCGTATATAGTGTGTTTGCCGGAAACGGAATCCGCCGCAAACGCCGTAAAATGTCAAGAAATCGTATCGATTGCTAAAAAGAACAAACAACAAGAAGAAATACAGGAATATGAAAGCTATATTTGTATCATTTAATCAAGCATATTACGAAATGATCCTGAATGTGATGGACCGGAACAACATCCGAGGCTTTACATACTGGAACGAAGTTCAGGGACGTGGAAGCAAAACCGGCGATCCGCATTATGGAAATCACGCCTGGCCGACACTGAACTCGGCAATCTTGGCGATGGTCGAAGACGAGAAAGTCGATCACTTTCTGGAAATACTTCATCAGATGGATCAGAAGACAGAAGCGCAAGGATTACGCGCTTTTGTCTGGAACATCGAAAAAACAATTTAAAGAATAGAATGGACGATCTTTTTAACATACTTATTTTCTGCAAAGATTATAGCCAGGGAGTTATCATCCAAGACGCTCTGCAAACCGCCGGATGTGCCTCACAAGTATTCGACCGGGAAGAGGATGCATACGAGGGTTTCCTTTCCGGGAAATTCACTACCTGCATCATCGACCACGATATAGACAGGAAAGAGACACAGGATTTGATAACCCTGATCAAGAGTTCGGAACGCTTCATCCCGGTTCTCTTCCTGTGTGAACATCCGACAAACAAAGAAATCGCATGGCTGTTCTCACACCATGCCGATGATGTGATACGCAAACCTTTCGACACTGATATCCTGCAAGCCCGGATCAAGGCAGTGCAAAGCCGTTACCATCTTCAATACAAACAAGAGGTAAAAACCTATCTGTTCGGAAAATTCAGGTTCAACCTGCCCAAACAACTCTTGTCCATCGAAGACAAAACGACCAAGCTGACAACCAAAGAGGCCGACTTGCTCACGCTGTTGTGCCAGCACGCAAACCAGATAGTAGACAGGATGTACACCTTGCAAGTCATTTGGAAAAGCGACAATTATTTCAATGCCAGAAGTATGGATGTCTACATCACCAAATTGCGCAAACTATTGCAAGATGATCCGACCATCAAAATCATAAATGTTCACGGGAAAGGGTATAAACTATCAACACACGAAAATGACAACTGAATATTTCTCCTGGTTTCAAATCATAATGGCCGCCATCGCCGCCATTGTCTTCATAGCCCTTTACTTTGTCGAAGCCGGCTATGGAATGCTGTTCGACAAAAAATGGGGATTCCCGATCCCGAACAAGATTGCCTGGATCTGTATGGAAGCGCCGGTCTTTATCGTCATGTTCCTATTATGGCACGGATCGGAACGGCAGTTTGAGACAGTGCCGCTCCTGATCTTCCTGTTCTTCGAACTGCACTATTTCCAACGCTCTTTCATTTTTCCTTTGCTGATAAAAGGTAAAAGCAAGATGCCGGCCGGTATCATGCTGATGGGAATCACCTTCAACCTCCTGAACGGCTATATGCAAGGGGAATGGATTTTCCATCTGGCACCGCAGGACATGTACACGGACAGTTGGTTGCACAGCCCTCAATTCATCATCGGGACACTCCTGTTTTTCACCGGCATGGCCATCAATATCCAGTCGGACCATATTGTCCGCCACCTCAGAAAGCCCGGCGACACCAACCATTATCTGCCGAAAAAAGGCCTGTTCGACTATGTGACATCAGCCAACTATTTCGGGGAAATCGTGGAATGGTGCGGATTTGCTATCCTGACCTGGAGCGCAAGCGGAGCGGTTTTCGCCTGGTGGACATTTGCCAACCTCGTGCCTCGCG
Source organism: Parabacteroides sp. (assembly GCA_017937385.1). GTDB lineage: Bacteria > Bacteroidota > Bacteroidia > Bacteroidales > Tannerellaceae > Parabacteroides. Next base: position 36,666 of record JAGBDR010000089.1, read on the forward strand.
CAAACACCATCTATCATAAATACAAAGCGATGTTCGGCGACGAACTGGGAAACCGGAAACGGGTAATTCCTTTTATATATTAAACGAATAACTCACAATTGGATATGGAAAAAGAATCTGTATTGTTCACTCCCGGCAAAATCGGGCCGCTGACCCTGAGGAACCGGACGATACGGGCCGCTGCATTTGAAAGCATGTGCCCGGGAAACGCACCTTCCGATATGTTGTACGACTACCATAAGTCGGTTGCCGCCGGCGGGATCGGCATGACGACATTGGCATACGCGGCCGTCACGCAAAGCGGGCTTTCTTTCGAACGCCAACTCTGGATGCGCCCGGAAATTATCCCCGGAGTCAAACGGATGACCGATGCGATACACCAAGAAGGGGCAGCCGCCTCCATACAGCTTGGACATTGCGGTAACATGTCTCACAAAAACATCTGCGGATGCACGCCGATCTCCGCATCCAGCGGTTTCAATATCTATTCCCCCACTATTGTCCGGGGAATGAAACCGTCTGAAATCACAGCTATGGCAAAAGCATTCGGACAAGCCGTCCACCTGGCACGCGAAGCCGGTATGGACGCAGTGGAGATACATGCCGGCCACGGCTATCTGATCAGCCAGTTCCTTTCTCCTTACACCAACCACCGGAAAGACGAATATGGAGGCAACCTGCAAAACCGGATGCGCTTCATGAAGATGTGCATGGCCGAAGTGATGAAAGCTGCCGGTCAGGATATGGCCGTACTGGTCAAGATGAATATGCGCGACGGCTTCAAAGGCGGGATGGAACTGGACGAGACGCTCGAAGTGGCCCGCACCTTGCAGGACGAATGTGGGGCACACGCTTTGGTACTCAGCGGCGGCTTTGTCAGCCGTGCCCCAATGTATGTGATGCGAGGTTCCATGCCGATTCATACAATGACACATTATATGCCTTTCGGCTGGTTACCTATCGGAGTCAAAATAGCCGGGCGGTTCATGATTCCGTCTGAACCGTTCAAAGAGGCTTACTTCCTGGAGGACGCCTTAAAGTTCCGGGCGGTGCTGAAAATGCCTCTTGTCTATGTAGGCGGACTGATTTCGCGCGAAAAAATCGACGAAGTACTGAACGACGGTTTCGAGTTTGTGAGTATGGCACGCGCCCTGCTGAATGACCCGTCATTCGTAAACAAGATGAAAGCAGACGAACATGCCCGTTGTGACTGCGGACATAGCAACTATTGTATCGCCCGCATGTATTCTATCGAAATGGCATGCCACAAACATATTCAGAACTTGCCCAAAAGTATTGTCAAAGAAATAGAGAAATTAGAATACAAATAAACATGGAAAAAGGATTAGCCATCATAACCGGTGCCGACGGAGGCATGGGACAAGTAATCACGGCTGCTCTTGCCCAAGAGGGCTATCCGGTGATTATGGCTTGCCTCAATCCGGAAAAGGCCGCTCCCATATGCCGCCGAATCCAGCAAGAGACCGGTAACCCGCAGGTCGAAGTACGGGAAGTCAACCTTGCCTCCCTCTCATCCGTAAACCATTTCACCGGCCAGCTATTAAAGGAAGGGCGTCCCGTCAGCCGCCTGATGAACAATGCCGGAATCCTGACAACTCCGGTACGCCGGACCGAAGACGGATTGGAGACCATCGTAAGTGTCAACTACGTGGCGCCCTATATGCTCACCCGCCAGTTATTACCGCTGATGCAACCGGGAAGCCGCATCGTGAACACGGTGTCCTGCACGTATGCCATCGGCCGGCTCGAACCGAATTTCTTTGAGAAAGGCAGGAACGGACGCTTTTTCCGCATCCCGGTCTATAGCAATACCAAACTGGCGCTGCTCCTGTTCACCCAGGAACTGGCCGAACGGCTCCGGGACAAAGGCATCACCGTCAATGCGTCGGACCCGGGAATCGTCAGTACGGACATGATCACGATGCAGGCTTGGTTCGACCCGCTCACCGACATCCTGTTCCGCCCTTTCATCAAGACACCGGCCCAGGGTGCGGCAACCGCCATCCATCTGGCACTTTCAGACGAGGCGAAAGACAAAAACGGATGTTGCTACGCCAATTGCAAAAAACGAAATGTGTCGGAACGCATCCGGCATCATGCGCAACAAAAACAATTGTGGGATGATACGGAAGCCCGGCTCCGACAAAAAGGCTTCCAATTCTGAACCGGCATATCGTTTCAATTCCATAAGCATGGAACACAAATTTCATGCCTATGGATTTGAAAATTCATGCCGACGGGATTTTGCAGATATGAATATAAATCGTACCTTTGCACCGCTTTTAACCCCCGTACGTGTGATGGGAAATTAGAAAGCATAAACATCTAATTTTGAGTAACACAAAAATTAAAACAAAATGAAGACATTTCAATTAGAAGGAAAATCAAGAGAAGTAGCCGCTACTTCTGCAGACCAGAAGAGAGCTTTGAAGGCTATGCGTAAAAACAACGAAATTCCTGCTGTACTGTACGGCGGTGAAAAAGTATCTCACTTCTCAATCACAAAAGACAGTGTCCGTAACTTGGTTTACAGCCCTGAAATCTTTGTCGTAGAACTGACAATCGACGGCAACAAGACAATGGCTATCGTAAAAGACATCCAGTTCCAGCCTGTAACGGATGCGATCCTGCACATGGACTTCCTGGAAGTATCGGAAAACAAACCGGTAGTCATGGAAGTTCCGGTTGTCCTGGAAGGTCACGCCGAAGGTGTTAAAGCCGGTGGTAAGCTGAACTTGCAGATGAGAAAGCTGAAAGTAAAAGCTCCTTACACAGCTATTCCTGAGAAACTGAATATCAATGTGGATAACTTGGGATTAGGCAAGACTATGCAGGTTGGCGCATTGCATTTCGAAGGTCTTGAACTGATGAACGCCAAGAACGCTGTTGTTTGCGCTGTTCAGTTGACTCGTGCCGCTCGTGGTGCTCAGGCTAAAGCATAATAGAATTCTATTCTAATAATAAGGTAAGGGGAGAATATTCAGCAGAGTATTCTTCCCTTTGTCATATATTCAACACGAATTACAATGAAATATCTGATAACAGGACTCGGGAATATCGGCTCCGAATATTTAGGGACCCGCCACAACATCGGATTCCGCGTTGTAAACGCTTTGGCAGAAGAGGCCGGCGCCCCTTTCACGGAAGAGCGTTATGGAGCAATCGCGCGGATGCGTGTCAAGAACTGTGAGCTGATTGTACTGAAGCCCAACACATTCATGAACCTGAGCGGCAATGCCGTCCGCTACTGGTTGCAGAAAGAAAACATTCCGGTAGAAAACCTGTTAGTCGTAGTAGACGATCTGGCACTCCCGTTCGGGACGCTCCGCCTGAAACCGAAAGGCAGCGATGCCGGACACAACGGGTTGAAGAATATCCAGCAATTGCTGGGCACACAAGTTTACAGCCGCCTCCGTTTCGGCATCGGCAGCGATTTCCCGCGCGGAGGACAAATCGACTATGTACTGGGCAAATTCCCGCCGGAAGAACTCCAGGAGATGCCGGAAAAGATCAAACGGGCAGTAGAAATCATCAAGAGCTTCTGCCTCGCCGGTGTACAGAACACAATGAACCAGTTTAATAATAAGAATTGACAATTGTCAATTGAAAATCATGCCAATGAACGAAGTCCGTATAGACAAATGGATGTGGGCCACCCGCATATTCAAGACACGTACCATTGCAGCCGATGCTTGCAAGAAAAACAGGGTGATGATAAACGGAGTGAATGTCAAACCGTCCCGTATGATCAAAGTAGGAGAAGTGATTCAGGTACGAAAACCGCCTATCACCTTTTCCTTCAAGGTGCTCGATTTGACCGAACGGCGTATGGGAGCCAAACTGGTCCCCAATTATTTAGAGAACGTCACAACTCCCGACCAGTACGAAATATTGGAAATGAACCGGATCTCCGGCTTCGTGGACCGGGCACGCGGTTTAGGCCGTCCAACGAAGAAAGACCGTCGCGAACTGGAACAGTTTACCGATCCGGGTCTGATGGACGATGGTTTCGATTTCGAGTTTGATTTTGATGATCCGGATGATGATACCGCCCTTTCTTGAGCGTTTCCTTTCCATATTCAATCGCACGAACCGGACAACGGTGGATGCAAGCGACACACTGCACGCACGTATTCGCCCAAACGGGTTTCCCGTCTTGCATACGGATGGTTCCGGTCGGACAAATCCGTTCGCACAACCCACAGGAAATGCAAGCGTCCGTCGCCCGGAAAGCATTCCTTCCGATAGCCAGATGTGCAAAAAGAGGATAAACGCAGCGGCTTTTCAAGCCGGGCATACTACCTGTGTGATACAAAGCCTCCTGCCGATGTGTCCGGATCGCCTCGACAATCCCGTCCACACGTGCCGGAGCTTCCTGCAATTTCCGTTCCTCCACCTCTTTGCTATCGACATTGAAGCCGGGCAGCAAGATATAATTGTTCGGCATTATAACGGAGTATGCAGCTGTAAGCGGGATCGCTCTTTTTCCTAACGCTTTCCGGATAAGCCGGTCCGTATATCCGCATTCATCTCCACAGGTAGAAACGGAATAGACCGGTTGTTCGGCATATCCATTCAAAGTCAGGCGGGAAATAAAGCGGCTCACGAGTACTGCCGGTCCCCAGGAATGCACGGGATAAACAAACAGGATCTTTTCATCCGGACGAACCGGATAAGTCAAATCTTCCGCCTCCTTACGCAACTCATCCGCAATTGAAACCAACGGTTCTCCCAACGCCTCTCCCAGTACCTTTGCCACCCAAAGAGAGTTTCCTGTTCCGGTAAAGTAAAATATCATAGATGTCTTTTTATTTATGTGGCATAAAAAAAGAGAAATCAACCGAGAAGTGTAATCGAAAGATGCCACAGCACCTTTCGACCCACCTCATCGGTCCTTCCCTAAAAACAAAACGGCATATCAGGCTTCAAGCCTATGGAATGCCATCCAATGGATTTTCTTATTTGCGGAACGGCGCCTTGACAACCTGGGCTTTCAAGTTACGGTTGCGGACTTTGATAAAGATTTCCGTTCCGACCTTGGCAAATTCAGGTTTCAGATATCCCATACCGATTCCTTTCTTCAAGACAGGCGACATGGTTCCGGATGTAACCACCCCGATGATCTGGTCTTCCGCATCGGCAATTTCATAACCATGGCGGGGAATTCCTTTGTCTACCAGTTCGAAAGCACACAACTTACGAGTGACGCCCTCTTTCTTCTGGCGTTCCAGTTCGGCACGGTTGGTGAAGTTCTTGCCCTCAACAAACTTGGTGATCCAACCCAGACCGGCTTCGATCGGCGAAGTCGTGTCGTCGAGGTCATTACCGTACAGGCAGAAGCCCATTTCCAGACGAAGCGTGTCACGTGCACCCAGACCGATCGGCTTGATTCCTTCGGGCTTACCAGCTTCGAAGATGGCATTCCAGATCGTCATGGCATCGTCCAAATAGAAATAAAGTTCGAAACCACCGGCTCCGGTATATCCCGTATTGGAAATGATAACATTCTTGCAACCGGCAAACTCGCCTGTCGTAAACGCATAATAAGGAATCGCAGACAGGTCGACCGAAGTCAGGCGCTGCAAAACCTCCAAGGCTTTCGGTCCCTGAACCGCCAACTGCCCGGTACGGTCGGAAGAATTTTCCAGTTCTGCTCCTACGGTGTTATGGCTGACGCACCAGTCCCAATCCTTGGCTATATTGCCGGCATTGACAACCAACAGGTATTTTTCCGGTTCATAATGATAGACCAACAGGTCGTCCACGATACCGCCCTTGTCATTCGGGAAGCAAGTATATTGAGCCTTGCCCAGTGGCAACACGGAAGCATCGTTTGAAGTGATGCTCTGGATAAAAGCCAATGCGTTCGGGCCTTTTACCCAAAACTCACCCATGTGGGAAACATCGAACACACCCACTCCGTTCACTACGGTCATGTGTTCATCGATAATACCGCTATATTCGATCGGCATGTTGAAACCTGCAAATTCATGCATTTTGGCACCGAGTGCAATGTGCACGTCGGTAAATGGAGTTGTTTTCATGATTTATGATTTTTGATTTATGATTTATAATTACCTTTGACTAATAATTCAGCTATCTTGATGATTGTCTCCATGCTCTTCTCCAACGATTTGACCGGAAGGAACTCATACCGCCCGTGGAAATTCAAACCGCCGGCAAAGATATTCGGGCAAGGCAATCCCATAAAGGAAAGACGTGCCCCGTCCGTACCTCCACGGATCGGTTTCACCAAAGGCGTGACACCCGCCTCTTTCATGGCATCGGATGCCAGATCCACAACAAACATCTTCGGTTCGACCACTTCACGCATATTGTAATATTGGTCGCGCATTTCGAGCGTCGTACTGCCCGGATGCATCTCGTTCATCCGTTTCACCAACTCGCGCAACACCTCTTTCTTCTGTTCGAAAGCGGTACGCACATGGTCACGTATGATATAGGAAAGAGAAGCCTCCTCAACCGTCCCGCTCATACCGGTCAAGTGGAAAAAACCTTCATAGCCGGCCGTATGTTCGGGACGCTGTGCGACCGGCAACCAGGAGGCAAACTCCACCGCCAGCAACGATGCGTTCAGCATCTTGTCCTTGGCATATCCTGGATGCACGTTCAGCCCTTTGAAAACGACTTTGGCACCGGCGGCATTGAAGTTCTCGTATTCCAGTTCACCGATCTGCCCGCCGTCGATCGTGTAGGCCCATTCCGCTCCGAACTTCTCGACATCGAAATAGTCGGCTCCTGCCCCGATCTCTTCATCGGGCGTGAACCCGACACGGATCTTGCCATGCTCGATTTCCGGATGGTCTTTCAGGTATTGCATGGCGGCGACAATAGCTGCCACGCCGCCTTTATCGTCAGCTCCCAACAGCGTCTTGCCGTTCGTCACGATGATATCCTGTTCCTTATAATCGTTCAGTTCGGGAAACATGAGCGGTGAAAGCACGATGTTTTCTTCAGCGCACAGCACGATATCGCCTCCCTTATAGTTCACGATACGAGGCTGCACATCTTTGCCCGACATATCGGGACTGGTGTCCAGATGGGCGATAAAGCCGATCGTTGGAATCTCCTTGTCCGTATTGGCAGGCAAGGTCGCCATCAGGTAGCTTTTTTCATCCAGGGTGATCTCTTCCAATCCGATCTCTTCCAACTCTTTCACCAGTGCTTCAGCAAACACGCGCTGTCCCGGCGTACTGGGAGTCACGCCCGTCGTTTCGCTCGACTCGGTATCGAACGTCACGTACTTCAAGAATCTATCTGTTACAGTCATCTTTATTCTTTATTTAAATTGTGTTTTTCGATTAACTGCGTAAAGGTAGAGAAAGTATGGAGAAAGACAAAGATTTTACCGCCAAAAGGGATAAAGTTGCATGGCTTTTCCCATAAACAACTCACCCAAACACAATCCGGAACCGTGTCAGGCCGTCCGCATACGTCCTGAGGGAGAAGGAACAATTGTGTTTTTGGAGCACTTCGCGGATAAATATCAGGCCGATACCTTGACCGCCGCGTTTGGTGGAGAAGAACGGGCTGAACAGTTTGGCTTCCGTTTCCTTATCAATGCCTTTGCCGGTGTCGGCAATTTCCAAACAAACCGGATTACTGGAGGTCCGGATGTAGATCTCACCATCGTGGCCGATCGATTCGGAAGCATTCTTGATGATGTTGACCAATACCTGTTCGAAAAGAGAATCATCCAGATTGACAACCGGTGAGACCGGGTCCAGCTCCATCACGATCCGGATATTCCGGTTCAGGCAAATCGTTTCCATAAAACGCTTGCACGAAAAGACAACCGCATTCAGCGGCTGTTTCTTGATTTGCGGCTCCGGTATACGGACCACGTCGGCAAAATTCGTGATAAAACGGCTCATACTGTAACAACGTTCTATCGAAACACGCAGGACTTCACAAATATCTTCCATATCCTGCATCTCACTGAAAGTAGCCTCAAGCGTATCCAGCGTGGATGTGATGCCCGCAGTCGTGTTGTTCACTTCATGGGCAATCATACGGATCACTTTCTCATACGCTTTCTTTTCCGCCTTAAAGACCTCCTGTGTCAATATTTCCACTAAGTAAAAAGAGTGATGGAAACCACGGTCAACAAATGACGAGTGCGTACATTTATAGATATTGGCATCGTTCAAACGGACCGTCTGCGAATCGTATAAAGGAATCGGTTCCAACTCGGCAGCCAAAGGCGAATCCAGTTCAGACAGGCGTTTCCCCACAATATCGGGCAGAGCATTCATCCCCAACATCTTATAAGCCGCCGGATTTACAGAGAGTATTTCCCGATCGAGGTTCAACATAATCACTCCCATCGGCGAGGCATTGATCAACAGATCCAAGAAATGGTTCTGTTCCCGCAGATGCAGGCGTTCATTCTTCAGCTGTTCCATCATCTTATTGAAAATATCGACAATGCGGTCCGCCTCTTTCTGTCCTACATATCCCAAACGGGAACTGAAGTCCTGTTCCCTCAACAGTTCCATACCGTTTCCGATGATATCAAGAGGCTTGATGATACGGCGGTAAAACACAAACAAATACAGAATCGTCAAAATCACGATCCCTTCCACGAAAAAGAACATGACCGGCGATTCTTCATAAAAAGCATAATAGGTAAGGATCGCCAATACGGACAACAGCAATGCCGTCAATATCCCAAACAGCCCTCTTATCTTCATCTGCCCTACAATTTATTTGTCTACAGGGATATTATACTTCTCAAGTCGGCGATACAAAGCTGCCCGACTGATGCCGAGTGCCGTGGCAACGTGTGAAAGATTACCGGCATGCGTCTTCAGTGCCTGGAGAATCGTTTGCTTTTCCAATTCATCCAGTGTCAGGCCCTCAAGCGAAAGAGCGGACCCACCCTTGGCCGACACATCCGTATGGAGGCATTGGTTCTCAAAGTCGGAGGCTTCCAAAACCGTCTTCCCCGATACCAACATCGTCCGTTCCACCAGGTTCTTCAATTCACGGATATTCCCCGGATAAGGCAGTTTTTGTAGGAAAGCCAGCGCTTCTGATGAGAAACGGACAGACGGCAAACCATTCATTTCCGACTGTTTGTCTGCAAAATAGCGTGCCAGCAAGGGGATATCATCTTTGCGTTCGCGGAGCGCAGGGAGGTGGACGGTTATCAGATTGATACGGTAAAACAGATCTTCCCGGAACGTACGTTGAGTCACCATCTCGCGCAGGTTGCAATTCGTCGCGCTGACCACACGGATATCGACTTTACGGGGACGGCTGTCGCCCAGCACCTCGAACGTCTGGTCTTGCAAGACACGCAACAGTTTCACTTGGCAAGACAGTTCGAGGTCTCCGATCTCATCAAGGAAAATCGTCCCTTTGTCCGCCATCTCAAAACGTCCGGTACGGTCGATATAAGCATCGGTAAACGCACCTTTCTTATGCCCGAACATCTCACTTTCGAACAGGCTTTGAGAGAGTCCTCCGAGATTGACTTTCACAAATGGCCCTTTCGCACGTGAACTATTCGCATGGATCGCTTCGGCAATCAGCTCTTTCCCGGTCCCACTCTCACCGGTTATCAAGACGGAAGCATTGGTCGAAGCGATACGGGAAACCGTCCCCAACACATCCATCAGCGGGGCACTCTGGCCTATGATTTTGTCAAAATGGAACTTATTATCGGCATCCAGGCGGTTCAAAGGCATCTCCTGCGCCTTCTTCTGTTCGCTCAATTCGATCGCCGTACGGATGGATTTCAGCAATACGAGATTATTCCAGGGTTTAGTTACAAAATCGAAAGCACCCGCCTGCATTCCCTGTACGGCAAGCGAAATAGAGCCCCATGCCGTCATCAGAATCACCGGGACATCCGGCTGGAAAATCTTCACCTGTCTTAACAGTTGTATGCCCTCTTCACCGGTGGTAGTCAACGTGAAGTTCATATCCATCAGGATCAGTTGCGGAGCTGTCTGGCGTACGACAGCCAACGCCTCTTCCGGTCCCGGAACTGCTTCCGGATCAAAACCGGCCCGTTTCAACAAGAAAGTCAGCGAAGAGCGGACGGCTGCATCATCGTCTATTATCAGGATCATGGATTTAGGATTTATAATTTACGATTTATCCGTTTGCAAATATACATAAAAACCATCATTTCTATACGAGTCAAATAAACCTCCAAGGTAACCGGACTTTCTTCTGTTCTTCCGGTAAATTGTTTGCTTCACCCGGATGGTCTTCTGTTTTTGTAGCCATCCATTTTCTGTATCACAGCTGTGAAACAAACGGAACACAGTTGTGATATAGAAGGAAGACAGTTGTGATACAGAAAAAACACAACTGTGAAACAAACTATACAGCCGGTTTCTTCCTTTAAAATAACGGTGATAGGAGCAAAACATACCTGATAGGGAAAATGTATGGAATTTATAAGGATTATTGTCTTACTATTTTCTCAAATTCCGCATCAAGCGTCTGGTCGTTGATAAAATCATAGAGGGTGACGCTGCGGATATTGTAATAATAATTCCAATAATCGTACAACTCCTGGATATGCTTCTGCTTGGCCTCATCTTTCGATTGCTGCGCGTCGTTCAGATCCAGGATATTGATCTTGCCGATCATGAACGTTTCAATAGAAGTCTTATAACGCTTCTCGGCAATCGCATCGGCCTCCTGCGCGATTTCCAGCTGGGCGGCCTGGTTGTTGAAGTTTTCCACCAACAAGAAAATATCCTGGTTGAAACTGATCTCTTCCTGACGGATCTTCGACAGAACCACGTCGCGGTTCGACTCGGCGACTTTCACCTTTCCCCGACGCTTACCCCAGTCGAGGATCGGGATCGACATACCCACTTCGACCACCTGGTTCCCTTTCAACCGGTGATAGGCAGCATCAAACGTATGATCTTTTCCGGTATAGCCGATCGTAGCGTACAGATTGATACTACGGCGGTTCCCTTTGGCGGTCGCAACGGCATAGTCGGCTTCCAACTGCCGGCGGCGGATGTTCTTGGCAAACGAATTGTTTTCCTGCGCTTTCTGCAACACGACCTCATAAATCATCCGCAAAGAAGAAACAGACTCCGGCAGAATCGGCTCGATCACCTCCTGTTCGCTCAGACCTAAAAAGGCACGGAGCCGGAACATATTGGCATTCAAGTTGGACTGCGCCTCGGTCAGCTTCCCTTTCATCTGCAAAGCAGACAACTTCAACTGCATCAGTTCGCTTTCGGAGATATGGCCGATCTTGCGTTTGGCGATGGCTATTTCATACAACTTATCGGCATTTTCAAGATTCTGCCGGGCGATCTGCAAGTTCTCATTCGCCAGCAACAGGTTGAAGAAATAGCCGATCGTGTTGATCGTCACTCCTTCCACGCTCTCGATATAAGCGGCTTTCGCCTCCTGGTAGCGGACAGGCTCGATACGCCTTTTCCATTTCAGGTTATTCACCCCGAAGATCGGCTGCGTAAGCGTCAACCCGACAGGCACGCTCATATATTCGTTGAAAGCCCCTTTCCCTAACTGCCGGTTGAAATCGAGGGAGGAGTTCAACGAGATCTTGCCGCCTGTCAGGGCGATATTCTGATCGATCGAAATCTCACCGCTCAGACCGAGCGAATTATTCTGGACAAATGTATACGAACCGTCGGACTGCTGGTATTTGGTATACTGTTTGCCGTAGGCCGGAAGCGTCCCTTTGAAATTGATCTCCGGCAACTGGTCGGCGATATGCGTACGGTATTCCCAATAGGCAGTCTTCAATTCATTCAAAGCAACCGCAGCATCTACCGATTGAATTTGCGCCAAATGGATCGCTTCTTTGAGAGTCAGCCTGACGGTATCTTGTTCCTGCGCTTGCAATCCGATACCCGTCCACAAGAAAGAAATGATAGCTATATAGATCTTTTTCATCGTAATAAATGTTTTACCGTTCCGTCGGCAAAAGCCATGCCAAAAAGATATACATCTGATTTTCTGCAACATGCACAAAACAACAGTGTCCGAAAATGAACAGTGTGTCCGTTTTTGAAATAGAATCGTTATCTTTGTCCCATCCTCATTCAAACAATAAAAACAAGATGAAAAACAGCGGCTTTACTTTTCGCAAACGACTGGCCAGTTTCCGATATGCCTTTCATGGTATTCGTTTATTAATACAAAAAGAGCACAACGCATGGATACATTGTTTTGCTGCTATTAGTGTCATTATAGCCGGCCTTTTCTTCGGTTTATCCCAGACTGAATGGGTGGCGATCGTGATCGTAATCGGAGCCGTATTTTCGGCCGAAGCCGTCAATTCTTCCATCGAATCATTGGCCGATCTGGTTTCACCCGAATATAACGAAGCCATTAAAAAGACAAAAGACCTCGCTGCCGGCGCCGTCTTAATCATGGCAATAGCCGCAGCAATAGTCGGAGCAATTATTTTTCTTCCCAGACTGGGATTTTGAATGACAATCCGAAAGAATAATCCTTTATTTCATTGTTTTACAATTCTATTTGTTTATATTTGCACCATTATTAATTAAACATTAAAACAATTAATTATGGCACGTACAGTAAATTACCAGAAAAGAGCTGAAAAGATTAAAGAAATGATCGATGAATTAGTAAAAGAGATGGGACATACCCCCCGTATTCCCGTCCAGAAAGACAAAATCAAGCTTGCCGATATTGACTTCGATAACGTTGACGTTGTAACACTCATGCAAGTACAGGCACGCATCAGCCGGCTGATCCTTGAAAAAAGCAAATAATTCCAACAAGGCATATCGATAAATGAAACGAATCCTCACCTTGCTTCTCGTATTATCCGCCTGTTTATCCGGAAATGCGCAGAAGGCCGAGATCAGCGGAAACCGCAAGGCTGTCCGTACGTCGGGCGACGTATTGGCTCTTGTAACGCCGGTGGCAAGCCTGACCACCGTGTTGGTATTACAAGACTGGCAAGGATTGAAGCAAGGTGCTTTGGCTGGAGTTTCGACCATCGGTATGACCTACGCGCTGAAATACCTGATCAAGAAAGAGCGTCCGGACGGGAGCGACAACCATTCGTTCCCTTCGATGCACACCTCCGTATCATTCACGGGAGCCGCGTTTATCCAACGGCGTTATGGCTGGAAATGGGGAATTCCGGCCTACGCGGTTGCCTCATACGTAGGATGGAGCCGCACATACGCCCGAAAACACGATTGGTGGGACGTAGTGGCAGGAGCCGCCCTCGGAGCCGGAAGTGCTTACATCTTTACCCGTCCGTTCGCCAAGAAGCATAACCTGTCTATCAGCCCTGTCGCAAGTGACAAACACTTCGGCATCCATGCTTCCATAACGATTTGAGAATTGACAATGGACAATTGACAATTATTCATAGTGTATCGCCTCCGTCGGCCGCAACCGCGACGCCTGCTGTGCCGGAAACCAAATGCCGGCAAAGATCATCGCCTGCAGGACCAACCATGAGACGGCAAAGACCAGCAAGACACGCCCTCCCGTATAAGGCAAATCATACACATTCAGGACACCCGCCTGCAACAGGTTCACATACACCAATAACGCCGGGACTACCGCGACCGATGTCAGGCAAAGGCCCTCCCAAAAGAACAACTTCCAGATTGCCGTCCGCGACGCCCCCATCACCATACGGATGCCGATTTCAGAACGCCGCAACCGCGTCCGCAGCCAAAAGGTGCCGAACACACCGAGGAAAGCCGTCAGCAGGACAAACAGCAAGACATACATCATCGGTTCCACATTCTGCCGCATCTCCGTCTCAATGCACTTCCGGACCTCGTCTTCCATGCTGACGACCGAAGAGACATAGATTTGTCCCGCCCAGAGCCGTTCTCCCATCTCACGCTCGAAATGCTCCCGAAAATGCACGTCGCGCCCTTCCCGGACCCGGACCCACAATTCCGCCTGTTGAGCTTGCATACGTTGTAACTTCTCATTCCATTGCTGGCGGGTCGGCAATTCGAAGAAAGAGGATTGGTAAGGCCGGAACGGTTGGCTTTTCAAATCCGCAAAAACAGCGGAAACCAAGTACGGCTTACGTATGTTCTCACCTGCTTCCATATAGAGCGTGTCGTTCAGGACATCCGCAACGGATTCGTATGCTAATTTGTCAAAAGCCAATTTAGAGACAAGTAGTTGCGTACGGTCCGAATTCCGTATCTCCAACAGTTTTCCTTCCGAGTCACGCAGACGGAAAATCTTCAGATAATCCACATCAACTGTACGCCCCTGCAAATTGACCTGTCCCAAGCTGTCGCCTCGGTACAGCATGGTCCACCATCCGCCGGTCGCAACCGGAGAGGCCATATTCGAAAAGCTGACCAGTTCCACATCCGGATACATCCGTAGCTGCCCAATCAGTTGTTCCAGCATCTCCCCCTCGGTCTGCTCCAACTCGTCGGCAGGCCGGTACCCGACGGCGCCCGGTGTCAGCCGTTTCAACTTCAACTGGTAGGTGTTCGTCACGTCGAAGCCACGCGGCTCCCGGTAGTTCTTCAACTTGATCCAGGAGAAATCGACTTCCATCAACAAAAACAAGAAGACAACCGTCAATTCCAACAACAGCCAGACGGTCTGCCGCTTCTCGTTCCACAATTGTTTTACAATCACTCGAAACATATTCATCACGCATTTAACGCCTCCACAATCTGCCGCCGCGCCACACGCCACGCCGGTATGCCGATCGAAAGGAAATTTATAAAAAGACATATCAGGAATGCCACCGGCAACAGCCAGGGCGTAAACAACATATCCGCTGTCAACAGCACATCCGTCCGCTCCAGCAAACCGTCTTTCGCCAAAAAGAAGAACAAGACGGAAAAGCATTGCCCCAGCACGCATCCGATCGCCGTCACAAGCAGGCTTTCGCAAAGCATCTGCCCCACTACACGCGAGGAGGTCGCCCCGAACGCCTTCCGCAACCCGATCTCCGGCTGCCGCCTCCGGATCTGGCTGAACGCCAGCCCTAACATATTGAATACCGGCAGGAAGAAGAAGAGCAACGCCAAGCTGATCATGCCGGTAAACAACGCCCCCATCTCCTCATCATGCCAACGTTTGAACATCCGCTGCGTCGCCGTATGCGGCTGTGCGAACAGACCGGCCTCCCACTCCGGCGCATTGGCATTGTAGCGTTTCACGTTCTGCGCCACCTCTTCGCGGATTGCCGGGAAATCAGCAGGCGAAGCGGCCAGCAGGCAGACGTTCAGGTTACCGCAGATACCGTCCGCATTCACCGTCGCCATCATCACCTCGTCGCACGAATAGGGCACGAACACCTGCCCATACGTCTCCGAGACCGCCTCGCTGACCGACTTTACGACACCACACACGCGATACTCGACATACTCAATCTGCAACGTCTCTCCTATCACATCGACCGTGCCGAACAACTCGCGGGCGACCTCTTCTGTCAGCACCGCCTCCCGGAGGGCACTCCGGTAAGTAGCCTCGTCATAGGGCTTGCCTGCCACGAACGTAAAGTCGAACACACGCCAAAACCCGTCGTTCGTCTGCCGCAACTGATACTCGCCACTCGCTTTCCGCCCGGGAGAGGTCAGGCGCGACTGCTGTACACTGCCCGACATGACCGCCACCCCATCGACTGTCTTCAACTCCTCGAATACCTGTCGCGTGAACGGGACGCCCAGGCCGTCCATCCACCGAGCGCCCGTCTGGACACGCCGGCCGTCTGCCTCTATCTTCATCTTATCCGCCTGTACCCCAGTCACATAAAGCATCTGCCCACGCGCCGACACCGGAGCATAGGCCGAAGTCCGCACAATATAAAACTGGACCAAAACCAGCAACATCGCAGCAGACAACGTCGTCCCCATAACCATCAGCACACTCATCAAAGGATTCTCCCTAAGAGAAGCCCAGGCTTGTTTTAAATATTGCCTATACATTATATATATACATCTTTTTCAATTATCAATTCTCAATTGTCAATTATTCATAGTGCAACGCCTCCTTATTATGCGAAGCGCCTACAGCGCTTTTCGACACAGTGCCCTATTCTAACAAATTTACGATGCCCGTTCTAAGAAGTTTATAATGCCTATTCTAAGAGGTTTATGATGCCCATTCTAAGAACCTAACAATGGGCATCGTAAGCAAAGGCATACTCAATGATAGAACCGTGCTTATCGTCACATCACCTGCCGCCCGTCGAAGAAGCGGACCGTGCGGCTTGTCTGCCGGGCCTGTTCCTCGTTGTGCGTGACCATAACGATGGTGCGGCCGTCCTCCTGGTTCAGCTTGTGGAGCAATTCCATGACTTCGGCACCCATCTTGGAATCCAAGTTACCGGTCGGCTCGTCGGCAAGGATGATTTCAGGGTTACCGACGATGGCACGGGCGATGGCAACGCGCTGGCACTGTCCGCCGGAAAGCTGCGTCGGAAAGTGGCGCATGCGGTGCGAGAGGCCGACCTTTTCAAGTACAGCTTCGGCAGCGGCACGGCGTTCCTTGGCGCTCACCTTGCGATAAAGCAACGGAAGCTCAACGTTGTCGAGCACGTTCAGCGAATTAATCAGATGGAAGGACTGGAAGACGAAGCCGAGCGTCCGGTTACGGAAAGCGGCCAACTGTTTGTCGTTCATATCAGCCGTATTCGTCCCGGCAATCTCAACCGTCCCGGATGTCGGGGCGTCCAACAGCCCGATGATATTCAGCAAGGTGGACTTGCCACAGCCCGAAGGCCCCATAATACTCAGAAACTCCCCTTTATCGACCGTCAGGTTCACATTCTCCAGGGCTACCGTCTCAATCTCTTTCGTGCGATAGACTTTTTCAAGATTTGTCAGTGTAATCATGTTCGTTATTGTTTATTGCATTTTGTTTGCCATCCCTTAAGCAAATTGCGTGCCAAAAACGTAATTCATTGATATATCATCACATACAGAAAAACCGAATGTCCGATAATGAACAGTGGATTCATTATCGGACATTCGGAAGCGTACAATTTACGGCAATAGCGTACGATTGGGGACAACGGCGTACGATTTGACAACGGTAGAGACGCAGGGCCCTGCGTCTCTACAACAACAACAACCGTTAGGAATCATTGAAGGAGGCAAGAAGGGTAGCAATCTCGGCGGGAGAGATGGTGTCGCGATCGGCCTTGTCATAGATGGTAAGAAGCGTCACGATGCCTTCTTCATCGGCACAAATAATCGCTTCGGTATAGGTGATTACCCGTGCCCCGTGGCTCTTGCCTTTGTGCTTGGATGTGATAGCCAGGCGTACTTTGCGCACACCGTTACCCAAGCTGACACCGAGGAGCGGACTCTCTTCCAGCTCGTCAATCAGCTCCTCCACATCGTTTTGCAGGGAACGGTAGCGTTTGCTTAATCGTTTGAACTCTCGGTCGAATGTTTCATGATGAATAATAACTTTAGTCATAATGCTCAATCTAAAGTTTTCAACCACTCTCGGGCATCCATAAACTTATGCCCGACATCCTTTCCCTCACGCAGATCTTTCAAGTCTTTCAGCCCCTCCCTAATGTCCGCCAAAATCTGTTCCTTAGTCGGTTCCACATAGGCATCCATATCGACCTCCTTCGCCCATGCCTTTTCTTTCAAGCGCCGGATGGAAGAGAGGGCCTTTTTGATCAGTTGTTCATCATCATTGAGATCCATCACCTCCTGCAACAACGACATTTTCATTTCAATAGCTGTCATATCTATATCCTTTCCTTTTGGTTCACAGCAAAAAAGATAATGAAGATTTATGATTTATGATTTATGATTTATGACCTAAATACACCTTGTCACCATAAACCATAAATCATAAATCTAAAATCATAAATCCTTTCACTCATAATGCAACGCCTCCGCCGGCGCCAGCCGCACCGCCTTACGGACGGGGAACCAGATGCCGATACAGATCATGGCGGCCATCATCAGGTAAGCCGTAGTGAAAGTCACGAGGAAGCGTACGCAGGTGAACGGTTGCCGATAGGTGTCGAGCTTATCCAAATACACCATATTGAATGCGAAAAAGAGGACAAATGGCAACGTCAGCCCCAGCAAGCACAATCCCTCGGCATACATATAGCGTTTCAGCGTAATCCGGTGGGCACCCAACGCCATCCGAAGACCGATCTCGCCTTTGCGGTTCTGCATACGGAACCAGAAGGTACCGATAATCCCGAAGAAGACGTTTACCAACATGAATGCCATCAGCGACATCTGGTTATTCGCCTCCCGCTCTTTCCAGCCCAATTGCCGTTCGCGGAAAGAGGAAATCGGGGTAATGCCGTAGACATAGAGGTTATTGACCCTCAACCGCTCCCCCATACCGTCCAGGAAACGATTCATCTCGTTCTGCGTATAAGGACGTTTCATGCGGACGCAGAACTCGGCGCTACTGGCACCGAAACTATTGACGACCGAATTGTAGAGTTCCCCCTCCAAACACTGGAAAAAAGCGGCTTCCGGACGTGCGTATTCGTTCGTGCGGATAGGAACGGAAACCGCAGCGATCTCGGACGTCTGTTCACGCCCGCTGTGGTACATACGGCGGCCGGTAACGTTCGGGACGCCAGGATAGCACCCTTCCGCCATTTTAGGCGTGACCACAACCACGTTGTGCCGCCCGGCGACCTTATCGTAGACCGGTTCCCCGTCGGTTGTCCGGATACGGAAGAGGCGGAAATATTCGGGCGTGACGTTGCGCATCTGAAACGTTTTCATGTTTTTGGCATAAACGGTATCGCCGTCCACCGGTTTGACTTCCCGCCAGGAGTTGCCGTTCGAATAGGGACAGGAATAGAAAGTGACACAGACATCCTCAACCTCCGGATTCAGACGGATTTGGTCCATCAGCCGCGTCAGATCTTCCGGGTCGGACGAACGGTAGAGGCTGTCGGGGACGTAATCCGGTGCTTTCGCATCCAGTTTGCTCAGTTTGAACCGCCACACGTTCTCGATATCGAAGCCCAAAGGGGCATGATAGGTACGGAAGTCCACATAAAAGGCGTCTATCATCATCCAAAGCACGGCAGCCACCACCAACAGTTCCGCAAATATCCAGCCGTTGTTATGGCGCTGGTTCCATATTATCTTTAAAAGATGCTTGATCATGGTTTTGTATTCATTTACTGTTCAACGCTTCTACAATCTGTTCACGGGCAATACGAAAAGCAGGAAGTCCGGCGCTCAACAAGTTCAGCAGCAGGGTGAAGAGAAGAGCGGCGACAAACAAGCCGGGCTTGAAAAGCATTTCAAAGGTAACCAGCGTATCTTTTGTCAGCAAAAACGACTTGCCTACCTGGAGCAGCACGACGGATAGGACGATCCCGATGCCCCCGCCTATCAGGGTCGTTATCAGGTTCTCAAACAAGACCTGTGCCAACAGCCGCCCTTTCGTCGCCTCGAACGCCTTGCGAAGTCCCATTTCGGAACGCCGCTTCTGGACGGACGACTGCACGACTCCCGTCAGGTTCAGTGTCGGGACCAACAGCAGGAAAAGCAACAGAGGCGCCTTGTTGATCCAGTATTCCATCCAACCGACCCGGATACCCCCGTCCATATCGGTCGATCCCAAGGCAAGATCCAAACGGGAAAAGACGGAGTTTATCCCCAACACGAACTCCCGGCCGGCCGCATTATAACGGCTGACCGCCTGTCCGACTTCCGCACGGATCGCCTCGAAATCCTTCTTTGAACGAGCCAGGATCACTCCCTGGAAACTACCGCTGACGCCTCCGCACGACCGACTGTTCGTGTAACCCGCATAACTGGTATAAGGCGCCCAGAGGTCGGCATAGGTACAGTCGGCAACCCGCGACGGGTCTTCCACCACTCCCGTAACCGTATGCGGCACGGAGCCGATCAGCACCACTTTGCCGACCGGAGGTTCCGATCCGAACAATTTGCGTGCCAACCTGTTCGCCATGACCACACGTGGCAGGCCGGACTCGAAATCCGCCTCTGTAAACGGTTTGCCGGAAAGAAAACGGAAGTCGAAAATCTTCCAGAAGCCGGAGTCGGTATATTTGATCTGATACTCCTCGAACAACTGGCGGTCCGGCAAGTAGACAATCGCCTGGCTGTTCGCCATCGCCGTCACCGCTTCGGGCGTCTGAAGCGGATAAAGGCATTCTTTTACTACACCGTCGGACATGGCGGTCGAATTCAGGCTTTTGCCATCCCGCGAATCCGCCCGGATCCCCATGATATAAAGCATCCGGTCACGGTTCGACTCCGGACGGAAACCGACCAGCCGGATCTGGAACTGCAATACGACTACCAGTATCATCGCAATCGAAAGCGCCGTCCCCAAAATCGAGACCGTACTGGTCAACCGATTCTCCTTCAACATCAGGAACGCTTGTTTAATGTATTGTTTGAACATAGGGAATGATTTATGATTTATGATTTATGCCACATAATTTATGATTTCAGGTTTATGACCTACGATGAAAAACGCTATCGTTTCCCATAAATCATAAATCATAAATCTAAAATCATAAATCTTCTCACTCATAATGCAACGCTTCCGCCGGATTCATCCTTGTGATCTTGCGTGCCGGTAGCCAGATGCCGACCCGGATCATGCCGGCCAGCAAGAGGAACGCGCCGCCGACTACGACTAACAACCGCCACCAGGTGTAAGGCAGACGTCCGGTATCGGGCAAGTCGAAATAAATCATGTTCAGCATGAACACTAAAATCAGCGGGATTGCAAAGGCCAACAACAACAGCCCTTCTTGGTTGAGGTGGCGTTTCAACATGCCATGCGAAGCGCCGATGGCCGAACGCAACCCCATTTCGCCCCGGCGGGACTGCGTGCGGAGCCAGAACGTGCCGACGATGCCGAAAAAGACATTCACCAGCATGAAGCCGACCAGCACCATCTTCTTCTTCAGGTTGTCCGTGCGGCTTTTCAGGATAACCGGCCGTTGCTCTTCCAAGGGGATGACACAGGAAACGTACAGGTTGTTCACCGTCAGCCGTTCGCCCATCGCTTCCAGGAAGCCGTCCATCTCCTCCTTGCGGAAGCCGTCATTCATGCGGACCAGACAGTCCATGTTCTGGGCTTTCATCTCATTTACAAACTCAACTATATCCTCATCCGTTCTCATCAATTGGTAAAAGCAAGGGGCGCTTTTCTCAAATTCATTCTGCCGGATGGGAGAGGTAACGGCGGCGACCGTCATGGAATTCGTACTCTTGTTGCTCCATTTCACCTGTTTGCCCACGCCCGATTGCCCGGCAAAGAGACTCGTCACCATATCTTCCGAAAGAACAATGTCGCCACTGTTTTGCTCCACAACCGGACGCGCCGGACGGCCCTCCTGGTCGCTAATCCGAAAGACATCAAAGTAATGGGGTGACACCGTAAACATCTGGTAATAATTAGGCTTCACGCTTGTATCGGCATCCGCCCGGACCAACTGGGCCCAGCGGTTCGACCAGGTATAAGGGCACGCGCTATAAGCCAAACACACCTCCTCCACCTCTTTCGCCTGCCGGATGTTGTCAACCAAACGAAGGAGGTCTTCCCCCTCGGTCGTCGCCAGCGAGGAATCCGGGACATAGCCCGGTATATCGGAACTTATCTTACCGATATTTACCTTATATACATTCGTGATGTCGAACCCCAACGGCTTGTTATAGGTGCAAAACTCAACCAGGAACGAATCCATCATGACGCACAACACGCCGAAAACCAACGCCAACTCCATGAATATCCAACCGTTGTTCCGCCGTTGGTTCCAAATAATCGTCCATATATGCTTAATCATTGTCTTACTTTTTTATCGGTTAAACTCTTCTCCGTCTTTCAAGGAGGTAACAATCTTCTGGCGGGCAATGCGCATTGCCGGCAGGCCTGCCGAAAGCAGGTTCAGCAACAGGCTGAACAGCAACGCCAAGAGGAATACGGCGGGCTGGAAAATCATGTCCCCACTCAACGACGTGTCGCGGCTCTGCAACAGGAAATCCTTGCAGATAGGCAGAAACAGTAGGGAGAGCACCAGTCCCGCCAGGCCGCCGATCAAGGTGATCACGCTATTCTCATACAGCACCTGCCGGACCAGCACGCCGCTGGTGGCGCCAAACGCCTTGCGGACCCCCATCTCCGCCCGCCGCTTCTGTACCGCCGACTGCGTGACGCCCAACAGGTTCAACGCCGGGACCAGCAACAGGAACAACAGGAGGCCGCCGGTCTCCAAAAGGTAATCTTTCAAAGCGACCTTGCGCTGCCCGATCGAGCCGATAGCGATGTCGAAGCGGGTGATGGGATTCTCGAAAAAGTTGATCTTCGCGTCCCGCTTCATCCCGTTATACCGTTCCACCTGCTTCAGCAACTCCTGCCGGATCGCGTCGAAGTCGCGGCTGTCCTTTGCCAAGAGGCAGGTGGAGAACCAGCCGGCCATATTCTCGTGGCCGGTATTGTTCATCAGGAACCAATCTGTCGTATAAGGAACCCACACATCCCCGAAAGCGGTATCGGCGGCACGGCTGACCTCTTTCACGACCCCGCAGATCGTATAGTTTGCCAAGTCGAGGATGACGGTCTTCCCGACTACATCGGTCGTCCCGTAAAGTTTCCGGGCGACGCTCTCCGACACGACCGCCAGCGGGATCGCCGAGTCGAAGTCCGCCTGCGTAAACGGTTTGCCGGCGAGGAAGCGGAAAGAAAAGATCTTCCAGAAGCCGGGGTCCGTATATTTGATCTGGTAACCCTTGTACATCCGTTTCCCCGGTATGGACAGGGGCTTCAACTGCACGGCATAGCCGGAAACCGCCTCCGGCAACTGCAAAGAGTAGAAACATTCCTTCACGGCTTCGGGCGACATATTCCCCCGGTTCCAACCGCTGCTGGTCTGTACCTCCGTCCCGCTGTCCACATACATCATCCGGTCGCGGTGGTTCTCCGGATAGTAACTGGCACACTGTATCTGGAACACCAGGACGATAACCATGATCATGGCAATGGAGATGGCTGTTCCGGAAATGGAGATGACGCTGACGAGACGATTCTCCTTCAACATCTGGAGGGATTGTTTGAGATAATGTTTGAGCATAATATAGGATTTATGATTTTTGATTTATGATTTATGATTTTACGTAGAGGCGCAGGGCCCTGCGTCTCTACACATTCAATTATCCCATAATTTCAATTTGTTCTTTTCCTTGTAGGCATTCATGTCCGAGATGACTACCTCGTCGCCCTCCTGCAGGCCGCTGACCACCTCGACATACTCGTAGTTGCTGTCGCCCAACTGCACCTTGCGTTTCAGCAATTGGCCTCCATTGACGACAAAGAGTTCGTACTCGCCCTTTCCGACATAATAGGAAGAGTTGGCAATGCGGAGCACGTCGTCTTTCACGGCATTCATCACATAGACATCGGTCTTCAGGCCGGAACGGAGTCGCTTGTGGTTGTCTTCCTCCAACTGGACGGTGAACGAGATCACGCCGTTCTTCGACAAAGGGGTCACATCGCTGACCGTCCCTTCCAGTTTGTCGCTGCCGATCTTGACCACCGCCTTGCTGCCGGCGGCGATGCGGTCGCCGTAGGTGTCGGCAATCTCGCCCTCGATCTTGAAGTGCGACAGGTCGGATACGATCGCCACCTTCGCCCCCTGGCCGATCTGCGCCCCGATCTCGTTGTTCACGTAGGTCAGGATCGCTTTGCGGGGCGAACGGATCCGGGCGTCCTCCAGCGTGCGCCGGGTTTCGGCAAGGCTTTTGCGGAAGATATTCAATTCCAACTCCTTTACTTTCAGATCCGCTTCGGCAAGGGCCTGTTCGTTGGCGTATTTCTGTTCGTCCTCCTTCAGTTTGAGAAGGCTCACGTTGTAGTCGAGTTCCACCTGGCGCACCTTGTCGGTCGTGCCGGCACCGAGGCTGTCCAAATAACGTTCGTTGCGGAGTTCGACCGCCTTGCGGTCCAGCTCCATGCGGGAGACCTTGAGGTTCATCTCCATTTCCGACAGCTTGTTGTGGTTCATCACGCGCTGCTGTTGCAGTTGCAGGCTCTTCATCTGCTCCTCGTCCAACTGTTTGTTGTATTCCGTCTCGGCGCTCTGCAAATCCAGCCTCAGGATCGGCGTACCGGCATCGACCGAGTCGCCGCCCCGCTTATACACCTCCACGATACGGGAATTGATCGGCGAGTTGATGATCTCCTCAAATGCCGGGACTACCTTGCCGGACGCGCTGACCGACACTTCGATTACGCCCCGGTCGACCACCGACAGGTTCAGGTCCTTCCGCTTCAGGCTGGTTTGAAGCATGGAGATCACCACCACGACCAAGGCGACAAGACCGCCGGCAACCGCCCCTATCTTGACAAACTGTTTGCGCTGTTCTTTTCGCTGTACTTCTTTTGAAATCGCTCTGTCCATATTTAATCGTGTTTGAATTCATCTTTCCGGCATTTTCATGGCAAACTTCGTGCCAAAAGTATAAGTCACTGATTTTAAGAGCGTCTTCTTTTTCGCAAGTGTTCAATATCGGACAGTGTGTTCGGTTTTGGGAAAACAAAAAACGGACAGGCACCGGATTCGGGACGGATGGGCATCCGTTTCCAATCCGATGCCCATCCATTACGAATCCGATGCCCGTCCGTCTATACGGGAATCAGAAAGTATGGCAATCATATCCCTATTCGCTGATCAACTCGATCTTCGCGCTTTTCACTCCCGGCGCCGAAGCCTCGAAGACGATGACGCCCGGCGTTTCTTCCGTCTGTACGATGGCGGTCAGCTGCCCTTTGAAAAGGGACATCTGCGGAGCCTGGAAAGATTCGAGCGACGCTGGGTCTCCGTTGGCAGCCGCGCGGTAGGAGCCGGAGCCGCGGACGTCGAACTTCACCTTGTGGGCCGCGTCGGGACAGAGGTTGCCCTCCTTGTCGACCACCCGGACATTGATAAAGGAGAGGTCCTTGCCATCGGCTTTCAGCCGGTCACGGTCTGCCGCCAGTTCGATACGATAAGGCTTGCCGGCGGTATGCACCTCCTCTTCGGCGACGGCGTTGCCGTCCTTGTCGTATGCGACCACTTTCAACGTGCCCGGTTCATATTTCGTGTCCATCCACATCAGCCGGTAGCGTTTCTGCCGTTCGAAGCTCTTCTGGGCGGCCTCCGTGTAGCTACTGTCCAACTCGACACTCAGGTCTTTCGTGCGTCTGCCCTGGCTCTTGCCGTTGATGAACAGCTCGGCGGAAGGATAATTGGTGTAGACAAAGACCGG
Organism: Parabacteroides sp.; assembly: GCA_017937385.1. Classification (GTDB taxonomy): domain Bacteria; phylum Bacteroidota; class Bacteroidia; order Bacteroidales; family Tannerellaceae; genus Parabacteroides. Next base: position 61,922 of record JAGBDR010000089.1, read on the forward strand.
CGTCACTTCCCCCTCACGTCCCGGCCAGGTCCAGTGGGGCAGGATATGCAACGTGCGTTCCGCCTTGTTCCAATGGCTGCGGTAGAGATAGAAGCGGTCTTTGGGAATACCGGCGAGGTCGATGATGCCGAACAGGGAGCTATGGCTTGGCCAATCCGTATAGTAAGGAGTCGGCTCGCCCAAGTAGTCGAAGCCTGTCCACACAAACTCACCGATGCAATAGGGCAAGTCTTCATGCTGGATAAAGTCGTCTTCCGGCAGATTGGACCAACCGCAATGCTCCACGTCGTAGCCGGAACTCTGATGGTCGTCATACTTGGCCATCGCTTTCCGCTCAACCGGGAATTTATACACGCCGCGGGAACTGACCGTCGAGGCCGTTTCGCTCCCCAAAATAATCCGCTGCGGCAGCTTCTTGTAGTTAATCTTATATTTGAAAGGACGGTAGTTGAAGCCGGGGACATCCATCACGGCAGCGAAGTTGTTGTTGACAACGGCATCCGGATTATCCATTCCTTGTGTCACGGGGCGTGTCGGGTCTTCGCGGTGGCAAATGTCCTGCAACCGCTTGGCGGTCTTACACTCGCCTTCGGGCCACTGGTTGGGCACTTCGTTGCCGATGCACCACATGACGACGCTCGGATTGTTGCGGAAGTGATGCACTAAGTTCACGAGGTCTTTCTCCACCCATTCGTCGAACAGGAGATTGTAACCGTTCTTGCACTTCGGCATGTCCCACTCGTCGAAGCTCTCCGCCATAATCATCATTCCCATCTCGTCGCAGGCCCGGACCAGTTCAGGCGCAGGCATATTGTGGGAAGTACGGATCGCATTGCATCCCATGTCTTTCAACATACGCACCTGGCGGCGGATAGCCGCATCGTTGACGGCAGCCCCCAACGGGCCGAGATCGTGGTGGTTGCAGACGCCCTTGAAGACGGTCCGCTTGCCATTCAGGAAGAAGCCCTTGTCCGGTATAATCTCGATCGAGCGGATACCGAAAGGAGTCGTGTAGATGTCTTTCAACTTGTCGCCCTCATACAGACGGGTTTCGGCCGAATACAAAGCGGGCATTTCCGGCGACCATAAAGAGGGAGTTCGGATGACAAACTCCTGTTCTGCCTCGCCGTCGTCGTATTTCAGTTGCGCAAGGGAAGTGCGGGCAACCGTCAGCCGTTGTTTGTCCGGGTTCCACAAGCTGGTCTCCACGCTGTAACGGGCGGGATCGGCCCCTTCGGGAAGCACCACCCGGGTACGCACATTCACTTTGGCAAACGCTTCATTGACCGAAGGAGTGGTGATGTAGGTGCCCCAAACCGGGATATAAGCATCTTCGGTCACAATCAGGTGCACATTCCGGTAAAGACCGGCGCCGGGATACCAGCGGGAAGATTCCGGCAGGTTTTCCAGACGCACCGCCAGCGTGTTCGTCTGTCCGGGCTTCAGATACTTCGTGACATCGAAGTGGAACGAATTATATCCATACGGCCAATAGCCGACCTCCTGCCCGTTGATGTAGACACGGGCGTGGCTCATCGCTCCGTCGAACAGGATCGTGGCACGCTTGCCCGCCTGGAATTGCGGGACGTCGAACTCGGTGCGGTACCAGCCGACTCCGACAAACGGCAATCCGCCGGTACGCCCGGCATGCTCCATTGCCTCTTTCTGGCCATCCTGAGCAATAGCCACCTCCTGTTTGTCATTCTGGGAACTGAAAGGGCCGTAGATCGCCCAATCGTGCGGGACAGTCACCGACTGCCACTTGCTGTCGTCGAAAGCAGGCTTTATGAACTCGTTGTTGTCTTCGCGTGTAAACTTCCAGTTCTTCTCCAACAGAAGCTCACTCCGTCCTTGTGCCGACAACGCCGACACGCACCCGAACAAGCCTATCAAAGCTACGAAATAGATTCTTTTCATACGTATTAATTGTATTTGTAGTACTTAACGCAACAAAAATAATTAAATTTGCAACCTTTACAAACAAAATCCGCATTTAACAAGATATGCTATTACAATTATTATTCGTTTTAATTGCCATCATTATCGGCGCCCGCCTCGGCGGTATCGGTTTGGGCGTATTGGGCGGCCTCGGACTGGCGGTCCTCACTTTCGTATTCGGCTTAGAGCCGACTTCTCCTCCCATCGATGTCATGCTGATGATCGTGGCCGTCATTGCTGCCGCCAGTTGCATGCAGGCGGCCGGCGGACTGGACCTGATGGTGAAATGGGCAGAAAAGCTGTTGCGCAAGAATCCCTCCAAGATCACGATTCTCAGCCCGCTGGTCACTTACCTGTTCACCCTGATTGCCGGGACAGGCCACGTGGCTTATTCGGTCCTTCCCGTAATCGCGGAGGTGGCAACGGAAACGAAGATACGTCCCGAACGGCCTTTGGGGATTGCGGTGATCGCATCCCAGCAAGCGATTACCGCCAGCCCGATCTCGGCGGCGACCGTCGCGTTGCTCAGTATGCTGTCGGGGCATAACATCTCCTTGATGGACATCCTGATGATCTCCATACCGTCTACCCTGATCGGCGTCGTAGTGGGAGCGTTCTGCTCGTTGCGCGTCGGGAAAGAATTAGGGGAAGATCCCGAATACCTGCGCCGTGTCGCAAGCGGGGAGTTCGGTTCCGGTCAATACGTAGCAAAAGGGGTTCAAAACCATCGCGCCGCTCTCCTGTCGGTATTGATATTCATCGCGGCGACAATCGGCATCGTCCTGTTCGGCTCCATGACAGAGCTGCGCCCCTGGTTCAGCCTGCCCGACGGCAACTTCCGCCAGATGCAGATGGCGCATATCATCGAGATCCTGATGCTCTCGGCCGCCGCTCTCATCCTGCTCGTCACCCGGACAGACGGCATAAAGGCCGTACAAGGTTCCGTCTTCTCTGCCGGTATGCAGGCGGTCGTCGCGATCTTCGGCATCGCCTGGATGGGCGACACCTTCATCGGCGGCAACATGGCGGAACTGAAAGGCTCGATTGAGCATATCGTAACGGAAATGCCATGGTTGTTCGGCCTGGCGCTGTTCGTGATGTCTATCCTGTTATTCAGCCAGGCAGCAACCATCCGCGCGATGTTGCCGTTGGGAATCGCCCTCGGTATCTCGCCTTATATGCTGATCGCATTGTTCCCGGCCGTGAACGGCTACTTCTTCATCCCGAACTACCCGACCATCGTAGCCGCCATCAATTTCGACCGCACCGGCACAACCCGCATCGGCAAATACCTCCTCAACCACTCCTTCATGATGCCGGGACTGGTCGCCACCGGGGTATCCGTAGCATTGGGACTGTTGCTGATCCAGTTGTTTTGATCGCCTTGGAACATGCTTCAGACGCAAGAACTGTTACCTCGCCCGCAAAGGCGAACTCCTCCTCCACCCGGACGACCAAACATATATCGTCCAATTTGTGTAACTTTGTTCGCTCGAAACAATGAGTTAGAAAATTATGGCACATAAACAGTTTTTCCGTTCTCTCCCTCAAAAGGGATTTCCGTTATATTGGATATTATTAGTGTATCTCGTTATCGGTTACTTTTATCCGGTAATCGGTTTCCTTGCTGTTATCTGTATGATAGCACCGGTCGCGTTTGCCGTACGTAAAGGGCGATGGTGGTGTGGGAATGCCTGCCCCCGTGGAAATTTTTACGATCGGGTATTGTCGAAATACTCGCCGCACAAACCGATTCCGGCATTCGTACGCACCCAAGGATTCCGTATTTTCATGGTGATGTTTATCTTCACCATGTTCGGCACACAGATGTATCGGGCTTGGGGCAACTGGGATGATATGGGACGGGTATTCTGGACGATTATACTGATTACCACAATTGTAGGCATAGCTCTTTCATTTATTTACGCTCCACGTACATGGTGCTCGTTTTGTCCCATGGGAACGCTGTCTGCATGGGTGACACCTCGTAGCGGCAGGCTTCCCGGTAACTACCGCCGCATCTTCGTAGGAGACAAATGTACAACCAAATGCAAACTCTGTTCCGCGGTATGCCCCATGCAACTAAAGCCGTATGAGAGCAGAGATAACGAAGAAGGATTCCTTCATCCCGATTGTATCAAGTGCGGACGTTGCATCAACGGATGTCCTCTGAAAGTCCCTGAAATGAAAGCGTAACTTACAAGCATAGTATCGGCTTTCTTAAAAAGGAAATATCTGAGCCTGACATTACGGATTGCTTGACTTGCCGCACCTCCACGCAAAATACAAGATATAAAGGAATGCCGCCAGCGGAACCACGAAGCCGGTAGCCATGTTGTCTGCCCCGATGTAGCCCATCAGCATCGGGGCAAAGGCGCCGCCTGCCACTCCCATAACGATATAGGATGAGGCTTTCTTCGTATAGGTGCCCATTCCCTCTATGCCGAGCGCGAAGATGGTCGGGAACATGATGGACATAAAGAAGAAAGAGAGATAGAGCGCATACAAAGAGACCGTTCCGGCAGAAAGGATGACCAACGCCATGCAGACCGCATCCGCCAGCGCAAACCAGGCCAGCAGACGGGCCGGCGACAGCCACTTCATCGTGAAGCTGCCGGACAGACGGCCGATCATGAACAACGCCATTCCGCCGAAGGCCAGAATGCGCGAAGCCTCGATATTCGTCATGGAAGTATCGGCTTCCGTCACATAATTGATGAAGAAACTGAAAATCCCCGTCTGGGCGGCACAATAGCAAAACTGGGCAATGATTGCCCGGACAAACTGCGGATGTCGCCAGATCGAGACTGTTCCGGAAGCCGCCTCAGAAGCCATTGCCGCTTCGTCCGGCTCCTCCTCTAATTGCACCTCCGGCAATTTCGTGAAAAAGAAAAGCACAGCGACCAGCAAAACGACCGAGCCGACCAATAGATAAGGTTTCGTCAACGTAAACGGATCATCCTCCGCCCCACCGAAAATCAACATTCCCCCGACCAACGGGCCCAAGATCCACCCTAACCCGTTAAAGGATTGGGAAAGGTTCAAGCGTTGTGCGCCCGATTCCTCCGGTCCCAAGATCGTGGAATAAGGGTTGGCAGCCGTTTCCAAGATACAAAGTCCGCAAGCAATCACAAAAAGAGCCACCAAAAACGGGGTTGCCGAATGCAGAAAAGCGGCCGGAATAAAGGCAAACGCCCCGACGGCAAACAGACATAACCCTAAAATAATCCCTTTCTTATATCCGAACCGCTTCATGAACAGGCCGGCAGGGAGCGCCATCAGGAAATAGGCGATATAAGTAGAGAACTGCACAAGGCCGCTCTCCGCTTTCGTCATCGTAAAGACGCCCTGGAAATGCTTGTTCAACACATCCAGCAACCCGTGGGCAAATCCCCACAAGAGGAACAAGCTGGTGATCAAGATAAACGGAACGAGATAAGATTTCCCGTCGGGAGCGGAAAATAAGGTCTGCTGATTTTTCTTTTTCATGAGTACTTCTTGTTATTCAGTGGGCAAAGGTACTCTTTTTTTCAGATAATAACCACCTCCCGCATAAGAGACCGTATAAGCCGAATCCGGCGAATTACGGAAAACATCCATCTCGCCAAACACATACAAAGCCGAATCGAGTTCCAACCGGAGGATGTCCGGATAGAATGCTTCCGGTATCGAATCGGTAGGCGACAAGCCCACCTTTTCCATCTGGCGGATAAGCAACTCGTCTTTATCCGCCCTGAAAAGGACATGCCTATCTTTTTCACGCAATAGGAAAATTCCTTCCGGTGTTATCGTGCTATTTACCGGTTCGTCGTAACGCCCGACCGGTTGAAGTGTTTCATATTCCGAAATGTCCAAAGGCAAATCATTGGATATGGTTATATATTCATGAGAATCATCCTGCCTTTCCGACTCCGGACCATTCCCCCGCTTTTCCTGTGAGATCCGTTCGATATCTTTGGCCGTAATGCCGGGTATGTAGGTAAAGACGGATAGCAAAACAACCGCCGACAGTGCCACATACAGGTAACGTCCTGTCCGTTTGGAGAAAAAAAGGAATGTCATGACGGTCAAGACCAGCCCGCCTAAGACTAAATAGACACGCGGTTCCGTAAATCCATATTGGGCAATGCGATAGAAAGTCCCGACCCAAAACATGCCCAATGCCGGCAACACTACCCAGCAGCACCGGCTAAAAAACCAATCGTAATAACGTTTCGACACAAACAGCTGGCACCCCTGCAAGAGGAAAGCCATTGTGGTGAAAGCGGCGACAATCAAGGCGACTCCACCTTTAGGCAACGACCCCATCACCACAATCTTGATCAAATAGAGATACAAAATAACGGCATATACCAACAGAGCCGGCGTCAACACGAAATTGACCAAAGCATCCAACGCCTTGTTCCGGCGAACCTCCTCTTTCGCACCTTGGTTGAACATCAGGAACAGGAGCGGCATCAACCCGAAAAAGGCGAACGCGGCCGCGTATGTAAAATAACGTTCGCTCCATCCCTCTCCTATCTCGAATATATAATGGATGGACTGATAGACCGAAATGGAAAGCAACCAGGCAACAACCGACAAAACGCCGGCGGCCAAACAGGTCCATACATACCGCAACGAGGTCTGCATGAAAACCCCGTTTTCTTTCTCCCAACGGCTCGAAAGGTATAACAGTTGCACCACCACAACCGATACGCCCCAGGTCGCACTGATAGGTTCCGTCACCCACAACCGGACCGGCAGAAAGAGAAATCCAGACAGATAATAAAGCCACCGGCTCTTGCTCCCCTGCGTCAATCCGTTCAACAGATAGACCAACAAGAACTGCACCGGAGCATACGTCAGTACCGGTTTCCACACTTGATAATTACCCGATTCATACAGATAACAATCCAACACACAGTAAAATGCAATCAACAGCACTTCGACCGGATTCTTCTTCACTGCCGCCAACATACATGACCACAACTGTTCCAACCTCTTTCCCATATCCTGTTCTTTTTCAAATTAAAACGCAAAAATGACAATATTATTACAAACAACGCCTTTTGATACACCACCGTCTCCAGACGGCAGCCCTATTGTTCAGCGCAAGCAACACATAGGTTTAGGGCCCCTAACACAAGGTGTTGGCCCATGTATCTTAAATGGATGTTTTTCTAAAACCAATCAATAGTACCGTTTGTTATAAAAGCAATGAAAATCGGATAATGGACTTTATGTATTACGTCATAGAAAAAGTTTATCACTTTAGAAAAACGGGCAAACAAAAAAAGTCATACATTTGCCAGCGGAATCCCAACCGATTTCATTTATACAATAACATATAAAAGTAACAGCATTATGATTTTAAGTAAAAAATTATCCGAAGCATTTAACGCACAAGTAAATGCAGAAATGTGGTCATCCAACTTGTATCTGTCCATGTCCGTACACTTCCAGAAAGCCGGACTGAACGGTTTCGCCCACTGGATGAAGAAACAGGCTGAAGAAGAAATGGAACACGCTCACAAAATGATCGACTACGCGATCGACCGTGGCGGTGACATCACAATCGGCCAGATCAATGTCGTTCCGACAGCGTGGGGTAGCGTTATAGAACTGTTCGAACACGTCTACAAACACGAATGCTACGTTTCCGAACTGATCGACAAGATGGTCGATATCGCAGAAGAAGATAAAGACCATGCTTCAAGAGACTTCCTCTTCGGGTTCGTCCGCGAACAGGTAGAAGAAGAATCAACCGCCAAAGATATTGTCGACCAGTTGAAAAACTACGGCGAATGCCACATCGGTATCCTGGATCACAAATTGGGAAAAAGATAAAAACAATTGACAATTGACAATTAGTTGGAAGACTTTTGTCTTTTTAATTGTCAATTGTCCATTGTCAATTGTCAATTATCAATTGTCCCAACTATCGCTTTCCCCCACAGCTCACCCAAAGCGGCGGCACCTTTTTTGTTCGGGTGCAGGTAGAAAGTTCCCGCATTTCCTTTTTCAGGGAAAAGTTCCTCTTTATAATGTGTCTTGAAATAATCGAAACCGTCCGTATCTCCCAAAAAGACTTGTCCGGGGAAACGTTTGGAATAATCGAGGACCAATGCTTGCAATTCCGGATAATAGCTTTGCAAACGATTCAACCCCTCTTCCAGATATTTGGCACCGTTGTAAGTATTCGGGCTGTACCATACCGGCCGGTGCAACACGATCTTGCATTTCGGATAGAGCGCCAACAACTTGTCAAGAATTGTTTTCATATTCTCACGATACTGGTCAGCTGAAACCGGAGAGCCGTTCGGTCCTGTTATGGCACTGTCGTTTGTCCCAAGCATGACAGAAAAGAGCAAAGTGGCCCACGTTTCATCCTTGAACCGGTCGGCGGCCTGGACGACCTTCGGGAACAATAACTCGGTCTGAGGCAGAAAATCGACGGTCGTGCTTCCGCTCACGCCCTGATTGGAATAGCGGACCGTCCCGATCACCGATTGTTGCTTGCGCAAATATAAAGCGGCTTTCACAGGAGGTGCATCGTGCTTCGGATCTTCCAGCAAAGCCCCTTGCGTGATGCTATTCCCGATGAACACGATATTCAGATGCTTCTTCTCTTTTCCCATTACGGAACAACAGATTGCCAGACAGAGCAACCCGCTTACAATTTTTCGGATATTCTTCATAATCAAAAAGTATATTTACACGTTTATTCTCTTGCACTTACCGGAAACATGTACCATGTCCAACCGCAAGACTTTCGTCCGGTGGAAAGACTTGTCAATATATTTCTCTCCTATCGTTTCAAAATCGGAACAATATTTCTTCACCAACAAACGCAAAGCATGCCTGCATTCTTCCTCGGCGAGGTCCGAGTGTATCGTTCCGAACACAAGCGCACTTTCATAGGCCGTCGTAAACTGGTTCGGGATAACCTGCGTTTTCCCCACCACGCAAAAACTCACTTTCGGGTTTTCCCGGATGCATTCCAGTTTATAACCGTCCGGCGCACAATGGAAATAGATATGCTCCTCCTCTTTCACAAAAGAGATCGGGATTCCATATCCGAAACCATCCGTTCCAGCCATCGAAAGGAAACCATATTCGCCTGTTTCCAACAGTTCCATCGCGCCTTTTTCATCCAAGACGCGGTCTTTCCTTCTTATTTCATGAAACATACAAATACATATTAAATGATATTGACGGGCAAATCTACAAAAAGTCTTATATTTGCGAGTAAGAATTACACATAATAACGCAATACGAATATGAAAACAAAGATTTCACTTTTGCTTCTTGCCATTCTCTGCAACGTCTCCACATTTGCCCAGAGTGACTTCGACACCTATTTTGAAAAGAAAAGCCTCCGGGTGGATTTTGCCCTGAGCGGTAATCTGAAATCGCAGTCGGCAGCCATCCAGCAACTGCGCGAAGAGCCGGTATGGGGAGGGCCGGTCAAGAACCTGATCGATCCGTTCAACTACGGCGGCTACTATATCAACGTCTATGACAAGGCGACAGACAAATTGATTTACTCACGCGGTTTCAACACCTTGTTCGAAGAATGGCGCTCGACGGAACAGGCCAAGACGGAAACACAGTCCTGGACAAACAGCGCATCCGTCCCCTTCCCCAAAGCACCGGTCTATATCGAAATCACGGCACGCGACAAGGCGGACATGCAGTTCCACCCGTTGCTGAAACAGGAGGTCGATCCGAAAAGCATCTTCATCGATCGGGGCAAGCTGAAGAACAACACGGTGCACCAGATACAGAAAAACGGCGACTCCTCGGAAAAGGTGGACCTTGTTTTCATTGCCGAGGGATACACGGCTGACGAACAGGACAAATTCGTCGCAGATGCCAAACGATTCACCGAAGCCCTGTTCGCCACCCCGCCTTTCACGACACGCCGCAACGACTTCAACGTATGGGCGGTCTGCTTGGTGTCGGAAGAATCGGGCACGGATGTTTCGGGCAAAGGCATTTTCAAGAACACAGCGCTCAACTCCGGTTACTATACGTTCGGCGTAGACCGCTATCTGACAACTCCGGATATGAAATCGATCCGCGATGCCGTCTGGAACGTTCCTTGCGATGCCCTGTTCCTGTTGATCAACACGGATATGTATGGCGGAGGCGGTATGTATAACTTCTATGCCTGCGGGACAGCAGACAACCCACGGACACCCGTTGTCTTCACGCATGAGTTCGGACATAGTTTTGCCGGCCTGGCAGACGAGTATTTCTCTTCGGAAGTCGCTTACCAGGATTTCTACAACCTGAAATACGAACCGTGGGAACCGAACATCACGACTTTAGTCGATTTCGACCACAAATGGAAAGACCTGTTGCCCGCCGGTACTCCGGTACCGACTCCGCTCGATGCCGAGCACAAGGACAAAGCCGGCGTATTTGAAGGAGGCGGCTACCTGTCCAAAGGTATCTATCGCCCGATGGACCATTGCATGATGCGCGATTATGCCCCGTTCTGCCCGGCGTGCTCACGGGCGATTCTCCAGATGATCGATTTCCTGACGGACAAGAAATAGACAATAACACAGGGCACTGTGTCGAAAAGCGCTGTAAGTGCCTTTCGACACATCTCCCATGGCCACAGCCATTCTTATTTTACCTGTACCGCCTCCCCGTACTTGCTGACCTCTACCAATTCATAAGTATCTACCTTGATTTTGCCTTTGACCAGTTCGGGAATATTGAAAGAGAAGAGAGAGCGTTCATAATAGTCCGTATCTTCTTGCGGCAACAGGAAAGGTTTTCCGGATACGCCGTTCGCATCCAGATAACAAATGTAAGGCCGTGTGTACAACCCATCATCCCGACGGCTGCTGAAGACGAACCAGCGGCTGTTGCTGCTCCAGGAATGATAGCTTTCGACATCGCGACTGTTCACCTGCTGAAGAGAATCCGTTTTACGTGTCAGCATATCCCACAACCGTAAATCCGCATCCTTATGCCAGATGGAAAAGTTGCCATAATCTGAAACCGTGTACATCAGGAAACGGCCGTCAGGCGATACGCGCGGAAACTTCGCGCTCCGCCCCTCTTCCTCCGCATGGTAAAGCGTATCGACAGCCTGCCCGAAACTACGTTTTTCCGGGTCGAAAGCGATACTTTGCAAGTTATAACGGATCTCCCGATACGATTCGGGCATCTGTTTCGCCGGTGCGGAACAGAAATACAACCGCCTACCGTCCGGAGAGAACGCCGGAAAAGTTTCCAGGTGTTCTTCCGAAGACAAATGAGGAGCCGTTATGATTTCATGCCGTTCCACATCATAGACCACGACATCCGACCGGTTGTCGAACACCTCCACCCGGTTCGCATCCGAAAGGTGGAAATCTTGCTTCGTGTCGTTGGTCGAGAATGCCACATACCGCCCGGACGGATGCCAGGCAGGATAGACCAGAGCAGAAATCGTCCGCCCAGTCTTCGTATCCAATTTCTCGATATGCCCGTCCGCCAGGATATAGGTACCGGCATGTAACGCCCGTTGGTGGAAAAGCATCCGGTCCGGATTCTGCATACAGAAGGAATGGCAGTTCATGCAATTATTGTTCGTCAGCTTATTGTCGAGAAAAGTCTCCTCCGTAAAATCCTCCAGACAACGCTGGTAGATCCCCATCCGGTTCCACATCCGGTAGCCCGGCGCGATACGGCGATAGACCAAATAGGGATCGATCTGGTCTTTGGCAACCTGAATGGAAAAAGCGGGATACCGAAACCAGCGGCCCTCCTTGCGGATATAGATTCCGACCGAAACAGTACTACCGGCCGATGCCTCCAACAATCGCCTCCACGCCTTCGCCGGAATCCGGAAAGAACCGTTATCCGCGTCCACGCGCATGTGCGACTCCTTGCCGGTAAAAAAGGCAATCGCTTCGCAAGGCTCTTTCAGCTTGAAGTTCAGCGGAGCGATATTGCAGGGGATGGTGACCTCCCTATAATCAGGGACGATTTCGACCTCACCTTCCGCTTTCTCCGCAGCGGGTAACGCCCCGTTGCAAGACAAGAGGAGAAACATACCCAACCCTAATATGAAATATCGGTAATTCATAGGCTATCCATTCAATTTTTTGCAATAATAATAAAACCAGAAAGTATCTCCATATTGCCGGTAAAGCTCCGGCAACCCGTCACCGCTGTTCTTGACCTTCAGGATATCAGCCTGGAATTGTTTGTAGCGTTTCACGATTTCCGGCCGGACAGAGACCTTGCCCAAAACAGAAAGGTCCTCGACCGCCAAGACCAATGCCGCCTCCTGGAAATGAACGGGAAGTGCGGGCTCTTTCGAAGAGATTCCGGTACGTAACAAGAACGCCTTGAACTTCTCCATCTCCTTTGCCAACAGATAGGAACAACCCCAATATTCCCAGGCAACCCGGTTTTCGGCAGGTTCCGAAAGATGTCCCGCCCAAAGGCTGTCGATATCGATCAGGCAAAGCAAATTGTCCGGCTGGAAAGCCGGTATCGTCTTCGCGGAAAGTTCTTCATCCTGTCCGATCTTTTCAGGATGGCGGACATAGCCGGCATAGGTTTCCGCCCAATGCCGATAGCCGGGCAACCGGCGGAGTATGCCCAGATATTTATCGGCCAACGCCCAGTCCTTCCGTATCAGACTGATCTGGACCAGCCGTTGAAGCATCCGGGGGCTTCCTCCCCGTTTGGCAAGCGTCAACCCTTCCATCGCATAGCCTTCCGCAAGGCTGATATCCCCAATTCGATAATGGATATCACTCAACAGGCAGCTCATGTAATACGTCCGGTCCCAGGGGATCAGAAGACCTTGCGGCCCTTTCTGGTCATAATGGAACAAACGGTCGCCCAAAATACCTTTTTGGGCCAATGCCATATTCAAATAGTTCAGGTCGGCATAATCCGTCACTCCTTTCTCCGGATGTTCACGGATAATGGTATCCCAATCGTTTCTTTGCGCCCAAACGGACAGCTCGTTCATCCGGTTGTTCCGCACTTCATACGCTCTCGGCAGGCAGAATGAGGAGAAGACAAACAAAACCGCCGACAAGCCACCGACGACACCCCCTCTCACCAGACGCTTCCCCCAAGGAAGCGCTTTCAGGACAAAAGCCGTCACAAACAAAACCAAAAGCAAAGCCGTAAAACGAATCCAGACATAATACAGATAAGAGTCCGGTTGCAACTGGGCCTCCTGATACCGCTCCGAATAGATCCCGTCGGTCAGCGGAACACCATCCCCCCAACGCATATCGGCGCAGGCCAACAGGATCCCGGACAACCCCACGACAACGGAAACATACCGTTTCTCTTTCCGGCACACCCAACACATGGCAAGCACGACACAACCATAAAGCGCCACCAGTTGGCCCGCCAAGCCATAGAGAAGAACCACACTCGTCACCCTATAAAACAACCGTACTCCTGTTCGCCGGATCCGGATAAAACCATAGGAAAACAGCAAAAGCAAAAAAATCCCCAACGTTCCGTCCAACACATAAAACGGACTGATGTGAACCTTCAACAAGCCTAAAACAGGAAATAAGGCAAGCAACAAATGATACCCACGCGGCGCGACTTCCTGTAAAAGCAAATAGCACAAAAAACCGACTCCACACAAGCACACACTGTTTACCCACAACACAAACCAGGAAGAGGTATAATATTGGACCAAAGCCTCTCCCGCCACCGTACAGAAACCACCGGGAACAGACAACATATCCCGAAGAACCGCCCATTCAGGAATAAACAACTGCACCTCTTCCTGCCGTTGGAACGTGGCAGTACCGAATGTGCCAAAGAAAGCCCAAAGCCCGACCAGCACCAATAGCCAGAAACCTACTATTTTCCACTTCATAAGCAAAGCCGTTTTTTTATTGTAAAGAAACAAAAGAAGAGAGGAAGTAACCGGGCGGCTACCATTCCTCTCTCTTTTCACAGGTCTAAAGACAGAATTTTAATATTTCAATTCATCCATTACTTTTTACCTCCATAACCCGGATTTTGTTCCAACAGGTTATTTGCACCGATCAGACTATAATGAACCGGGAAACGATTGAAATTCGGATTGTTCGTTGCCTTATGATCCCACCAGTCTTCCGTCACGTAAGCATCCCAGCGGACCAAGTCCGTACGACGACGGCCTTCAGCCAGGAATTCCAATTGCCATTCGTCCAGCATACGGTACTTGTCCAGATTTGCGGCAGTTACCGGGTCCGGATCGTTTCCACCTTCGAAATAGCGTTTACGGACCGTGTTGATCAGATCGGCAGCCCCTTGCTTGTCGCCGGCACGCATCTTGCATTCAGCCAACATATAATAAATTTCAGCCAAACGAATCACCGGACAGTCGGGATCGCCTTTTCGTTTTACTTCATCCTGGCTCGGGCGCGGGCTACGTTTTACGACACGTACACAAGAGTTTTCTTCGGCAGTCGCAATCGTTGACGGCAGAGATTCCACAGTCGGATATTGCGGATCTTTTCCGACTTTAGCGAAATAAGCTACCTGATCGACAACGGTGATCACTTCACCACTATATTCGCGTGTACCTTTGCAAACCCATTCCGGATGTATCGGATTGACCAGTTCACCCACGATAAACATACCGCGGTATTTACCGTTTCCTTCATATACATACGGCTGTTTACGGATATCCTTGTCATTAAACTTGGCATACGCACCACCCAATTTGTACGGATAACGCTTGCCGGTCGGGTCCAAACTCGGAATCAAGCCGATACCATTATTGGAACCGGAACCTTCCAGACCGCCTAAATAATCCTTATAGTTGTAAGGTACCTGCCAAGTCCAATAGCCGGCATCCGTTTCCGTTTTGGCATTCTGGCTCGGTACGGACCAGATGATTTCCGTACTACGTTCGTTATCAAAACCGAAGATATTTGTCCAGTCTGATTCCAACGCATATTTACCATATTTACCGTCGATGATGTCCTGACAGATCTGAGCGGCTTCCGCATACATTTCCTTGCCGATATAGGGTTTCGCATTGAAATACAGACGAGCCTGCAAAGCAGCTCCGGCAGCCCGGTTGATCGAACCGTTTTCCATTCCGCCCAACGTTTCTTTGATCGGCAGGTTCGGAACGGCAATCTTCAACAGAGAGTCGATAAAGTTGAATGTTTCGACATCCGTCGAACGTCCTTTCACTTCGCTCTGCGTAGTCGTGTACAGAGGCACACCGCCAAAGAGGTCCAAACCGTCCAGATAGAAAGAAGCGGCCAACGCACGTTGCTGGTTCAACATGGACTCACGAGTGCCATCGGGGAAACCTAACGCATCGAAATCGACCTGTTCCAGATCTTCCAGCGCATCCCAAGACAAAGCGACACCCATCGCAAAGTTGGTCCAACCCGTTTCCACGCGGGTCATATCTTCCGTGTACTCATGATGATGGAATTTCTGATAGTTGGCACCGTCATACCAGTCGCTACCACGTGTCGGCAAACAGAATTCATCCGTACCCAATTCCTGCAACGCCCACCGCGGTTCATCGTGAGCGATATACCAACGCCAGTGTGTGAACGGACGATTGAAACGTTGCCATACGGCATCCTGCGAACTATAGAAAGTCTCCGGTACTACCTGCGAATAAAATTCAGGTTCAACGCTACAAGATGTAGCCCCCAACAGGCCAACAACCCCGGATAAAACCAATTTGAATATACTTTTATTTTTCATCTTACAATCTTGTATTAGAAGTTAAACTGCATACCTAATGTCCAAGTGCGGACTACCGGATAGAAATCACTCCAGAAACGTTCTGTACCCTGGTCCCAACCTGTAATATTGACTTCCGGATTCATACCGCTGTAACCGGTGATCGTACAGACATTACCAACCGTACCATAAATACGGATGCGATCGATCAAGTTGTTCGTGTATTTTTTCATCGGAAGCGTGTAGCCCAACGTAATCGCATCGATCTTCAGGAATGAACCATCTTCCAGATAGTAGTCGCAAATCTGTTTTTCGCCCTTGATATGGTTGAACTTGCCATACGCATCTTTCAAGACGTTCAGATTACCCTGTCCCTGAATACCATAATACATATTGATTGTGTTATACACATCAAAATCAATCCAGCTACGCATATTGATACCCAAATCAAAATTCTTGTATGTCAGCGTGTGGCTCCATCCGAGAATCAATTTCGGCGTATAGTTACCCATGAACTGCTTGTCATTTTCAGTTTTCTGGGCGGCCGGAATCACTTCGCCATCCTTGTTGTACAACAAGAAGCTGCCATCATCATCGAATCCCGCAAATTTCCAGATATAGAACGAACCGATCGTCGAACCGGCTTCCATACGGGAAGCATCACCCGGAGAACCCGGAGCTACGAAACCGTTACCGTTGTGATAAGAGTTATCACCTTCCAACGTCAGGATCTTTCCCTTATTGTGACTCAGGTTCAAGTTGGAAGACCAAGTGAAGTCTTTCGTACGGATGATATCGCCGCCAACTTCAAATTCCCAACCTTTACTTTCCATCGAACCGATGTTCTGCATCTGGCTACCCTGCGTAAAAGGCGGCTGTGGCACCTTCACGCTGAATAGCAAGTTATCCACCTTACGGCGATAGTAGTCGAACTTACCATACAGACGGCCGTCGAAGAACGAATAGTCGGCACCCAAGTTCCACTCTTTCTTTTCTTCCCATCCCAAATTCGGGTTGACATTTTGAGACTTTCCATACGAATAAGCCCAAGAACCATTCGGCATCATCCAGTTTGTGTCTGAGCCTAACATATTGGCCATATAGGTCGCATTGAAGTCATTATTACCGGTCACACCATAACCGAAACGGAACTTCAAATCATCCAACCAATCGAAATCTTTCATGAACTCTTCGTTCGAGATACGCCAACCGGCCGTTACAGACCAGAAGTTTGCCCAACGGTTGTCGGCTGCAAACTTGGAAGAACCTTCATGGCGGATCGAAGCGGAAGCCATATACTTATCTTGATAAGAATAGTTGGCACGGGCAAACAGAGAGAACAAGCGTTCCGTCACATTCTTGCTGGAACTCATAGCAGCCTTACCATCAGACAGGTAACTACCTTGTCCCATATCCCAGTACTTGATACCATCGACGGAGAAATTGTAGTTACGCATATTGAAACCTTCTCCGTTTGTTTCAAAATAAGAGTAACCTGCCGTTGCATTCAAGCTATGACCGCCTTTCAGCTCTTTCACATAAGAGAAATAACCTTCAGAAGTCAGATTTTCCGTTTTGCTGAACCCTAAATACCCTTGTCCTTTACGGGATTCCTCGATTTCCGCACGGTGTGTACTCGGCCAATACAGATGATTTTCCCACTGACGGTTTTCATAACCGACAATCTGCTGATAAGACAATCCCTCGATCGGTTTAACATTTAACTTCAAGTTCACTTCCGGTTTAAACCATTTGTCCAGACCAAAATAATCTTCCAACATTGCATCGGCTACCACATTATAGTCCAACGATTCACTTGTCCATACATTATAACCGGTTTCGCTTTCCGGATCATACGGAGAACGGGTTGGGTTATTACGCATAGCTTGTTGAAAATTCGGGAAGTGGTTGTTACGCTTTGCCTGACGATAATCTACAGCCGGACGTATTTCCAACCAGTCGTCAAACAACTTGAACATTGCGTTAAGACGTCCACCATAATCCTGGCGTTCATCCTGTTTAGCGATACCCTGATTCTTTTCATAGAAGAAAGAGGTATATAGCTGGGCTTTTTCAGTACCCATTTCCAAAGCCAAGTGATGCTTCTGAGAGAAATTGTCCTTATTCAACAATTCATCCCACCAGTTCGTATCCGATCCGTAATCCGTACCGATATTGTGTTCGGCATATTCACGGCCCGTCAACATCTCCGGAGCGTTGTAGTTCTGCTTCTTCGTAAATTCATTGCTATACGTCAATTTCACTTTTCCGCTTGTGTCCGAACCGCTCTTGGTCGTGATCAAGATCACACCGGATGCAGCGCGTGTACCATAGATAGCAGCAGCCGAACCGTCCTTCAAAACGTCAATAGACTTGATGTCTTCTTGTGTCAACGAACGGATATCACCACCCGGGAAACCATCGATTACGATAAGCGGAGCTCTACCTGAATTAATGGAAGTCATACCGCGCAACTGAATGGTCGTCCCAGAGTTGGCACTACCCAAATTGTTCATCACCAAACCGCCGATCTTACCTTGCAAGGAAGCCGTAATATCCGCACCACTCACACCGACCATCATATCGTCAGCCTTTATAGAAGTAATCGCACTGGTTACCTGTTTCTTATCCAAAGAGCCATAACCGATTACCACGACTTCTTCCAAAGCCTGCGAATCTTCTACAAGTTTAACACTGATTGTTGCTTGGCTGCCAACTTTCACTTCTTGCGTCACATAACCGATATAAGATACAACCAAAGTTGCATTAGCAGGAACCCCCTCCAATACAACCTTACCGTTCACATCAGAGATATTCCCGTTTGTCGTACCTTTTACTACCACATTCGCACCAATTACCGGTCCCATTTCATCTTGAACGACAACGGTAATGGTCTTTCCAACCTGATTCGAAACAGTTTTTTCCAACCTATTCGCCGTTAACAATTCAGTATTTTCACCAACAGCAAAAACACTTGTCGTCAAGCAAAAAAGTAATCCGCAAGTTATTTTTGAAACCTGGGATAACGAACCTTTTCTCCCTAAAGGAAGATCACAATTCTTCTTTTGCATTTTCTTTTTTTTATAAGGTTAATATTAAGACTTATCTATCAATACCTTTCGGCAATCAATGATAAGGCTTTAATTTTATCACATATTCAACACATAACACGTTGTTTATCATGATATCAGACTTTAGTTCTTGAGGAACTAAGGTCACTTCACTCTTGATTTCGGCGTCAAAGTTAGAAATATTTAGCAATATAACATTTAAAAAAATGATATTTTAATTACCAAAATTGACATTTTAGTAGATATCTTTCGTTTATCCCGTCTGTATAGAGTTAATAAAATAGCGTAATATTACATTAATAATCAATCAGAATCTCTTAAGAGTGAAAAAAACCTTAGTTCCTCAAGGACTAAAGCCAAGATATTTGTGAGCAAAATCTACAATATCCCCTTCTAAGTGCATTTTTCTATTTGGCATGAAATTTTGAACGAATTAGATCTGCCATTTTTCTCTTTCAAAACGGTATTTGGAAACAATCGGCAAAATGAGCATGGCAATCCGATCGAAAGATTATGTTCTTTTGCTATCGAAATGCAAGAAATCCTGACATTGTGAAAAAGCTGAACTCCCGGAGAATCGCTTGTAGCAAACAAAAGTCTCCGTTAGGTCTGAATATCTCAAAAGGAATCTCCCCCTTTTCCGCCGTGAAGACGGTCTTCATCGCTCTGACGACCGTCTTCATCGCCCTGAAGTCGGACTTCATACCCGATGAACCCGACAACCCGGGACGATGAAGACCGACTTCGCAGTAAAAAACTGCGCACCTCCTGGCAGAATCTCCTTCTTTTTCATTGAAAAACCGGAATTTTCAGTCTCCTTTAAAGAATGCTCTTTATTGTTAACAAAACAATATTATACAATAACCCCCTTCTTTCTTCCCGAAATTCATATTTTTTTCTTTCCCGACCATACATGATACAAGAGAATTGAGTACTTTTGTGCCCTAATAAATCATCCAGTAAATATAAACACTATGGCAGTTTACTTAAACGATGTATCAAGAACATTCGGTGAATACTTGCTTATTCCCGGTCTAACCACCAAACAATGTGTGCCTACCAACGTTTCACTGAAAACTCCGCTTGTGAGACACAAAGTGGGCGAAAAGCCTGCGATTGAATTAAATATTCCTTTCGTATCAGCGATCATGCAATCGGTGTCCGGTCCTAAGTTGGCCATCGAACTGGCACGCAACGGAGGTTTGTCATTCATCTTCGGTTCGCAACCGATCGACAGCCAGGCAGAAATGGTTCGGAAAGTCAAAAAATTCAAAGCCGGATTCGTAATCAGCGATTCCAACCTGACTCCCGAAAATACGCTGGCAGATGTAATCGCTTTGGTTCAGCGTACTGAACACTCCACGATCGGTGTGACGGACGACGGTACTCCTAACGGTAAATTGCTGGGAATGGTGACCAGTCGCGACTATCGTGCAGAGAAAGACCCGCTTGACAAGAAAGTAAAAGACTTTATGACTCCGTTCTCCAAACTGATCGTCGGCGAACTGGGCATGACGTTAAGCGAAGCCAACCAGATCATTTACGATCACAAACTGAACACATTGCCGATCATCGACAAAGAACAGAACCTGCAATATTTCGTCTTCCGCAAAGACTATGACAGCCATCGCGACAATCCGAAAGAATTGTCCGGAAGCGACAAGAAATTGCTCGTAGGTGCCGGAATCAATACGCGCGACTACAAAGAACGTGTTCCAGCCTTGATCGAAGCTGGTGTCGACGTATTGTGTATCGACTCGTCTGACGGTTATTCCGAATGGCAACAGGATACATTGCAATGGATCAAGAAAACGTATGGCGACAAAGTGCTGGTAGGTGCCGGAAATGTTGTCGACAAGGAAGGTTTCAACTACTTGGTCGAAGCCGGAGCGGATTTCATAAAAGTAGGTATCGGCGGTGGTTCCATCTGTATCACCCGTGAACAGAAAGGTATTGGCCGTGGACAGGCTACGGCATTGATCGACGTGGCGCAGGCTCGCGACGAATATATGAAAAAGACAGGTATCTATGTACCTATCTGCAGCGACGGTGGTTTGGTTCATGACTATCACATGGTCCTTGCCTTGGCAATGGGTGCGGACTTCCTGATGATGGGACGCTATTTTGCCCGTTTCGACGAATCTCCTACGAAAAAGATGAAGATCGGAAACAATTTCGTAAAAGAATATTGGGGCGAAGGTTCCAACCGCGCCAAGAACTGGCAACGTTACGACATGGGCGGTAGCGAAGCGCTCAAATTCGAAGAAGGCGTTGACAGTTATGTTCCGTACGCAGGAAAGATGAAAGACAACCTCAACCTCACATTGGGCAAGATCATCGCCACCATGTGCAGTTGCGGTGCCATCACCATCCCCGATTTGCAGAAGAACGCCAAAATCACATTGGTCTCTTCAACCAGTATCGTAGAAGGTGGCGCACATGATGTGATCTTGAAGGAACAGAACTAAACCGGAATATTCCGGAAACAACAAAAATCAGCCAACTAATCCAAGCTCAAAGACTTGCTGATTAGTTGGCTTTTTTGTATCATTTTACCATGTTCCAAGAAAAATACTTCCACTTTCACTTCCATCCAAATAATTGTACTACATTTGTAAAATGATAAAATACAAGCAATCATGAACCAAGTCATTTATCCCATCGGCATACAGAACTTCGAGAAAATCCGTAAGGATGGCTATCTTTACATTGATAAAACCGCCTTGATTTATCAATTGGCCCATACCGGAAGCTATTATTTCCTGAGCCGCCCCAGACGTTTCGGGAAAAGCCTGTTGCTTTCCACCCTTGAAGCCTATTTACAAGGGAAAAAAGAGCTGTTCAACGGATTGGCGATAGAACATTTGGAAAAGGAATGGACCGAATATCCGGTGTTGCATCTGGACCTGAACGCACGTCACTATAAAGACGCCGCCGCTTTGACCAGCATCTTGAACGAATATTTGGAGAAGTGGGAAGCCTTGTACGGCAACGAAAAACAA
>JAGBDR010000124.1 GCA_017937385.1 Parabacteroides sp.
CTTTCTTTGTCGGAATCCGGAGCACCTTTTACCGGATTGCGATTATTGCCGGGCAAGGGTTGCTGGTCATGTTTGCCGGCTTCTTGGAAAACAGCACGGGGAATATTCCGCTTGCCTGGTCGGTCACGTTCTTTATTTTAGGCGGGCTGTTTTTGGGCTTGTTCCTGTATCATCGGTATATACTTCCTTGCCCGAAAGCGGACAGGCCGTCGGTCACGGCGACGCCTCTCGCCATCTTGAAAGCATTCTTCGCGACTTTCGCCTCCTTTTTTCGGAAGAAACAGGCCTTTGCCGCGATCCTGTTCATGTTGTTGTACCGTTTCCCGGAAGCCCAGTTGACGAAATTAGTGACGCCTTTCTTGGTCGATCCCCGCGAAGTGGGAGGCCTGGGGCTTTCGACGGCTGAGATCGGGCTGGTGTACGGGACGATCGGGACGATCGGTCTGGTGTTGGGCGGCATATTGGGCGGCATCGCCGCTTCGGCAGGTGGGTTGAAGCGGTGGATCTGGCCGATGGCATTGGCGATTTCCCTGCCCGACGCCGTCTTTATCTACCTGAGTAGCGCGTTGCCCGATAGCTTGTGGATCATCAATTTGTGTGTGTTTGTCGAACAGTTCGGCTACGGTTTCGGTTTCACGGCCTATATGTTGTATCTGATTTATTATTCCGACGGCGAACATAAGACAGCCCATTATGCGATCTGTACGGCTTTCATGGCGTTGGGACTGATGCTGCCCGGAATGGCGGCGGGCTGGTTGCAGGAACAGATGGGCTACGAGCCCTTCTTCTGGTGGGTGATGGGATGTTGCTTGCTGACCTGGCTTGTCACGGCCCGCCTGAAGATTGATCCCGAATTCGGAAAGAAATCCTAATTCATAAATCATAAATTATAAATCATAAATCTCCATGTTTCTAATCGCAGACGGCGGCTCCACGAAAACGGATTGGAGCCTTGTGGACGGCAATCAGGAAATAGGCCGGCTCCAGACACGCGGGATCAACCCTTTTTACCAGACGGAAGAAGAGATCTCGGCTGAAATAAGGGAACAGTTGCTTCCCCGGATAACGGACTGCGGAGCGATCGCGTCTGTCTGTTTTTATGGTGCTGGATGTGCGTTCCCGGAAAAGAACGAGATGCTGCGCCGCTCCATCAGGCGTGTTTTGCCGGTTCCGGTGGAGGTCGGCAGCGACTTGCTGGCGGCTGCCCGCGCCCTTTGTGGCGACCAGCCCGGCATAGCCTGCATTTTGGGGACCGGCTCCAATTCCTGCCTGTACGACGGGAAAGAGATCGTCGAGAACATATTTCCCTTGGGCTTTATCTTGGGCGATGAGGGAAGTGGTGCCGTACTGGGGAAACGGCTGGTCGGGGATGTGCTGAAGAATCAGTTGCCGTTGGCTTTGCGGGAGGTTTTCTTTGCGGAGTCGGGCCTGACGCCGGCTATCATCCTGGAAAAGGTCTATAAACAACCTTTCCCGAACCGTTTCCTGGCAAGCCTGTCCCCCTTTTTGCTCCGGCATATAGAAGAACCGGCCATCCGCCGGTTGGTAGGCGATAGCTTCCGGTCGTTCTTTGCCCGCAACGTCATGCAATACGATTGCCGGAACCACCTGGTCCATCTGACCGGCTCCATCGCCTGGCATTATCAATCCCTCTTGAAAGAAATCGCCCGCGAGTTCAACCTCCGGCTCGGCACGATCGAGCAAAGCCCGCTCCCGGGGTTGGTTCGGTATCATGGTGGAAAATCATAGGATAGGTTCGGGTTCCGGGACATGGGATGAAATAATTCCTTTCATGTTGATTGAATAGTCCTTTGAAATACCTATTTTTGTCTGGACAGATCAATAATACGGCAGGCAGGTATGACAACACTTTATCCGATAGGCATACAGAATTTTGAGAAGATCCGCAAGGACGGGTTTCTCTATGTTGATAAAACGGCGTTAATTTATCAGATGGTGAGGACTGGAAATTATTATTTTCTGAGTCGTCCGCGCCGGTTTGGTAAATCGTTGTTGGTTTCGACATTGGAAGCCTATTTTCAAGGGAAGAAAGAGTTGTTCGATGGTTTGGCGATAGAAAATCTGGAACAGGATTGGCTGGAATATCCGGTTTTACATTTGGATTTGAACGCGGAGCGATATTCGGAAATTTCGTCTTTGGATAGTATTTTGCAACGTCATTTGAACCTATGGGAAGATACATGGGGGAAAGATGAACGGGAAAAGACCTTGTCGGATCGTTTTATCGGAGTGATTCGTCGGGCAAAAGCCCGGTCGGGAAGGCGTGTGGTTATTTTGGTGGATGAATATGACAAACCTTTGTTGCAGGCCATTGGGAATGAACCGTTGCAAGACGAATTCCGTTCTCTGTTGAAACCGTTTTACGGAGTGTTGAAGACGATGGATGGCGACATCCGCTTTGCCTTTCTGACAGGGGTGACAAAGTTCGGCAAAGTAAGTGTATTCAGCGATTTGAACAATCTGATGGATATATCGATGGATGACCGGTATGTTGAGATTTGCGGTATGACTGAGACGGAAATTCATGCGTATATGGAAAATGGAGTGTCGGATTTGGCGCGTAACCTGCAAATGGATTATGAAGAAGTTTGCCAGGAATTGAAACACCGCTATGACGGTTATCATTTTACCCCTAAGTCGCAGGGCATATACAACCCGTTCAGTTTGTTGAATACATTTGCGAAGTCGGATTTCGGAGATTACTGGTTCGAGACAGGCACGCCCTCTTATCTGGTCGAGCTGTTGAAGCATACCGACTATGATTTGTATAGTATGGCGCATACGGAAACGTATGCGGATGTATT
>JAGBDR010000125.1 GCA_017937385.1 Parabacteroides sp.
CTGCAACTTGTCAGAGACGGTCTTTCCTTTTTCCAATTTGATCAATGCTTTGCGTGTACCCGGACGGAATACGGCACGGAAGACCTATAACTCGGAGGGATGGACGGTGAACCACTTGACGAACCCGTTCGGGCATACGGCCATTTCCGACGGTGTGGGTTGGGGAACATTCCCGATCGCCGGGCCCTGGTTGGTGCTCCATCAATGGGAACATTACCTCTTTACAAAGGACCGGGACTATCTGGAGCAAGAGGCCTATCCGGCCATGAAAGAGGCGGCTGAGTTCATGCTGGGGTTCTTGGTGAAAGACAAGAACGGCTATTGGGTGACGGCTCCGTCCAACTCTCCCGAAAACAAATACCGCTTGCCGAATGGAAAAGTCTTCCAGCTGACCTATGGGGCGACGATGGATATCGAGATTATCAACGAATTGTTTGACGCCTGCCTGGAAGCGAACCGGGTGTTGAAGGGGGATGCCGCTTTCAGCAAACGGCTGAAGGAGGTGAAAAAGAACCTGCCGCCGATCCGGGTGGGTAAACGATATAACACCATCCAGGAGTGGATCGATGATTATGAAGAGGTGGAACCGGGACACCGTCATATCTCCCACTTGTTCGGCCTTTATCCGGGAAAGAGCATCAACCCGTCCAACCCGGAGTTGTTTGAGGCTGCCCGCCGGACGATCGAACGTCGCCGGTATTACAACGAGAACGAAGGCAACCGCAACGGTTCGTACACCGGTTGGAGTCGTGCTTGGATGATCAACTTCTATGCCCGGTTGATGGATGGTGAAGAGGCCGGCAAGAATGTCCAGTTGCTCTTGGCCAAGACGACGCAGGACAACCTGTTCAATATCCACCCGCCTTTCCAGATCGACGGAAACTTCGGCGGAACAGCCGGGATTGCCGAGATGTTGATCCAGAGCCATACCGGCGAGATCAACCTATTGCCCGCTTTGCCTCGGAGCTGGGACAAAGGCGAGGTGAAAGGTCTTTGTGCACGGGGTGGCATAGTGGTGGATTTGGCATGGGAAAACGGTGTTTTGTCATCGGCAAAACTATGTTCCCACTATACGCAGAAGGTGAGCGTCCGTTATAAAGGCACGGTGAAGAAACTTTCGTTGAAGGCTGGCGAGACGGTTGAGTTCAAGTAAGAATAAACTTAGATTTATCTTGTAAAAGAAATGAGACATTTGGATGATGGGGATGATGATGCGTTTCGAGGAGCTGAAGCGTATTACCGGTAAAATGACGAATTTCTGACAAATAGTATTTTTATTCATAAACAAATCGCATGAAACATATTATTTATAGCCTTTTGCTCGGGTTCTTGTTTTTCGTCCCCGCAAAAGGACAGCATGAAGAAGCACTATCGGCTTATGAACGGTATTGGAGTCCGGGGTATGAGAAAATAAGGATTATTTCGTACAACATCTTCAATGGTTTTGATTGGGGAAAAGATGAAGACCGTATGGCGCGTTTCGTCTCTTGGATCAAACGGCAAGACCCGGAGATCCTGGCGATGCAGGAGTTGTGTGGGTTTACGCAGGAACGTTTGTCTGCATTGGCACGGCAATGGGGGCATCCTTATGCCGTCATTTTGAAGGAAAACGGCTATCCGGTCGGAGTGACATCCAAAAAGCCGATCCGCTTGAAAACGAAAATGCTGGAGAATTGCGGGCATGGCTTGTTACACGTGGAGACGTATGGGTACGATCTCCTGGTTACTCATTTGAATCCGTCGGATACGGACAAACGCCGCGCTGAGGCTACGAATATCGTACGTTACATAAAAGAGCATTCATTGGACCGGTGTCTTTTGATGGGGGATATGAATGCGCATTCTCCCGCCGATGCCGATTATATGGAAGCGAATGCTTACCGGTTGCTGATAGAAGGAAAACAGAATCCGAACCTGTTGGACGGCAATTTTGATTATTCTGTTATCTCGTGTTTTCTTTCCGTACCTTTGATCGATGTCTGCCGCTCTTTTGTCGCTCCGGACAAACGGACCACTTTTCCCACTCCGGTCTTGATGAACCTTTCCCGACATAAGGAGATCCGCAAACGGGTCGGGGAGCGGCTGGACTTTATCTTGGCTACCCCTTCGGTCGCGAAAGAAGCGACAGATGCTTTCATCTTTAATGAGGGCGATACCGATTATTTGTCGGATCATTACCCGATAGGCATTGATTTGTTTATAAAAGAGCAGGCTGAATGATCGGAGGGGAGCAGGTTAGGAGCAAGGGATAAGATAGAGGCCGTTGTGAAAGCCCGTCGGTCAAAAAGATAAGATTGTACAAGGATTGGCACTGTTTATTCAATGTTCCGAGGCGGATAAAAC
This sequence comes from Parabacteroides sp., assembly GCA_017937385.1. GTDB lineage: Bacteria > Bacteroidota > Bacteroidia > Bacteroidales > Tannerellaceae > Parabacteroides. The sequence goes on from JAGBDR010000125.1 coordinate 2,344, forward strand.
CTACTTTTACAACATACAAAAGTAGGTTTTTTTATTGCTTTAAACTATATTAAGATCATGAGAATATTTTG
>JAGBDR010000126.1 GCA_017937385.1 Parabacteroides sp.
TACAACCCACCTCTGCGTAATCCCCCAGCATCGCACCAACTTTTTTACGATGGGTTTGCATTTCCCGTTCAGCGTGTATTACAACCGGGGATCTGTCAGCCTTTACATTCGATGTCACCGCACCTGCGCCCATGTGTGCCTTGTAGCCCAAAATACTGTCTCCAACATAGTTAAAATGGGGCACCTGAACACCGTCAAACAGTATAGCATTTTTAAGTTCAACAGAATTACCCACAACGCAATCATCACCGATCAGCGCACAGCCTCTTATATAGGCGCCGTGACGCACTTCCGCCCGAGCTCCAATGATGCACGGCGGCGTGATAGAGGCTGTAGGTGCGATTTGTGCGGTCTTATGGATCCAAACGCCCTCCTGCTTCTGTACATAATCCTCCGAAAGTGTATCGCCAAGGGCGTAAACCAGCTCCCTGATCTGAGAAAGCGCCTCCCACGGATAGGTGAATTTTTTTAAGTAGTTTTCTGCAAGTGTATGGTTTAAATCGTATAATTCTTCAATTTTTATCATCATTATTACCTCCATTGCAGTATAACAATAATATGATTTTTTGAACAAAAAGATGCTATTTTTTAAGAATTATATGAAATATTTATGATGAAGTGAAACCGCCGGCATTTGATGCCGACGGTTCTTTCTTACTGTTTTCGAAGCTCTATGATCTGATCGCGCAACACCGCGGCATACTCGTATTCCATCATACGGGCGGCTTCCTTCATTTGCTTTTCCAGGCGCATAATTTCTTTTTCCTTCTCCGCCTTTGTCATCTTAATGCCGGAACGTCCCTTGCGCTCTGCCGTGGGAGAGGAGATCTCTATCAAATCTCGTACGGATTTTATAATTGTTTTTGGCACGATCCCGTTCGCCTGATTGTAGGCATTCTGAAGCTCTCTACGGCGGTTTGTTTCCCCGATGGCCACCTCCATAGAGCGCGTGACCGTATCGGCGTACATAATTACCATACCTTCCGCATTTCGCGCGGCACGGCCAATCGTTTGAATCAGGCTGGTTTCCGATCGGAGAAAGCCCTCTTTATCTGCATCCAAAATAGCAACCAAACTTACCTCGGGCAGATCCAGTCCCTCACGAAGCAGATTGATCCCTACAAGGACATCAAACTTCGCCATACGCAAATCACGAATGATCTCCATTCGCTCCATAGCGCCAATATCGGAATGCATATACCGAACCCGTATGCCCATCTTCTGCAAATAAACCGTCAGGTCTTCTGCCATCTTCTTGGTAAGCGTGGTAACAAGCACCCGTTCCTCTTTTTGAATGCGGCTATTGATTTCACCAATCAAATCGTCAATCTGCCCGTCAATGGGTCGCACCTGAACGATTGGGTCCAAAAGGCCGGTAGGCCGAATCACCTGCTCAACGGTTTGAGCAGAACGGGTCAATTCAAATTCCGCCGGTGTTGCGGAAACAAAGATCGCCTGATTGATTTTGGAATAAAATTCATCGAAAGTCAGGGGCCTGTTATCATAGGCGGAAGGTAAACGAAAACCGTAATTGACCAGTGCATCCTTGCGGCTTCGATCTCCGGCATACATTGCACGGCACTGGGGCAAGGTTACATGGCTCTCATCCACGATCAGAAGATAATCCTCAGGAAAATAATCCAACAATGTGGTGGGCGGTGTCCCCGGCGCTCTTCCCTGAATTACACGGGAATAGTTTTCGATTCCTGTGCAAAATCCGATTTCCGTTAACATTTCCAGGTCATAATTTGTGCGCTGGGCAATGCGCTGCGCTTCCAGAAGCTTGCCCTCCGCGTTGAACTTTTGTACCTGCTCGTCGCATTCTCTGCGAATCTCCGCCATGGCGCGCTCCATTTTTTCCTTGGAGGCAACATAGTGACTGGCAGGATATATGGCAATGTGATCAACGTATCGTTCCGCAATTCCGGTTACTGCATTGATTTCGCTGATGCGATCCACCTCATCGCCGAAAAATTCCACCCGGATCGCACGTCCCGTCCAATACGCAGGGTATATCTCCAGTGTGTCGCCCCGAACACGGAACTTGTTTCGGGAAAAATCCATATCATTGCGCTCATAGCGAATTTCGGTAAGCTTTTTCAGCACCTCATCCATTGGGCGGCTCTGCCCCACACGCAGGGAAAGGACCATACTTCGGTAGTCGATGGGATCGCCCAATCCGTACAGACAGCTAACGGAAGAAACCACGATCACATCTCTGCGCTCAAACAATGCGGATGTGGCAGAATGACGCAAACGATCTATTTCCTCGTTTACCGCAGAATCCTTCTCAATATAGGTGTCCGTATGGGCAATATATGCTTCCGGTTGGTAATAGTCATAGTAGGAGAC
>JAGBDR010000127.1 GCA_017937385.1 Parabacteroides sp.
ATGGACTGGATGGTTCAAGAACAAGAACGTGGTATTACCATCACTTCTGCAGCAACCACCTGCCAATGGGACGGCCACCGTCTGAACATCATCGACACCCCGGGCCACGTTGACTTCACTGTAGAAGTAGAACGTTCCCTGCGTGTACTGGACGGCTCCGTTGCAGTATTCTGTGCTAAAGGCGGCGTAGAACCTCAATCTGAAACCGTATGGCGTCAAGCTGACAAATACGGCGTTCCCCGCATGGCATATGTAAATAAAATGGATATCACCGGCGCTAACTTCTACAACGTAGTTGAAATGATGAAAGATCGTCTGGGCGCTAATGCAGTTCCCATTCAACTCCCCATCGGTTTCGAAGACACCTTCGAAGGCATGGTAGACCTGATTAAAATGCAAGCTATCGTTTACAACGATAAAATGGGTAAAGACGAAGTTTTCGTTGAAATCCCTGCTGATATGCAAGAAAAAGCAGAAGAATACCGTGCAATGCTTCTCGAAGCTGTAGCTGAAAGCGACGACGAACTCATGATGAAATATTTGGAAGGTGAAGAACTGACCGAAGAAGAAATCATGGCTGGTATCCGTAAACAAACCATCGCTTGCAAAATGACTCCGGTTTGCTGCGGTTCTTCTTACAAGAACAAAGGCGTACAACCCCTGCTCGACGCAGTAGTTGCATTCATGCCCGCTCCGACCGATATTCCGCCTATCAAAGGCATTAACCCTGAAACCGGCGAAGAAGACTGCCGTCCTTCCAGCGACGAAGAACCCTTCTCCGCATTGGCATTCAAAATCATGACCGACCCGTTCGTTGGTAAACTCGCGTTCCTCCGCGTGTACTCCGGTACCCTCGGCTCCGGTTCCTACGTTTACAACTCTACTAAAGGCAAACGCGAACGTATCGGCCGTATCCTGCAAATGCACGCTAACCACCGTGAAGAAATCGACATGGTTTACTCCGGCGACATCGCTGCTGCTGTAGGTCTGAAAGACACCACTACTGGTGACACCCTCTGCGACGAAAAGAACGAAATCATCCTGGAATCCATGGTATTCCCTGATCCCGTAATCTCCGTAGCAGTAGAACCCAAAACTAAAGCTGACCAAGAAAAAATGGGCATTGCCCTTGCAAAACTTGCTGAAGAAGATCCGACCTTCCGCGTTCACACTGATCCGGAAACTTCCCAAACCATCATCTCCGGTATGGGCGAGCTTCACTTAGACATCATCGTTGACCGTCTGCTCCGCGAATTTAAAGTAGGTTGCACCGTAGGTAACCCGCAAGTTGCTTATCGTGAAACCATCCGCAAATCCGTTAAATCTGAAGGTAAATTCGTTCGTCAATCCGGTGGTAAAGGCCAATATGGTCACTGCTGGTTGGAAATCACTCCGCTCGAACCGGGTCAAGGCTTCAAGTTTGAAAACAAAGTTGTTGGCGGCGCTATTCCTAAAGAATACATCAGCCCCATCGAAGCAGGTGTTAAAGAAGCTATGGAAAACGGCGTAGTTGCTGGTTACCCCATGGTTGACGTAGCAGTTACTGTTTATGATGGTTCTTACCACGAAGTTGACTCCTCTGAAATGGCGTTCAAAATTGCTGGTTCCATGGGCTTCAAATCTGGTGCTCAAAAAGCTAATCCGGTAATTCTCGAACCGTACATGAAAGTTGAAGTTACTGTACCTGAAGAATACATGGGCGATGTAATCGGCGACATCAACTCTCGCCGTGGTCGCATCGAAGGTATGGAAGCTCGCAATGGCGCACAAGTTATCAGAGCTTTCGTTCCCCTGGCTGAAATGTTCGGTTATGCAACCGACCTTCGCTCCAAAACCCAAGGTCGTGGCAACTACTCTATGGAAGTTGACCACTACGAAGATGTTCCCAAAAACATCGCTGAAGCAATTGTTGCTAAAAACAAAGGCACTAATGCATAATATCTTCTAGATACATTTAAGGAGGAAATTCAAAATGGCAAAAGCTAAATACGAAAGAACTAAACCCCATGCTAATATCGGCACCATCGGTCACGTTGACCATGGTAAAACCACCACCACCGCAGCAATCACCAAAGTTTTGGCACAACGCGGCGGCGCAGAATTCATGGACTACTCCATGATCGACAAAGCTCCCGAAGAACGCGAACGCGGCATTACCATTAACACCGCACACGTAGAATATGAAACCGAAACCCGTCACTATGCACACGTTGACTGCCCGGGCCATGCTGACTATGTTAAAAACATGATCACCGGCGCTG
>JAGBDR010000128.1 GCA_017937385.1 Parabacteroides sp.
AGGTTTATTCAGTTAGTGTTTCAATGGCAATTTGCATACCGAGCTTGAAAGCATATGTAAAGATTGCTTCTTCGGCATAACTTGCATATTCGCTCCAACAATCGTCGAACTTTTCAAAGATTTCCTTCTGCTCATCGGTCATTGTTTTGAGTAGGTCATCGTGATGGCGCGCCATATACTCCATCAACTGCTTCATTTCGGAAGAGTTATTGCGACTATCGGTTTGAGGACAGATGTTTCCACGCCACAGTTCTTGCAGGATTGACATCATACGTAGATCACCTCCCGCAAAACGATTTCTTCCGCGCTCGCCTTGATATTGTTCATCTCGGCACCCCAACGAAGCATATCGCGAGCTTTCAAATTCTCGTCAATACCTCTTTCGGCAGCGAGTCGGGTGAAGATGCTTTCAAGCATTTCATTTGCTTCAAGGTCGATTTCGTGCAACCGAGCGTTTAACTTGCCCTCGGTCAAAAGTGTGATGTGCCTTCCGCGACGGTGATTTTTAATATAGTCAAGATAAAACTGCCCGTACTTGCCAATTTGATAATTGGTTTGTTCGGGCAGTTCTATTTCCGGAATAAGACGCCCGTTTTCCTCACGATAGGTTCCACCAAGTTTTTCGTACAATGTTTTCATTACAGTATCTCCATTCAAATTATTATTTGCGATATACTGTATCGATTGTCTTTACCACTTGTTTTTGAAACCTTCGTTACGGCGCGTCAGCTAAAGCGCAAGACGCTTTTTTTAATCTGCGATACCGTACTTAACTTTGATCCTATCCATCTTTTCAAGCATCGGTTCTGCGGCGATCATAAGGAAGATGACCGTGCCAAAGCCGTGGATGAGATCCATGGGGAGTCCGGTTACGTAGCAGGCGAGGATGGTCTCCCATTTAAGTGTTTTACTTGACATCATCATAGCGGCGGCGGGATTCATAATGCCACCATAGATAATGACTGCCGTGAATGCACCGAACACGGCAAGGGACGCTCTCGTGCGGCGGAGCCAACCCTTTTTGAACAGAACACCAGCAAGAAAGCCGATGATAACAGTATTTCTGTCAGCCCATTTTAATCACTCATTTGAAAGCAAACCGAATATTCCGTATTTCGTTTTAATACGGTTGAGCTTTTCGAGGAAGGGATGCGCGAGTATTATCAAAAAGATGATATTGGATACCGCATATATCACCATAAATGACAGGCTTGACGCCACGTTCACGAGGTAGCGTGAGAGTAGAAATTCTCCGTCGAGCGACAGAGTTGTCCATATATCCATCAAAATAGAGAAAAGCACACCGCCAAAAGCTCCAACAATGGAGAGTACAATTCTATTAGGCTTTTTACTCTTTCTGAAAATCACGCCTGCTAAAAATCCGATAAAGCCCCACACGAACATTTGAAAAGGTGTCCATGGACCTTGTCCGTAAAACATATTGGATACCACGGCTGTCATACTGCCAACGATAAATCCTGCTTCGGGGCCGAGCGCTACGCCCGATATGATGGTAATTGCCGTTACGGGCTTGAAGGCAGGTATCGGCGCAAATACCAATCTTCCAACGACTGAAAACGCCGCCATCACAGCGATCACAATCATCTCTCTTGCTCCGCTTTTTCCTTTTTCGAATCGAACGAAGAACGGCACGCACGAAAGAAGCGCAATGATGATGGAGATGATATTATATTTTCTATCCTCAAACAACCATACGCCAAGCCATATCGTAAGAGGTATCAAAACGAACAGAACGACAGCGGTAATAACCGTTCTCAAAATATTTTTCTTATTCTGTGTCATGGCTCGTCCTCTTTCCGTTTTCCTGACAGAGCTTTACTGCCATATCCACCGTGACCGCATTCTCAAACATTGGTCTTGTCATTCTTGCCGCCGCCGTCGTATAGTAGCGGTTGGTCGCAAAGAAGTCGACACGGTTGGAGATTGACACGATCTGTCCGTCAAAGAACATTGCGCACCTATCCGCATATTCTGCGGCAAATTCCACGTCGTG
>JAGBDR010000090.1 GCA_017937385.1 Parabacteroides sp.
ACGATTATGGGTAAAGTTCAGATTCTCGCCGTACTGACGATGGACGGATGTCTTTCTTCAGAGTTATATGATAAAGCACATCAGGATTTGTGCCTTGACCGTTGCGGTCTTGATGAAATCAGGGAGAAAGCCCTTTACCATGTCACACCGGACTATTCCATTTCAATGCTGCACGAATGGAGAAAAGACGGCACAAACATCCGTTACCTCGCGGAAGCCACATCGGACACGGCAGACTATATAAATGGACTGCTGCGTATGCACGCTGTGGATGAAATCATACTGTACACCGTTCCTTTCATTTCCGGAAGCGGACGACATTTTTTTAAGTCGGCTCTGCCGGAGCAACACTGGACGCTTTCCTCTTTGAAAAGCTATCCCAACGGTGTATGTCGCATTATCTACATCCTTGATAAAAAAGCAAGATAGCCAAAATGTGCGGCAAGCATACATTTCTGTTTCCGGAAACAGAATAAATGTTCTGATTACGAACAATTTAATCCCGTATAAATTCATTCTTTTGGAAAAATATTGAATTTTATACCACTGAAATTCAGCATCTTGAAAAAGCCGATGCCGGATTTTTTTGTTTTCTGACACGTATTTTGCCAATTATATTCATGTGCGCACGCAGAAAACAAAGTGTAATTTTCAAAATTAACAGAACAATGAACTATTTCTTGCTGGCGGAGACCGACTTTTTCCGCCTGATAAACGAAGCCGGTGACTGCAATATGGAAACGGCATACACGGCTTTCGCCACCCAAGTGATCGAACTGTGCAATGGCGGCATGGACGTGAACCTTACCGTCATCGCGCTTGCCTACATCGAAATCGAGTTGCAGCACCATCCCGTGCGCAATCTGTCAGAAGAAAGAAGAGAGATTGCCGCCTACGTCAGCAAGGCTCTGTCTTTCGTAAGAAAGATGCAGAAATTCCTTGCCACGCCCCAAGTGCCACCACTAATATCCGCCAATAACGCAACAGAAACCACCGCCAGTCTTCTTCAATGGACGGGCAACGCCATCGACCTCGTGGAACTTATCTACGGCATCGATGAGATGGGCTGCATCAACAACGGCAACATGCCGCTTAAACAGCTTGCCCCGCTTCTTTACAAGATATTCGGTGTTGATTCTAAGGACTGCTACCGTTTCTATACCGACATCAAACGCCGGAAGAACGAAAGCCGCACCTACTTTCTTGACAGGATGCAGGAGAAACTGAACGAGAGAATGCTGCGTGATGAAGAGCTGGAACGAATGAGAAAATAATTTTCTTGCAAGCCGGTCGTTATTCATTGAGATAATCTGCCGAAATTTGCAACCTAAACAGAAGTGGCGTAATAAAATGGCGAAAAAGAAGAAACAACAGGGGCATTACTGCCGGATTTGCGGTGAGTACAAAGCCAACGAGCAATTCGGCGGCAAAGGACACGCACAGCATATCTGCAAGGAATGCCAGTCGCTGCCCGAATATGTTAAGGCGGACATGGTACGCTGCAACGAGGTGGAACGTGCCGCTTTCAAATACCCCATGACCCGTCAGGACTGGGAACTGCTGGAAAAATATGCCAAGAAGTACAAGGACATGGAATCCGGGCGGTTCGCGCAGGATATGCTGGACATGAAACGGGGCAACGATGTACCGGATGAAAATATGAAAGAGGAAGCTCCGTTTGACGGGACTTGCGAAGATGAAACCGTGCCGTTCGCCGAACTGGAAGATGACATCCGTTATCAGTTGGAAGAGCTGCTGGCGGATAACATCAACGAGTTCATGGTACACAAAAATTATATTCCCGAAGGCAAGGAGCTGGAGAACATTAACGAATGGGTAATGAAAGAAGCCCGTGACACCTTTTTCATAAATGTCATTCCCGATGCCGCTTATGACAGTCTGGTGGAAGAAACGATAGGCAGGCTTGTGAAGGAATGGGAAGAGGACGGTTTTGAGATAAAGACCTATTCCGCATCGCTGGTCGTCATGGAAACGGAACGGCTGCTTATCCGCAGGATAACCCGGAAGGATCTGGACGCGCTACTTGCTATAATGGGAAAGCCGGAAGTCATGTACGCTTGGGAACACGGTTTTACCAAAAAGGATGTGCGCAAATGGATAAACAGGCAACTCACCCGATACCATAAGGACGGGTTCGGATATTTTGCCGTCATACTGAAAGAAAGCGGCACGTTGATAGGACAAGCCGGTCTGGTGAAAAGTACCATAAACGGGAACGAGGCTGTCGAGCTTGGATATATACTCGATAACGCATACTGGCATCACGGTTACGGTACGGAAGCCGCCCATGCATGTCTGGAATACGCCTTCGGAGAGCTGGCACTGAAAACCGTCTGTTGCAGCATCCGACCGGAAAACGTGGCATCCATTCGAGTGACTGAAAAGTTGGGAATGACCCCGTGCGGCAAGCATACCGTCATATACAACGAAAAAGAAATGCCGCATCTTATATATGAATTGAAAACAGGAAATTGAAAAAAAATCCGTAACCCACATAGCTGTTGAGTTACGGATTTTTTCATTTGGCTACTTCTGCTGCAACAGATGTTTCAGGTTATCGTCGCCCGCGATGCGCTCCAATTCATCCTGCACAATCTGCTTCACCTCTTCCTTGATGCGCCGGTAGTTCGCCTGTACCGTTTCCTTCATTCGGTCGTTGCCGTCCTCGTCCGTGAAATCGGTAATGACGGGAATTTTCTTGTAGGCACTTTCTTCCCGTTTCACCTTTTCGGCATCCACCACAATCTCACAGTGAAAAATCTTCTGCTCGATACGCTCGTTGAAGTTGTCGGACACCGAACCGACAAACATGCCCTGCGTCAGACCGGAAATCTTGCTTGGTGGGATGAGCGCGTCCATCTGCGTATTTATGGAGGTGGAAACATCCTGCCGGTTGATGGAAATGGACTGCCGCTTCTGCAACACCTTACCGAACCGTTCCGATAGTGTCTTTGCCGTTTCACCTACCACCTGCCCGGAGAAGATATTACCGACAGTGTTCATCACGACTTTGGCTTCCTTATCGCCATAGTCGCGTACTAACTGGCTGAAATCCTGAAAGCCCAGGCACACGGCAACCTTGTTGCTTCGGGCGGTAGCTATAAGATTGTCCAACCCTTTGAAATATATCGTGGGTAGCTCGTCTATGATGACCGACGACTTCAGCATCCCCTTCTTATTGATGAGCTTCACGATGCGGGAGTTATACAATCCGAGAGCCGCCCCGTAGATGTTCTGACGGTCGGGATTGTTGCCCACGCATAGGATTTTCGGCTCTTCGGGATTATTGATGTCCAGCGTAAACTCGCTGTCCGACATCACCCAGTAGAGCTGCGGTGAAATCATCCTCGAAAGTGGGATTTTCGCCGACGCTATTTGCCCCATGAGCTGCTCTGCAGCCCCTCCGAGCCACGCATCCATGAACGGGGAAAGGTAGTTCTCCAGCTCCGGATAAGAGGTCAGTATCGGAAATATATCCTCGTAACGGCGGTTCAGAAACTCGATGGCATGGGGAAACGTGCAATACTTTCCGTTCTGATAGATTTTGAGATACCAGATAATGCTGGCAAACAGAATGATAGGTGACTCCACGAAGAAGTCGCCCTGCTTTTGCACCCACGTTTTATTGAGGTTGAGCATTATTGTATAGGCACTTTCGTAAGCGTCTGTAATATCCTCCATGAAATCCGGGTGAATGGGATTGCAACGGTGTGAGCGTCGCGGGTCGTCGAAGTTGATTACATAGAATTTCGGCTTCACCTTGTAGCCCTCCGGATTATTCATCAGATGGTTATATGCGATGGTCGAAAGGTCGGGGTACTTGAAATCGTAGATGTATTGACTAAATCCCTTTTCAATCTGTTGCTTGATAAAATTGTTTACAACGGCGTATGACTTGCCGCTGCCCGGCGTACCCAACACGATGGACGCACGGAAGGGATTAACTACATTGATCCAACCGTTGTTCCAGCGTTTCCTGTAATAGAAACGTGTGGGCAGATTGACCGAATACTCGCTTTCTATAAGCCTTGTTTCCTGCATGAAACTCTCGTTCTCGTTGTTGAAAACATCATCCATCAGATTGTGTTTCAACAGGCGGCTCATCCACAGACCACCCATCAGCAGGCAGACATAGCCCGTGCCGATGGTAAGGACATACAGCCCCGTCACCGCTTCAACCGGCAGCGGCAGAGCCAACAACCACCAGTTCAGAAAGAACAGCACGAACCCGGCGGAGAGTGCCGTCCAGATTCTTCCCCAAGTGATTTTCTCACCCTTGACCCCTTTCGTGCCCAGACAGGACAAGGCAAGCAAAAGGACGGAAAACAGTTTCGTGTACAGTATGGAATGGAACAGCCCCGCCGTGCGGTCGAAGTTCAGAAGGATTTTGTTCACCACACCGATGTTCACGCCCCACAGCCGGATGGCTTCGTAGCAGAACCAGTACACGTTCATGACCACTAAAATGATACTCACGGCACGCAGAAAATCCATGATTTTCGCCAATGCCCTCAAATCGTCT
>JAGBDR010000010.1 GCA_017937385.1 Parabacteroides sp.
GCATTCAATTAATACTATAATCTAAAACGATGAATTTTGTTGAAGAATTAACATGGAGGGGCATGATCGCTGATATGATGCCCGGAACAGAAGAACAGTTGCAAAAAGAGATGACTTCTGCTTATGTAGGTATTGACCCGACAGCTGACTCATTGCATATCGGTCACCTGGTATCGGTTATGATGCTGAAACATCTCCAACGTGCAGGCCACCGTCCTATTGCTCTGGTCGGCGGAGCTACCGGTATGATCGGAGACCCTTCAATGAAGTCGGCGGAACGTAACCTGCTCGATGAAGCGACGCTTCGTCATAATCAGGATTGCATTAAGAAACAGTTGTCCAAGTTCTTGGACTTCGATTCGGATGCACCTAATGCAGCCAAGTTGGTAAACAATTACGACTGGATGAAGGATTATTCTTTCTTGAATTTTATCCGGGATATCGGCAAGCATATCACCGTTAATTATATGATGGCTAAAGAATCCGTTAAAAAACGTCTGAGCCGTGAATCTTCTGTCGGCATGTCGTTTACGGAATTTTCCTACCAGTTGCTTCAGGGATACGATTTTATGTATCTGTATGAACATGAGGGCTGCCGCTTGCAGATGGGAGGAACCGACCAGTGGGGAAACATCACGACCGGTACGGAATTGATCCGCCGTAAGTTAGGAGGAGAAGCGTTTGCCTTGACCTGTCCGTTGATAACGAAAGCCGACGGAGGCAAGTTCGGTAAGACCGAGTCCGGCAACGTCTGGTTGGATCGTCGTTATACATCTCCTTACAAATTCTACCAGTTCTGGCTGAACGTGAGCGATGCTGATGCTGCCAAATATATCAAGATCTTTACCGATCTGCCTAAGGATGAAATCGATGCTTTGATCAAGGAACAGGAAGAAGCGCCACACCTCCGTCCGTTGCAGAAACGTTTGGCCAAGGAGGTGACGATCATGGTCCATTCTCAGGAAGATTACGAGGCGGCTGTCGAGGCTTCCAGCATCTTGTTCGGAAACTCTACATCGGAAGCATTGAAACATTTGGACGAACAGACCTTGTTGGATGTGTTCAACGGTGTTCCCCAGTTTGAAGTTTCCCGCGAAGAGCTGAGTGCCGGTGTCAAAGCGATCGAACTGTTTACCGAAAAAGCGGCTATTTTCCCCTCAAAAGGTGAAATGCGTAAGTTGGTCCAGAGCGGTGGTATCAGTGTGAACAAAGAAAAGCTGACGGATCAGGATCTGGTTATCGACTGCACTTCTCTGTTGGATGAGAAATACTTGCTGGTCCAGAGAGGAAAGAAAAATTACTATTTACTGATTGTAAAATAAGAATTTTGTGTAAAAATACTTGCAAGGTAAGATTTTATTCTTACCTTTGCATCGCTTTAGTTAAAGCACTGGATTGTCTCATGGTGTAATGGTAGCACTACAGTTTTTGGTTCTGTCTGTCGAGGTTCGAATCCTCGTGAGACAACTCACAGAACAAAAGGATCGGAATGGAAGTTTCGGTCCTTTTTTATTTGGTTTCGGGCTTATTTATGGAATTGATGCGGTGCGCCCTGTTCAACTGTTTCCATTTATTGGAAATCCTGGAAAATATTACAATATCCCTCTATTAGGTATTTTTCTATTTCGAAGAAAATCTGGCAGGTTTCACGAGTGACATTTTTATCTTTTTTACCGGAATCCGCTGACAGTCGGTAGCGACAGGTCGGGAAAAAACCGAAAAACAGAAAATATCTGTTACCGAAAAGCGGTGATGGCTGACATGTTGGAAAAGTTCAACTCCCGGAGAATCGCTTGTAGCAAATGAAAGTTTCCCCCGTTCCGAATATCGCAAAAGCAATTGGCCCCTTTTCCGCCATGAGGAGGGACTTCATTGCCGTGACGACCGTCTTCGTTACTCCTGAGGTCGGACTTTGTGGTCTATGAAGTCCGACCTCAGGGCGATAACGACCGTCTTTGTGGCAAAAAACTGCGCACTTCACGGCTGGAACTCCCTTTTTTTCGGTACGGAACCGGAATTTTCCGTCTTTTCTAAAGAATGTATTTTGTTGTTAATGAAACAATATTATACAATAACCCCTCCATTTCGCTATTATAGGCATTCAATTTCTTCTTGGGTCAATCCGGTCGCCCCGATGATTAGTTCGATGGAGGTTCCGGATGATTTTAAATAGCGGGCAACTTCTATGGATTTTTTTCTTTCCCCTTCGGCTCTGCCCTCTTCACGTTCAGTCTTGATATTATCGCGAAGGATTACAATATTATCCAAATGGCGGTAATAGGCGGCAAGCTCATCCTTGCTCATGCTGTCCAGTTTCAACCGTTCACGGGCCTCTTCCAGACCGGGAGCGGTAGCGGTAGAAAGGATTTCTCCGGTGTTCAGATAGTAGATCCATTCTTCCAAGGGACTCTTGGCTACCTGGTTGAAACCGTTCACCTTCAGGATATAGTATTCGGGATACAACTGGCTTACCGCATCCACCTTGAATGTTTGTTTCTGGAACGGAGTAAGTTCAAGAAGATCATGGGTGTGGATGCCTCTGAATTCCGTCTTCCCATGATAGACAAAATCGGTTCCATGTCCCAGCGAGAAATAGACGATGTTGACGCTGTAGACCTTGCGGACCTTGTCATAGCTCTCACCTCTATTGATATATTCGGTTACCAGTTTGGAAGTACCGAACAGCATACGCTGGAAATAGGCGTATTCATTGTTGTTCTGCACCTCTATCAGCACCAGTTCGCCTTTCGCGTTTTCGGCAAGCATATCGACGCGGTTATACTTGTCGTACTCCTCTTCCTGATTGCTTTCGCTTTCAAGGAGTCGCTGGATAACAATCTTCTCTCCCAACAACGTCGTGAGCAGACCTTCAAGGATGCTAAAGTTGGCCTTGTTCCTGAGCAGCCGTTTCATCGCCCAGTCAAAACGGATTATCAGATTCTTCTTGTTCATGTTCTGATGAAGGATATATTGACTATTACAAAAGTAAATAAAATACTTCAAATCAACAAAACCGCAATATCTCTTACATCCTTTTATTGAACGGGTTGAAGTTTCGCCCCCACATTCAATTGGAAGTTTGTATCGGTGTAAATAGAAAATATCCATAAAAACCGTATCTTTGTCTATCCGGTATTTCAGTAAAAAATAAGGCTATGAGCAAGAAGATTTATCCCATCGGTGTCCAGAATTTCGAGAAGATTCGTAAAGACGGTTATTTTTATGTAGATAAGACCGCCTTTGTATATCTGTTGGCGACAAGTGGAAGTTACTATTTCCTGAGCCGTCCGCGCCGTTTTGGGAAAAGCTTGCTTTTGTCCACATTGGAAGCCTATTTTGAAGGAAAGAAAGAACTGTTTTCCGGCTTGGCGATCGATCGGTTGGAAAAGGATTGGAAGCGGTATCCGGTTCTGCATTTGGATTTGAATACGCAGGAATACAATTCGGTAGACAGCTTGAAGGAGAAACTGGATATCGCGTTGACCGGTTGGGAGAAAGAGTGCGGTGCGGAACCGGCTGAGAAATCGTTATCAACCCGTTTTGAAGGCATCATAAAACGCATGAGCCGAAAGATGGAGCAACGTGTTGTTGTGTTGATAGATGAATATGACAAACCGCTGTTGCATGCAATCGGTAAACCGGAATTGCAGAAGGCATACCGTAGTTTGTTGAAGTCTTTTTACGGAGCATTGAAAAGTGCGGACGGTTATATCCGTTTCGCGATGCTGACGGGTGTGACCAAGTTCAGCAAGGTGAGTGTGTTCAGTGACCTGAACAATCTGGAAGACATTTCATTCCGTCGTCGTTATAACGAATTGTGCGGTATTAGCGAACAGGAACTTCTGGACAATTTGGGTGATGAATTGCCTGAGTTTTCTCGTTCATTGGAGCTGACGGAATCCGAATTGTGTGACAAACTTCGCCGGCATTATGACGGTTATCATTTTGCTCCGGATACAGCGGGTGTTTACAATCCGTTCAGCCTGCTTCATGCCTTTAAGAACCGGGAATTCGGCAGCTATTGGTTTGCCACCGGCACGCCCTCCTATTTGGTAGAACTCCTGAAGCGCAATCAGTACGATCTGGACCATTTGGCGCATGAAGAGACCGATGCGGATACGCTTGACGGCGTGGATTCGGTCGATACGGATCCGATCCCGGTGATTTACCAGAGCGGCTACCTGACGATCAAGGGGTATGATTCCCGTTTTAAGACCTATCGTTTGGGTTTCCCGAATATGGAGGTAGAGGAGGGTTTTGTCAAATACCTGTTGCCCTATTATGCCCATGTCAGCGGCTCGAAGACGCCGTTTGAAATCAGCCGTTTTATCCGGGAAATAGAGAGTGGAGATTACGATGCCTTTTTCAGTCGCCTGCAAAGTTTCTTTGCCGATACCCCATACGAAACGATTGCCGGTTTGAAGCCGGATCGTGACACGGAACTGCATTACCAGAATGTCCTGTTTATCGTCTTCCGCCTGATTGGGTTATATACAAAGGTGGAATACCACACAAACCGGGGCCGTATCGATTTGGTGTTGCAGACCGACCGTTATATCTATGTGATGGAATTCAAGTTGAACGGCACGGCGGAGGAGGCCTTGCGCCAGATCAACGAGAAACAGTATGCTCAACCCTTTGCCTCTGACGGCCGGCAAGTCGTTAAAATCGGAGTGAACTTTTCATCCGAAACCCGCAACATCGAGAAGTGGGTGGTAGAGGATTGATTATTTCCTATCGGAACAATTATTGGAATTTCCGGAAAATAATCGTACTATTGTCCCCAATTAATGATAGAATACGATTACATGGAAAAAACGCAATATCTATATGGGTTTCTTTTGTTGTTTGTGAGCTTGTTTGCCTGCCGGCAAGATTCCCGTGCCCGGTTCTGTTTGGAGGAGGCGGAACGCTTGATGGAGAGCCGTCCGGACAGTTCGCTTTCCCTGTTGGAATCCCTTCGCTTTCCCGAAAGACTTTCATCGGAAGACTATGCTATCTGGTGCCTGTTGGTGACGCAGGCGCGTGACAAGAATTATCTGGAACATACGTCCGACTCGGTGATTGATGTGGCAGTACGCTATTTTGAGAAGCAGAACGAGCACATCGGATGGCTCCAGGCCTATTATTGTCGGATTTGAATTTGAGCGAAGAGGCGTTGGAAGCCTATTTGAAAGCAAAAGAACAAGCCGGTCAAACAGCAGATTATAATTTGCAAGCCCGTATCAATAACCACTTGGGCGGTTTGCATTGGAAGAATATCTATTATCAGGAGGCCCATCGGGTGTATGCCTTTTTTCCGATACGGCAGGCATGGTCAACACTTTGTGTAATATCGGAAAGTGTTTGCAAGGAATGAACCGTCTTGACAGCGCATCTGTCTATTACAGAAAAGCCTTGGACTTGACAGAAGAAGGAAAACCACAAAAAGGGACATTTATTTTATTCAGATTTAATATTACGAATTGGATTATCATTTGCAGATTGCCAACAAAGAGATGTAACTATTACGATTATCAGTAATACAACCACACAGAAAGTAAAGAAAAATGCAGCTCCACTCATCGGGACACGATAAGCAAAATTGGCAAGCCATTGAGTGATGAAATACCATGCAATAGGGGCTCCTATGGCAAAACATACTAATACTATTTTCAGATATTTGATATTATAATAAAGTAAGATTTCTCCTGTAGTAGCCCCAAACACTTTACGTATAGTAATCTCCTTTTTGCGATATTCATTTTCAAGAAGGATTATTCCTAATACTCCAGATAGAGAAATCAAAAGAGAAATGATACTAAATAATGCAATAGCTATCATTGCCTCAATCTCTTTTTTATAGGTTATCTGGAATATCTGTTCAAATGGATAAATATCTAACGATTGGTTTCGATCTACTTTTGATAGGACTTCTTGTATGTAAGTCAAATTTTTGTATATGTCTCGATTAGAGTCTAATTGAATATATGCAACATTATAAAAATCAATTCCTTGTGTTTGACTGTCTCCGGGTAGATAAAAAGCCATCGGAGATACCTCTTGCCGAAAAGAAGCAAATTTGATATCCGGAATAAATCCTATTATCTCGTTTCCCTCCAAAAAAGTATTCAATTCCAATCCATATTTTTCTTTTGCCTTTTTATTAAAAATATAGCATCCCGTTGTTTTTAGTTCATCATTTGGAGAAAATGATCGACCTGATTCTATTTGTATTCCTAATGTTTCTAAAAAAGTAACAGAAACCGGTAGACATTGGAAATTGATATTTTCCCCTTTATATTCACGTCCCCATATCATGTATTGGTCTTGGTTTAATAAAAGGAATTGCGAGTATGCCATTTTTTTGATATCTGGAGATTGATTTAATAAACTCGTAAACAGATCACGCTTCTTATTCATAGATTCATTCAAATGAACGACGACTATATTTTCTTTGTAATATCCTAACGGTGCATTTTTCATATAACGGTTTTGAGTAGCAACAAACAATGCCCCTATGATTAAAATAAAAGAAACCGTGAATTGAATACCGATTAATAATATTCGAATTACACGCCCAGTCGGAGAAAAACCGAAATTACCTTTCAATGCAATAGATGGAGGGAAGGATGTAATATAATAAGCCGGATACAATCCAGCCATAATACCTACCAATAAAGCCATTACGGTAGTTCCCAAAACAACAAAGAGGTACTTTGATATTGAAAAGTCCATACCCATAAATAAGGATATTTGGAAACTCTGTATGATAAATAGCAATAATAAAGAAAACAGATAAGCTAAAAAAGCAGTACCTATCGCCTTCATCAAAAAAGCAATTCTAAGTTGTGCAACTGAACAACCAAGTATTTTCCGGAGGGTGACATTCTTGATCCAAGCGGGGACAAGTGCCATATTAAAATTCATAAAATTGATACCAGCTATGATCAGGATGATACTGGCAATGGAAATAAGCATGAATAAGGTTTTATAACTACTCTTCGGAAACATGTCGAAATCAACATTTTCTAAATAATGCATCTTTTCCAAAGAGGTCAAACGGAAATTTACCAAATCTGTACTCTCAAATAATCCACTTCCAAAAACAGGTTTCATATCAAAATTTTTCATAAAACCATTCAATACCAAATCTTTATTTTGGTGACTATCTAGTCGAACAAAATACAAATAACTCCAATTACCCCAATCAGCATGGCTTTCTTTAGGATGCATTGAGGTATAGATACAGTTTATCAATGACGAATTGGGTGGAAAATCCGTATAAACCCCTTTTACAACTAATGACAAAGAAGGATCTTCTTTTAAATAGAGTAACTTGCCCATAGCTGATTTTTCGCCCCAAATTTTCTCAGCCATACTCAAAGGGATAATAACACTATTCGGATCATCTAACGAATTAGTGTCTCCTTCTACCATATCAAAATGAAATACTTCTAATATTTCAGGAGAAATATTCCAGCTTTTTTCATCATAATTCTTTTTTCCCCCTTCCTGTTCAACAAAAAAAGAAAGCGGCATTGACCAAGCAGCCATAACGCCTCCAGCCTTTATATGTGGAGAAGAATTTGTAAATGCTTGGGCAAAAGGTCGACAAACAATTGCTTTAGCACTGCCATTTTGAACAACATCTACCCGAAAAATGGATTTTGCATTTATTTGACACGCATCAAAACTTAAATCATAATGAACACGTGCCATTATTAAGATAAATATGACAAATGCGGCACTCAATTCCACTATATTCAATAGAGAAGAGATTCTTATCTTATTTAGCTTTATCAAAAAATCATTCATAAAATTTAATCGATTGACTGATTTGACAAAAATATCATAAGCTTTATCTATCCAAACATTATTATTCATGGCTTTACCAGCCTTTAAAAGAGCAATACCGATACATAGGTCACCATAACACCTGGCAGATAGTTTTTCAATATATTATCATTAAATATCACAGCTTTAAAAATGCGAGATAAAAAGATAATTATTCTTTAAATACAATGATATAACGATAAATTCAAACCTTTAACTTATGTATTATAAAACCAAAAAGTAAATAGATTGATTTTGGAACATATATCCCCGAATATTAAGAAGAGTTGAAATAAAAGAACAAAGGCAGTTTTTTAATTCACGACAGTATCTTTTTCTTAGCATCTCTATGCGTTATCTTGAAAAATATTAAATCCAAATAATCTTTCTGTACTTCAATTTTATCCTTTAAAAGAAACAATTGGACGAGATAAAATTGAGATACTAATTTGGCAAATAAACTTGTCTTTATCTCCTATATACAATATAATATACGGGGATATTTCATAATTATTTGATTGGTTAATCATCTTAATTTGTATCGTTTACCGATGTTTTGCTGTTATTAGCCAGTGAAACCAAACCTCCCATGGCACCTAGATTCATAGTGTCAAGGGCTGAACTAGGCACAATCACCATCGAACCTTTTTCTTTTAAACCTTCAAACAACATATTCATTCCTCTAAGGTGAAGTGCCACAGGGTTATCAGTATATTTTTTGCTGGCCTGTTCAAACTTCTCTGCAATCTCTGTTTCCGCCGTACCCAAAATGACACGAGCTCTTCTCTCGCGTTCTGCTTGGGCCTCCTTGCTCATAGCCTCGGCTAAAGCTTGTGGTATGGCAATATCTTTGATACCGACTGTCTGGCAAGTAATACCCCACGGATTAGTGTTTCGATCTAATACCTGTTGCAGGTCTTCTGCTATTTTGTCACGTTCCTGCAAAAGATCAGAGAGTTCATGTTTCCCAATGGTGTCTCTTAAGCCGGTCTGTGCAATATGTTCAATAGCTTTTTGATATTCTTGTACCTCCAAAGCCGCTTTTTCTACATCCCAAACGGTCCAATATACAACTGCATCCACATTTACCGGAACCGTATCTTTAGTTAGGGTTTGTTCGGCCTTGAAAGCACTAACCCGTACACGTTGGTCAATATAAGTAGGTACACTGTCAATAATAGGGATGATAACAAAAGGACCAGGACCTTTTAAGACACTGTATTTCCCCATGCGTAGAACTACTGCCCGTTCCCATTGGTCGGCAATATGGATAGCGGAAGCCACCAATCCTGAGGAAATGAGCAAGAGGATTAATACCGGCATATTTACTAGTTGCAAAACATACAGAACAACTGATGCGATGACTAGTATTGATAATACAGAAAGTGAAATGGGGTTAAACCAACTTTTGTTAATTACATTTGTTGTCATAATTATTGTTTTTTAGATGTTTCGATATTGTTCATTTCTCGGATGAGCTCATCCAAACTGAAACCGTAACTTAGAACTATAGAAGAAAATTGCGTACAAAGTTCTTTCAGTTTGTCTTCCTTCTCTTTTTTCGATACTACATGGTTCGTTTTGCTGATGAATGTTCCTGTGCCCTGCTGAGTCTCCAAAATATTTTTGATCTCTAACTCTTTGTATGCCTTAGAGACCGTATTTAGATTCACCTTTAATTCTACGGCAAGTGCTCTGACCGTAGGTAACTGTTCTCCTAATTTAAGCTGTCCGGATGCTATACCAAACCGGATCTGATCAATGATTTGCCTATATATTGGCACGCCACTAGAATAATCCAATAAAAACTTGATCATATAGTTCTATGTTATGTTATGTTATATGTATATTGTACTATTGTTATAGTACAAAAATATGACAAGTATATTAATCAACAAAACATTTTTGCAATTTTTTTTGTGATTAGAAATCAATCTAGTTCAACATTTCTTTTAATCTTCTGATTTAAAATGACTTATTATGTGTATGATTTGCTGAGTAAGTATTTTGTTGAATGACTAAATGATAGATACTTCGCTTATTAAAAGGAATATTGAATTAAGTATCAGATGATTGGTAATTCGCTGCAACACTTTGTTCCTATTTTCATCCATACTCCAATCATTTTAGTTTAAAAGTCATTCTTTCATCAGAGTCAGTAAACTATTCCTTCTAACCGATCTCCGAACTGGTTTGTCAAAACCAATTGGCAAGTCTTTCCCGACTTCCTTGCCAAGCTGATGCGGTTGCCACTCTTGTCGTGTTCGGCATCGTGGAGGGGCGCGTGTCGTCGGTCTCACTGGTCCCGCTGGAAGGTAATTACCGGGTGGAGATTGCCTTCCCCGGCGGACTGACCACCCACTACGGGATCTGTCTTCCTGTGATGCAGGAAATGAAAGCCACGGCCGGAATCGTAACAGAAGAATTACGTTTGATAGAGCGTCTCTTCCAACCACTGAGAAAGATCTTGCGAGGAGGGCTTTAAGGGCGTTTTGAGGTAGGGGCGGCAGCGCTCTTTAAGAAATTTGTATCATTTCTGTATGATTAATTCCCAAATTTGTAAATAGCAGACGACGGGATATCCCTATATTTGTATCTTATTGGATATCATGAAAACCATAATGTTATGAAGTATTGTTGTTTGTTATTCTCTTTCCTTTGGGGATGGGCGGTTTCTGTTTCGGGGCAGGAGAAAGTATCTGCCTGCAAAGGTTTCCCGTCAAGAGAGGCGGATCTGGATGTCCTGCCGGGTTTCCAGCATCCGCCTAAAGGATACGGGAATGTCCCGTTTTACTGGTGGAGCGGGGATCATTTGTCTAAAGAACGCCTTGAAGCTCAATTGGATTTGCTTTCTTCTTCCACAACAGATGGATTTGCAGTCAGCTACATTCATACGGATCCGAAGACGGATTCTCTTTTCAATAAAGGCGGGTATGGTTTGTATGGCAAGACCGAACCGGGTGAACCGGCTGTCTTTTCGGAGGAATGGTGGGATATCTGGAAATGGTTTTCCGGTGAATGTGCCAAACGGGGGTTAGGAGTCGGCCTGGATGATTATACTGTCGGTTGGATCGGAAACGGATATTATCCGGATGAGCTGGAGGAGCGGGAAACCTTTAAGCATTATAAAGGTGAACTGGATATCCGTGCCGTGCCGGTCAAGCGGAATGAATCTTTTGAATATGAACTGCCTGCCAATTATGTCACATCGGTTGTCTGGCCGGGAAAGATCGTGTTGGATGGCTTTGTCCGGCAAGGCAAGATCAAATGGCAGGCAAAAGAGGACGCCCACGTCTATGTGGTTACTGCCAAAGATAGCTACATTCTGCATCCGGACTACGGGAAAGCATTGGTCGATGTCTATTTCAACCGTTTTGAAAATAAAATGACGGAAGAGGAGAGGGCCGGGATGAATTATTTTTTCCAGGATGAATTGTCTTATCCGATCGGGATGTTGTCCTGGTCTGAAGATTTTCCGGCTGAGTTTCAAAAGCGGAAAGGCTATGATATCCTGCCCTATCTTCCTGCCTTGAAGAGCTATATCGGTCCGGTGACACCTAAAATCCGACTGGATTATACGGAGGTGCTGATGGATTTGTCGGAAGAGCGTTATTATAAGCCGATTTATGATTGGCATGCCGACAGGGGGCTTATTTACGGATGTGATAATTTGGGTAGAGGGAAAGATCCGTTGGCCTACATTGATTATTTCCGGGCAGTCAGTTGGTACACAGCTCCGGGGAATGATGCTCCTTCACAAGGCTCCAGTTTCTTGCAGACGAAAGTTTCCAGCTCTATAACCCATCTGTACAACCGTCCCCGCACTTGGCTGGAAGCCTTTCATAGTATGGGATGGGGCAGTTCCGGAGAGTGGCTGACCCGTCAGATCGACCATCATTTTATTGCCGGCGGGAATCTGGTCTGTATGCACGGGCTGTATTACTCCACCCACGGAGGATGGTGGGAATGGGCGCCTCCCTGTTTCCATTTCAGAATGCCGTATTGGGAACACATGAAAACCTGGTTGTCTTATACGGAGCGAATGAGTTATCTGTTGAGCCAGGGGGATCATGTGTGCGATATCGCCCTGATGTATCCGACCGAGTCCATGCAGGCTTATCCGGAAGCGACGGCCGATACAGCGTTTCATGTAGCGATGAATCTCAGCCAGAGAGGCCTGGATTATGATTTTATCGATTTCCGTTCATTGCGGCAGAGCCGGTTGGAAAAGGGAGAATTGCATATCACGAATGAAAAATACAAAGTCTTGGTTGTGGCCGGAATGCGTGCGATGCATCATTCCTCTTTCCTTAAAATGCGCGATTTTTACCGTTCCGGAGGAATTGTGCTGGCAACGGGAGGACTGCCGGTGGCCAGTAGCCGGGAAGGTGAACAGGACCCTGAAGTGGATGAGATCTTGAAAGAGGTATTCGGTATGACTGCAGCTGATGTAGCACAGAATAGAGAGGGTCGGAAACAGACGAATGCCGCGCATGGCATCGGGTGGTACATTGCGGATGGCGCGGTAGAGAAATATATTCCCGAACTGATCGTCCCGGATTTTGTTCCGAATGAAAACGGCGGAAAAGTGTTGCACCGAAAGGTGGGGAATCGGGATGTTTATATGGTCATGAATGTGGATAAAGGATCGACCTGTTTTTTCCGCAGTACCGGTAAAGTTGAATTATGGAATGCGCAGGATGGTTCCGTATGCCCTTGTCCGGTGATCCGACAGAACGAACAGGGGACATGGCTGGAAATGGATAAAGAATATACCAATTCCTATCTGGTCGTCTTTTCTCCGGGAAAACCGGAAATGGAACAGAAGCAGGAAAAGAATAGGCAGCCCTCTTTCCAGATACAATTTGACGGGGAGTGGGAGGTCGATCTGTTACAGACGCTTAATAACAAATGGGGAGATTTCCGTCTGCCGGTAAAAGACGGACTGATCGGAGCGGAGGCCCGTGCTTTTCGTGTCATGCCGGAAGGGGAAGCTCCTTCGGATTGGATGAAGGTAGATTTCGATGACCGTTCCTGGACAGAGGAAATTTACGGATATGGTCCGCAAGCTGAAACCTATTCCGATTCGCTCCCTACCTGGCAGCCGGTTTCCTTCTCTTGGGAATATGGCGTTTGGGATCAGCCGGGTTCACAAGGCTATCATGGATTGAAAAGTAAGGTAAGTGACGGTTTCTTCATCCTGTCCGGAGGCGGGAAACAGTTGTTCAGGACGTATGTTTACGCCCAGGAGTCCGGGGTCTATCGGATTGAACAGGTACACACACCGGCTACGGCTATCTGTTTGGATGGCCAATCGGTTACCGGTAAAGTCACCTTGGCAAAAGGTTGGCACCAGTTGCAAGTGGAATATGCCGAAACTCCCAGAATGGATTATCAATCGAAAACGGGAGCTTTTCGGGATTTCCGTCCGAGAGGGGCTGTCGTGTTTTTGCCGGAACAGGCTCCGGAGCCGGTGAAGCCGTCGATATATGCCGATCAGGTGGCTATGCGCTGGACCCAGTCCGATCATTTGTATTTTGATCCGTATCGTGGGCGTTATGCTGTCTGGAATTATCGTTTCCGTTCTGTACCGGGATTGGAAGCGATGCGGTTTGCTGTGCGGGGTACGGGGTTGAACGTCTGGATCGATGGAGAAAAATTGCCTGACTCGGCTATTCGACCGGTAGGGACGGAACGCCCGGACGGAATTAACTATTATCAGGTGCTGTGTCCGGAAAAACAGAAACGGGCCGGAGTCGTTGCTTTTTCTGTGAGAGCACAGACCGGTTGGCAAGGGGCTGCGGTACTGGCGGAACCTGTCGAATTGCAGGCTGGTACCGGATGGATGACTGCCGGCGATTGGGCGGAAACGGGTGCCTTGCGCTATTATTCCGGAGGCATGAAATATACGCAAGCATTTCAGTTCCCTATGCCGGTAAAAGGGCAGAAAGTACTGTTGGATTTGGGGGACATCGTTGCGACTTGTGAAGTCCGGATCAACGGGACATCGGCCGGCATTATGATGAGTCCGCCTTATCGGGTTGAAATAGGCCCTTACCTGCAGGAGGGGAGGAATCGGATCGAGGTGCTTGTTTATAGTACATTGGCCAATCATTATCAGACGTTTCCGACTCCTTATCGGGGAAGTCCGCGTGCCGGACTGATCGGTCCTGTCCGACTGTCTTTTTCTGATTTTTAGGTGAATTCTTGTAACATTGTAATAGCATGGCGATATGAAGTGTGTATATGTATTGATTTTGGTTTGCTGGGGCATACTCTGCGGTAATGCCACAGGGCATCCGCTTGTACGGGAAGCCGTTCCGGCCTCTTCGCTTCTCTCCGGAAAATGGGATGCCAACTGGATTTCCTGTCCGGATATTTCTCTTTACGAATATGGGGTATATCATTTCCGAAAGACTTTTCATATCGTGCATAAACCGGATTCTTTTATTATCAATGTGTCGGCAGATAACCGTTACCGGCTCTTTGTGAACGGTATGCCGGTGTGTTACGGGCCGGCTCGCGGAGATTTGAATCACTGGTATTTTGAGACGATCGACATCTCCTCCCTGTTACGGCCGGGAAGTAATACGCTTGCGGCTATTGTCTGGAATGCCGGTCCGTACACGCCCGGTGCGCAGATGACCTTGAAAACCGGCCTGATCGTACAGGGGAATACCGCCGAAGAGGCTGTTGTCAATACGGATTCCAGTTGGAAAGTATATCGGAATCTGGCCTATGCCCCTTCTCTTGAGGGCCGGCAGGATGTCGGGTGTGCCGATGTAGTGCAGGCTTCTTTGTATCCGTGGGGGTGGGAGACGGAAACTTTTGATGACAAGGCGTGGAAAGAGGCGATCCTATTAGGGCGCGGACAATCCTACGGTTCCGGAACCGGATATGACTGGGTGTTGTGCCGGCGTGATATCCCACTGATGGAAGACACGTTGCTCCGGATGCAGACAATCCGCCGTTCGGAAGGCATCACAGCCTCTTCTGCATTTTTAGAGGGGAACACTCCGCTGGTGATCCCTGCCAACCGGAAAGCCACGTTGCTGATCGACCAGTCCTATCTGACAAACGCCTATCCTGAACTGAAAGTATCAGGCGGGAAAGGAAGTGAAATCCGCATGCGTTATAGTGAAGCCTTGTATAAAAACGGGGAAAAAGGCAACCGGAACGAGATTGAAGGGCGCGAAGTCGGAGGTTTCACCGACAAATTTTATCCGGATGGCGGCAGCAACCGGCTGTTCCGCCCGTTGTGGTTCCGGACATACCGGTATGTGCAGCTGGAGATCGAAACGAAAGGGGAGCCGCTTACGTTGTTGGACTTGTATGGCATGTACACCGCTTATCCGTTTCGGGAAAATGGTAGTTTCAGCAGCAATCTTCCGGAGCTGCAGCCGATATGGGAGGTCGGTTGGCGTACCGCCCGTTTGTGTGCTAATGAGACCTATTACGATTGCCCTTATTACGAACAGCTTCAATATGTGGGCGATACACGGATCCAGGCCTTGATCTCCCTGTATGTAGACGGTGACGACCGGCTGATGCGCAAGGCAATCAAGATGTTCGACTATTCCCGTTCGTATGAAGGCATTACAACCAGCCGCTATCCGAGTCGGGTCCCGCAATATATCCCACCTTTCTCCTTGTATTGGATCAATATGGTGCACGACTACTGGATGTACAGGGATGATCCGGTATTCGTGAAGAGCTGTATGCCGGGGATAAAGAGTGTGCTGGAATGGTTTGCCGACAAGATCGATCCGAAGACCGGCCTGTTGGGAGCGGTTCCCCATTGGAATTTTATCGACTGGCCGAAACAGTGGCCTTGGGACAATAACCAGCCGTTAGGCGGAACACACAAGGCGGCTATCCGGGGAGGTTCTGTCATTCTTTCCCTCCAATTGGCTTATACGCTGAAAGACGCCGTCGAGCTGTTGAACGCTTTTGGAGAAACAGAGCTGGCCTCCCGTTATGAAACGGTCTATCATTCGTTGTGTCGCCATACGTGGAATACATGCTGGGATGAAGAGAAACAGCTGCTTGCCGATGATTTGGAAGGCACGAGCTACAGCCAGCATGCCAATATCATGGGAATCCTTTCAGATGCCGTTCCGCATGAAAAGCAGCAGGCGTTGTTTGATAAGTTGGATACGGATCCGGCTCTGATCCAAGCGACGTTCTATTATCGTTTTTATCTATTCCGTGCCTTGAAGAAGGTCGGGCTGGCCGATCGGTATGTGGAGATGCTTAAGCCCTGGCAGGATATGTTGGCAATGGGCCTGACTACCTTTGCCGAGAATCCCGAACCGACTCGTTCGGACTGTCATGCCTGGAGTGCAAGCCCTGTCTATGACTTCCTAGCAACGGTCTGTGGTGTGGAGCCGGCCGAACCGGGGTTCCGTTCGGTGCGCATTGCCCCTCATATAGGGCCCTTGGACCGGGTAGAGGGAAAGATTCCTCATCCGACTGGGCTTATTGAGGTCTGTTTGAAAAAGGACGGTAAAGGACTTTCCGGCCAGGTTGTCTTGCCGGCTTCGCTGAGCGGAACGTTTGTCTGGGGCGGGCAACAGTTGGATCTTGTGGGGGGCAGGAACGAGATACCTCCTCTTTTTTCAGATATTCTGCAGGAAAAGCCTGAAAAAGATAAAAAATCAGTATGTTTGCGAAATCAAAAAAATGAGAGATGAAGACATTAGTACATACTGACAAAGAACTGATTGAAGCGATCATAAAGAAGTGTGATATCTGCTATGTAGGACTGGCTGATACTGATGGTACCCCCTATGTATTGCCGATGAATTTCGGCTATCGCGATGGGGCCATATATCTGCACTCGGCACAGGAAGGACGGTGTATCTCCATGTTGAGGCGGAATCCGCGTGTCTGCATTACGTTCAGTACGGACCATGCGCTTGTTTTCCAGCATCCGGAGGTCGCTTGCAGTTACCGAATGCGATCCAAAAGCGTGATCTGTTGGGGAAAAGTGCGTTTTGAAGAAGACCTTGACAAGAAAGCGGATGCCCTGGATGTCATCATGGGACAGTATTCGAATAAAAAATTCCGCTATTCCGATCCGGCAGTGAAGAATGTCAAGATATGGATTGTGGAAATAGAAGAAGTGACTTGCAAGGAATTCGGGGCACCACATAGAAAACTATCTTTTGAGGGATAACCTTTGGAAAAGGTTGGACAACAGATGGAAAGAACCGTTGGGTGGACGCCAAGTTATTCGGTTGTCAATTTAGCCAAGGGGGGGTAGGTTTTAAGTTTTAACGATTGGCATTAGAGAACGCAACAATATTGATTTAATCAAATAGTCTGCGTTCTCTAAGTCCGATTATTGCTATTTTGACACAATTCCCTCCATATTGTGTTTAGATTTTGAGAAGTTCAATTTCATTTTCAGAAAGACCTGTACTTTGCATGATGATAGCGTTCGGAATACCGGCTTTTTTCATATTTTGGGCGACCTCTCTTATTCCCTCTACCTTGCCTTGCTCAATACCTTGTTGTATGCCTTGTTGTATACCTTGTTTTATACCTTGTTTCATGCCTTGTTCAATGCCTTGTCTTATGCCTTGTTCAATACCTTGTTGCATACCTTTGGCCATGCCTCTTCGTTCAGCACTACCATATAATGTTTTTTCTACACTGATGATGTCCCAAAACTTTTCGTATCCTGCCAATTGAGCATCGGTAAAAGCGGATTCTTCCAATGCATTCACAGCTTTTTTTAATTCAGGGTTGGCAAGAAATTCAGCTGGAACTTCACGGGTTTGTTCGTTGATCTCTGTGAGATAACGTAACCAAAGTACTTGCATCTTTTTTTCGCTATAATTGTGGGCTGTGAATTTAGGCAGTTCAACAAAGACCAAATGTAATCCTTCTATCACTTTTTCAGTATGTTCCACATGTACTAAACGATAGTAATGGTAAAATTCTTGAGGTAAATCTAATTCAAAGATGTCATTTACAAGATTGAGTGAATAAACCGGTTGGAGTAATTCGTATTGTTCTCCAATATTCAATTGGCGCACATACGCTTTTGAAGCATTGAACAATACTCTTTGTTTGAATTCCGGGGACCAGATCATTTGCATCTCCACCAAAAAAAGCCGACCTTGTTTGTCGCGGCAACGTACGTCTACAATGCTATTCTTACGTAAAGGATTGTCTGGCACCAACTCCACCGGCAGGTATTCAATGGAGTCTATCTCCTGTCCGGTCTCCAGTGGTAGAAGGGCATTCAGGAAACTCATCACCAGGTCAGGATGTTCACCAAACACCCGCTTAAATGTAAGGTCTGCTTTGGGATCTAAATACTTCATATTGACTCAATCGGTTTAGTTATTGCTTACAAATATAGAAAAACTATTTGATATTATGTCGTTTTGGGGATCATCAGTTTTGATATCAAGGAAATAATTGTTCATTGTCAGTTGTTCATTGTCAATTTCTTTTTATTTTTGTTGCCAAATAGGATTGGGCTGAATAATGGGATTGCAAAAGCATAGCAAGGTCTTGAATGATACAGTTGAGATGCTCTCGGACGAGGGTTCTTACCTGCAATTGTTTCATGCTTACCGTGATGAAGAGGCATTACCTTCGGGCGAAGTGCTGAAAGAGATCATCGATTTGTGCCGGGCCATCCTTTTCCCTGGTTATTACGGGAAAGCCCGGATCAGCAAACAGACGATCCGTTTTCATACCGGCGTAAATGTCGGGACATTGCATACGTTGCTCTCCAGGCAGATTTACGCAGGGCTTTGTTTTGCTGATACGACATGTGTTTCCTGCCCTGAAGAAAAGAACCTTACCGAGGCGGAGAGACTGTCGGAAGCCTTTATCCGGACGCTGCCCGCAATGCGCAGCCTGTTGGCGACGGATGCCGAGGCCGCTTTCAACGGCGATCCCGCTGCACAAAACATCAACGAAGTTATTTTCTGTTATCCCGGTTTCCGGGCTGTCTGTAACTATCGCATTGCGCACCAGCTATACCGGTTGGGTGTTCCTTTTATCCCCCGTATGATTACCGAGATGGCCCATTCTGAGACCGGTATAGACATCCATCCGGGTGCAGAGATCGGACATCATTTTTCGATCGACCACGGGACGGGAACCGTGATCGGCGAAACCAGTGTGATCGGGAACCATGTCCGTATCTTCCAGGGAGTCAGCTTGGCAGGAGAAAAACTGCCGCCCGACGAGAATGGGAATGCGATACGCGGTGTGCCGCGCCATCCGGTGTTGGGCGATCATGTGACAGTCTATTCCAATGCCACATTGTTGGGACGGATCCATGTCGGTGAGGGGGCTACGATTTGCGGTAACGTCTGGGTTACGGAGGATGTGCCGGCGGGAGAGACAGTCAGTCAATTGACAATGGATAATTGACAATTGACGATTAAAGAAAGAGATAATTAATAAAGAATATTTATAAACGAACAATGAGACAAACAAGAATACTATTAAGTTGTCAATTATCTATTGTCAATTGTCAATTGCTTTGTCCGTTGTCAACTGTCAATTGAAATGAGCGAGACATTTGAAATGGTGGCCAAGACCCTTTACGGGTTGGAAGAAATTCTGGCCGGCGAGTTATTATCTTTAGGTGCCAACGACATACAGATTGGCCGCCGGATGGTTTCCTTTACCGGAGACAAGGAAGTGCTTTACAAAGCCAATTTCTATTGCCGTACGGCATTGCGTATCTTGAAACCGATCTATCACTTTAAAGCCAAAGACGCTGATACAGTCTACAAGGAGGTCAAGAAAGTGAAGTGGGAAAACTACATGTCTTTGGACAAGACATTTGCTATCGACTCTGTCATCTATTCTGAAGATTTCAATCACTCTAAGTTTGTTGCTTATCGTACGAAGGATGCAATCGTGGATTATTTCATGGAGAAGGAACAGAAACGTCCCTCTGTCCGTGTAAACAATCCGGATCTGTATATCAATATTCATATTTCACATAACGACTGTACGCTCTCGATCGACAGTTCGGGTGAGAGCCTGCATAAGCGTGGTTATCGTGTGGATCAGACGGAAGCGCCGTTGAATGAAGTGCTGGCTGCCGGCATGATCCTGAAAACGGGTTGGAAGGGCGAATCGAATTTTGTTGATCCGATGTGCGGTTCCGGTACGTTGCTGATTGAAGCGGCGATGATTGCTTTGAATATCGCTCCGGGCGTGCACCGCAAAGAGTTCGCTTTCGAAAAATGGATCGACTTCGACCAGGAACTGTTTGATCGTATCTATAACGATGACAGCCAGGAACGTGAGTTTACTTTCAAGTGTTATGGTGCCGATATCAATCCGGCGGCGATTGAGATTGCAGAGAAAAATATCCGCAGTGCCGGTCTGATGAAATATATCGAGTTGAAGACCCAGCCGTTCCAACAGTGTACGGAGGCCCCGCAACCGGGTATTTTGGTGACCAATCCTCCATACGGTGAACGTATTTCCAGTCGGGATTTGTTAGGGCTGTACAACATGATCGGTGAACGCATCAAGCATGTGTTTACAGGTTATAGAGCTTGGATTCTAAGTTATAAGGATGAATGTTTCGACAAAATCGGACTGAAACCGAGCGAAAAGATCAAGCTTATGAACGGATCGTTGGAATGCGAGTACCGTTGTTATGAGATTTTTGAAGGAAAGATCAAAGACTATAAGAAAGCGCTGAATGAAGAAGGGGAAGCGCGTCCTCGCCATTCGGAAAAGCTGGCTTTCGAGCGTAAACCGGACCGCCCGGCACGTCCGAATTTCCGTACCGACCGCATGGACCGTCCCGAACGCCGTTTTGCGGCTGCACATGCCGAGGACGATAACGAACGGGCCGCTTTTATCCCCGGCAAACGTTATTTTGGTGATGAACGGGCAGACGGCCGTCCGACACGCAAGGATTTTGGCGGCAAACGTCCTGTCAAGAGACACTTTAAGGAGGATGAGGATTTTGGCGGCAAGCGGAAATTCGGTGATAAGAAGTTTGGCGACCGTTCATTCAAGAAATCATATAAAAGAAGGGGAAGAGATGAATTTGAAGACTAATGTATTCGCAGTATTCTGTGCCGTGGCACTTCTAAATCCGTTGTCAATGATGGGACAAGACAAACAGTTCACGTTACATGACCTGATTCCCGGAGGGAAGACGCAGCGCCGCTTTGTGCCCCGCAACCTGAAACAGTTGCAGTGGTGCGGAGATACCTATCTGTATGTCAAGGGCGACAGCATGATGAGTGGAGAATCGACAAAGGCGGAAAAAGTGGCTTTCACCCGCCAGCAATTGAATGAAGCACTTGCGGAAGCTGGTGCACAGACGGTTGGGACGATGCCTTTCTTCTCCGTCCCTGATGGTGCGAAGCCGGTATTGTCATTCTATGCCAAACAGCATTATTTCCATTATAATTTTGCGGAAAACAAGATTGTAAACACGTATAACCTGAATGATTCCTGGAGCGATTTCGACTTTTGTCCTGCCAACGGCTATTGGGCTTTTACAGAGGGCAACAATTTGAAGATCATTTCTCCCGACAACAAGGTCAGCGCCGTTACGAACGAAACGGGCAAAGACATTGTCTGCGGGAAATCGGTCCATCAGAACGAGTTTGGGATCCATAAAGGGACATTCTGGTCGCCGAATGGTTCGGCGCTGGCTTTCTACCGGATGGATGAAAGCATGGTGACGGATTATCCGTTTGTCGATATCACTGCCCGAACAGCAAAGGCAGAGCCGCACAAATACCCGATGGCGGGTATGAAGAGCCACGAGGTGACAGTCGGTGTCTACAACTTGGCAACCGGTAAAACCATCTGGCTGAAAACCGGATTGCCGAAAGAAAAGTATCTGACGAATGTGGCCTGGAGTCCGGATGAAAAAAGCATTTATATTGCCGAATTGAACCGGGACCAAAATGAGATGCACTTGGTACGCTACTCGGCTTTGACGGGCGAAAAAGAGGCGGATTTGTTCACTGAAAAGAACGAACAGTATGTAGAACCGCAACATCCGGTCCTTTTCCTTCCGGACAACCCGGACCAGTTTATCTGGCAGAGCCGGCGCGACGGGTATAACCATTTGTATCTATATAACACGAAAGGCGAACTGTTGAAACAGTTGACGGAAGGCAAATGGGAAGTCCTGAATGTCCTCGGTTTCGACGCCAAAGGAAAGGCGTTGTTCTTCTCTTCTACGAAACCGTCGAAACTTAGCCCGCTTGATTATGGCGATGCTTTGTATGTCGGGACATCGCGTCTGGACCTGAAAAAAGGAACCTCTTACGAACTGACTTCCGGCGGTTTGCAGGGCGTACATGCCACGCAACTGAGCGCGTCCGGCAAATACTTGATCGACACTTATTCCGCCCCTGACGTTCCCCGTGAGATCTCGGTTATCGACGGTCAGAAACGGGAAACCTTGCGGACATTACTGACGGCGAAAGACCCGTACGAGGGATATGCGATGCCGGAAATCGTGACCGGAACAATCCGGGCGGCAGATGGCGTCACCCCTTTGAATTTCCGCCTGGTCAAACCGGTCGGCCTGGATGAGACGAAGAAATATCCGACGATCGTCTATGTGTATGGTGGCCCGCACGCCCAGTTGGTAACAGGCGGCTGGAAAAACGGCGTAGGTGGTTGGGATATCTATATGGCCCAGCGCGGATATGTGGTCTTTACGCTTGACAGCCGGGGATCGGCGAACCGCGGGCAGGCTTTCGAAAATGTCATACACCGCAATTTAGGGGTGAATGAGATGGCAGACCAAGTGAAAGGGGTCGAATATCTGAAATCCCTCCCGTATGTCGATGCCGCCCGTATCGGCGTACACGGATGGAGCTACGGCGGTTTTATGACCACCAATCTGATGTGTTCTTATCCGGAGATCTTCAAGGTCGGGGTTGCCGGTGGACCGGTGATCGACTGGAGCAACTATGAGATTATGTATGGCGAACGCTATATGGACCGTCCGCAGGATAATCCGGAGGGTTATAAGAATGCCAACTTGAAACTGAAAGCGGGAAACCTGAAAGGGCACCTGCTGTTGATCCACGGCGATATCGATCCGGTTGTGGTCTGGCAGCACAGCTTGGGATTCCTGAAAGCCTGTGTGGATGCGGACACCTATCCCGATTATTTCGTCTATCCCCGCCATTTGCATAATGTGATCGGCAAAGACCGCCCGCATCTCTATGAGAAGATAACACGGTATTTCGACGACAACCTTAAGAATTGACAATTGACAATTATAAAAAGAACAGAAGAAGAATAGTAACCATTAAAAAGAAAGATAATTGAGAATCGGCAACGGCAAGCAATTGTCAATTGTCAATTGTCAATTGTCAATTAAAAAAGATGAACATATTATTACTTGGCTCAGGCGGCCGCGAACATGCAATAGCCTGGAAGATTGCTCAAAGCCCGAAAGTGGACCAGTTATTCATTGCTCCCGGTAATGCTGGTACCGCATGGGTGGGAACGAATGTAAATATCAAAGCGGACGATTTCCCTGCCATCAAGGAATTTGCGTTGGCGAACCGGATCAATATGATCGTGGTAGGACCGGAAGATCCGTTGGTGAAGGGTGTGTACGACTATTTCAAGAATGATCCCGCCCTGGCAGGTATCCCGGTGATCGGCCCTTCGAAAGAGGGTGCGCAATTGGAGGGTAGCAAGGATTTTGCGAAAGCGTTCATGATGCGCCACAACATCCCGACCGCCCGTTACAAGAGCATCTCTGCCGAAAATCTGGAAGAAGGATATGCGTTTCTTGAAGAATTGCAGGCTCCTTATGTATTGAAAGCCGACGGCTTGGCAGCCGGCAAAGGCGTGCTGATCCTCGACACACTCGAAGAGGCGAAGAAAGAGCTGGGCGATATGCTGGGCGGTATGTTCGGCGATGCCAGCAAGACGGTCGTGATCGAAGAATTCCTGGACGGTATCGAATGTTCCGTCTTCGTGATGACGGATGGTGAAAGCTACAAGGTACTTCCGGTGGCGAAAGACTACAAGCGCATCGGCGAGGGCAATACAGGCTTGAATACAGGTGGCATGGGGGCTGTGTCTCCGGTTCCTTTTGCCGACGAAGTGTTCATGCAGAAGGTGGACGAACGCATCATCCGTCCGACGATCGAAGGGCTGAAAGCGGAACGTCTCGACTATAAAGGCTTCATCTTCCTCGGCTTGATCAACGTGAAGGGCGAGCCGATGGTGATCGAATATAATTGTCGCATGGGAGACCCCGAAACGGAAGTGGTCATGCTGCGTATCCAGAGTGACCTGGTTGACCTGTTGGAAGGGGTTGCCGAAGGAAATCTGGGCAGCCGCACACTGGCGCATGATCCGCGTGCTGCCGTAACGGTCATGCTGGTAAGCGGCGGTTATCCGGAGGCGTATGAAAAGGGAAAGGTGATCAGCGGTTTGGACCAGGTCCCTGCCGAAAACATCGTTTTCCATGCCGGGACAAAAGCTGCCGACGGACAAATCCTGACCAACGGTGGCCGTGTCATTGCTGTCAGTTCTTACGGAGCCGACAAGGAAGAGGCGCTCGCCCGCTCGTTCGCCGGTGCCAAACTCATCGATTTTGAAAAGAAATATTTCCGTAGCGATATTGGATTTGACCTCTAAATAATTGACAATGGATAATTGACAATGGACAATTCAAGATTGTCGATTGTCGATTGTCAATTGTCAATTGTCAATTGACATGTACAAGCATTCCCGTCAATTCGATTTTTCCGCGCCGCCGACTTTCGTGCCGGTCCTGTTGGCGTGCATCCTCTGTTGGGTGGTCAGTTATTTGTACTCCGTGGGCTATCCGGTCTATGGCGAGGTTTCGGCTACTCCACTCTGGAATACGATTTGCCAGGCGTTGCCCGGGAAAGAGTTTACCTATGTCATCGGGATGGCCCTGATGTTTGGGGGCGCTTTCCTGTTGCACCGTGCGAACTATGTGCTCGTACTGATACGGGAAAGAACGTTGTTGCCTTTCCTCTTTTACGTCCTGTTTATCAGTACGAATCCCGATTTCTTCCCTCTGAAGTCTACTTCGGTCGGTGTTTTCTGCCTGATTCTGGCGATTTACCAGTTGTTTACGACCTATCATGACCCCGAAGCGCGGGAGAAAGCCTACGGTGCAGCCTTGCTGATCGGCATCGGCAGTTTGCTTTGGGTCCATTTGCTTTGGTTTCTGCCGCTGTTCTGGTTGGGAATGTATAATTTCCGTTCGCTGACACCCCGCACCTTTGCCGCCTCATTGTTGGGCGTGGCGACGGTCTATTGGTTCCTGTTGGGATGGTGTGTGTGGCAGCGGGATTTCACGTTGTTCAGCGTCCCTTTTTCTACCCTCTTCAAAGTGCGTTTTTTGGCGACGGATGGCATTGTGCTGCAAGATTGGATCAGCATCCTGGCGATTGCCCTGTTGACGGTTGTCGCTTCCTTGAATATCGCCTTGCACGATACGGAGGATTCGCTTCGTTCCCGCCAGTTCCTCGCGTTCCTGATCGCGATGTCCGTATGGGCATTCAGCCTGTATTTCTTCTATGAACAGGTTTCGGAAGAGTTTTTGGAAACGGCTTGCGTGCCGGCCTCTATCCTGATTGCCCATTTCTTTACGGTGACGCGGGGTAAGATCGTGTTCTGGTCGTTTTTTGTAACGGTGGTGATCCTGATTGTCACATTATTCATTCGTATATGGAGTTTCTTATAGCATACGGAGCCATCGGCGTGTTTGTCGCCTCTTTCCTGGCAGCCACCGTTTTGCCGTTCAGCAGCGAGGTGGTCTTGACCGGTGTCTTGCTGGCGGGAGCGGGCTATTGGCCCTGCATGATTGCGGCTACGCTGGGCAACTTCTTGGGTGGCATGAGCTGTTATTGGATCGGAATGCTGGGTAAGACGGAATGGATCGAGAAATACCTGAAATTAGACGCCGCCAAGTTGCAGCGCGTGCAGGAGTGGATTCGGGGAAAAGGCTCTTGGATGGGCTTTTTCGTCTTTCTTCCCGGCATAGGCGATTTCATCGCCGTCGCGCTCGGTTTCCTCCGCGCCAATATCTGGATCGTGGCTGTCTCGATGTTTCTCGGAAAGGCGATCCGATATTGGGTCTGGATGGAATTCGTCTACAAGGTGCAGGCGATGTTCTGACGGTCAGTCCTTTTCGATTTCGATATAGACTTTCGTATAGACTTCGCCATGACGGGCGTATAGGGCGTAACGGCCCGGCGCATCGTCCCATGTGCGGTATTGTATTTTCAGCACGCCATTCTCGGTCGAGATTTTGTAGTACGTATCCAAATGGCTGTCCCATTCAAACTCCGTGTCTTTCGGAAATTCATAGATGACGAGCGTCTCTTCATTGGAACCCCAATATCTTCTCAGCGTCCCGATTGTGCTGTCGTAGGCCGGCAGTTTCTTGTCTTCCGGCGTGAGGAGCGAGAAGCGGACGATCGCCCCGACGTTTTTCTCGCCTTCCGTGATTGCCGATCCGACGTGGAACTGATAGTAGTCGCCCGCCAGCGACAACGCCGGTTTACCGGACGGGAACGTTCTTACGGCAGCCTCCGGGAAAGCCTGGTAGAGATGGCCTGGCAGGACGGCCGTTTCCCGCACAAGCCCTTGGGTCACGCGGGGCGGCAGCACTTTCCCAAAGCTTTTCGATGGGCCGATTTCGGCGATGAGGCAGCGGGATGTCTCGAAATTGTTTGCCTCGTTGATGAAGATGTCAGAGTTTCCCAGGAAGGTTTTCCCGTTTGCCGCGTCGTGCATGTTCAAGGTTGTGACGTTGTCGATTTCCTGCGCCGGATCGTTGTCCGAACAGGAGAAAGCGGCCGACAGAAGAGCCGCCAACAGAAGGATCTTTTTCATTTTTTTCTATTTATAAGTTTGACAATAGGTGAAACACGGGACA
The DNA here is from genome assembly GCA_017937385.1 of Parabacteroides sp. GTDB lineage: Bacteria > Bacteroidota > Bacteroidia > Bacteroidales > Tannerellaceae > Parabacteroides. Next base: position 26,729 of record JAGBDR010000010.1, read on the forward strand.
AATATACAGGTATTTTCCAGAAACGCTACCCTTTCCCTTTATATTTCTTCCGCCAGTGGGAAGGCGGAATGCCGACGCGCTTGATGAAAGCACGGCTGAAGGTTTTCAACGAGCTGTAGCCCGTCCTTTCGGCCAGTTTGGCCAACGGCCAATCCGTATGGAGCAGGAGGTCGCGGATGGCGAGCCAGCGGTAGGCGGTGATCCACTCCTCGGCCGGCAGTCCGCTGAGCACCATCAGGCAGCCTGACAGTTCGGCGGCCGTGACCCCTAACAGCCGGGCGTAGAACCGCGGCTGGTGGTTCATGTACCGGTGGACCATCTTCGCGAAGAGGTCGAGAAATTCGTTTCCGGTAGGTTTGTGGTAGACGATACCTTCTCGGAAGCCCAGCCAAAGCTCTTCTTCCTTGGCTTCGCGTCCGATGAAGGAGATGAAGATCTCTTTCGGGGGAAATTTCTTGTACGTTATGTCCATTTCGGGATAATTTGAGGGTGAAAATCGTGATCGAAGATGTTGAATTCGTCCTATCGATGTGGTATGGACGAATCCAAGCAATCGGATTCGTCTACATTCGATAGAGAGGAGTAATCCATGTTTGTTCGCTCATCCACATTCCAGCGATAGAACGAATCCGGTATCTGAGATTCGTTCTATCGTTGGAACGTGGACGAATCCAATTACTCCGCCAACCATTTGTTGATTTGCGTCAGGATCTTTTCCTTCATCTCTTCCGGCATATTGCTGATGCGGGCGCGGTGGCTTCCGCCGGGCTGGATGTAGACTTGTTCGTTCACTTTGCCTTTGAAGACCGGGACGCGCGTGGCGCTCCAGGGGTCCACTTCGCCGTAGATGAAAATCATTTTCGGGTCGTTGTCGCGGAGGAAGTCGTAGACTTTGTGGTAGAGCGCGGGACGGTATTCCACCTGATCGACCAATTCCTTCGGGAGCATGATCCGGTTGAGATATCCCTGGCTGCTGTCGATGGTCAGGTACTTGCGGAACGGTTTCGTGTCGTAGCCGTAATAGCCCAGTTCGCGTGCCGCCTGTACGAAGAAAGAGATGTTCGGCTGGTCTTCGGCGAAATAGTCGGGCCCGCTGATGTCGGCCAGATGTTCGAAGAGGGTCTTCGTGTCGGACGTGAGCGGCGGGATCACGCGGGTCGGCGTTCCCCATTGCCAAAGGGCGAACGGGTATTCCAGGACGCAATAGTCCAGCACTTCAGCCATCGGGATGCGGAACCGCAGCTTCTTGTCCTGACAGAACCGTTCCATCAGCGGGACGATCTCATCCTTGCGTTTCAGTACTTCGATCTGGAACGCCTCGATCTTTTGGCGGTCCTTTTTTGTGCCGACCTTGCGGAGGAACGGTTCGTGGCGCCCGTCTTCCACACCGCGGTTCAAGGGGGCGACATAGGGGACGGAGAAGTCCACATCGTCCGGGAAGTAGGCGCGGTAGAGGCAAGTGGTTTGCCCGCCTTTGCTGATACCGGTGCTGATCCATTTGCCGGCGTACAGCTCGCGGAAAGTCCGGTTGACGTTATGCAGGTCGTAGGCGGAGTTTTCGGCCGTCAGGTAGTCCCAGTTGCAGGGCTCCGGGGTGGATTCGAGGAAGTAGCGGTATTCGACGAAGACCATGTTGGCGTTGAGCAACTTCGCGAGCTCTTCCTGGTAGCGCGGGTTCAAGGCGTATGCCGCCCCGTAGCCTTCGGTGACCAGGATGGTCGGCCGGTCGAATCCGACATGCGCGACGATGACGCGCTGGGTGAATGTTCCGGCATCCGGGTTCTTGTGATCAACCGGTTGGGTGATGCGCACGAGGTACTTCTCGGCATAATGTTCCGATTCCAACTTCTCGATGTTGCTGATTCCTTTCAGCGATTGCAATTTCTGTTGCAGTTCTCCCGGGGCGGCCAATGCGGCCATCGCCCAGATGCAGGAGAGGATGAATAGATAGATTGTTCGTTTCATGGGGTTTGTTATTATTGACTATTTATTACCGTAATGATTTCTGGCAGAAACAACTTCAACTGTCACGATCTCTTCATGGATGGTATAGATGATGCGGAAGTGCTTATTGATACGTCTGCTCCAATAACCTGATAAATTTCCTTTCAGTTGCTCTACCTGTCCTGTTCCAGTGGTAGGGTGTTCTTCAAGTTCCTTGAACAAAGAAAGGATTTTTAAAAGGTCTTTTTTCTGTCCGGATTTTTTCCACAGTAAAAGGTCCCGCTCGGCTTCTTTTGCCAATATAAGTTTGTAGCTCATATCTCCAATAGCTTTTTGATTTCCTCGACGGTATATGTTTTGGACCGGCCGTTTTCGATATCTTCTATGCCTCGCCTGACTGCGGCCATGTTTTCGGGCTCATCGAACCAGGGGTCGTTACTTGGGCTTGGGTTATCCGCGATTTGCACGTTCAGGGATTCGGCTTTTTTTATCAAAAGATTCTCGATGTACGATTTCAAACTTTTACCCTGTTCGGCCGCTACGACGGAAAGTTTTTGTAACGTCTCCACCGGCAGGTCGATATTTTTCCTTTTCCTTTGTAATGCTATTGTTGCCATCTTGTAATGTTTGGCCACAAATATATGGAATCTATGTCACATTTCGGACATTTTCCGGTGTAAATCAGGTTATTTTTTCCACGCTTCCCGTGTACGTATCAACCCCTCGTATTTGGCCCGTTTTACGGCTGAACGGGCAAAGATGCGGCGGTAGTCTTCTTCGGTCATGTGGTCGATTTTCTCCCGGTTGAGGTGGAGCAATTCTTCGGATGGGCGGAATGCCTCCACGTGGGTCGGACGGGCGAAACGGTTCCAAGGGCAGACCTCCTGGCAGGTGTCGCACCCGTAGAGGCGGTTGCCGAGACAGGCGGCTTGTGCGGCAGGGAGGTCTTCCCGGTTCTCGATGGTGAGGTAGGAGAGGCATTTGCGGGCGTTGAGGTGGCGGGGGGCTTCCAGTGCCCCTGTCGGGCAGGCCTCCAGGCAACGGCTGCAACGGCCGCACCGGTTCTTTTGCGGCGTGTCGTAATGGTCCGCTTCGAGGGAGGTGACGATTTCTCCGAGGAAGAAGAACGAGCCTTTTCCGGGGATGATCAGGTTCGTGTTCTTTCCGATCCAGCCCAATCCAGCTTTCCACGCCCAATAGCGCTCGAGGATGGGGGCGGAGTCGGTGAAGAAGCGGGCGGTCCCCGTTTCTGCGGGCGGGAACAGGGCGTTCCATAGGTCGTTCAGCATCTCTTTGACGACGAAATGGTAATCTTTTCCGTAGGCGTAATAGGCGATGTGGGGTGCTTCGGGCGGAAGTTTCTGCGACGGATAATAGTTCAGGGCGACGGATATGACCGTCTTGGCTCCCTCCACCAGCCCGGCGGGATTGAGCCGGATTTCGCGATGGTTCTCCAGATAGGTCATGCCGGCGTGGTTGCCCTCTTTCAGCCATCGGTCGAAAAAAAGGGCTTCGCTGTCTGCGGCCACCACTTGTGCGATTCCGCAGGCATCGAAGCCGATCTCTTGGGCTTTCTTTTTTATTTCAGTTGCTGAAAGCATAATTAAAACACCTTGAACTCATATCCTTGTGCCTGTAGCCATTCGATGGCGCGGGGCATGGCCTCGCGCATGTTGCGTTCGGCTTTCAGCGAGTCGTGGAAGACGATGACGGAACCGTTGCGGGTGTAGCGTTTCACGACGTTGAAGACACCGTTCGGGGTCATGTGCGGACTGTAATCGCGCGTCACCACGTCCCACATGATGATCCGGTAATGCCTCCTGAGCCCCACCAACTGCGGAAAACGCATGTGGCCGTGGGGCGGGCGGAACAGGTCGCTCCGGATATATCCGGCGGCCTGTTCGACATTCGCCAAGTAGTTTTGGGTCCAGAAACGGATCCCTTGGATATGGTTGAAAGTATGGTTGCCCACGCGATGCCCCCGCTCCAATACCATCCGGTAGATGTCCGGATGTTTGCGGACATTGTCGCCGACACAGAAGAAGGTCGCTTTCACGCCATATCGGTCCAGTACATCCAATACCCAAGGGGTAACCTCGGGGATCGGGCCGTCGTCGAAGGTGAGATAGACACACTTCTTCTTGGCCGGAATCCGCCAGGTTACCCCCGGAAACAGGGCCCTGTAGAACCAGGGCGGTTGTTCGATAAACATAATTTATTCTCTGCGCACCGATTCGTAAGCCATCCGGTAGTTGTCAAACTCTTCCTGATATTTCTTGTTGAATTCGGGGTTGTAATGTTTGTTGATTAGCAATACTTGGTTCAGCACCTGCATATCCTGCAGCAATTCCGCTTCTACGGATGCCAATTGCACCGGGTTCAGGCGGAAATACCAGTTGATGTTGCGGAGCATATTGTCGGCGATGCCTGTGAATATTTCCGCAGCCTTCTCTTTCTGGCCCAGCACGTAATACAATTCGCCGGTTGAAAGAGCCGTGTAGTCGAGCGGGACATTCTCCGGCGGAAGCACCTGCATACATTTGTCCAGTACGGCCAGTGCCTTGTCGTTCTTGCCCTCTTTCACCAATGCCTCTGCCAATTTGTTGAACAGCATCATGCGGTAGCTCTTGCACATACGCATGACGTTTTCGTCGATGTAAACGCCTGGTTGGTCCACACCGCCCCATTTGAATTTGTTCATCACATTGTCATACATTTTGTCGGTATTGGCAGCCTTATTGGCTTGTTTCGGAACGATCTGGTAAGCAAGACCGGTCTGTTCGAAGTAGCCGTCCAGATGAATGAACTGGTCGGGGCTGACTGTGATCGCGTAGTACATCGGACGTTCGAAATTGTTGGTCTGCAACATATCAAGGATCGTCAGTTCCTGTTTGCCCAAAGCATTCTTTCCGGAGAGGTCGATCATCATCCGGTCTACCATACCGTCCGTCTTGCCGCCTAAGAGCTTGGCTCCGGCGACCGAGTCGACTTTGTAGTACAGCTTGTCGGCCGGGATGTAATCCAGTTCCTGGTTGATACCCGGGATCTTCTTGAACTTCGGATCGTCGCTGCGAACAAAGTTCAACGCCGTGTTCAGGTCGATCGAATCTTTTGTCAACGGGAAAATGTAGGCTGCATCGCGGGTCCCCTGTATATACTGGTCGCGTGTCCAGGTGATCGGCAGCGGAGCGGACTCGTAGGCCTGTTTCTTCATCTGGTCGATGTACCAGTCGGTTTGCAGGTAGCTGGTGTTGCATACGCGGACATCCGTGCGGACGCCTTCTACCTCCTGGGCGTACCACAAGGGGAAGGTATCGTTGTCGCCGTTGGTGAAGATGATGGCGTTCGGTTCGCAGGATTCCAGATAGTTAGAACCGAAATCACGACAGACGTAGCGGCCTGAACGGTCGTGGTCGTCCCAGTTTTGTCCGGCCATCTGGATGGGGACGAACAGGCAGAGCACGGTTGCCACCGATCCGGCGATCACCGGATTCAGTTTGCCGTACCGTTCCAATCCCTTTGCCAATGCCGCGACACCGAACCCGATCCAGATACAGAAAGCGTAGAACGAGCCGGCATACGCATAGTCGCGTTCGCGCGGCTGGTACGGCGTCTGATTCAGGTACAGTACGATTGCCAAGCCGGTCATGAAGAACAGGAAGAAGGTCACCCAGAAACCCTGGATCCCTTTCTGTCCCGAATAGGCCTGGAACAGCAAACCTAAAATACCCAACAGCAACGGCAGCATATAATAGACATTGTGTCCTTTATTGTTGATGATGTCGAACGGCATATCTTCCTGCGGGCCTACCAGGACTTCGTCGATAAACGGAATACCGGTGATCCAGTTGCCGTTCAGCACCTCGCCATTCCCCTGGATGTCATTCTGACGGCCGGAGAAGTTCCACATGAAGTAGCGCCAGTACATGAAATTCAGCTGATAGGAGAAGAAGAACTTCAGGTTCTCCGCGAAAGTCGGTTTCATGACGCTCTTCATCTCTCCGCAATAGTTGTATTTCACCGGCTGGCCTTTCACCTGCGCCCATTCCTTATAGGCCTGGACGTGGCGCGGGTCGGAGCTGTACATACGCGGGAACAGCATGTTCAGTTCGTCGATATATTTGTATTCCTGGTCGGTGCGGGACACGAAATAACGGTCTTTCTCGTTTTTGTCCTTCTTGATCACACGGCTCCAGGTTGGTTCGCCTTTCGTCGTGACGGGCACGCAACTACCTCCCTGGTTCTCGCGCTGGACTTCCGAGACGTAGGTCTGTCCGTAGAGAAGCGGGGTCTTGCCATACTGTTCACGTGCCAGATAGGTGCGCAGCGTAAAGATATCGCTCGGCGCGTTCTGGTTCATCGGCGTGTCGGCCGTTGCACGGATCAGTGTCAGGGCATACGAAGAATATCCTACGACGACGACCATCAGGCAGACCAGGATCGTGTTCAGCGTCTTGATATCCACCTTCGTGCTCTTGAACAGATACAGGCTCAAAGCGGCAGTCAGGAGAACCGCCAACACATAACCGCTACCGATAAACGGAATACCGATCAGTACGACCGACAGGATGAAAGCGATCTTCATGCGTGTCGGGTGGATTTCGTCGCGCATGGTTTCCCAAATGGCCCAGACCAATACGCCTGCCACAACGATCACGTAGGCAAACACCCCGGAATTGTAGGGCATACTCAGGATATTGACGAAGAACAGTTCGAAATAGCCGCAAACCTCGACCAGCCCCTGCACGACACCGTACATCATCAGGGCGATGATGGCGAAGGAGACAAACAGGGCTACCAACGTCCCTTTCATCGTCGGATTCGGGAATTTTTTATAATAATAAACCAGCACGATAGCCGGGATACACAACAAGTTCAGCAAGTGGACACCGATACTCAATCCCATCAGGTAGGCGATCAGTACGATCCAACGGTCTGCATGCGGTTGGTCGGCAACGGCTTCCCATTTCAGGATCAGCCAGAAGACAACAGCCGTAAAGAGAGAAGAATAGGCGTATACTTCCCCTTCCACGGCACTGAACCAGAACGTATCGCTGAATGTATAGGCCAGTGCGCCGACCAAACCGCTGCCCATGATGGTAATCAATTGACCCAAAGAGACCTCTTCTCCCTCTTTCACAAGGAGCTTGCGGGCAAGGTGGGTGATACTCCAGAAAAGGAACAGGATGGTCAGTCCGCTAAACAGGGCAGACATCGTGTTCACCATTTTGGCCACAGTAGACGGGTCGGAGGCAAGTTGTGTAAACAGATTGGCCGTCAGCATAAAGAACGGTGCTCCGGGCGGATGCCCTACTTCCAGCTTGTAAGCCGAAGAAATGAACTCACCGCAATCCCAGAAGCTGGCAGTGGGTTCGATCGTCATCAAATAGACGGTTGAAGCGATCGCAAAAACGATCCAGCCCAACACGTTGTTGATCAGTTTATACTTTCCCATACTATGTATAAAGTGTAATAATTATTTGTCTCAAATTCATGCCCTCACACGGACAATCGGTCGCAAAGGTAAGCATTTACGTTATAATACTAACGTTCTGGTACGTTATAAATTGTGCGGAAGAGATTAATTCTAAATTTCAGGGTCCTAACGGCTGGACAACCGTATTCAGGGCAATCGCACATGGATATATAGATTTTCTCATCGGTAAATGACGATTTATCCGGGTATTGGTAAATGTTGATTTGGATATTCTGGATTCGGTTGGACTTATTGTATATTATTGTTTCTTTAACAACAAAACATATTCTTTAAAAATAACTGTAAATTCCGGTTTTTTATCGGGGAAAAAAGGAAATCTGCCGTGAGGTGCGCAATTTTTTGCTACAAAGACGGTCGTTATCGCCCTGAAGTCGGACTTCATAGACCACAAAGTCCGACCTCAGGAGCAACGAAGACGGTCGTCGCGGCGGTGAAGTCCCTCCTCATGGTGGAAAAGCCCCTGATTTTTTTTGAGGTATTCGGGGCGGTGGAAATTTTTGTTTGTTACAAGCAATTCTCCGGAAGTTCAGCTTTTCCACATTGTCAGAATTTCTTGTTTTTCGGTAACAAAAGAATGCCGGTTTTCAATCTCCTGCCGTACTTGTTTTACCCATTGTCAACGAATCTCGGTTAGAAAGATAAAAACGTCACATAGAAACCGTTCAAGATTTTCTTCGAAATAGAAAAGTGTCCAGTAGAGGGATATTGTATAATTTTTTTGTATTGTTTATGACTTTACGCTCTCAGGGGCTATGCGCTCTTGCCGCTTGGGCAAACATTCCCAACAAAAGTTTCCCCCAAAAATACGCCTTCATTCCTATTTTATAATTACTTTTGTCTTGCTACGAAAACAGAGACTGATTATGGCAACACTTTATCCGATAGGCATACAGAACTTTGAAAGTCTTCGTAAGGATGGATATCTTTATGTAGATAAGACCGCATTGATTTATCAATTGGTGGAAACGGGCCGTTATTATTTCCTGAGCCGCCCCCGTCGCTTCGGGAAAAGTTTATTGATCTCTACTTTGGAAGCCTATTTCCAAGGAAAGAAAGAACTGTTCAAAGGCTTGGCGATGGAACAGCTGGAGAAGGATTGGATCGCGTATCCGATTCTGCATTTGGATCTGAACACAGGCAAGTATGACTCGGTAGAAGGATTGATGTATGTCTTGGATGATGCCTTGCACAATTGGGAACTTTTGTATGGGAGCTCGGAAACCGAGAAGACACCGGAACTTCGTTTTAAGGGGATTGTTCGTCGAGCGTATGAGAAGACCGGGCAGCGTGTGGTCATTTTGGTGGATGAATATGATAAGCCTTTGCTACAGGCAATCGGGAATGAATCGCTTCAGGAGGAGTTCCGGAATATGCTGAAACCCTTTTATGGGGTGTTGAAGACGATGGATGGTGCGATCCGTTTTGCCTTGCTGACCGGCGTTACGAAGTTTGGCAAAGTAAGCGTTTTCAGCGATTTGAACAACCTGGACGATTTGTCCATGCGGGATCCGTATGTTACCCTTTGCGGCATTTCGGAAGAGGAGTTGCATACCTATTTTGAGGAAGATATCCATGCTTTGGGAGCCTTGTTGAACCTTTCGTTTGAAGAGATTTGCGCTCTGCTGAAGAAACAGTATGACGGCTATCATTTCACGGCGGGCAGTCCGGGGGTTTATAATCCGTTCAGCCTCTTGAATGCATTTAAGTATAAACAGTTGGGAAGTTACTGGTTTGAGACGGGAACTCCTACCTATTTGGTTGAATTGTTGAAGCGCACAGACTACGATTTGTATCGTATGGCGCATACGGAAACGAGTGCGGAAGTATTGAACAGCATTGACGCTGTTTCCTACAACCCCATACCGGTTATTTATCAAAGCGGTTATCTGACGATCAAGGAGTATGATCCGGAGTTTAAAATGTACACGCTTGGTTTCCCGAATCAGGAAGTAGAAGAGGGGTTTACCCGTTACCTATTGCCTTTTTATACATCTGTAAAAGCCGTTGATGCCGCTTTCTCGATTCAGCATTTCGTCAAAGATATCCGTAAGGGGGATGTGGACTCGTTCTTATCCCGGCTTCAAAGTTTCTTTGCCGATACGCCTTATGAGTTGATCCGTAATTTGGAAGTACATTACCAGAATGTCTTGTTTATAGTCTTTAAGTTGGTGGGTTTTTATGTCCAAGCGGAATACCATACCTCCCGTGGGCGTATCGATTTGGTTTTGCAAACCGACCGCTACATTTATGTCATGGAGTTTAAGTTGACCGGGACAGCAACGGAGGCCTTGCAACAGATCGAAGATAAACAGTATGCTTTGCCGTTTGCATCTGATACACGGACCTTATTTAAAATCGGCGTGAGCTTCGATAATGAAACGCGGAACATCGCTGAGTGGAAGATCGAGTGATCCTTATCAATTTATGAAAAAGCTGTTATTATCGTTATGCTTTGTAATTGTGTACCAAGTGGGTTACCCTGTTTATTTTAAACATCTTGGTATGAGTGACGGGTTGTCGCAGGTCTCTGTTATGTCGATTTATCAGGACTGTTTGGGACGTATGTGGTTCGGTACGCGCGAAGGTGTCAGTATCTATGACGGCGAACGGATGCGGGTGTATAAAGGTTGGGAGAACTTGGATCCGGAGAGTTCTATAAATGTTTTACTCGGACATGAATGTGATCATCTCACCGGCAACAGGCAAGGGGATATTTTCTTTAGAACTTGCGATTCCTTGGTGAGGTATGATATCCGGAAAGAGAAATTTTGTGTTGTCGGCGGTTGCAAAGTAAAAACGGTCACCTCGGCCCATGGCGATATATGGACGGGGTATGACGATATGGTCTGCCGGTACGACGAAAAGGGGGATAGTCTGCAGCTTTATACAAAGACAAATACCCCCGGTATATCCAGCTTGCTGATTTCAAAGAAGAAGATTTGGGTGGGAACTTATGAAGGCCTGTATGTGATCGAGGAGGACAAAAAAGTCCGTTGTCTGATTGACGGACCTGAGTTTTACCGTTTATTTGAAAGTTCGACGGGCGAGATATGGGCCGGTTGCCGTACCGGCGGTTTGTACAGGATCGCGCAAGACGAGCGGATCACCTGGTATTCGGAGAGCAGTCCTGCACCTTTCCATATAGAAAACAGCCAAATACGGAGTTTTGCTGAGGACCGGTATGGGAATATCTGGTTCGGGACTTTTATGGGATTGCATAAATATAATCCCTACACGGACCGGTTTACGGTATATCGACAGGATCATTTGCCGGGTAGCTTGTCACATTCTTCTGTTTTTTCTGTTTATATAGATGCACAGGAAACGATATGGGTAGGCACTTATTATGGAGGTGTGAACTATTTTAATGCGGAAAAGGAAATATTTGCCCATTATACGGACAACCCTTTGCGAAAGGAGTGCCTGAATTATTCGTTCGTCGGGAATCTGGTGGAAGATAAAGAAGGAAACATCTGGATTTGTACCGAAGGGGGCGGATTGAACTTCATGGATCGTAAGACACGTACCTTTACGTATTTTACCGCCGGTCATCGTAATTCCGTATTGCAGAACAATCTGAAATGCATTGCGTATGATGAGAAGCGGGACCGTCTGTATATCGGCACACATCACGGCGGGCTTACTCGTTACGATATAAAGACCGGTATTTTTCATAACTACCTGGATGATTACAAAGATGGAGACATAAAGCCGGACGGCATCATCTTTCATACGATGATTCATGACGATAAGTTGTATGTAAGCGCGATGAACGGAACTTTTGTGATGGACCTCGATACAGACCGGTTCCAATGGATATGCAGGAATGCCCAAAGTTTTACGATCGACAGGGATGAGCATCTATGGATTCTGATCGGTACTTCCTTGTACAGGATCGAATTGGCTCATCCGGATAACCAGAAGCATTATGCTTTGCCTCGTTATGGAATCCAGTTCGAACCCAAACGGATCATGACGACCCGCGATGGGGATCTCTATTTCGTGGTTTTAGGAGGCGGCCTGTACCGGTATGACAAACAGACCGATTCTTTTATCCATTATTCGCAGGAAAGCGGACATCTATTGAGTAATTATTGTTACAATGTCGCAGAGACGAATTCGGAAGAGCTGCTGGTGACCAGCGACAAGGGGGTTACATTTCTGAATCCTGTCAGCGGAAGTTCCCGATTTGCGACGTTAGGGGCGAACTTGCCGATCACATCCATTGCGGATGGTTGCGGCATTCTGGTGTGCCGGAATAACGAACTCTTTGTCGGAGGGAATGACGGGCTGACCTCTTTTTACCGGGAGGACCTTGATAAGACGGAGAAGAATTACTCCCTATATTTTTCAGAACTGTATATCCATAATAAGAGAATCTATCCGGGAGCCGTTTCAGAAGGCATACTGGAAGAGGCTTTTCCTTTCTGCAAATCGATCCGGTTGAACTACGAGCAAAATAATCTGATTATAAACTTCGCCACGACCAATTATATCGATATCCAAAAGAATAATGAATACCAATACCGGTTGGTCGGTTTTGATGATGATTGGGTTTCCACCTCTTCTACCAGTATTTATTATACGAACTTGGACCCCGGTACATATACCTTGCGGGTTCGTGAAAAGAATCTGTCCCAGCATTTGATGAACCGGCGTGAAATATCTCTGGATATCCAGATTACCCAACCCTGGTATAAAACGGGTTGGGCGTGGACGCTGTATGTCCTGACTGTTTTTACGATCACTTACCTGACTGTACGGACTTTGAATGCTCGGCGCAAACTGGCGCTGTCCCTTGAAAAGGAACGGGAAGAGAAAGAGCGTAACGAAGAATTGAACCAGGCGAAACTACGCTTCTTCACCAATATCAGCCATGAGTTTCGGACACCGCTGACGCTTATAATCAGCCAGATCGATATGCTTTTTCAGAGTTCTTCCCTTCCTCCGACCTTGTACAACCGGATTATTAAGATCAGCAAGAATGCAAACCGGATGCGGAATATGATTTCCGAGTTGTTGGAATTTCGGAAATTAGAGCAAAATTATGTCTCGTTGCGTGTTTGCGAACAAAACCTGATTCCATTTCTGAAAGATATTTATCTTTCTTATTATGAGTTGTCGGCTCAGCAATCCATTACATTTGATTTCCAGTATGCAGAGGAGAATCTATTGGTATGGTTTGATTCCAATCAGTTACAGAAAGTGTTTTACAATCTTTTGTCGAATGCGTTTAAATATACGAAACCGGGAGGCACGGTAGAATGGCATGTATCTTCGGATGAAAAGGAAGTCCGTATAAAGGTGATCGATACGGGTATCGGGCTTTCGGTTGATGACGTATCGCATATCTTCGACCGTTTTTATCAAGCCGAAAATGGGAAGCAGGTAGCGGGGGCCAACCCCGGCACAGGGCTCGGGTTGGCTTTAAGCAAGAACATCATTCTGCTTCATCATGGGGATATCGCGGTACAGAGCCAGGTCGGTTATGGAACGATATTTACGGTCACGCTATTGAAGGGAAAGGCTCATTTTGAAAATGATAAGAATGTGATTCTTCTGGAAAGCCCGGACGAACCGATGATCAAAGGAGAATCTTTACCGGATTCCATTTCCCCTGAAGAATATGAAGAAATGGATAAAACTTTTCCCGGTTTGAAGTCCGGTTCTTATAAAGTTCTGATTGTTGAGGATAATGAGGAGTTGTTACAGATATTAAATACGCTTTTTGCTCCCTTCTATCAGGTTATATTGGCTGAAAATGGGGAAGAAGGATTACGGAAGGCGAATGAAGAAAAGCCAGATCTGGTTGTCAGCGATGTCATGATGCCTTTGATGAGTGGTATGGAGATGTGCATGAAAATCAAGAATAACATCGATTTGTGCCATATCCCGGTCGTTTTGCTGACGGCTCTCGATTCTGTCGAATATAACATCGAGGGGCTTCAGCAGGGAGCGGATGATTATATCAGCAAGCCTTTCCATGCAAAAGTATTGTTGATGCGTTGTAATAACTTGATCCGGAACCGTCTGTTGTTGAAATCTCGGTTGACGAAACAGGTCGACTTCGATGTGCAACTGCTGGCTACGACTTCATTGGACCAACAGCTTTTGAACCGGATCACGGAAATCATCGACAGGCGGATGGGAGAACCGGAGTTTGACGTGAACGCTCTTGCCCGCGAGCTGAATATGGGACGTAGTTCCTTCTTTACAAAGATCAAGAACCTGACCGGAATGACTCCCAGCGAGTTTATACAAAACCGACGTATCAACCGTGCGGCAACCCTGTTGCAGGAACGGCCGGATTTGTTGGTGAGCGAAGTCTCCGATCAGGCAGGGTTTGCCTCTACCGTGTATTTCAGCCGGTGTTTTAAGGCGAAGTTCGGAGTCTCGCCCGCTCAATTCAGGAAAAAAGAGCTTTAGAACCTGACTGAAATTGCTAATTATTCATATTCAAATAGTTAAATATCCTATTTGGACTGTATGTATATAAAAAACGGACGCTTTGTATAGGTCCGTTTTTTTGTGTCCGGCTACTTTTGCTCTCAAAAATTAATTGAAATTATTAATCTAAATCTATCTACCATGATGAATGATTTAAACATTCCTTTCTTTAGGAAAACGGCGTTTGCAGGAATGGCTACACTATTCTTGTCGACAGGAGTTACCCAGGCCAATTCGATTCGTATTGGAGAGGAAGTGACAGAAAAGTACGCTGTGGCATTGCCCCAGCAAAAGAAAGTGACGATTACAGGAATCGTGAAGGATGCACTCGGTCCGGTAGTCGGCGCTAACGTAGTGGAAAAAGGGACTACCAACGGAACGGTTACGGATATGGAAGGCCGTTTCTCTTTGCAGGTATCTTCGGATGCCGTGTTGGTCGTTTCCTATATCGGTTACATAGACCAGACGATTCCGGTGAGCGGGAGGAGTTCTTTCACGATTCTGCTGAAAGAAGATTCACAGGCTCTGGATGAAGTAGTGGTTGTGGGGTATGGTACGCAAAAGAAGGTGAACATGACCGGTGCGGTCGCGTCGGTCGATATGAGCAAGATGGTCGACAGCCGTCCGATCACTTCACTCTCTGCCGGACTTGCAGGCATGGCTCCCGGTGTTTCCGTTACAGCCGGTAACGGCGGACGTCCGGGTAATGACGGGGCTACGATCCGCGTACGCGGGCAGGGCACGTTGAATGATTCCAATCCGTTGGTGATTATCGATGGGGTGGAAGCCAGCATGAACAATATCAATCCGCAGGATGTAGAGAGCATATCGGTATTGAAGGATGCTGCTTCATCTGCCATCTACGGTTCACGTGCGGCAAACGGTGTCATTTTGATCACAACCCGCAAAGGAAAATCGGGAGAAGCGAAAATTTCTTATAACGGTTATGTCACGATGCAGAAAGTGGCGAACCGTATTGATTTGGTCTCCAATTATGCCGATTATATGGAATTGTATAACGAAGGACAGCTCAACAGTGGTCTTCCCGCAATCTTCAGTCAAGAGAAAATCGACGAGTGGCGGGCGGCAGGAGACAGTGATCCTGTCAAATATCCGAATTCCGATTGGCAGGATGCTCTGTTCCAGACCGGATGGATGCAAAACCATACGATCAATATCAACGGAGGGTCGGACAAGATTCATTATTATATTTCCGGTAATTACATGAATAATCCGGGTGTTATGGAAAATTCCGGATATGAACGTTACAGTGCCCGTGTCAATCTGGACGCGGAAGTCAAAGATTGGTTTACCATCGGCGTCAATGCGTACGGGACTCGGGGCAAAGAGGAGTTAGGCTTGTTGAAGACCGAATCGAGCAATAATTTTTATACCTATATGCAAGCCACTACGCCGGGTATCTGCTATCAGGCGCCTGATGGCCGGTATGGGGGTGTAAACAATCCGGAGGACGACCCGCAGAGCAGCTCCAACAATGTCTTGAAGATGCTGAACGATGTCAAAGGGGATCGTATAACCAACAATTTTGTCTCTCGTTTCTATGCTCAATTGAGACCGTTTAAAGGCTTGACCATTGAAGGTTCTTATACCTATTCTTTCTCTGACCAGTTCCTGTACCAGCAGCCGGTGTTCCATGATTTGTGGAATTTGTATGATAATACCTTGCAGATTGCAGGCACTGGAGTTTCGAAAGTCACCAACCGTAATAATAAAACCGTTCGTAACAATATGGACGGATTGATCAAGTATGAAACCGACATCGACCGGTTGAACATCCAAGTAACAGTCGGAGCCAGCCAGGAAGCCTATCGTAACAATTGGTTTGAGGCATCCAAGGAAAAATTGACCTCTTCGGAACTGACGGAGTTGAATGCCGCCACTGCCAATGCGACGGCGACGGGTACTTACTCCAATTGGGCGATGCGGTCGTTCTTCGGCCGGGTCAATTTGAACTGGGACGAAAAATACTTGTTGGAAGCCAATCTTCGTGCTGATGCATCTTCTCGTTTTGCTCAAAAATATCGTTGGGGTTATTTCCCCTCTTTCTCTTTGGGATGGCGTATGGAACAGGAAGCCTTCATGAAAGATATTTCATGGCTGAATCAGTTGAAACTTCGTGCTTCGTATGGTTCGTTGGGAAATAATGCTGTAGGTAACTATGATTATCAGTTATACTACCAGGCTTCTAATTATGTCTTGAACAACGCTTTGCAGATCGGTATGGCACAACGCGCTCTTTCGAATGCGGCGTTGACCTGGGAAACTTCCTATGTCACGAACTTTGGTGTGGACTTTGCTCTGTTTTCCAAATTGAGCGGGACCATCGATGCTTTCGTCAAAAACACCAAAGGAATTTTGATCGAACTACCGGCTCCATTGGTACATGGCAATGCTACCGTTCCTAAATCCAACGCGGCGGAAGTCCGTAACCGAGGCGTCGAATTGAGTTTGAACTGGAACGATAAGGTCGGTTCTGTCAACTATTTTGTTGGAGGTAATTTCTCGTTTGTCAAAAATAAAGTGACGAAATTCAAAGGAGACGAGATGTCTTTGAACGGTACCAATATGCTTTTGGAAGGTGAACCGATCAATGTCCAATATGTCCTTTCTGTAGACCGGATTATCCAGACGGAAGAAGACATGGCAATAGTGGAAGCTATGGAGGCAAAAAATCCGGATGCTTTCAAGCAATACAAGAAGCCGGAATATGGAGATTTCTTATATAAGGATGTTGACGGGGACGGATGTATCACGGACAACGATAAAATCAAAGTCGGTAATGGGACTAACCCGACATTTACGTTCGGATTTAATTTCGGAGCCAACTGGAAAGGATGGGATTTCAGTTGTATCTTGCAAGGAGCTACCGGATTAAAAACCTATTGGAACGGAATGGATGGCGCCAGCTATTGGCCGCAAGTGCGCCGAGGCAACCAGATTAACAAGACCATTGCAGATGGACGCTGGTATCCGGGTCGTACGGATGCTGCTTATCCGCGCCTGTTGAACTATACTGACGGACGGAACCGGGTAGCAAGTGATTTCTGGATACAGGATAAGTCTTATATGAGAGTGAAAAATGTCCAATTGGGATATACGATTCCGAAATATCTTTCACAGAAGCTTTTGATTGACAATCTCCGTCTGTATGTCAGCATCGACAATGCGTTGACCTTTACGGGCTATAAAGGATTGGATCCTGAGGTATCGGGTACGAAATACCCGACTATGCGATTAACGACATTTGGTTTAAACCTTACATTTTAAATAGTTGAAGACATGAAAAAGATCATAATCTATTTGGCGACAATGCTTTTTTCGGCCATGACATTTACTGGCTGCTATGATTTGGATACCTTCCCGGGAGACAAAGTCAATGAAGGTACATTTTATAAGACTGCGGACCATGCTCATCAAGGTTTGATGGGAATCTATGGTATGCTGCGTTTGAATGAAGCGTACGGTTATCAGTTTTGCTTCGACCATTTGGGAGATATCGCTTACGGGTACAACTATTATATGATGTTCCTGTCAACCTATACAGACCGGGACGGAACGATACAAGCCCATTGGCAGACGTTTTATGATGGCATACACCGTACCAACACCTTTATTCGTTCGGTAAAGGGGATGAATGGTATCATCACAGATGAACAGATTAATGAATATGTGGCGGAAGCCAAATTCCTTCGTGCGATGTTTTACTTTTCCTTGACAGATCTTTTTGGTGGAGTCCCTTATTATGACGAATCGACTAACGTGAATGAGGAGTTTATGACTTTGAAGAAACCGAGAAGTAGCTTGGAAGAAGTTCGTGCCCATATTTTGGAAGATTTGGACGAAGCGATCAAATACCTCCCTGTCGAACATGCCGCCAGCGAATATGGACGTGCTACTAAAGGTGCCGCCTATGCCCTTCGCGGTAAAGTGCATCTTTACGACAAAGAGTGGCAATCTGCCATCCATGATTTTGAGGAAATCGTTTATAACAAGTCCAATAACTATGGTTATGCACTCGATGACGATTATGCGCGTGTATTCAAGCTCTATAATGGTGCCAAGAGTCCGGAAACGGTCTTCTCGATCCAGAATAAAAGTGGTGTCGGGACAGAATATGGTATGCAGATACAGGCCCTGATGGGATGTCGTGGTGCGTATGGGAGCTGCTGGAACAATACGGTTCCTTCCACACAATTGGTGGATATGTATGAATTCAAAGACGGCCGTCCTTTCAATTGGGACGAGATTTTCCCCGGTTATAACGCGATGACTCCGGATGAACGTAAAGAACTGCTCAGTATCGAGATGGAAGGAGGAGCGATCGTTGGGCTTGGTAAAGCGGATACAGCTAAGATCTTGAGTGCTTATACTTGTCGTGATCCGAGATTGATGGCGACAGTGATCGTCCCTTATTCACATTATATGGGAAATATCGGCCGTACTACTAATGTAGATTTGATTTTTGCCTTGGATCATGATTTGGCAGGAAATGCCAATGGCGGTACACTTCAGAACAATGCGGGGTGGATCTCTTACCTCTATCGGAAGTTTGTGACCGAAGGGGATCAGGGCGGTGCAATCAGCAACCGTCTGCATACACCATTCGCTTTCCCCTTGATCCGCTTTGCAGATGTCCTCTTGATGCTCTCCGAGGCTTATAACGAGACGGGACAGTTAGACAAAGCCGTGACCGAATTCAACAAAGTACGTGCACGTGTCGGTATGCCAGGTTTGAATTCCGGTCCTGCATGGATGGCTGTTGGCAATAAGGAGCAGATGGCCGAACGGATACGCAAGGAACGTGCTGTTGAGTTTGCCGGGGAGGGACTTCGTTTCAGCGACTTGCGCCGTTGGGGATATGAGATTGCCCGTAAAGCGCTTGACAATGTCGATGCGATCAACATTTATGGCGAACCGATCTATACCCATCTGTTTACCGAACGGGATATGCTTTGGCCTATACCCGGTGTGGAGCGGGAACGAAATAAGGAGTTGACACAGAATCCGGGTTGGTGATGATGAGATGGATTAATTTAATAGGTTTATTTTTCCTTTTGTTCTCTTTTGCGGTTACCGGGCGGAATCTTCCTGTCCGGCAACCGGGAAAAGAGATACGCCGACATCCCAGGTTGCTCTTCAGCAAACAGGAGGAACAGCGGGTTCGTGATCTATTCGGAACAGAACCTTTATTGGATAGTTTACGTTCCTGCCTGATGAAAGAGGCGGAATGTTTGTTGCAGGTTCCTCCTCAGGAAGATCCTCGAAGGAAAGTGAAAAACACAAAAGACATATTGCCTGTCAGCCGTGAACAGGTTTATCGGATGGTTAATCTGGCGCTGGCCTACCGGTTGAGCGGTGACAGACGTTTTGCGGAGAAGGCGGAAAAAGAACTGGTCCATGTTTGCAATTTCCCGGATTGGGACCCTGTCCACTATCTGGATGTGGCGGAAATGACGACGGCTGTAGCTATCGGTTATGACTGGCTGTACGATGTATTGGCGCCTTCGACCAGGCAGTTGGTGGTCCATTCGATTAAAACAAAGGCATTGGATCTTGTCGTCGAGGAATATAAAACCGGAAATGCGGATTCCTGGGCGAAACGCGAAACGAACTGGAACGTGGTATGCAATACCGGAATGGTATTGGGGGCTTTGGCCATAGAAGAGCATGAGCCGGAATTGGCAAAGCATATCATTAACGAAGCGGTCAGGTATATCCCGAACTGCTTGAAGCATTTCGCACCGGATGGGGTTTGCTATGAGGGACCCGCTTATTGGGGATATACGAATATGTATCTGTCTCTTTTGTTGAAAGTATTGAATGATAATCTTGGTGAAGATTTCGGACTTTCGAAAATGGAGGGAGTGGATAAAAGCGTTCTCTATTATATGCACAGTACAAGCCCTTCCGGCAAAATATTCAATTTTGCCAATTCCGGCAGTACGGCTCCTGCGGCAGAACCCATTTACTTTTACTTCAGCCGGGCTTTCAACCAACCGGAGGTAGCGGCTTTTTATCGGAATATTTTGTCAGAGACAGTACAAAGCGGGAATTATTTCAGATTCTATTTTCTGTCCATTCCTTGGTATGACATGGCTTCTTCGCCTGCCGATGCCTTGCCGAAACTGAAGGTATATGAAGGGATCAATGATATTGTCGTGTTCAACGGGAACCGGAATGTTCCTAACAGCCTTTATCTGATCGCTAAAACTGGAGATCCGGATATGGCGCACCAACAATTGGATATTGGAACTTTTATTGTAGAAGCGAACGGGATAAGATGGACAGACGATCTGGGAAGTGATAATTATAGCCTACCTGGTTTTTGGGATTACAAACCGGATGGACAGCGTTGGACTTATTTCAGAAATTCGAATTTCAGTCATAATACGTTGTCAATCGACCACAAATTGCAAAACTCGGCTGGGACAGGTGAGATCAAGCGGCAGGACGACAAGGCCCTTCAACCTTTTGTTACCATGGATATGAGCACGGCTTATGCCGGACAGAGCCGTTTTGTCTACCGGACATTCCGTATGCTTGACGATACCCATATACTGGTTACGGATAGCGTAGGGTTGCAGAACTCATCCCAATCGGTACAATGGTCTGTGATAACTTCAGCAAATGTTGAATGTAAAGGAAATACTGCGGTTCTCAGGAAAGACGGCAAATCCTTTTTCTTGAAGATAACTTCGCCGGTCAATGCTTCTTTTACGGCAAAAGCGGCAAAAAGAGGAACGGAAGCGGAGAAACCGATAGAGGGATATACGATTTTGTCGACATCAGTATCGGGTAATCCTGTACAAGTAATAAAAGTACTACTGTCAGGAGAATAATAACAGAGTAGTTACAATAAAATAAATAGTATAGATATGGTGAAGGTGAAGTATTTAACGAGTATGGTACTCGGCATTGCATTGGTTTCTTGCGGAGGGACAGAAAACCAATTCGTTGAAGAGAATGTGGAGTTCGCTCATAAACAAATAGGAAAAGAAATCGAACTGATTGAGGCGAGTGGTAAATTTATGAATCCGACTACGTTAAATCCGAACGGTTCCGTTTATTATTGTGACCTGACCGATTGGCGTAGTGGTTTCTTTCCCGGTTCGGTCTGGTATCTGTATGAGCTGACAGGGGATAAAAGTCTGCTACCTCTTGCAAGGAAATACACGGAAGCGGTGAAAAATGCCAAAAACATCAAATGGAACCATGATGTCGGTTTTATGATCTATTGCAGTTTCGGAAACGGTTTGCGTCTGACGGGTGATCCGGAGTACAAGGAGGTGATTGTCGAAGCCGCTCGCTCCTTGTCCACTCGTTTCCGCCCGGTGGCGGGGATTATTCAGTCGTGGAACGTGGACAGGGGATGGATTTCAGAACGGGGTTGGGAGTGCCCGGTGATCATTGACAACATGATGAATTTGGAACTATTGTTTGCCGCTACACGATTGTCCGGCGACTCTACTTTTTATAAGATGGCCGTTTCACATGTGGACCGTACCATGAAGGAGCAATATCGTCCGGATGGCAGTTGCTATCATGTGGTTGATTACAGTATGGAAGACGGTTCCGTACGTAATCGACATACAGCACAGGGATATTCACATGAATCGGCGTGGAGCCGTGGGCAGGCCTGGGGTATTTATGGCTTAACACTATGTTATCGGGAGACGGGAGACCGGAAATATCTTGATTTGGCTCTAAAAGCAATTCATTTTATGTTTAATCATAAGAATACGCCCGAAGACCTTGTGTTTTATTGGGATATGGATGCCCCGAATATTCCTGACGATTATCGGGATGCTTCGGCTGCTGCTTGTATCGCCTCTGCATTGTATGAGATTAGTACGATGGATGTTCCTGAACCGCAAATGTATAAGGGGTATGCAGACCGGATCATGAAAAGTTTGGCTTCTCCGACTTATCGAGCTGAATTAGGAACAAACGGAAACTTCTTGCTGATGCATTGTGTCGGAAGTATTCCACATAATGGAGAAATAGATGTTCCGTTGAATTATGCTGACTATTACTTTTTGGAAGCATTGAAGCGAAAACGTGATATCGAACAAAAGTAGTTTTTGTAAAGAGTGTCGCACTCCGACAACGGTAATTCAAATCTCGGCATCTCTATATAGATTTTGTAGAGGGTTTCTTTAGCAGGGGAAAGGCATTAAATTTTGATGCCCTTGCCCTGCCTGTTTTATTATTTGGGCAATATTTCGTATATTTACAGCCTGTTATGGCTTATGAGCAATTGCCACAGAGCCCGGTACGATGCAAAAGATTTGGATTGATTATGAGACCAGAAGATATTACAGAACAGGACGAAAACGAAAAAATAAAAGATACGGAAGGACAACCGGATGCTGATGAAAACAGGGATGAGACTGTCGAATCGGAAGCAAACCAAGAGACACATTCGGAATATAAGATACCGGGCAAATCGGAAAGCCGGGTGTTTTATCACTTGTCTGGGATGTATCAGGATTGGTTCCTCGATTATGCTTCATACGTGATTCTGGAACGTGCCGTTCCGCATATCAACGACGGACTGAAACCCGTGCAGCGCCGCATCCTGCACTCCATGAAGCGGTTGGACGACGGGCGCTACAACAAGGTGGCGAATATTGTCGGACACACCATGCAGTTCCACCCGCATGGCGATGCTTCTATCGGTGATGCATTGGTACAGCTTGGGCAGAAGGACTTGTTGATCGACTGCCAGGGAAACTGGGGGAATATCCTTACCGGAGACGGTGCGGCTGCTCCACGTTATATCGAGGCACGTCTCTCCAAGTTTGCGCTGGAAACGGTCTTCAATCCGAAAACGACTGTCTGGCAACTTTCTTACGACGGACGTAACAAGGAGCCGGTGACGCTTCCCGTCAAGTTCCCTTTGCTGTTGGCGCAAGGTGTGGAAGGGATCGCTGTAGGGCTTTCTTCCAAAATATTGCCACATAATTTCAACGAACTATTGGATGCGTCTGTCGCTTATTTGCGAGGGGAAACGTTTACCCTGTTTCCCGATTTCCAGACCGGCGGGTATATTGATGTCTCAAAATATAATGACGGCGAACGCGGCGGTTCCGTAAAGGTACGTGCCAAGATTACGAAATTGGATAACAAGACGCTTGTCATCAGCGAAATTCCATACGGAAAGACCACCTCTACATTGATCGAGTCGATATTGAAAGCGAATGATAAAGGAAAGATCAAGATCAAGAAAGTAGACGATAACACGGCCCGTAACGTGGAAATCCTCGTGCACTTGGCGCCGGGTGTCTCTTCCGACAAGACGATCGATGCGTTGTATGCTTTCACGGATTGCGAAATCAGCATTTCGCCGAACTGCTGCGTCATTATGGACAACAAGCCGCACTTCCTGACGGTGAGTGATGTGCTGAAGCATTCGACCGACGACACGTTGCGCCTGCTCCGTATCGAGCTGGAAATACAGAAAGGAGAACTGGAGGAGTCGCTCTTTTTCGCCTCTTTGGAGAAGATATTCATCGAAGAACGTATTTATAAGGATAAGGAATTTGAAGAAGCGAAAGATATGGATGAGGCGATTGCCCATATCGACAAACGTCTTGCTCCGTTCAAACCGCATTTCATCCGTGAAGTGACCCGTGAAGATATCCTGAAACTGATGGAGATCAAGATGGGACGTATCCTTAAGTTCAATACGGACAAGTGTAATGTGATCATTGCCCAGTATCAGGAAGATATTGCCAGGATCGACAACCATCTGACGCATATCGTCGATTATACGGTCGACTGGTTCATGATGCTGAAAGAAAAATACGGCAAGAACTATCCTCGCCTGACTGAAGTGCGCAACTTCGACACGATCGAAGCGACCAAAGTCGTCGAGGCGAATGAGAAACTGTATATCAACCGGCTTGAAGGATTCATCGGGACAAGTTTGAAGAAAGACGAATATGTCTGCAACTGTTCCGATATCGACGATATCATTATTTTCTATCGCAACGGCACGTACAAAGTCGTGAGGGTGAGCGAAAAGATGTTTGTCGGAAAGGATATCCTTTACCTGAATGTCTTCAAGCGGAACGATAACCGTACGATTTACAATGTGATCTACCGGGATGGAAAGGTAGGCTATAATTATATCAAACGCTTTGCCGTGACAGGTGTGACGCGCGATAAGGAGTATGACATCACGAAAGGGACGGAAGGTTCGCGTATTCTTTATTTCAGTGCCAATACCAATGGTGAAGCCGAGACGGTGAAAGTGATCCTGAAGCCGAAACCTCGCCAAAAGTTGCTTGTTTTTGAAAAGGATTTCAGTGAGATAGCGATCAAAGGGCGTGGTTCGATGGGGAATATCCTGACGAAAGCCGATGTGCACAAGATCAGCCTGAAACAGAAAGGAAGTTCTACGCTGGGAGGCCGTATGGTCTGGTTCGATCGCGATGTATTGCGTCTGAATTACGACGGGCGTGGAGAGGAGTTGGGTGAATTTCAGAGTGACGATCTGATCTTGGTAATCCTTCAGAACGGGGATTTCTATACGACCAACTTCGACCTGAGCAATCATTATGAACCTAATATCCTGAACATCGAGAAGTTTGATCCCCATAAGGTTTGGACGGTGGCCCTTTACGATGCCGACCAAAAGTATTATTACCTGAAGCGTTTCCAATTGGAAGCCGGAAACCGCAAACAGAATTTCCTGGGCGATAACCCGAAGAGCCGCCTGATGCTGTTGACCGATGAAGTTTATCCGCGGATCGAGGTGGTCTTTGGCGGGCATGACGCTTTCCGTGAACCGCTGGTATTGGATGCGGAAGAGTTTATTGGTGTGAAAGGATTCAAGGCTAAAGGCAAACGCCTTTCGACTTTTGAGGTAGAAACGATCAACGAACTTGAGCCCGTCCGTTTTGCTTCCACGTCGCAATCGCAGGAGGAAAATAATGAGGGTGAAGGAGAAACAGAGCTCGATTCGGATGCCGATGAGAGTGATTCGGATATTATTGACGAGATTATCGGACAAATGAAGCTATTTTAAATCATGAAATCTTTCCTCCTCCTCTTCCTCTTTCTCTCTTTTCCGCTGATGGCTCAGTCCGGAGAGGAGGAAACGCCTCGTTCGGTCAATGAGAGCACGTTGGTCGGGTTGGGGCGTTATAACCTGCGGGATACGTATCTTTCGCCCAGTACGGACATCCGTTATACGGGCTGGGTAGTGCAGGTCCTCAATGAGCGGATGAAGATCGTGCGGTTGGCAGACTATCATGTGTCCCGCCAACAGCTGATCCATGTGGAGTTCGGTTCGACCCGTAACGGTGCGGGGACGGCGAACGAATATGCCGGATTCGTAGATTACAGTTTGGGCTATCATTACCGTTTTCCGCAGGTACAACCCGGATTGAAAGTCTTGACCGGTGCTTCCGCCCGTCTTTCCGGCGGTTTTATTTATAATACGCGAAACAGCAACAACCCGGTTTCCGGCAAGGCGGACTTCGACCTGAATCTGTCGGCCATGGCGATTTATCATTTCACGGTTGAGGGATTCCCGCTTACCCTCCGCTATCAGGCGGAGATACCGTTTGCCGGCGTACTCTTCTCGGTACATAAAGGCGAACCGTATTATTTCCTGACACAAGGCAGCAAGGAAGGACTTGTGCGGTTCAGTTCGTTCCATAACAAGTTTGCCATGAGAAACTATTTCACGCTTGATGTGCCGGTATCTGCCTTTACCATCCGTATCGGTTATCTGAACAGCATGTACCGTACGGATGTGAACCGTATCAAGACACATGTCCTCTCCAATTCGTTCATGATCGGATTTGTGAAAGAGTTTGTCTCTTTCGGCGGCAAGCGTCTGAAGAAAGAGGGGCAAGGGTATAGAAGTGCGTACTACTGATAACTCACAATTCATAATTTATAATTCATAACTCATGAAACCTTTCCTCTTTTCCCTCTGTCTGTTCTTTTTCTTCGGTTGCGAGAAAGCGACAGAGTATAACTCGTCTCCCCGTGATAACTTTGAGGCGCTTTGGCGTATCATGGATGAGAATTACTGTTTCTTTACCTTTAAGGACATTGACTGGGATGATGTGCACGACCGGTATGATTTGCTTGTGAGCGACACGATGAACCAGTATGAATTGTTTGACATCCTGGGTAAAATGCTTGCCGAGGTGAAAGACGGGCATACCAACTTGATCTCATCTTTCGATATGTCCCGTTACTGGACCTGGTATGAAGCGTATCCGGCTAACTTCTATAAAGAAATACAGGACCGTTATCTCGGTACGGACTATAAGATTGCCGGAGGAATGAAGTACAAGCGTTTGGCGGACGATAAGATCGGGTATGTCTATTACGGCAGCTTTTCAAGCGGCGTGGGTGAAAACAACCTGGATTATGTGTTCGCGCATTTCAAGGATTGCAAGGGATTGATATTCGACGTGCGCGACAATGGAGGCGGCTCCTTGCTCTATTCCGACCGCATCGCTTCGCGGTTTCTGGAAGAAAGGATTCTGACCGGTTACACGCAATATAAGAAAGGGAACGGGCATGACGATTTCACCGAACCGAATCCGGTCTATCTTTCCCCGTCGGACCGTATCCCTTGGTTGCGCCCGGTCATTGTCTTGACCAACCGCCATTCCTACAGTGCGACAAACGATTTTGTCAATGTGATGCGTCTTCTTCCGCAAGTCACGATCATGGGCGACCGTACGGGAGGTGGCAGCGGTCTGCCTTTCAGCTCGGAATTGCCGAACGGATGGAGTGTCCGCTTCTCGGCCTGTCCGGTTCTGGATGTGAACAAACAACATACGGAGTTCGGCATTGATCCGGATATTGCGGTAGCCATGACAGAGGAGGATATCTTGAAAGGGCGCGACACGATTCTGGAGGCGGCGATCGAACAATTGCTCGCAAAAAGCGATTCGGCAGAAGCGGAATCCTTCATGGTGGGTATCAACCCGGATGCCGGCATCCGAGTCGCTTTGCAAAAAGAACCGGATGAGCCATACGGCAAGAAAAATCCAAACAGTCTTATCGAATAGTCCGGCATTTATGAATGATTTATTACTTTTGCACCTAAAATTATTTTAATGAGTTACAATTGGAGTACACGCACGGAACTTTTGTTAGGAACTGATCGGATGGAACGGCTGGCGCATAGTCATGTGCTGGTAGTTGGATTGGGAGGTGTGGGTGCGTATGCCGCCGAACAGATCTGTCGGGCCGGGATCGGGCACATGACGATCGTCGATGCCGATACGGTCAACGAAAGCAACATCAACCGCCAATTGCCGGCGTTGCATTCGACGTTAGGTATGCCGAAAGCCGAAGTCGTAGCTCGTCGTCTGTTGGATATCAATCCCCATTTGAAACTACACGTTTTGAACGAGTTCTTGCGTGACGAGCGGACGGAAGAGGTGCTTTCGGCGAACCGGTATGATTTTATTGTGGATGCGATCGATTCCCTCAGCCCGAAAGTATTCCTGTTATATCACGCTTATAAGAAAAACATTCCTGTCGTTTCCTCGATGGGAGCCGGTGCCAAGATGGACCCGTCACAGGTCAGGATCGCGGATATATCGAAGACTTGCAACTGCGGCTTGGCGAAAGCCGTGCGCAAACGGTTGCGCGGATTGGGCGTAAACAAAGGAATTCCGGTTGTCTTCTCTACGGAGATTGCCAATCCGGATGCCGTCATAGAGGTGGAGGATGAACTGTGCAAGCGGACAACGACCGGAACCGTTTCCTATATGCCGGCGATATTCGGGTGTTACTTGGCTTCATTTGTGATTCGGCAATTGACTTTTACAATGGACAATTGATAATTGACAATTGACAATTAAAAGATGTAATGATACAAACAGAAGGAATAACCAAAAGCTTCGGTTCCTTGCAAGTGTTGAAAGGAATCGACCTGACGATCGGGGAGGGCGAGATCGTGGCGATTGTCGGCCCGAGCGGGGCTGGGAAAACGACTCTGCTTCAGATCCTCGGGACACTCGATGCGCCGGACAGTGGCAAACTTTATATAAACGGGACTGAAACCGTCCGCCTTTCGGAAGAAAAATTGGCGGCGTTCCGCAATCGGAATATCGGTTTCGTCTTCCAGTTCCATCAGCTTCTTCCGGAGTTTACGGCTTTGGAGAATGTGATGATTCCGGCCCTGATTGCTCGTGAAAAGCCAGCGGTGGCGGAGAAAAGAGCGAAAGAGATCCTCGACTTCATGAATTTGGCTGACCGGATGTCCCACAAGCCGGCCGAGTTGTCGGGCGGGGAGAAACAGCGCGTAGCGGTTGCCCGCGCCCTCATCAACAATCCGTCGGTCATCCTGGCAGACGAGCCGTCGGGAAGCCTGGACACTCAAAATAAGGAGGAACTGCATAAGCTTTTCTTCGACCTGCGTGACCAGATGCACCAGACATTCGTAATCGTCACGCACGACGAGCAGCTGGCAACCGATACGGACCGCGTGATTCATATCAAGGACGGAATGGTTCAATTGACAATGGACCATTGACAAGGAACAATTATTTTTTAATTCTTAATTTTTAATTCAAAAGAATGACAGACAACAGAGTAACCTTTGGCAGCAAATTAGGGGTAATTCTGGCAACTGTGGGATGTGCCGTCGGCCTGGGGAATATATGGCGTTTTCCGTATATGGTCGGAGTCAACGGAGGGGCAGCTTTCCTGCTCGTCTATATCATCTGCATCCTGCTGCTCGGAATCCCCGTGATGATTACTGAATTTTTCATCGGGCGTCATTCCCGCAAGAATGCCGCCGGTGCCTTCAAGAAGATGGCACCGGGAACGAAATGGTCGTTTATCGGCTACAACGGAGTGTTGGGCGCATTCCTGATATTGGGTTTCTATTCGGTTGTGGCAGGCTGGACGCTCGAATACCTTGTGCAAGGATTGGATGGTTCGCTGGCTGGAAAAACGGCGGACGAGTTTAAAATGGATTTCGAACAGTTCTCTTCCGGTATCGTGCGTCCGATAGGCTGGACGGCGGCGTTTATTGCCTTGACACACCTGATCATCATCTCCGGTGTAAAAGCGGGTATCGAACGGGCTTCCAAGATCATGATGCCGCTGTTGTTCCTGATCCTGGTCGTCCTGTGTCTCCGGTCGGTCACGTTGCCGGATGCCGGGGAAGGGCTGGTGTTCCTATTCAAGCCCGACTTCAGCAAGATCACCTCTTCCGTCGTACTCAGTGCGATGGGGCAGGCTTTCTTTTCGCTCAGCATCGGAATGGGATGCCTGATTACCTATTCGTCCTATTTCAAGAAAGAGACGAAACTGCAGGCGACGGCCTTGCAGGTCACGGTTCTGGACACGCTGGTAGCTGTCCTGGCAGGTGTCATGATATTTCCGGCGGTGTTCAGTTTCGGTATTGCTCCGACTGCCGGTCCTGAGCTGGTGTTCATCACGTTGCCGAATGTTTTTGAGCAATTGCCGTTCGCCCGGATTTGGTCTACAGGCTTTTTCCTGTTGTTGGCTCTGGCGGCTTTGACTTCTACGATCTCGCTCCATGAGGTGTCGACGGCATACGTGCACGAAGAGTATAACCTTTCGCGTCAGAAGGCCGCTTGGTTTGTTTCGGGTGGCGTACTGATATTGGGTGTCCTCAGTTCGCTCTCGTTCGGGGTGCTGAAGGAATTCACGATCGGCGGATTGAATTTCTTCGACGCGCTGGATTATCTGACGGCCAAGATCATGCTTCCTCTGGGCGGTATGCTGATCTGCATCTTCGTCGGGACACGTGTCGACCGCAAGGTGTTGAAAGCCGAACTGACCAACGAGGGGACGATTCCGTTCCATTTTTTCAACACGTATGCTTTCTTCATGAAATACATCGCTCCTTTCGCCATCGGGTTGATTTTCCTGAACGAATTGGGCCTGATCAACAAGCTTTCAAGGCTATTTTAAAATAAACCAAGAAGTTCCTTGCTTGTCGGCAAGGAATTTCTATCTTTGTGGAATCAGTAATTATGTAATAGCAATGCCTTATGGAAGTCAAAACCATTTGTAGAAAAAAAAAGTTGTTTCCCGGACTTGACATGACGCAAAAGGAGTTTATGGCGCGTGTCCGCAAAGCCGAGAAAGGTCCATTCTATACGTTAGACGAATTTAAACAAAAGATGCGGGAATGGAAAGCTCAAAAGTACGGCCTGTAACCGTTTCCGCGTTGTTCTATGAAAGTATGAAGAATATATTCGATTATGGGATAGAACAATTCGGAGAACTCCAAGCCTTAAAATATGAATGCCTTATCTATGAAGAGTTACAACGGCTTCCTCAGAGATATTGGGTTCATCCGGAATGTAGACATATACAAACAAAGAGCAGAATGTATCGTTCCGTTATGTTGCCTGCCCACTTTATTTTGTATCGTATCACGGCTACTCACATTGAAGTTCTCGATATCATCTCTTATCGGGAAAGTATTTCGAACATCCAAAAGAGACGACAAATCAATTTATAACCATAAATACCTTTTATATGAACTGGCGCGACCTTCTCTATTTCTCCAAAGGCGAACGGAGAGCACTGACTCTGCTCCTTGGCCTCATCACCGTTTCCTGGATACTATTGCTTTGGACAGGCGAAAAACGGATGCCCATCGATTCGCAAACGGATGCCCATCGGATGGAAAACCGATGGGCATCGGACGAAAAACGGATCGGCACCGGAAAAGACACCTTCGAAAGGAGAACAGATTCTCTCCGGAAAGTCCCTGTCCCGCCTCCCTCCGGAAAGGAAAGCCGGTTTAAAAGCCGCACCTCCAATTTTACAGGAAAGAAACGGAAAGGACAGAGCTCCTATATCCGGGCGGAAAAGTACGCGCCGGGCACCCTCGTCGAGCTCAACACTGCCGACACGACGACCCTGAAGAAAGTCCCCGGTATCGGCAGTACCTTCGCCCGGCGGATCGTGAAATACCGGGAACTTTTAGGTGGTTTCTATGATGTCAGCCAGTTGGCGGAAGTGTACGGGATCGACGAGGAGCGTTACCAGACTCTCGTTCCCTGGTTCACGGCCGACACACTCCACATACGCCGGTTGGCTGTCAACACCCTGCCTGCCTCTGCTCTTCGCAAGCATCCTTACCTCAACTACCGGCAGGCGAAGGCGATCGAACAGCTCCGAAAACAAAAAAGCAGGCTCTCCGGGTGGGAGAACCTGCACTTGTTAGAAGAATTTACAGATACGGACAAGAAACGGCTCATGCCTTATTTGTCCTTTCAGTAGACATTAAAATACGACTTTCTACTTCATCCACCAAAGAGCGTCAGAGGTCCTGTCGTTTCCTCCGAACTGTGCCTGAAGGGCGGCTTGTACGCTGGCGGCATTATTGTTATACTCGTCCTGCGGATACATCCAACGGTAAGGGAGGCTCACTCCGGATGCCCGGAGAAATTCAGGATAGCCCGTACGCAACTGGTCGTAGTAGGGCATCCACATGCTGCCTTGCAGGAAAGTAGGGATATATTTCTGTAGGATGATCCGTTCTATCTTCTGTTCTCCGGTCAGCGAAGAAGCATAAGCCACCTTGTCGCCCTGCAGATAAGTTTCAGCCGCATCTTCTCCCAGATACTGGGCCACGGAAGAAGCATACTTCTCATAGAAGCGGAAAGAGGCCTTGACCGCCGATTCGTAAAACGCCTTGTCATCTCCGGAAATCCAGCCGCGAACCACCGCTTCCGCCAGAAGCAACTGTTGCTCGGTGTATCCCAACAGGATCATCGGCTCATTGGTCGGATGCTGGTAATAACGGGTAGCCGGTTTGGAGCAACCGCCCAACGAGACTTTGTCGTTCACAAGACTGTAGGGGATGGCCGGATCGCCGCCATCATAGGAAGCGAAATCGTTGACGGCCATTCCCGCCTTTTCTGCGGCCGGAGTCTGCGTACAGAAAGCAAACAGGCGAGGATCTTTGCGTGTAGCCAGGAGAGCCACATAGGTAGAATCCATATAACGTCCCGATCCGAAGTCGCTGTCGTTGAAATAAGGATAGCGGTCATCTTGTTGGTCGAGGAATACCAGTTGGCCGTTGTCGGCTTCGCCGGTCATCAGCGGTTCGTCCCGGAAGATACGGGCAAAGGTCGATTTCACCTCTATCCCGCCTACCGTCTGTTTGTTCGACAGGGACATCAGGACCCGCAACCGGTAGGCATTGATCAGGCGGCGCCATTTCAGTAAATCGCCTCCATAGATGATATCGCCGCTGATCATGCTATTGTTGCCGGTCAACAACGTATTCGCTTCTTCCAGTTTGGCAAGTACGGTAGACAGTACCGTTTCCTGCGAATCATATTTAGGTTGGTACAATTCGTTCGTTTCGCCCTGCAAGGCTTCGCTGCAAGGCACATCACCGAACCTCATCGTCAGCTGATAATAATAATGTGCTTCAAAGAAAAGGGCCAGGGCTTCATAAGCCGTCTTATCACTCTTCTCCGCTTCTTCTTTCATCTTCACCACATCGCGCAGGTTGCTGTAGTAACCGAAATCACCGCGTGTCCATTTATACACTTGGTAAGGACTTTCACCGGAGGTCAGCACCAACTGTTTCGTTGCGTGGCAAACCTGTGCATCCGATTCTTTGAATGTTTTGAAAGACAATCCGGTAAGCAAGAGGGCGGGATCGGTGGTCGTCGGGTTGTTCGGGTCGACATTCTTTTTTTCCAAGTCGATACACGAATTGCAAGTGAATGCCAGAGCGGCACCGGCTGCTATATATTTCAGATATTTCTTCATTGTTTTATCGTAGGATTATAATTTGAGGGTTGCACTGATACCGATATAACGGGCGGAAGGATCCTGCAGGTCCGAGTCGCTGGCACCGAAGTCAGGATCGAGATACGGTGTCTTCTTCCAGACTGCCAGGTTGTTGCCGAACAGGGTCAGGTCTAATCCCTTGATTACGTTCGACTGGAAAAGGTTCTTCAAGTCGTAAGAGATAGCCACACAGCG
Source organism: Parabacteroides sp. (assembly GCA_017937385.1). GTDB lineage: Bacteria > Bacteroidota > Bacteroidia > Bacteroidales > Tannerellaceae > Parabacteroides. The sequence goes on from JAGBDR010000010.1 coordinate 59,613, forward strand.
CAGCTTCAGGTAAGAGCGGTTGAAGGTGTTGGCGAACAGTTCATTCTCGCTGGTACGGACCACGGCACGATACGGATAGTTTTGTGCCCAGGTCTGGATATTGACGGCCGTTTCATTCTTCTTATACACGCGGGTATCCGTCAGGATATTCCCATTCACATCATAGGTCACCTCACCGCTGACGATGTTTACGCCTTCCGGTACATAGATAGCCTTACCGCCGTTCTCATATTCTTCCTGACGGTACAGGATCGACTTCGGATGTTTTCCACCCCACCACATCTTCTGGGTAGTGGTCGACACCAATGTGCCGCCGATCGCCCCGTCTATGTCGACATTGACGGTAAACTTTTTGACCTTGAATGTGTTCTGAAGTCCGTAGCGAACATCGGGTGACTGGTTGCCGATATGGGTGGTAAACGCACTCCTGGTCGGCATACCGTTGGCGTCCAGAATCAACCGGCCGTCCGGAGTCTTTTCCCATTCGATAGCATACATGGCATCCGCCCGGTCGCCCACCTTCAGGTCGCCGAATTTTTCCTGGTCGCCGTAAATCTTGGTCAGCTTACGGATATTACTACTCCAATTGGTCGACACATTCCACGTAAAGCGCCTATTTTGTACAGGCGTAGCGTTCACGATTAATTCAAAGCCGTTTGTCGTATATTCATTGCCGTTCACAAAGCGGTAAGGGAAGCCGGATGCCTCGGAGATAGGTAGCTTGATGATACTGTTCTGGTCGAACATACGGTAGTAAGTCAGATCCAATCCCAAGCGATTGTGAAGAAATGAGGCAGACATGCCGACTTCGAAAGAGGAGGTCTTCTGAGGAAGAATATCCGGATTCACCAAGGCTGTCACCGTTCCGGAACCGGAAGGATCGGCTACGGCATTCGGATAGGTCACGGAAGGTGTGCTGCCATACAGGAGGCCTTTCGCATAGGTCGCTTGCAAAGCATACGGATCGAGGTCGCTGGAAACCTGCGCCCAGGCCGCATTGACCTTCAGATAATCCATCCACGAAGGCAGCTTCACATATTCGTTCACCAGCGTACTGGCGGAAACAGAGGGATAGAAATAGGAATTGTTGACGGCCGAAAGCGTGGATGACCAGTCGTTACGTCCGGTGAATGTCAGGAAGAGCGCTTCGAACAGATCGACATTCACGGACCCGTAGACACTCTCGATCGCTTTCTCGTTCATCAGGTTGGTCGCACAGACCGGATTCAGGCTGTTCCCCATGTTATATACTTTCGGAACGATCAATCCGTCGGTAGCCTGTGTTTCCTTGCGTATCTGACGGTAGTAGAGAGATGTTCCGAGATTACCCGTAAAAACAAAATCCTTGCTGAGAGCGTGTGTATAAGTAGCCAATGCATCCGCATTGATATCCAGTTGTTGGCTGTTCCAGGTCTTATAGTCGCCATTACGCGAATCGCCGTAGTTCATATACGATTTCGGGCTTTTCATATCCTCGAACGTGCTTTCCAGGCGACCGGCGGCACGCCCCTGCAAGGTCAGTCCCGGCAAAACGTCCCAGTTGAGTTTCACCTGTCCGTTCACCGTATTCCGGTCGTGTTTCTGTGTCAGCTCGTTGGTTGCGAAGTAGGGATTGTTATACCAAGCATAGTTATAGTTTGCCTGGCGGGTCCCATCTGAATCCGGACGATACAGATGTTGTGCCAGTTCTTTGCCGTTTACGTCGTTACCCATCCACAACAGGATTGTGTACATGTGGTTTTTCGGTCCGTAGCCATAACGGGGATAGTTGGGCGAATAGACCTTATTATATGACAGGTTGGAAGAAAGCGTCACCGTATTGCTCAGATTGAACAGACTGTTGAAGTTCAGGCCGCCCGTATAGATGGAGGTATTCGGAACTTGCCCGCGTTGTTTGGAGAAATCGCCGTTGAAGTTGTAATTGGCTTTCTTCGTTTTGTTTGCCACAGAGAAAGTCGCTTTGGTGATCACACCTGTGCGAAGGAAATCCTTCAGGTTGTCGTGTGCCTCTCAAGTGATCGGAACACGTTCGTAGCGTGTACGGTCGTCATAAATGGAACCGGAGACATCTCCCCACCAGGAAATCATTTCTCCTGTCTGCCTGTCGCGGATCGGGCTGTTCCATTGGGCGATCTTCTGCCCCTCAAAACGAGGTCCCCAGGTCATATCGCCATCGGAAACACCGCCGTCGGCACCATCTCAGAACTCATACTGCCCGTTCGATCCGGAACCGAACTCCGTCTGTGTTTCGGGAAACACGGTGAAGCCGGCTGTTACCATGCTGGATAGGCCGGCTGTTACCACTAAGCCCTCTTCTTTTGCCAGTTTGGTAGTGATCAGAATAGCTCCGTCCTTGCCACGCGAGCCGTACAGGGCGGCAGCGGCTGTACCTTTCAGCACATTGATGCTTTCAATGTTTTCCGGAGAGACATCGAACAGGTCTGATTCCACAGGAATGCCGTCTACGACCATCAATGGTGTCTTGCCGCGCAGGGAAAAGCTTGGTGCTTGGAAAAGCCCGGTCGGGTTGTTTACGGTCAAACCTGCAACCTGCCCGGAAAGGGCATTTCCTACGTTAACCGTACCCGGTTGTTCCAGTGCTTCCGTGCTTACCTGTTGGGTGGTATATCCTAATTTCTTTTTCTGTTGCTTAATGCCGATGGCAGTTACCACCACTTCATCAATCAGTTTGACGTCATCGGACATTTCCACATTAATCACTTTCAGTTCTCCTACCGGACGTTCCACCGTCTCGTATCCGACAAAGGAAAAAACCAATGTTGCATTTTTGGGGGCTTCAATTTCATAGTGCCCGTCAATATCGGTCACTGTACCGACTGTCGTGTTTTTGACCACTACTGCCGCCCCGACCATCGGACCCAACTTATCCGTTACTGTACCGGTTACCATCACCGACTGGGCAAAAGCGAGGGAAGCATAGGATAGTAGGCCACAAATCATCAAGTAAAATTTGATCTTCATATCTAATAGAGGTTCTTCAGTTTGACATTATCGAAGATAGCCAAGAGGCGGGACGAGTCTTTTTTATTTCCATAGAGCGCTTTTTCGAAAGTGCTGGTATCAGAATCGATGGCTGCTAAAGCGATTTTCAGCACGTTGGCAAATTTGTCTGCCGCAGCGTCTTTCGTCAGCCTATTACTTTTCATCTCTTTGTTCAACTGTTTTTCGATGGAACGGACAGCATTATAAATATCCGGTTTGCGGATCACTGCACGGCGGGCAGGATCGCCCGGCACCACTTCTTCTTTCACCACATACATATCCATAAATACATGGTAGAGATATCCGACCTCTTTCCCGAACTTGTGATTGTCCGCATTCGCGAGTTCTTCAACAGTAGGCTTTTGTACGGTGGAATAAAATTCCCATTTTTCGACAGCAACAGTTTTCACATTTGTCTTACCTGCCTTGTCAGGATCGCCTTCAGCAACAGACGCAGCTGATAACGGAGAGAATAAAGCTCCGAATAATACAAGTACTAACACGAATTCCTTTTTCATAACTCTTTACTTTTGCAATTAAATTATGCCGCAAAAGTAAAGGTGCAGTATTACAAAACAGATACAAAGAAATGAAGTTGCGTTTACTTTAAAAATTAGGGCACTGTGTCGAAAAGCGCCTACAGCGCCTTTCGACACACCACCTTTACCATCTTTATTAACCTTTTAAAGAGCAAGCCGTTCTTTCAGAAGCTTATAACCGGTATGGCTTGCTCGTAGGCAAACCCCGTTTTTCAAACGGACTTGGTAATTCTCTTTCCCGAAAAGTTCTACACGTAAAATCTGTTCGGTGTTGACAATACAGGAACGATGAATACGCACAAACAGTGTAGGTGGAAGATGCATCTCAAAATATTTCATCGTCTGTTCTTTCACATACTGGCCTTCCGGAGTGAAAAGCGTTACATAGTCGCCTCCGGCTTGCAGGTATAACAGTTCTTCAAGATGGATGATGTGAATGCGGGAACCGTCTTTTACCGATACGCGATCCAGAAAAACTTTTTCTGCAGGAATTGCTTCCTGAGGCTCTTCACCGGTTTCGGTTCGGGACATCTCTTTCAATTCCGGTTCATCTGTCCGGTTCATCCGATACCATTGCAGTAGGATTATCCAGCATAATACGCCAAAGACCAGGCGTAGGGAAACACTGTCTATAAAGTCAGTGGCATTTCTCTGCTCCAAAAGCACTTGCAGTTCAAAAGCTCCTACCAAACTGATTGCCTGGACCAATATTGCTAAGGTGATCTGTATCTGCAATGTATGGATTGTCCCATCAATATATCCGTACAGGAAACCGGCAACAGCCAGTAGCCCGACAGAAACCAGACCATCCAGGCAAGCCATCCATATTCCCTCTCCTCCATAGCAGAACAGGAGCCATGAATAAATTGTCCAGGCCACAATCGTCCAGGCAATCCCTATTACGCGATTTATGACCGACTCTATAAATGGATGTGTCTGCATAAATCAGCTTTTAAACTCGATACCTCCGAAAGAAACTTTCCCTCTCACAATCAGAATATGCTCATTGTCTATTTCAACAGATGAATTATAGCGTTTATCTTCACATCCGCCGATAAGCGCGTCGAGCTGCGTCTGTAAATTCCAGTCCGACGGCAGATAAATCTCGACTCCCCCGAAAGTACAATCAATATCTATGAATGTGTGGGGAGCTTCCAGTTTGCTCCGCCGCAAATCCAGGACGGTTCCGCCAAACGTATTCCTAATCCGGGCTCCTCTGAACACCGGGTCCAGGACAATCTGTTGAATCGTTCCAAAAGTGTTGTCCGATACGATGAAACCGTCCTCCGAACGATACATTTCTCTGGCGTATCCAGTCTTTCCATCATTCCACTGGCTATTGAAATGGTGGCATCTCTGCTTGAAGAGGAGCATGATTCCTATCAAAATGAACAGTATCGGCCAAAGCTTTCCATTCCATTCGTTTCCTATCCCGCTTATTTCCGGTAATAGGAAATAGGCTCCTATGGCAATCGTAATCACTCCTCCGAAGAAATGCCGTTTAATCAGATTGACAACGCCAATTACAATCAGCAACATCTGCCAGGAAACTAAAATGCGGAATAGGTCGTGGTCAATGATTCCGAAATTCCGCCCAAGGAACAATAAACCGATTATAATAAATACGACAGCTGTCACAACCGTGTTCAGCTTGCTGTGGCAGGGATGACCACCTCTGATTACATTCCCTTGTTGATTTGTTTTCATACCCGTGTAATTTTTAATTGGTTACAAAGCTACCGTCATACAAGCACTTATGCAATAAAAAAACGGTCAGTAACGACCCAATCCCGACGAATAACGGAATACTCCCGATAAAAACAAAGGTTTCAGCATCGCAGAAACCTCTATAAAAAATTAAAGGCTGTCTCACGACAACCCCTAACCAACTTTGTTAACCTTAAATCTAATACTATTATGAAAAAACCACGGTGCAAAGATACGGACTCTTTCCAATCTGTCAATAGCCGAAGTACTAATTAGTGTTGTAGAATAGATAAGAAAAACTAAATCACTAAAAAGGATGGAAAATATGCAACTGCAACGGAGCCTCGTCCGTCTATAAAAGAAAACAAACGAAAATACAAAAAGACATGAAAACAAGAGCATTTTTCTTTATGGTTTGTATCTGGATGCTGGTAACGAACGGATTTGCCCAGAATACAATAAAAGGAGACGGGAAAATTATCACTAAAGAGATTTCCATATCCGATTATGATGAAATCTCATACGTGGGGAAGGTGAATATCGAATATGAGCAATCCAATGCATCTCCTTCCTTTAAGATAACGGTTGATGAGAATATATGGGCCCACCTGGAGATAAAAGTAAAAGGCAAGACCTTGATCATACAGCCTAAAGATGAAAAAAAGTATTTTAACGGGAATTCGTACGGGCTAAACCTCCAGCCGACCGTATGCGAGATAAAGACAAACTCCCGTGAACTGAAAGAAATAAGTGCGGTAGGAGGGGGAGAGCTTGTTGTCAAAAACGCTCTTAAAGTCGATAAGTTGGCGATCAGTATTGCCGGTAGTAGCACAATAAACCTCGATAAAACCTTGGAAGCACGTAAAATCAATTTTAGCGTGGCAGGATCAGGAGATATCAACGCTACCAATCTGAGAGTAAACAGCCTGGATTGCAGCGTGGCGGGCGGCGGATCTATCCTGCTTAAAGGAGAGTCGGAAAGAGGAAATCTGAGTGTAGCCGGCGGCGGAGATATCAGTGCCTTCGGATGTGTCATTCGGAAAGCGGAATGTAGTGTGGCCGGTGGCGGCGGGATTGAGGTTCATGCGTCTGAACAATTGGATGCCAGTATCGCCGGTGGCGGTCGTATACGGTATGAAGGGGATCCGGAACTTAGTAAAAGTGTTATAGGCGGAGGTTCGATCAAGAAAAATTAGTACTTTTATAAAATTCATCCTACATTTGTAGCCAAAGCGCAGCAAATGCGTCCCGAAGTATAACATAAAGAATACAGACATGAAAACAAAAGGTTTATTAATGATCGTTTTCCTGATGGGAATGTTTTTCTCAGCCCAGGCTGTAGACCATGTGAAAGGAAACGGAAAACTCTCGACTAAGAAAATAACGATCGACGACTTCAATGCCATCAAGTTCGACGGGGTGATCGACTTCAACTACGAACAGTCGGAATCCACGCCGCATATCGAAATAACTGTAGACGAAAACCTGCATCAGTACGTGAACATCGACACCAAAGACCGTGTCCTGACTGTCGGGTTCAAGGGTGTAAAAGTCGACCATTTTACCAAATTCATTGTCAAGACCAACTCCAAATGGCTGAAAGAGGTAAAAGCCTCCGGCAATGCCAACTTTATCGCCAATAGCCCGTTGACAGGCGACGAGTTGAAAATCAATGCCAACTCCAACTGCCTCATCCAATTGAAGCAGAAAGTGGAAGTCGGCAAACTTGACCTAAACGTGTCCGGCAGTGCCAATATGGTTGTGAATGAACTGAAAGCCAGCAAGCTGGAATGCAGTATTAACGGATCCGGCACAATCAACCTGAAAGCGGGAAGTGCGGAAGAAGCCGACTACAACATCACGACTGATGGTGAAATCATGGCTTTCGGAGTAGAAGTGCCCGAAGTGAACTGCAAGATCACAGGGAAAGGTTCCGCCCAGATCCATCCGACCAACAACTTGAAAGCGACTGTTGTCGGCAAAGGAAATATCCGCTATAAAGGCCCGACAGCCGTACAACAGAAAATCATCGGTAAAGGAACGGTCGAAGAGGATAAATAAAATGTGAAACGGAAAAGGAGAGGCTGGTCATGTTATAACCAGCCTTCCTTCCGATACCACTCGATACTTTCCTCCAGCCCGCGGCGTAGCGGATAAGCCGGAACAAAGCCCAATTCATCCTGAAGCGGTGTAACATCGCAAATCCAGTTACGCTGCTTCAGGATTATATATTTATCCGTATTCAATGTCATACTTTTCTTCAACAGCTTGCCGATCCACTCGGACACCTGGCAGGCGACATACACCAATCCCATCGGTATACGGGCATGCAGGACATATTTTTTCGGCAGGATTTCCTGTATCATCCGGGCGAACGATTCATCCGTATGGACATCGCCGTCTGCCACGAAATAATGGCGGTTTCGGATGGCTTCATTCTCCAATGCAAGGAATGCAACGGTCGCTAGATCCTTTACATAAATAAAAGTAATGCGTTGGGGCGTGAAGCCGACTGCAAAGTCAAAACCGGATTTTATACTTTTTATCTCCATAAAGTAATCTTTTTCGCCCGGTCCGTACACACCTGTCGGACGCAGGATCACATACGGGAAATAAGACTGCCGGCGCAAATGGTTCTCCGCCTCTAACTTGCTCTTGCCGTACTCCGTATCGGGCAATTGAGGATCGTCTAAGGAAATAGGGCGAAACGTCTTCTCGTCTCCGCGCCCGTAACTGCTCAGGCTACTCATCAGCAAGAACTTCTCCGGCTTGCACCCTGCTGCGGCAAGCGCCTCGATCAGGTTGGCCGTATTCTGGGCGTTGATACGGTAGAAGTTCCTTTTATCGAGCGTCTTGGTCAATCCTGCATTATGGATCACATAATCCCAAGGACCATGCTCACGAGCAAAATCGGCCAACTGGGCAGTCAATGCCTCCCGGTCGGAATACTTCAAGTCGATAAAACGGATTCGTTTATCCTGCAAATGGGCACGACTGCTTGTCGAACGGATCCCGGCCCAGGTTTCATACCCCCGTTCAAGCGCCTCCTTCACGAGGAAACCGCCAATAAAGCCACTGGCTCCGGTAATCAATATTCTTTTCATCATTAATAATTAAAATAGAATTGTCAATTGTCCATTGTCAATTCTTTATATAATAGGTATAGTAGTATAGCAACAAACCGATCCAGTTCAATACGATAATCGTCAATATCCAAAGAACCTTTTGTCCCCGGCTGATGAATGGATTTTGCCTCACCGCGGTAATGCCGAAAATGATTACCGCGATACCGGCGATATATCCAATCTCCGGCAGGCTTATTAAACACAGGTTACTCATGTTCATGTCTTTTCAAAATCCGGTGCGGCAGATCGCCATGTCCGAGCAGTTCTATCGGACAGGCATATTTCTCGCCCAACCACTCTTCGGACACATCCGCTCCGGGATGGTAATGCAACGTCTCGTTTACACAGGCGATGTTTTTCACCATCGCCAATACTGTCCCGATATCGTGCGAAACCAGAATGATGGCGCTTTCCTTGTTGATTTCGTCCAAAAGCTTATAGAAATGCGATTCGAACCGCTTGTCCACATACGAGTTCGGTTCGTCTAAAATCAACACTTGCGGACGGGAAACGAGGGAACGCCCCAGCAACACACGCTGTAACTGTCCGCCGGACAACTCGCCGATCGCCCGGCCTGCCAGCTCGTTCAATCCCATTTTTTCAAGCACTTCCTCCACTCGTTGTTTCTGGCTTGCGGTGTAGGAACGGAAAAGCGGTTTTTCCGAGGCCAGCCCCGAAGTCACCACCTCACGCACGGAGATCGGAAATTTCTTATCGATGTTGTTCAACTGAGGGAGATAACCGATCCGGAGAGAAGAGGCCGGCTGTCCTCCCTCATAAAAGCGAATCGTGCCGGCAACAGGCGGCAACAGGCCGAGTATCACCTTTAACAAAGTCGTCTTTCCTCCTCCGTTCGGCCCGATGATTCCCAGGAAATCATCTTCCCAGACCGTCAGGGAGATATCCCGCAATACGGTTTTGTTGCCGTAGGCGGCTGTCATGTGTTCTATGTCAATCAGTTTCTCCATCAGCCAAAGCTTTCGCTATATGAATCAGTTCCGTATTCCAATGATAATCCAGCGGATTGATTCTCACAAGCCGGCAACCGGTCTCTTTCGCAATCAGTTCGGCATTTTTCTGGTCGAACTCCTGCTGGATGAAAACGACTTTTGTATGGTGTTCTTTCGCCGTCGTTACCAATTGTTCCAACTGGGCCGGAGATGGTTCTTTCCCATCCATCTCGATGCAAAGCTGGACGAGCCCGAACTCTTCGGCAAAATAGGTCAGAGCAGGGTGGTAGATGATGAATGTACGGTCGGCCAGCGGATCGAGCAGGTGCTTGATTTCGGTTTCCGTCCGGTCGATTTCCGCCAGCAAATCGTTATAATTCTTCCGATAATATTCCGTGTTTTCCTTATCTAATTGGGTCAAGGCGTCCAGCGTATTCCGGGCAATGACCTTTGCCCCTTCGATGGAGCTCCAGATATGCGGATCGACACCGCCTGCATGAAGGTGATGGTCATGATGATGATCGGGATTGTGCTCGAACTGCATACCTTCCGAAGTGTCGAATATCTGTAAATCAGGATTGTTCTCGCGGATTTTCTGCATCCATACTTGCTCGAAACCGATATAACCGATTTGCAGATAGGCATCGCTCTGTCCGATCTGTACCATTTGCTTCGGGGTCGGGTCATACGTTTCCGGGCTTTGTCCGGAAGGAACCACACAATGGATGGCAAACTTATCTCCTGCTATCTTTTCGGCAAAGAAACGTTGCGGTTCTATCGTTACCGTCACCGTTTTTCCTTCTGCCTGCTTTCCGGTACATGCGGTAAATAGCGACAGAACCGCCAACAGGATATATATTCCGGTAGATCTCATTTTCTTCTTTAATAATTGTGACAAAGTACAAAGATAGGAACATTCCGACAAATAAAAAAACGTAAACACACGGGCGTGTATTTACGTTATGTGCGCCTGATAGGACTCGAACCTACACGTCTCTCGACACCAGATCCTAAGTCTGGCGTGGCTACCAATTACACCACAGGCGCGTTTCGTGTGCAAAGGTAAACAAATTCTACTAATATACAAGTGCTGTCGGGGAGATTTATTATAGGGCATATTCTACTTTCCCATAAATGGTGTTTACCGGATGTAATGAATATGCGATGAGATTTTTATCTTCATCAAATGTTTCCGACAAAGCCATATTTTGCCTATCTGCTTGAGATACTTTTTGGTATTTAGCACTGCACTGTTTTACAAAATCAGCTTGAGATATTTTTATCCGGTTCTTAAAACGGTTGAAAATATTTTCCCAATCCTTGAAATCACCAGCCTTAACATACCCGACAAATTTCCTTAACTTGTATTGTGCATCATGCTCATTGGGATTATCCACAATGTTGAAAACCAATATGGGGTATGTCGTTATCCTTTCCTTTTCACGTTCAGACATCTTTTTCACATAGATACGTTGGCCATCGAATATCTTATACTCTTTCATGGAATTACCACTCACAAGCATCTTTTCATCTTGACTAAGATCAACTTTTGTACCGCCATTCTTTACAGAATCCGGCATATAACCGAAAACATACTTGTCTTTAGCGCAAATCTTTGTTACTTTACCAGCCTTGACTACCGGCAAAGACTTAAAATTAATGGATAAGAGCACCAACATTCCAACCATCATGATTAAAAATGACACTACAAATACAGGTATACTCATAATTTTAATCCTCCGTTATTAAATACGGAGATTGCTCGCTCTCCGTCGTTTGAAACTTTAATATTGTCAGTGATAGCCAAGAAAGGATGAATAACACCCACCCCAAAACATTGCAATTCACTAATAAAGAAAATACAAAAGTCACCATAAACACAATAATCGTTGACAATATCCAAAACAACGATTTATCTTGGTTATTCTTTCGCATTGAAATAGCATAGAGCACATCCAACAAATAAAGAGTCATAGCCATAATCATAGGCATTATATGACTTTGGGCTATTGGTAGTAATTCTTTCCCTGTAAACTTGAAAGCCTCTCCCTCCTGTGCCAATAAACAGTAGAATGTTGCGACAAACAAACCTACAGACCAAAATATGCAATATAAACATTTATTCATTATCATTTGTTCTAATTGATGCAACAAAGATATTATTATATTTTTGAACGACAAGCAAACTGTAAATCAAAACAGGGTAACCGCATCAAATCTCCCTTTCTCTAACCGAAATAGAGATTGAGTTCAAAGAGAAGTCCGGACTTTCTTCTGTTCAGCCGGCAGATTGTTTGCTTCACCCGGATGGTCTTCTGCTTTTGTAGCCATCCACTTTCTGTATCACAGCTGTGATATGAACTATAATAAGAAAACTGCATACGGTTAATGATAATTTGCATAAATATGCAATTATCTCACTCCTGTAAGCTCGTCGGGGCTGACTGCGCAGCCTCTTGCCGCATGGCGTTCCCTCCGCAGGAGCTATTTTGGCTTTGCAGATTTGAACCCATCGACATACGGCTTGGCTTGAGTGA
>JAGBDR010000011.1 GCA_017937385.1 Parabacteroides sp.
CGCCGATGCCTTCCACGCTCTCCATTCCATTGCCGACACTGCCTGGAAAAACGGGCAATCCCCTCTTGATGCCATCCTTGCTCTCGTCTGATAAAGGCGAGCCATTCCGGCATACCGGTTCTTTGGCTGAATAGTTACGAAAGGAAAGTATAAGAGTTAAGAAATTATAAAGATGCAGGGGCGAGAACTATAAAAGTACACTCTATTCTTGTTTTCGTCAATCAGTACACATTTAGTACGCCTTACAGAAAGAGAAAATCCTGATAATCAAGCGATTATCAGGATTTATTCGTACCCAGACCCGGGATCGAACCGGGATGGAAGTGAATCCATTGGTGTTTGAGACCAACGCGTCTACCAATTCCGCCATCTGGGCGTTTGCTTTGAGTAGGTTTGTTTCTCAATTGCGTTGCAAAGGTAAGCATTATTTTTTAACCTGCAAATATTTTCCTGTTTTTTTTCATTTTATTTCTTCTTAGGGCCTTCGGATAGACGAAATCCCGGAATATTTCGTTTACTTTGTAAGAGTATAACTAAAAAACAACCTGAATCATCATGAAAGATAATTATTGCGTTATCATGGGCGGTGGGATCGGAAGCCGTTTCTGGCCTTTCAGTAGAGAAAGTTACCCGAAACAGTTTCTTGACTTTTTCGGCACAGGCCGGTCGCTGCTACAAATGACATTCGATCGTTTCTCCAAGATTATTCCGACCGAAAATATCTATATCGTAACAAATGAACAATACGCTTCACTTGTAAAAGAGCAACTGCCGGAATTGGAAGAATCGCAGATACTATTGGAACCGGCGCGTCGTAATACAGCTCCTTGTATTGCTTATGCAGCCTATCATATCAAAGCTTGCAATCCGAATGCCAATATAGTCGTAGCTCCTTCCGATCATCTGATCCTGAAAGAAGATGTCTTTTTAAAAGATGTACAGAAAGGGCTCGAATTCGTAAAAGACAACAAGGCACTGGTCACGTTAGGCATCAAACCGAGCCGTCCCGAAACCGGCTACGGATACATCCAAAGCAGTGACATCATGCTGGGCGAATTTACGAAAGTGAAGACTTTCACCGAAAAGCCGGATCTGGAACTGGCAAAAGTATTCATGGAAAGCGGCGAGTTTTTCTGGAATTCCGGACTTTTCGTCTGGAACGTCAACACCATCCTGGAAGCATTCTCCAAATTCCTTCCGGATATTTCCCTCCGCTTCGATTTGGGCAAAGAGAAATTCAACACGCCAGAAGAGCGCGACTTCATCGTCGAAAACTTCCCTTACTGCCTGAATATCTCCATCGACTACGGAATCATGGAAAAGGCGGACAATGTATATATGTTATGCGTAGACTTCGGCTGGGCCGACCTCGGGACATGGGGTTCCCTGTTTGACCTGGCAAAAAAAGACGAACAAAACAATGCGCTCCTGAAAAGCGAAGCGATCATGTACGAAAGTAGCGGCAACATCGTCGCGCTCGACAACCCGAAACGCCTCGCCGTCATACAGGGCGTCCACGATTGTATCGTGGCCGAATCCGGGAACGTCCTTCTGATCTGCAAGAAAGAGGACGAGCAGCGCATCAAACAATTCGTTGCAGATGCCCAAATGAAATATGGCAAAGAGTTCAATTAAGGCAAAAGGAGAATGATGGAATTCTATACCCGTATCTCCATCCCGAAAGCCCCGTTTACATTTTCCCATACGGAACAAACGGTCTTGCTTGGTTCCTGTTTCGCCGAAAATATCGGGAAAAAGCTGGAGGAAAACAAGTTCAAGACCGACCTGAACCCTTTCGGCACGCTTTACAACCCATCCTCCATAGCCGAAGCAATCCGCATGTTGCTTCGGCCGGAGCGATTCACGGGTGATGACCTTTTCCAGCATGAAGGCATTTATCACAGCTTCAGCCATCACAGCCGCTTTTCCTCCTCTTCGGAAACGGAATGCCTGGCAAACATCAACGGGCGGTTGTTCCGTTCCGCCGATGCGCTGCGGGAATCCCGGCGGATGATCCTTACTTTCGGCACAGCCTGGGTCTACCGGTTGAAAAGTTCAGGAAAGGTCGTTTCCAACTGCCACAAACTGCCGGAAAAGATGTTCGACCGCCAGTTGCTTACCGTTGAGAAGATCGCAACAGAATGGAAAAGCCTACTCCTGTCGCTATGGGAGCAGAATCCGGATCTGAAAATACTTTTCACCGTCAGCCCGATTCGCCATTGGAAAGACGGGGCACACGGCAACCAGCTCAGCAAGGCGACCCTCCTGCTTGCCATCGACGTGCTGCAAAAGGAATTTCCGGAGCGGACCGCCTATTTTCCAGCCTACGAAATCATGATGGACGAATTGAGAGAATACCGTTTTTATGCCGACGACATGCTGCACCCGTCTCCCGCAGCGGTCGAATATATCTGGGAACGATTCACGGACAATATGCTCTCAACGGATTCACTGACGATTCTCAAAGAATGGAAAAATATCCAAAAGGCCATTAACCACAAGCCGTTCCAACCGGAAAGCGAGGCCTACAAACGATTCATCTCGCAAACTTTGTTAAAGATAGAACGACTTAACGAGAAATTTCCTTTCTTTGATATGACAAATGAAGTCGAAAGAATTAAAAAGAAGTTCTAAACCTATTACATAGAAAAGAATGGAATATTCAATAAAAGAAATCGCAGAAATCATCGGAGCCGATAGCCGAAAACTGCACGACGACAACATCAGTCACTTGCTTACTGACAGCCGTCGTCTTTCCTTCCCGGAACAAAGCCTATTCTTTGCCCTCCAAACAAAGACCAACGACGGACATCACTACATACAAGGATTATATAAGTTACGTGTACGCAATTTCGTAGTCAGTACGATTTTACCGGAGTTCGAGTCGATGCCCGAAGCGAACTTCCTGGTCGTCAAAGATACACTGAAAGCACTCCAGAAGTTGGCCGCCCATCACCGGAAGCGCTTTAATATCCCGGTAATCGGCATCACGGGAAGCAATGGGAAAACGATCGTGAAAGAGTTTCTTTACCAACTATTGCATAACGAGTTCAACATTGTCCGCTCGCCCCGAAGCTACAACTCGCAATTGGGAGTTCCATTGTCGGTATGGCAGATGAATGACAAGAACACATTGGGTATTTTCGAAGCCGGCATTTCCCAGCCGGACGAAATGGAGCGCCTGCGACCGATCATCGCGCCGACCATCGGCATAATCACGAACATAGGAGAAGCGCACCAGGAGAATTTTATCTCTTCCACGCAGAAATGTTTGGAGAAATTGATTTTGTTCAACGACTGCGAAGCAATCATTTACGATGGCGACGATGCCTTTATCGGAAGCTGTGTCGAAGCCGCCTGCCTGTCCCACAAGGCAATCACTTGGAGCCGGACAGACTCGGAAGCGCCTTTGTTCATCGAATCGATCAAGAAGTTAGAATCTGAAACCGTCATCCGCTGCACGCTGTTAGGGTACAACCAGACCTACAGGATTCCTTTTACAGACGATGCTTCTATTGAAAACGTGATCCACTGTTTGGCCGTCATGTTGTATCTGAAACCTACGAGCGTGAACGACATCGAAAAGTTCAAACACCTTGAACCGGTCGCCATGCGTTTGGATGTCAAGCAAGGTATCAACAACTGCCTGTTGATAAACGACACCTACAATTCGGATATCAATTCACTGGATATCGCTCTCGACTTCCAGCAAAGCCGCCGCGTAGAAAAAAACCTGAAATGCACGCTGATCCTTTCAGACATCCTGCAATCGGGAACGCTGCCAAAATCTCTTTACAAGAAAGTCGCAGACCTCGTGCGCAGAAAAAAGATCGACCGCATCATCGGGATCGGCCGCGATCTGAAAGAATATGGAAGCGCTTTCGATATCGAAAAAGAGTTTTACCGGACAACAGAGGAATTCATCCAGTCGCCGTCTTTCAAGAAGTTCAAAGACGAACTGATCCTGATAAAAGGTTCCCGCCAATTCCATTTCGAACGTATTTCCGAACTGTTGGAGAAAAAAGTGCATGAAACGATCCTGGAAGTAAACCTGGATGCCGTTGTCCATAACTTCAACTACTATCGCTCGAAACTGAAGCCGGAGACCAAGATGGTCTGCATGGTCAAAGCTTTCGGATATGGCGCCGGTTCCTATGAACTGGCTAAGACGTTGCAGGAACACCGTTGTGACTACCTGGCCGTTGCCGTTGCCGATGAAGGGGCGGAATTGCGCAAGGAAGGCATCTCGATCCCGCTTATCGTCATGAATCCGGAATTCAGTAGCTTCAATGTCTTGTTTGAAAACCAGTTGGAACCGGAAGTCTACAGTTTCCGCCTGCTCGACGCAATGATCAAGGAAACGGAGCGCAGAGGCATCACCTCCTATCCGATCCACATCAAGATCGACACAGGCATGCACCGTTTAGGTTTCCAGCCGGAAGATGTGCCGGAAGTCTGCCACCGTCTGAAAGGGCAAAGCGGTGTAGTCGCCCGTTCCGTCTTTTCGCATCTCGTAGGCAGTGACTCCTATATCTTCGACGATTTCACGAAAAAGCAATTGGATACGTTTACCCACGCGGCAGCCGAACTAGAAGCCGGGCTGGAATACAAGGTGATCAAGCATATCCTGAATTCAGCCGGAATCGAACGGTTCACCGATTACCAGATGGACATGGTACGTCTCGGTATCGGTCTGTACGGGGTCAGCGCCTCCGGCCAGAAAGGATTGCGCAACATCAGTACGCTGAAGACAACAATCTTGGAGATACAAAACGTCCCGGCAGGCGATTCCATCGGTTACAGCCGGATGAGCTACGTAAAACGCGATTCCCGTATCGCGATTATCCCGATCGGATATGCCGACGGCCTGAACCGCCATTTCAGCAATGGGGGCGGCGAAGTCGTGATCAACGGGCACCGCTGTCCGATCATCGGCAATATCTGCATGGATGCTTGCATGATCGACGTCACCGATATTGACGCACACGAAGGAGACACCGTCATTATCTTTGGTGAAGAACTTCCCGTCAGCGAACTTTCAGACAAACTGAAAACCATCCCATACGAGATACTTACCTCCATCTCGCCGAGGGTGAAGCGGGTGTATTATAGGGAATAATTGCGAGTCTTGCACATTTTACGTACTTTTGTGCCGTAATTATATGAATGAGAAGTATGAGTCATAATTTATTAAAAGGCAAGCGAGGCATTATATTCGGTGCGCTGAACGATATGTCCATCGCCTGGAAGGTGGCTGAAAGGGCCGTAGAAGAAGGAGCAACCATCACACTGAGCAACACGCCTATCGCCGTTCGTATGGGACAGGTGGACGCTTTGGCCGAGAAGTTGCACGCCGAAGTCATTCCGGCGGATGCTACGAGCGTGGAAGATCTGGAAACGGTTTTCTCTAAATCAGTAGAGATATTAGGAGGAAAGATAGACTTCGTTTTACATTCCATCGGCATGAGTCCGAACGTGCGCAAGAAACGTACTTATGACGACCTGGACTACACCATGCTGGAAAAGACGTTGGATATCTCAGCCATCTCTTTCCACAAGATGTTGCAAGTTGCCAAAAAACAGGATGCCATTGCAGAATATGGTTCGGTGATCGCCCTCTCGTATGTGGCAGCACAGCGTACATTCTTCGGATATAACGACATGGCAGATGCCAAGAGCCTATTGGAATCGATCGCCCGCAGCTTCGGTTACATCTATGGCCGTGAAAAGAACGTGCGTATCAATACCATTTCCCAGTCGCCGACACTGACAACCGCCGGGAGCGGTGTGAAAGGCATGGAGCATTTGATGGATTTCGCCGAAAAGATGAGTCCGCTGGGCAATGCCACAGCCGACGAATGTGCAGACTATTGCGTGATGATGTTCTCCGACTTCACTCGCAAAGTCACGATGCAGAACCTCTACCACGACGGTGGCTTCTCAAGCATGGGCATGAGCCTTCGCGCCATGAACCAATACAGCAAAGGCATGGAAGAATATACCGACGAAAACGGACACATCATCTACGGCTAAGACCGTAGATGAATGGACAATTGACAATGGACAATGGATAATTTATTTGTCGCTGTTTTAATTGTCAATTGTCCATTATCAATTGTCAATTGAAAAAGCTATGCTCACAAAAATCTACCCCGAAAACCCCAATCTCAGGGCAATAGACAAGGTTATCAAGGTCATGCGAGACGGTGGCCTCGTGATTTACCCGACCGACACGGTTTATGCCATCGGCTGTGACGCGTTGAATGTGCGTGCCGTCGAAAAGATCTGCCAGATGAAAGGCGTCAACCCGCAGAAAAGCGACCTGTCCATTATCTGTTATGACCTTTCCAACCTGAGCGAATACGCCAAAGTGAGCAACGCCGCTTTCAAGTTGATGAAGAAGAACCTGCCGGGCGCTTTTACATTCATCCTGCCTACCAGCAGCGAGCTGCCCAAGATCTACAAGAACCGGAAAGAGGTGGGCATCCGCGTGCCGGACAATCAGATTATCCGTACATTGGTACGGGAACTGGGGAACCCGATCCTGACCATGTCTTTGCATGACGAAGACGATATCATCGAATACAGTACCGACCCCGAACTGATCCATGAAAAGTATGAAAACCGGGTGGACATCGTCGTCGACGGTGGTTACGGTGGCACGGAAGCCTCGACTGTCGTCGACTGCACGACAGACGATTTCGAGATCATCCGCCAGGGAAAAGGAGCATTAATCTATTAAACAAACAAGAAAAGATGAACTGGAACCAATTACTCTCCGGCAAACGTTTCGGCATGGAGGAATATCACGAACGCAAACACGAGCGTACCGATTTTCAGCGTGACTACGACCGCCTGATCTTTTCCTCCCCTTTCCGCCGTTTGCAGAACAAGACACAGGTGTTTCCCCTTCCGGGCAGCATATTCGTGCACAACCGTTTGACACATAGCTTAGAGGTCTCCTGCGTAGGACGTTCGTTAGGCAATAATGTCGCCAAAGGCCTGATGCAGAAATATCCCGACGGGAGCGTCAATTTCCCGGAAATAGGTTCCATCGTCTCAGCCGCCTGCCTGGCCCACGATATGGGCAACCCGCCGTTCGGACATTCAGGCGAACGGGCAATCTCCGCCTACTTTGCCGAAGGAAACGGGAAACAACTACAGGAAAAGATTATCGACGAAGGCGGACGCTACGAAGATTTCCTGCATTTTGAAGGGAATGCCAATGCCATGCGCCTGCTCACCCACCAGTTCGTCGGACGACGCAAAGGGGGCTTTGCCTTGACATACAGCACACTTGCCTCCATCATCAAATATCCGTATGCCTCCATTTATGCCGGCAAGAAAGGGAAATTCGGCTTCTTTCAGTCGGAAGAGGAAGATTACCTGCGCATTGCCGATGAATTAGGCATTTGCCGGAATCCGGAAGATCCCGACAAGTTTGTCCGCTATCCACTTGTCTATCTGGTGGAAGCCGCCGACGATATCTGCTACCAGGTCATGGACATCGAAGATGCCTGCAAGCTACATATCCTGACAACAGAAGAAGCCATCCGACTGCTCCTCAACTTTTTCGAAGGGGAACGCCTCGACCACATCGTCCGCGTCATGAAGATGGTAGACGACACCAACGAACAGATCGCCTACTTGCGCTCCTGCATCATCGGCCTTTTGGTGGATGAATGCTCGCGTATCTTCCTCGAAAACGAAGAAGGCATCCTCAACGGAACCTACAACACGCCACTGATCGACAACATCTGCGACCAGGCAAAGACCGCATACGAAACATGTTCCGAAACCGCCTTTAAGAAGATATACCGCGCCAAAGAGGTATTGGACATCGAACTGGCCGGTTACCACATCTTCAGCCATTTGATCGACACACTGACGGAAGCGGTCATGAACCAGGATCACGCCTACAGCAAACTCCTGTTGCAACGCATCCCGGAACAGTACGACACACACGCGCCGACCGTCTATGGCAAAGTCCAATGTGTCCTCGATTATATTTCCGGCATGACAGATGTTTATGCGCTCGACCTGTACCGCAAGATTACGGGGATGAGTTTGCCGGCAGTCTGAAAAGATTTATGATTTGTGATTTATGATTTATGCGTCCCTAAAATTCATAATTCATAAATTCTTCAATACTCCTCCCTATACTTGCTCTCCTGCTTATCATCCAGGATGCTCAGATAGCTTTTATAGCGCGACTCGCTGATATAATGTTCTTCGACGGCACGCAAGACGGCACAACCCGGCTCGTGGCGGTGGGAACAGTTGTTGAATTTGCAGTCGGCGGAGAATTTGAATATTTCGGGGAAGTAATGGGCGATTTCCGCACCTTCCATTTCAATCGTGCCGAAACCCTTGATGCCCGGAGTGTCGATCAGGTAACCGCCATCCGGCAAAGCAATCATTTCGGAAAAGGTGGTGGTATGCATCCCCTTGTTATGATATTCGGAGATATCGCCGGTACGGAGGTTGACACCGGGGACTAATTTATTGATAATCGTCGATTTTCCCACACCGGAATGGCCGGACAATAAGGTGATCTTCCCCTTCAGGTCTTCTTTCAACTCGTCTAACCCCTCTTCGGTACGGGCACAAAGCATGGAACAGGGATAACCGATCGTCGTATACAAATGGATCAAGCCATCCAACAACTCCCGGTCTCCATCATGATAACGGTCTATTTTGTTGAATACCAGCTTTACCGGGACGCGATAGGCCTCGGCTGTGGCAAGGAAACGGTCGATAAAGACAGTGGTGGTAATCGGATAGTTGACCGTCACGATCAACATCGCCTGATCTACATTCGCTGCAATGATATGCGACTGTTTGGACAGGTTGGAAGCACGGCGGATGATGTAGTTCTTCCGGTCTTCGATCGCAGTAATAAAAGCAGTCCCTTCCGCATTGACCTGGAGCTCAACCCAGTCTCCGACCGCAACAGGATTGGTGGTACGGATTTCCTTCAGACGGAAATTTCCTTTGATCTTACTTTCTATATCGCGACCCTCATCGGTACGCACGGTATACCAGCTCCCTGTATTCTTAATAACCAATCCCCTCATTTCAATTGACAATTGATAATGGACAATTGACAATTGAAACAACGGCAATCCATTCTTGAATTGTCAATTGATTATTGTCAATTGTCCATTGAATTTTATACGGTCATTATTTCTTTCTCTTTTGCCGCGTAGAGTTCGTCAACTTTCTTGATATACTTGTCGTGTACTTTCTGCACTTCCGCTTCTGCATCTTTTTCGACATCCTCAGGCGTTCCGTCGGTCTTGATGCTCTTCTTCAACTGTTCGATTGCGTCGCGGCGGGCATTACGGATACTGATCTTGGCAGTTTCGGCTTCCTGCTTGGACTGCTTGGCCAACTGCCGGCGACGTTCTTCCGTCAGAGGAGGAATACCCAAACGGATCACTTCTCCATTGTTTTCAGGCGTGATGCCGACTTCGGAATCCAGAATTCCTTTTTCAATATCCCGGATAATCTTCTTCTCCCACGGAGTGATCATGATCGTTCTTGCATCCGGTACAGTTACGGTAGCCACATTTGTCAAAGGGACAGGAGCACCGTAATACATGACTCTCACGCAATCCAGAATTTTCGGATTCGCCTTACCGGCACGAATATGAGACAACTGTTCGTCCAAATAGTCAATCGCAAAAGTCATTTTCTCTTCTGCCGCCTTTACATACTGTTTTATATCTGCCATGAGATTTAATTGATTTATGATTGATGATTTTTAATCGGAAAACAAAAATAGTAATGTTTTTCTTTCCGGCAAACTGTTTGCGGAAATATGTCGGATTTCCTTTTAATCCGGATCCGGAAACGGCGCATCTCATGGCCGGAAACCCGGTTTTCCCCCGACGTAAAACGGCATTTCCAGCTCCTATTGAAGACTGTTTGTCAAAGAAGCAACGTTTGGGGCAATACGGGCATCGCCCCTTTTTTCGTACAGACAAAAGCCGAAGTCCGCACCGCGAGGGAATGAGCCTCGGCGACACTCTTGCCTTTCAGGACTGAGGAGATGAAAGCGGCCGTGAACGAGTCGCCCGCCCCCACGGTATCGGCGACTTCCACCTGCGGGGTCGGCAGGAAAGAGACAGGGCCGGGGGTGAACACATAACTGCCGTTGACGCCGCACGTGAGGATCAACATCTTGAGATTGTACTTGCCCAACAAAATCCGGCATTTGTCCTGAAGGTCGACGCCCGGATAACCGAACAGACGGCTCACGGCGACAAGCTCTTCGTCGTTTATCTTCAAGATGTTGCACCGCTTCATCGAATCATCGAGGATTTCCTTGTTATAGAACCCCTGGCGCAGATTCACGTCAAACACGACCAGACGGTCTTCCTCGCGAGGCATCGCATCGAGAAAACGGCCGATCGTTTCGCGCGACACCACGTTCCGTTGTGCCAAAGAGCCGAAACAGACCGCCCGGGTCTGCTTGGCCAAAGCCTCGAGCCGAGAGGTATAAGGGATGTTGTCCCAAGCCACATTTTCCTGGATTTCATACTGCGGCACGCCGGCCTGGTCGATCTCGACCTGTACCGTCCCGGTGGGATAAGGGACATGCTCGATCAGGCAATCCAGCCCTTTCGAAGCGAAGTCTTCCAGAATTTCAGAACCGAGCGGGTCATCGCCGATGGCACTGACCACGCAACCGGGCAAACCGAACTGGGAAACATGATAAGCGAAATTGGCAGGCGCACCGCCTATTTTCTTTCCCTCGGGAAGCACATCCCAAAGCACTTCCCCCATTCCTACTACGATGTCATTCATGATGATCGGATATTTGTTTAGTTGCAAAAATAGTTTATTTGATTTTCAATGTATAATAAAGCAGATAAAGGACTCCTAAAGTCATGACGCCCACGGCTCCCGCCTGTCCGGCCGCATCGGCGGCATACCCCATGGCAAGCGGGAAAACGGTCCCGCCGAACAGCCCCATGATCATCAGGCCGGAAACTTCGTTCCTTTCACGGGGCGCAGAAACAAGCGCCTGCGAAAAGACGACCGAAAAAACATTGGAGTTCCCGAACCCGATCAAACCGATCCCGGCATAAAGGGGAAGAAGCGTGTCGCACACGAAAAGGATTCCCATGCCGGCAAACATCATCAACGCGCTGATCGCAAAAAAACGCTTGGGCGATACGAAACGCAAGATGAACGTCCCTAAAAAGCAGCCGGCCGTACGGAAAATGAAATAGATACCGGTCGCAAAACCAGCCTCTTCAAGCGGAAGCCCCAAACGCTCCATGATAATCTTGGGCGCTGTGGTATTCGTCCCCACATCGATCCCGACATGGCAAACGATCCCCAAGAAGCAGAGCAGGATAAACGGTCGTCCCAACAACCTCAGCGACTCGCCCACGCCGGAAGCCTGATCGGGCTTTTCCTCCTCGATAGGAGTCGCGGCCAGCAGCGAGATCGAGAGGGAACCGATGACCGCGTAGATCACAAACAAAGCCCTCCACCCCAAACCGAAAGTCGGGAAAACGGTCGTGGCTCCCCAGGCCGCTATGACGGGCGCAAGGAAAGAGGCGATCGCCTTGACAAACTGGCCGAACGTAAGCGTGGACGCCAACTTGTCTCCGACAATCAGGTTCGTCACCAACGGATTAAGCGAAGTCTGCATAATAGCATTGCCGATACCCAACAGCGAGAAAGATGCCAACATGATCGGATAAGTATCTTCCCAAACCGGTAGGGACAACGACATAGCCGTTACAATCAAGCTAATGAGCACAGTCCGCTTACGGCCTATCTTATTCATCAGCATACCGGTCGGCACCGAGAATATCAAAAACCAGAAAAAGACAAGCGAGGGGAAAAGGTTCGCTTCCGAATCGGTAAGCCCCAAATCTTTCTGCACATAGTTGGATGCCGTCCCCACAAGGTCGACAAACCCCATGGCGAAAAAGCAGAGCATAACCGGGATAATTTGAAGCAACAAGGATTTGTGTCCCGCAATAGTTGTTTGTGTCATAGCCTTTTTTATTTAGTCGTTAAAGAATAAACTTTCAGATCACCCAGACGGGCATTGCCGCCCTCCGAAGAAAATGATAGCTGCGAATAGGGCCGGCGAGGGAAGACAAGATGAGTCATCACGAAACGCCCGCCATCGCCAAACACCTCTATGCTCGAACGGTCGATGAAAAGGCGGAGCGAAATAACACCTTTCTCCTCAAAGGTCGGAGAGACGGTGACAGCCGGGAAATTCTCATTGAAATCCACAAGGCCGCTTTCTCGCCGGTCGAAAGAGAAGGTATGACGTTCGGAATTATATTTCATCACGACCTTATCACCCTCCTGGTTGAAAAGTGTCATCTCCACCGCCTTCGACTTGCGGGTATCTATCTCAAACAGAATCTCACAAATGCCATCGTGAGCCGTGGGAAGTGAATACGAGCAGGACTTCCAGCCTATATCCGCCTTTCCAACTTTCCGGACCAATTGATCCCGTAAACCCTCCAACTCAGGAGAAGGAGCACAAGAAGCATAGATCTCACCATCTGCCCCTCGGAATAGCCCGACTTCACGCGGAAGCGTATTGGCACTCCGGAACTGCCGGGTCGGGACATCAGCCGCATATTGCCAGTTGCTCATCCAGCCAATCAGGGTACGCCGATTATCAGGAGCATCGCTCCAGCTCACGGTCGCATAGTGGTCCTTGCCATAGTCAAGCCATTTGGTCGGGACATTGCCGGACGGATCGGTATCCGCCTGAAAGGTCTTGCCATCGAAATCGCCGATGAAGTATTGGGTCGCGCTGCCTCCGAAAGGTCCTCCGGGATTGATATTGCACAAAAGCATCCACTTCGTCTCATCGGAACCGGCCACGGGCAGTTCAAACAGGTCCGGACATTCCCATACACCGTCTTGCGCACCGATTCCTTTTCCGAAACGGCCTTGCCAAGTCCATTTCTTCATATCCGGAGAGGAAAAGAACAACATCTCCCGATCGAGAGCATGTGCCAGAACCAAACTCCAAGCCCCGGTCTTTTCGTTCCAAAACATATTGGGATCGCGGGCTTCACTCTCCAACGTCAAAGTCGGGTTTCCGGCATAGATATCGAATGTCAAACCATTATCGGTACTGGAAGCAAGGCTCTGCATCTGGCTTGTGCCTGCCGATGTGTACATGGCAAGTACGGTCCCTTTCCCGAAACCGGCCGTATTATGATAATCTACCGCACAACTACCGCTGAACACCGTGCCCAACCCGTTCGGCTTAATGGCATTCGGTTTATGCTCCCAATGGATAAGATCGGAAGAGACAGCGTGTCCCCATGTCATATTCTGCCATTTGGAACCATACGGATTGCATTGATAATAGAGATGCCACTGGCCATCTTTGTAGAACATTCCGTTGGGATCATTCATCCAGCCGTACAACGGAGTATGGTGAAAAGCCGGACGATATTTCTCCTGATTGGCAGTATCCAACGTATCCGCCAGTTCCAAGCCTTTCCAACAGGCATCTTCCTTGGCTTCGCGGACGGATTCCCGGCCTTGCGGCGTCACGATTTCAAAAACGACATGTTTGCCTTTGTAAGGTGTCAGATCGTAAGGTACCGTGTAGTCCGTTTTACTCCGGGCAAGCCGGACATAGATTGTTTCAACGATGTTACCATCCACCAATACCTGGACACGGGAGTCGTCGTTGGCTTCTTCCACCGGGAACAACAGGTAATTCCCATTTCCCGTCACTCGGACAAGAGTGTTGTTCACCCCCAGATGGTTCACCTCTACTCCATCCGAAGCAGCCCACGTTGCCGGTGTAAACAAGGTTGCCCCACACAGCAGCAAGGCCACCAAACGTTTTGCTATTTTTTTCATACTATCAGAATTAATATATGTATGGATTATTAAAATCTGTTTGCTTTCCGACACCACAAAACTACGACAACCGGAAAGGATAGGCTATAAATATTCGTGCTTTCGCTATCAAATTTGTTGCAAGGCCCGTTTTTTCATCGTTTATGCACTCTTTTTCATAGGATTATGTTATAACTTTGCAAAACACTTAATTGCATACCATCGATGTACAAGATACTGTTGTATTGTTTGCTGCCACTCCTTCTACTGGCCGGATGCACCCGAAGCAAAGTCTATAAAATCGGAGTCTCGCAATGCAGCCAGGACGACTGGCGGACCAAAATGAATGAGGAGATCAACCGGGAGATCATGTCTCACGAAGATGCCACCGTGGAGATACGGTCCGCCAATGACGACAATACGCAACAGGTAGAAGACATCCGGTATTTCATCCAAAACGACTTCGATATCCTCATCGTCTCGCCCAACGAGGCAGCGGCCCTTACCCCCATTATCAAAGAGGTATATGAAAAAGGGATGCCGGTCATCATCTTCGACCGGAACATCATCGGGGAGACCTATACCGCCCGGATCGGCGTGGACAATGAGGGATTAGGAAAATCAGCCGCCCACTATGCACTGCATCTGTTAGGGGGAAAGGCCAACGCCATCGAGATTTTCGGTCGGAAAGGCTCGACTCCCGCCGAAGAACGGCACAACGGATTCGCAGCCGTATTGACAGAAGGAGGAGGCCGCCTGCTAGCAAGCGTACCAGGCAACTGGAACAAGGAAGAGGCGATTCCCCTTGTCGACTCGTTACTCAAGATCCACACGGACGTTAACCTGATTTACGCCCACAACGACCGTATGGCAATCGGGGCATCGGAAGTAGCCGCCCGGCACGGACGCGATTCGATCAGGATCATCGGCATCGATGCCGCTCCCAATATCGGGATCCAGGCAGTTGCCGATAAGGTAATCGATGCCACGTTTCTCTATCCAACAGAGGGACACCGCCTGATTCAGACTGCCCTCGCCATCCTCAAAGGCGAACCCTACCAACGGGAAGTCCTTTTGCCTGTTTCTTCGGCCGTAGACCTGACAAACGCGGATATCCTGCTCTTGCAAAACGAAACGTTGAAGCAAGAGACAAGCAAAATGAAAATATTAAAGAAGCAGATCGATGACTATTGGGCACGACATTCGGCCCAAACGTCCCTGTTCTATGCGAGCCTCGCCATCATCTTCCTGTTGGCCGGCGTCGGTTTCCTCCTGCTCAGGGCCTATTGGCAACACATCAGGTACCAAAAAATATTATTGGAACAGAACAAACTGCTCGAAAAGGAACGCGACAAACAAAAAAGGCTCAACGAACAATTGGAACAGGCCACCCAATCCAAACTGATGTTCTTCACCAACGTTTCGCATGACCTGCGCACTCCGCTGACACTCATTGCCGAACCGATCGTCCAACTGGCTAAAGCCGATAATCTGACCCCGCAACAACAGACTTTAATCCATATAGCCGATAAAAACGTCCGCATCCTTCAACGGCTGATCAACCAGATCCTGGACTTCCGCAAATATGAAAACGGGAAACTCAACCTGCATTTATCCGAAACGGACTTCAATCAAGCCGTCCACGACTGGGTCGAGTCGTTCTACACGATCGCCCGAAAGCGGGATATCAAACTGGTGTTGGAAACGCCCGAACCGGACATTCCTTTGTCTTTGGCCTTAGACCCGGAGAAAATAGAGCGTGTCTTTTTCAACCTCCTTTCCAATGCGTTCAAATATACGCCTGACAACGGGAGGATCACTGTCTCATACACACACGACAAGCAAAACCTGACTTTCAAGGTTGCCGATACCGGCAAAGGGATCAGTGAGCACGATCTGGGAAATATCTTCAACCGGTTCTATCAGGCCGACCGTGTCCATCCGAACGGCTCCGGTATCGGGTTGGCACTTGCCAAAGCGTTTGTCGAACTCCACAACGGGACGATCTCCGTAGAAAGCGAATGGAAACGAGGAACGGTATTCACGGTCTCCTTGCCGATCCGGCACATAGCTGAAAACCCCATCGAACCGGCCAAAAGGATCAACAGCCAGGAAGTGGAGACCGAACTCGATGCTTTGGACATACCTTTTGCCGTCGACCCCGACAAACCCATTCTTCTTATTATCGATGACAACCAAGATATGCAGCAACTCGTCGGAGAGCTGCTGAATACCGACTACAACATCTTGACCGCTTCCAACGGACAGGAGGGGATCAAGGTTGCGGTCAAATATACCCCGGACCTGATTATCTGCGATATGATGATGCCCGTCATGGACGGCCTTGCCTGTTGCAGACGGCTCAAAAACGAAATGGCCACCTCCCATATCCCGGTCCTGATGCTGACCGCCTGTTCGATGGACGAACAAAGGGTACAAGGGTATGACAGCGGGGCGGACGGCTATCTGTCAAAACCGTTCAACAGTGCTGTCCTCAAAGCCCGCATATCCAACCTCATCGCCAACCGGAAACGCATCCAGGAACTCTGGCAGAACGAAATGCCGGCAACGGCTAAAAACGAGAAAAACGCTCAACACGCAAACGCATGGCCGACTTCCGACATCGACAATGCGTTCTATAACCGTTTCCTCGAACTGTTCAGGACAGAGATGGGCAACCCCGATCTCAATGTAGACAGGATCGCCGGAAAGATGGGATTCGAACGTAGCCAGTTTTACCGCAAAATCAAAGCACTCACCAACTATGCTCCGGTCGAACTGATGCGTCATCTACGCCTCAAACAAGGAAACTTGTTGCTCACGACCACCGGGAAAACCATCAGCGAAATCGCTTATGAGATCGGGTTCTCCACTCCGGCCTATTTCACGAAATGCTACCGCGAAGCGTATGGAGAAACGCCGACCGAGACCCGCTACAGACTGACAAAGGCACTTTGAACCATCGCCTTAATTGTGCACCAACGTTCCGATGTTCTCCCCGTTCATCACCTTCTTTAGGTTACCGTTGGTATCCATGTCGAAGACGATGATCGGGAGGTTGTTTTCCTTGCACATCGTGGTAGCTGTCAGGTCCATGACCTTGAGGCCGCGCGTATAGATTTCATCGTAAGTGATATCCGTGAACTTGGTGGCCGTCGGATCTTTTTCCGGATCGGCGGTATAGATGCCGTCCACACGGGTTCCTTTCAACATCACATCCGCCTCGATCTCGATGCCGCGCAGGGAAGAGCCTGTGTCGGTCGTAAAGAACGGATTGCCGGTACCGCCTGACATGATCACGACATGGCCCTGTTCGAGCAATTCGATTGCCCGCCATTTATTATAGAACTCGCCGATCGGCTCCATGCGGATCGCCGTCAATACGTTGGCTTTCACGCCTTGAGCGACCAGAGCCGAACTCAAAGCCAAACTGTTGATAACCGTTGCCAGCATCCCCATTTGATCGCCTTTCACACGGTCGAAACCTTTAGAGGCTCCACTCAGGCCGCGGAAGATGTTGCCACCGCCGATCACGATTCCGATCTGGACTCCCATTTCGGCAATCTCCTTGATTTGTGCTGCATATTCATTCAGACGAACTTCGTCTATACCATATTGTTTCCCTCCCATAAGCGATTCACCGCTTAATTTCAACAGGATGCGTTTGTACTGCGCCATATTATTGTTCGATTTGATTTGTTTGATTACAAAAGTAGGCCTTTTCCATGATTTGGACAATGAGACTATCTCTTTTTCATCTTATAAAACAGATGATTCATGTCTAAAAAGACAATATAAAAAACATTATCGATTATATGACCTGCAACGCGACCTTTTTGACCTTTCAGGTTCATAATCACAGCCCATTTGACATCTGATGCTATGTGTACAGGATGTTTAAAATCAGATTTAGGTGGAAAATCTCCATATACTTTTATATATCCCTCATGAATTGCTTCCGCCATTGTTTTCTGGGATATATGTTCAAGTTTCTCCAATAAATAGGATAAAAACCCATTATTCGACCATTCTTCATACGTCTGTCCCGGAGGCATCTGATTCTTATCTATGTCTTTTAGAGAAAATAGTACTTTAGGAGAATCCCCTTCGACCTTACGTTCTTCTCTAATATTCTCCTTTCGTTTACCAACTTTCTTTTGAGCGGCAAACTTGTCATTAAACTTACTTGCCATTTCCAGAAAAATCAGTTAAAAATTGCTCGATGTTACCAAAATAGGGGATAGCTCCATATTTACCTAAAAGATAATCTTTGTTGAATGTGGCATCATTTCTTACAGAGTTTGCCTGATTGATTTTATATTCAACTAATGAGTATAAATCCGATACTCCAAATTCGTCCTTTTCCGTGAACCAAATTTGATCGCGTCTCAATAGCTCCCCACGTAGCAAATTGGTATCATGAGTCGTGATTATTAATTGAGCGCCTTTGTTAAGAGAACTTTGGAATATCTTGATTAGCTCAATTGACAGCTTGGTATGGAAACTTGCTCCAAATTCATCTATTAAAAGCGTTCCCCCATGAAGTATAGTATCAAACCAAGGTCCAAGAAGTGCAAATATTTTCTTAGTGCCAAGGGATTCGATTCCAAAAGGAGTAAGAAGCATATCTTTCAGTTTCCCATGATCATATCTCTTATGTTCAGATAAGATCTCGATTTTTTTAATATCTGCAATTTCCGATTTGATTACAGTTGGATTCTTGGAGATAACATCAACAAATTGATTGACCAATTCCGGTATATTTTCAACCTCGCTTTCTTTAATAGCAATATTATTGATACCCAAATCAATGATCTTAATGAATTCTATAATGCGATTATGCATATCTGCATTATGAATATATTGGCTTGCGGTATAATGAATCGTGTCATCATCAATTCCAGAAAGTATATTAAATCTTTTCCTAAACCATTCTTTGATGTGCATCGAGATTTCAACATTGAACTGGGCACATGTTGAAAGGAAAAGCGCATTATGACGTGTTTTTGAAGAAACACCTCCAGCGCCCTTATATGTCTTTGAATTAACGGCTATATCTTTCTTTTCTCTTCTAAAACAATAGCTTTCTCTGCTTGATTCAAGAGGTTTGACAAATAGCCATTCGGATTCTATAGATTCATTAAATATTTCAAATCCATAACGATAACGTTTATCATTTATAATAAACATCATCTCGAATGAACTTGGTTCCTCTTGGGATTCTACACTAAACTGATATGACAAATCCTTTACTCTTCGTAAAATAGAGTCGTTTTTAAACGAATCAAGCACCATGTGCTTAAAGAACGACATTGCCGACAACAAATTACTTTTGCCAGAACCATTCGCTCCGTATATAGCTGCAACTTTTAAAAGTCTGGAATCAGTATCAGGCACATTAATTACATTGCACGATTCTTTAGAATCGCACTGTTCATGCTCTTTGACGGATTTGGCCGCCAGCATACTAAATGAAACTTCATCCTTAAAGGATAAAAAATTCCTAAGTGTAAAATCTATTAACATCGATGCCTTGTTTTAGACCACAAAAGAACACAATATTTTCTTGAAACCAAAACTTTTGAGATAAAATCGCAAATACTTTCCTTTCAGGCCTTTCAGACCTTTCAATCCTATACAAACGAAACCCCGGAATGCAGAGAGCCATGACAGGACATCTCTACCGTTCCGGGGTTTGTTTTTGGTAAGCTCTCGCCCTTCACAGGTGGAAAGCCACTTGAACTTTTAATTTCAATATACTTTAGTATTATTAATATGAATCCAGCCGCTTGTTCGCCTATCGCAGGGTAATTGCCGTTTTACGGGCACGCGGCCAAACATTTTAGAATTATTTGATTATAATTTTAATCTTATTTTACGATAGCTTTCACAGCTTCTTCGCCTTCAACAGCTACAACAACTACACCCTGAGGAGCAGCGATTACAGCGTTGTCAGAAGTCAGAACTGTGTTGGCAACTACCTGACCCAAGATGTTAGAGATAACAACTTTCTTGCCGGCAGCGTTAGCAATCATTACCTGGCCTTCACCAGCGATAACGGTGATTTCAGATGTAGCGATTGTTTCGTTGTCGGTTGCCAAGTCATCCTTGTTGCCCTTTTCGATTGTGAAGATCAAAGCATCGTCATCACCTGTAATTTGATCGAAAGAAGATGCACTACCATCAGAACCGGACATTACCAAGCAACCGTTCTGACTCTTCAACCAAGAACCTGATATAGGCTCAATATCCGTCTTACCCAATGATTCCATCAAGAACGCACGGTCGTCTTCGATTTCGTTGGCGGCAACTTCTGGATTAACGAAACGCATAGACCAAGTAACTGTCTTGTGGGCATCGCCACACAAGTTACGGATGTTAGCTGCTGCATATTTGCCTTCTTTCACTGCTTTGTGAATTTTAGCTGTGTCGAACGTTGCGACTGTCACGTCTGCGAACTGGTCTTTCAAGATATACAGGCTGTCACCCATGTGAGCGGCTCTCACGAAACCGGCACGAGTGTAACCCTTCCACTTGTAATCTTCCTTGTTAGAAGCATCCTTTACAGAATCAGCGAAGTTAACCAGATATTTACCCAGGTGGAACGGAGATACGCCAGCCTTGTCATGCGGACAGTTTTCTACCGGCTGCTTGCCTGCATCGATCAATGCCTGGCAAATCGGGCATCTTTCACCCGGTTCGAATGCCTGGTCTTCACGATCGATAGAGATCAAGTACTGAGGTTTGATTTCACCCTGGCCACGATTTACCCAAGCCGTATCAACGATGAATGACTTGCCGTCCTTCGTGAAGTCCGGAGTATAGATACCCAGGAAGTCGATACCCTTAACCATGAAGTTCGGATTAGCTTCGATCTGCAAGTATTCTTTACGGTACTTTTCTACGAAACGCAATGTGTCGGCTGCATCGCCTTCATTGCCTTCCAATGCCAAAGAATTAAAGCGGCGGTACAGAGGAGCATCGTATTTGCCGATGAAGAACGTAGATGTTCTTGTTTCATCCATTTCCTGGTCTTTCAGGATTACAGTTTCGTCAGATACACCGACTTTCGTGTAAGTTTCAGTAGCAAGTGCGCCCCAAGTTTCAGCAGACTGTGAAACAGCCAACAGTGCATGATAGTGCTTGTTATTCGTCAAATCGTTTTCTTCCTTGAACAACAGGGTAACAGGAGTACCGTTAGCCACAGTCGTAAACATATACTGGTGTTCTGCATTTTTGCACAAGTACAAGTCACCCTTGACTGCCGGGATATAGATCTTATAAGCCTGACGGCGCAATTGCTTCAAACCTGCGATACGTTCAGCAACTTCTTTGGTCACCTTGAAACCGTAGTCGTAGATGTCGTTCACTTTTTCTACCTTGAATGCCTGGACACCATCAGTAGCCTTGGCCAATGAGTCGTTTGCAGACTTCACGATATACTTGCCGTCTGCATACTGGTGCAGATAGTTGAATGTATAACGGTTCACCAACAAAGAATCCTTTTCAAAATTCTTGTAACCCAGCAATGTATCCGACAGGATAGCCAAATCTTCGATCTGGATGAACTTCAGGGAGTCCGTTGTAGCCATACCCAATGCAGTTGCGCTCACATAAGAATTAGCGGCACCGGCTTTCTTATTCAACTGAACAGAAGAACTCAATGTTGCAAACTCACGGTTCGTAATAGTTACAGGAGAAGTTTCTTTAACCTTATCAGAATAGTTCTTGTCTTTCAATACTACCCACTGGTAAGCCGGCATGTGCTTCACTTCCTGCAAGCTTGCGTTTACAGTTACCCACTTTGCGACAGAAGTTGCACCACTTACAGTATTGTAAATCGGAGCTGCCAGATACTGGCCTTTGCCGTTCGTGATCACGTACAGACCGTCTTTTTCTGAGCTGTAGTTGTTATCTGCTACTGCTGCAGTGAAACCGGACTGGATTAAAGGAAGAACGAAGTCAGCTTCCTTAGCTTTGTCATCGTCATCCATATCTGCAACCAAGAAGTTCGGAGTAAGAACAAGCGTTTTGTCTGTCAGATACTTCAGGGCGATCAGACCGTCACCAGCATCAGCAGGAATAGCTTCAGCCTTAATTTCACGATAAACAGGATTACTACCAGGAGCATCACCAACCGTCACCATATTCTTAGCATACAGTGCAATTGAGTCATTAGCCAAGTAATACTTACCGGTAAAGACTGCACTACCCAGCGGGAAACGCGGTTTCAAAGCAATAACTTTATTATCTTTGTCTTTTACTTCTTCATACGTATTAGTCGGAGCTGTATAAGTCAACGCTCCAGCAGCATCATACACAAATGTACCAGCGATAGAGTCGATAGCCAACTTGTTCAATTGAGTAGTTGCAGAACGGCCATAAAAAGCAGTATCCACTACCAAATGCATAGGAGTCTTAATCTTAGATGAGTCTTTCGTTGAAGAAAGCATGAACTCTGTAGCAGCAGAAGAAGAAGCGTTAGTAGCAGAAGAAGCTTTCCAAGCCTTAGCCGTCAAGATATTCACATTGCCGGTACCAACAACATCCTTGCCACCGTTGAAGTACAACTTGCCCTCTTTACCTACGAGGTAGTTGAAGATATCAGGAGTGATGTCAAACTCCAATTCATCTGCCGCTTTCGGAGCAATCGGGTTTGTCGGCGTTTCATTCAAAGCATCCACCAATTTACCCTTGATAGCACACAACTTGTTTTCGCTGAAATAGAAAACAGAGTCCCCTGCGATGTGGTACAGACCTAATGTCGGTTCATACCCCCAGTCCGTGTTACCGCCGTCAGCATAAGCGGCAACTTCAGTTGAAGTACCTTTGTTGTTAGTCTGCAACTGGACAGCGAAAGGCATGCCTGTCGCCTTGTTCACGAATGTAAAAGTAGGAACACCATCAACAGTCTTGGCTTCATTGATGGTCATTTGCCACACTCCTTCGAATGCTTTTTTCACGTCAGTAAGGTTTTCAAACTTCGTCCGAGTATAATCAAACTTGCCATCGGCAATAGAAAGATACTCGTCAGAAGCTCCGCAACCTAACGTGACATAGCCTTGGTCTCCCACCTCCAGCAACTCTTTAAGAGTCGCATTCTGTGCAGAAGCCGAGACGCCACCGGCTACCAGGGCGGTAGCCAAAAGAGTAGAAAATCTCTTGTTCATAATCATTTAAATTAATTGTTAATAAAATAGTGTGTAAAAAAATCCAACAACTAATTTTACGAAGGGAAAAACAACTTCCCGCGAGGATTATGAACGAGCACAAAAAAACGCGGACCAATTGTCTATTATTTATTCAAAGGCTCTAGCAAAGCCCGTATACCAATAATAGAACAATAGCCCGCGCTTTATACGATATAATACACTCCTCCCCTAAAAAGGAAAGATGAACTTATACGTAATTAGCGCAAGCATTTACTGTCCATTATTCCGGTATACTAAAAATTTGCTAGATTTTTGAATAGGAATAATCTTCGTAAAATGCTTACAATATGTAATTGATCCCGCACACCGTAGACCGCTGTCTACTACGGAATCGTTGCAAAGGTAAATAGGTTTTCCGAATCAGCAAGGGAAAACGGCCTTAATTTTCCAAAACAAATGGGTTACAGGACAAAACAAACCTGTTTATACAACATATTCCCCTGTTTGGCAAACAAAAAAATTTGCTATATTTGCATTGTACATAACAACAACTTAAAAACAAGAACTATGGAAAAAGAGAAGTCAGACCCGAAAATCAAGGAAGAGATGGAAAAGAGAGAGTTACAAGACCGGTATATCCGTTTCGATTGGGCCATCAAACGGTTGCTGCGCCAGAAGGCCAACTTCGTCGTGCTTGAAGGGTTCCTTACCGTCATGCTGGGAGAAGAGATCAAGATTGCCGAAATCCTCGAAAGCGAGGGGAACCAGGAGTGTGCGGACGACAAGTTCAACCACGTCGACATCAAGGCGTTGAACAGCAAGGGCGAAATCATCATCGTCGAGATACAGAACACGCGCGAAATCCACTATCTGGAACGTATCCTGTACGGCGTAGCAAAAGCCATCACCGAACATATATACATCGGCGAGGGCTACGAAAACATCAAGAAGGTCTACTCCATCAGCATCCTCTATTTCGACATCGGTACCGGGACGGATTACATCTACCACGGGCAGAACCAGTTCATCGGCGTGCATACGGGCGACTATTTGCATATAAACCGGCGCGAACGCGACGTGCTCGTCTCCCGCCTTCCCGCCGAGATCTTCCCCGAATACATCCTGATCCGCGTGAACGAGTTCGACCAGGTGGCGCGTACCCCTTTGAACGAATGGATCAAATACTTGAAAGACGGAACGATCCAGCCCGACACGACGGTTCCCGGCCTCCGGGAAGCCCGCGAAAAGTTGGCCTACGACTCCATGTCGCCCACCGAACGTTATATCTACAAACGCCATATCGACGACCTCGTCATCCAAGAGGAGGCTATCGACACCGCACGGCTGGAAGGACGCATAGAAGGAAAAGCAGAGGGAATCGCGGAGGGAATGCGGCAAATCGCATCCAATATGAAACAGCAGGGTGTAGAAATAGCGACTATCGCAAGATACACGGGGTTAAGCGAAGAAACAATCCTGGCACTATAAAGGTTGTCCTCTCCCTTTGATCCTGTCAAACCATAATGAAGCCCCGACGGTATTCATTCCTACCGCCGGGGCTTGTTTGTTTATAGCGTTCGCCCTTCGTAGGGTTACAGGACAAAACGACACCGTTTGGGCAACATATTCCCCAGGTTTCGGGGATAAACAGATTCAAGATCGGACAACGCGGTCCGGTTCGTTGCTTCAAGGAAGAGAAGTTCGGACTTTCTTCTTTTCTGCCGGTAGATTGTTTGCTTCACCCGGATAGTCTTCTGATTTTGTAGCCATCCATTTTCTGTTTCACATCTGTGAAACAAAAGAAACACAACTGTGATATAGACGGAACACAGTTGTGATACAGAAAAAACACAACTGTGAAATGAACTAAACAGTCGGTTTCATCCTTTAAAATAACGGGTATAGGAGCAAAACAGGGCACTGTGTCAAAAGGCGCTATAGCGCCTTTCGATACATCCTCTCTTGAACGCAATATTGGATACGGTTGCCCTAAATAATGTTCCGATAAATCGGTGGATTTGTAATAACTTTATAGTATATAAAACAAATCCTCCCTTTTCTCCCCTATCCCAATTTATCCTTCAAATACTTTCCCGTATAGGAAGCTGCGCACATCGCCACCTCTTCCGGCGTTCCGGTACAGACCAAGTTGCCTCCGGCATTTCCGCCTTCAGGGCCGAGGTCGATCAGATGGTCGGCACATTTGATCACATCCATGTTATGCTCGATGATGACAACCGTATGTCCTTTATCGATCAAAGCATTGAAAGCTTTCAGCAACGTCTTGATGTCATGGAAATGCAAGCCGGTCGTCGGCTCGTCAAAGACGAAAAGTGTCGGTTCCTGTTTCTCCTGTCCCAAGTAGTAAGCCAGTTTCACACGCTGGTTCTCACCGCCGGATAAAGTGGAGGAGGTCTGGCCGAGCTTGATGTAACCCAACCCGACATCCTGAAGAGGCTTCAGCTTCTTGACGATCTTCTTTTCCTGTGCTCCCGGATGCTGCCCGAAAAACTCGATTGCCTGGTTCACGGTCATTTCCAGCATATCGTAGATGCTCGCACCGTGATACTCGACATCGAGCACATCCTGTTTGAAACGCTTGCCGTGGCAGGTTTCGCATTCGAGGGTGATATCGGCCATGAACTGCATCTCGACCGTGATCTTTCCTTCTCCTTTACACTCTTCACATCGTCCGCCCTCCTTATTGAAAGAGAAATAGGCAGCCGAATAGCCCATCTGTTTGGCAAGAGGCTGTTCGCCGTAGAGCTTGCGGATCTCGTCGTAGGCGCCGATATAGGTCACCGGGTTGGAGCGGGAACTCTTGCCGATGGAGTTCTGGTCGACAAACTCGATGCCTTTGATCAGGTGCATATCGCCCTCCAAGCCGGAACAGTCTACCATCAGGCGGGCCGCCTCATCCAAGTAATGCTTGACCCCTTCATAGAAAATATCCCGCACGAGCGAGCTTTTTCCCGAACCGCTGACACCGGTCACGACCGTCATCACGTTCAAGGGGAACTTCACGTCGATTCCTTTCAGATTATTCTTGCGGGCCCCTTTCACCTCGATATAATTATTCCAGGGACGCCGATAAAGGGGAACTTCTATCTGGTCTTCTCCCGTCAAATAGCGGACGGTATAACTGCCGCTACTGGCTTGCAGCTCGTCCACATTCCCCTGATAGACCACTTCGCCTCCCAAGCGGCCGGCTTTCGGACCGATATCGATGATGTAATCGGCTGCCCGGATAATCTCTTCGTCGTGTTCCACCACGACCACCGTATTGCCCAATGCCTGCAACTGGCGGAGCACCTTGATCAGCAAATCGGTGTCGCGCGAATGAAGCCCGATACTCGGTTCGTCCAAGATATACAGGGAGCCGACCAGGCTACTGCCCAAAGAGGTCGCCAGGTTGATACGCTGGCTTTCCCCGCCGGAAAGGGAGGCAGACAGACGGTCGAGCGTCAGGTAGCCCAACCCCACATCCAAGAGGAATTGCAAGCGGTTGATGATCTCCGTCAGCAAGCGTTTGGCGATAGCCGCCTCGTTCTCGTCAAGTTGAAGATGGTCGAAAAAGGCTTTCACCTCCGTGATCGGAAGGGAGACCAGCTCCGCGATATTCTTCCCGCCCACCTTCACATACAGGGCTTCGGGACGCAGGCGGGAGCCTTTGCAGGTCGGGCAAACGGTCTTCCCGCGATAACGGGCCAGCATCACACGGTATTGTATCTTATAGAGGTTCTCTTCCACGAACTTGAAGAAGTCGTCGATGCCATGCAACCCGCGGGCTCCATGCCAAAGCAAGTCCTTCTCCTTCTGCGTCAGGTCGTAATAGGGGCGGTGGATCGGGAAGTCGTATTTCTCGCTCTTCACGATAAACTCTTTCAGCCATTCTCCCATCACCTCGCCTTTCCAACAGACGACCGCTCCCTGGAAGACAGAGAGGCTTTTATCCGGTATGACCAGATTTTCGTCGATACCGAGCACCTTCCCGAACCCTTCGCAAGTCGGGCAGGCTCCTAAGGGATTGTTGAAACTGAACATCATATCGGTCGGCTCCTCGAACACCATGCCATCGGCCTCAAATTTCTTGGAATACTCTTTCACGACCGTCCCTTCGGGCGTATAGATACGGATGATACAGGTGTCGTGTCCCTCGAAGAAAGCCGTTTCGGTAGAATCGGCCAGACGGCTTTTCAACGTCTTGTCGTCCGACACGACCAGACGGTCTATCAGCAATTCGATCACGGGAGCGGAAAGCAATGCGTCATCCGCCAAGACCTCCCCGATCCGGTAGACGGTCTCGCCAATGGACAGACGGGTATAGCCCTCTTTTTGCAGGATTTCCAATTGCTCCTTGATGCCACGACCGGCAGGCAAGACGACCGGTGCGTATACGGCAAAGCGCGTTCCGGCCGGATAGCTCAGGACCTCTTTCACGATATCGCTCACCTGGTGTTTCTTCACCTCCGTCCCGGACACCGGCGAGAAAGTCTTCCCGATACGGGCATACAGGAGGCGAAGGTATTCGTATATCTCCGTAGAAGTTCCCACCGTTGAGCGCGGGTTGCGGGTGTTCACCTTTTGTTCGATGGCAATGGCGGGAGGAATGCCCTTGATGTAGTCGCACTCCGGCTTGCCCATACGCCCCAGGAACTGGCGGGCATAGGCCGAAAGACTCTCCACATAGCGGCGTTGTCCTTCCGCATACAACGTATCGAATGCCAATGATGATTTTCCACTACCGGAAAGGCCGGTTATCACGACCAGTTTATCTCTGGGGATCTCGACATTGATATTTTTCAGGTTATTGATTCGAGCGCCTTTGATGAATATAGATTTGTTTTCGGACATAATTGTTTCCTTCATTTCCTTGGAATCGCAAAGATAAAAAAGGATTGCCGTTCCGCCAAGTAAACAACTGGCATTCACATTCGGAAACAATCGACCTTCCATCGATCCTCACCGCAAAACGGCACGGTTCTGTAAATATGGGTTCACGGAAAACCAGTTAAATATATATAATGTTTCTTGCCGATTTTAACACAAAAACCGCCGTATTAGGGCCAGTGAAGGGCCAGTGATCCTCCAGTGAAGGGCCAGTGATCCTCCACTCCCTATGGATTGGCGTTAATTTTTTAACAAAGCACCTCTTTTCCGGGGAACAAATGTTAATGCAATTTTAACACCGATTTTCGGGAGGTTGTTATAAAAAGTAGACGACGGGTACGTCCTTACACGGACACATTCACCGGACCTCTTCCAACCCGTTTTGACGAAGCCGTACCGATTCCAATATCCGGCAGGCACAACAGGCACAACACAGGAGAAAATAAAACGCAATTCAAAAATTATAAGTATGTTTGCAGGGAAAATCGTATATATAATAAGTATTCATGATGACAAAACATCTTCGTTTATTGCTGATATTGCTTCTCGGCATAGTAACATCCTGTAAGACAACCCGGCAAATACCGCAACAACCGACAGGGAAAGACATGAAACGGGAATTTCGCGGAGCTTGGATACAGACCGCTTTCCAAGGAGAATACAAGGATATGACACCCGCCCGAATGCGGAAAGACTTTGTCCGCAAACTCAACTACCTGCAAAAATGCGGAATCAACGCGATTATCTTCCAGGTGCGCCCGGAAGCCGATGCTTTCTATAAATCGGACATCGAACCCTGGAGCCGTTTCTACACCGGCCAACAGGGGCTCGCACCGGAAGGCGACTTCGACGTGATGGCTTTCCTGATCGAAGAGTGCCACAAGCGGAACATGGAGTTTCATGCCTGGCTGAATCCCTACCGGGCAAGCACGGCCGGCAATACCCGTTTTGCCGACTCACACATCTATCATAAACACCCGGAATGGTTCGTGACCTACAACAAGCAAATCCTGTTTGATCCGGGCTTGCCGGAAAGCAGGCA
This sequence comes from Parabacteroides sp., assembly GCA_017937385.1. Lineage (GTDB taxonomy): Bacteria > Bacteroidota > Bacteroidia > Bacteroidales > Tannerellaceae > Parabacteroides. Next base: position 28,936 of record JAGBDR010000011.1, read on the forward strand.
GTTCATTTGCCGCGTGGTACGGGACATCGTGAGCCGTTACGATGTCGATGCCATCCACATGGACGACTATTTCTATCCCTATCCGGTGGCGGGCATGCCTTTTCCGGACGACAAGAGTTTCCAGCAATATGGTTTGAAAAAAGGCTACAAAGCCTCACAACGTGCAGACTGGAGAAGGGAGAACGTGAACAAGCTGATCCGCGAGATCAAGCGCACCATCCTGTTATCCAAACCGTGGGTCAGGTTCGGCATCAGTCCGTTCGGCATCTACCGGAACAAGAAAAGCACGCCTGATGGTTCAGGCAGCAACACCAACGGGTTGCAAAACTACGACGACCTGTATGCAGACGTGCTGCGCTGGGTGAAAGAGGGATGGATCGACTACAACATCCCGCAGATATATTGGGAGATCGGACATCCGGCTGCCGACTACATCACGCTGGTCAAATGGTGGAACAAAAACGCCAATGGCGGACATCTGTACATCGGCCAGGACGTGGCCCGCACCATGAAAGCCGGCGAACTGACCCGCAAGATGCGCTACGAACGCGCACTTTCACACATCAGCGGGAATTGTTTCTGGCCGGCAAACGAAATACTCTGGAACAACAAAGGGGTTGCCGACAGCCTGAAGCGGAACTATCACCGCTATCCCGCCCTGATCCCGGCTTATACCCACCTGCACAACCGGGCTCCGCAAGAGGTCAAAAAGCTGAAAGCCGAATGGACGGCCCAGGGCTACCTGTTGCATTGGCAGGCGGAACAAAGCAAGACCAACCCTGAATTGGCCAGCTATTTCGTCGTTTACCGCTTTGAGGACAAAGAACCGATCCATCTGGACGACCCCTCGAAGATCGTGGCGATCACACGCGACACGAACTATCTGTTGCCGTATGAAGACGGGAAGCGCAAATACAGCTATGTCGTTACGGCTGTGGACCGTTTCCACAATGAGAACCAAGGGAAAATCAAAAAGGTGAAACTCTAAATACAACCGGGAATATATGAAAGTCAGACTGATTACGCTGTTTATCCTACTGGGCTTGGGATTGGCAAGTTGCTCCGAAAAGGAACCGGAACCTCAACCGGTCCGCACCGTTTTAGTCTATCTGTTGGCCAATAACAGCCTGGACAGTTTTGCCGGCCCGAATATCGATAGCATGATCGCGGGCGCGGCCGGCCAAAACCTGAACGGCGGGAACCTGATTGTCTATTATGCCCCTAAAAACGCGAACCCGGAGCTTCTTCAGATCAAGGAGGAAAACGGCAAAGTCAACAAATTCCACTTGAAAGAGTACGAGAAGCGGAATTCGGCAGATCCCGACGTGATGCGGAGCGTGATCCGCGAAGTGGTCTCGCAATATCCGGCAGACAGTTACGGGCTGGTGTTGTGGAGCCACGGGACAGCCTGGCTTCCTTCCGACTACCAGAACCGGCTGAAAGCGTTCGGGCAGGACGGTTCGAACTGGATGGAAATCGACGAACTGGCAAAGGGGTTGCCGGATCACCTGTTCGATTTTATCCTGTTCGATGCTTGCTACATGGCCAGTGTCGAGTGTGTCTACGAACTTCGGGATAAAGCCGATTATATCTTGGCTTCCCCCACCGAAACCCTGGCAGACGGATGGCCCTATGCGGAGATCATACCGCAACTGTTCGCCACCGACCTGCCATTAGAGAAGGTTTGCGAAACGTTCTATGATTACTACTTGAACTACGCCAACCCGTATGCGACCGTATCGCTCACGAAGACAAGCGAACTGGAAGCATTGAAAGATGCAGTACGCGCCATCCTGGCAGATAAAACGGAAGAGGAACTTTACCAACTTGACCTCTCGCAAATGCAACGGCTGGAATATCTGTATAAAAGCCCCGGTATGCTCTATGACATGGCCGATTATATCCGGCAATTGGCAACCGACGAACAATACGCCCGCTTCCAGACCTGCATACAGAAAGCCCTTGTCTATAAGGCATACACAAAGGAGGCTTTTTATGCCGCCCCTTACAGAGCTTACCCGATTAATAGCTATTGCGGCCTGACCGCTTTTGTGCCGCAAGCCTCTTTACCTAAAATACTCGACTGGTATAAAGAAAGGGTCAGTTGGTATCGGGCGGTTTATGAATAACCGCCCCTTGTTACCGGATCAGGAAAGCTTTCTTGAAACGTTTCACCCGGCCCTCCGGATGATAAATCTCGGCATAAAAGATATAGACACCTGTCGGAAGCGGGCTACCATTGTTTGCGGCACCGCTCCATGTGATTTCCCCGGAAACGCCCAACAGTTCATGGTTCGCGATTTCGGCCACCCGTACGCCGGATGTATTGAACACGAAAGCCCGGCAATTATAGCCCGGCCGGTCGAGCAGGTAGGAAATCGTATAACTGCCGCTCTCTTCGATCCATACCGGAGGCTCTATCCCGGTCGATTCACCGGATGATGAATGCAGATATTGGGAGTTCTGATAGCCGGGCGTACCGAAACCGGCCGTTTCGGATGCAGAGGTCCAGTTGGCCGGATCGGATGCAGGTGCGTCAGGGTCAATCCGTTCGAGGGCAACCCCTTTGGCGTTTTTCACCGAAAAGGCATGCCATTTCGAAGAATAAGACACTTCGTCTATCACCGTCTCATCGGAAGTACGAAACAGGACCAGCGTAGCCGATGTGTTCACTAAGATAGGAAGTCTGGCCAGCTCGTGAAGGGCCGACGGGTCCGTCACGTCGTAGAAAGAAACGACGCCTTCCACGCTTTTGGTCAGCAACGCATATCCGTGTGATTCGACTTGCTTCAAAACGGATACGAGCGGATAGCGCGTACTTAACGTTCCGTCCGATTTGCGGGTGGCAAGAGAGAGCGTAGATAAGGAGAGCGCTTTATCCGAGCGGTTATACAATTCGATATACTCACTGCCTCCGGCATACGGATCAGGCAATAGCTCATTGATGACAATCTCTCCCGGTTGTACCGGCTCTGTGGAAACAGGAGTATCGGGCTCTTCGGGTAGATCCGGTTTGTCGGGATCATCCGGTTCTTCCGGGATATCCGGCTCTTCCGGCTTCTCTTCCTTGCCGGAAGAATTGACCGCTCCGGGCGTTCCGCCTCGGGAATCCGTACAAAGATGCCAATCCGAACCGGAACGTTCCCACGACCGGCCGGCTGTGGCTGCCTCATACGTAACCTCCTCGATTTTGTTGCCGGCTGCATCCCACAATTGCAACGTTGCCCCTTTATCGTTCAAAGCCGGAAATTTCTCTACCGGAACCCGAACTACAGAAGCGGGAACGGCCCATTCATCCTCGCGATCCAACAGCACCGCATAGCCACCTGCCGGCAAGTCGACATCCGGCAAGGTTTTCGTTTTCTTTCCCGTCACATTCCTATATTCCCACTCATACAAGGAGATTGCCGCCGATGTCGTATTGTACAGCTCAATGTATTCCACCATTCCTCCACTCCCGGGTTTTGCCATAATTTCGTTGATGATGACCGCACCTTCCGGATATGCGTCCGGTTTGTCGGGGACAGGATCAGGATCGGAGCCGGGTTCAGGGTCGGGCTCCTCTTCTTCCTCCAACAGGATATCGAATGCTTCCCCCTGCATTTCATTCCCCGAAAGCGATTTCAATCCGGAATAAGAGATCGTGTATAAACGGCCGGCTTGCATCTTCTCCTCAAAAAAGGCACTTACGGCCGATTTGGTTTCCATATTCACATAACTTTGCCTATACGCATCCCCAATTTCCGAGATGCTGAAAACAGCCTCTCCGATGTCGACCGGCCGGTCAAACGTAAACAAGAGGTTTGAGGGTGAAAGTACTTCCATATCCGACAGTTTCGGCAACACTTCCGGCTCTTCCGGAACATCCGGCGTGTCCGGTTCAAGCGGAGTTTCCGTCACTTGGTCGGATACCCGTACGTTGTCAATACTGAACAACGCGCTCCGGGTCTTCGTATAATAAAAGGTAAATACCAGATTTCCCTTTTCCACCGGTTTCTCTATCGCATACAAAGCCGATCCTTCCAAACGGTACCCACTCATCTCATCCGTCCGATAATACAAGTTCCATTGCTCATTATTTTCGAGTGTCACTTTCACATGCAACAGTAGCGGAGATGTTTCAAAGTCTGTCTGAGGCGTCACCAAATCATGATTGCCATGACATTTCAACCCCAGTTCCTTATTCTTGGTGTTTCCTATGCGTACATAATAATAACGTTCTTTACTTTCCTGATACAGATAGACACAGAGCTTGTTCTCATCACTCGGAGCATGGCGCATATACACATCAAATTCCCATTGCATATCGGGCGAATAACGGATTTCTTTTCCAATGGAGGCGGTTCCGGAAGAGGTGGGCTTAATTGACAGTTGCAACTGCCCTTCGGCATTAATGGCAAACATCGTCCGATCCTTGCCGATCCAATCGTCCCCCAACTCCGGTCCGTCAAAAGTTTCATTCACCTGTGCGAACGCACAAAAAGGAAGTAATACGAAGAGAAAAAGAATAAATTGTTTCATAGCTTTACAGTTTTGTTTATAATTTGTATATCTTTGCACCCCAAAGCGTTGTAACGGAGAAAACTCAGTATTTTCCCGTACACGCCGTAAAGTTATACTATAATTTTTTTATAAACAAATTAATTAGTGCTCAAAATGAGAGTAGCAATAGTTGGAGTGAGTGGAGCCGTAGGACAAGAATTCCTGCGTGTACTCGACGAGAGAAACTTCCCGATGGATGAGCTTGTGCTTTTCGGCTCATCACGTAGTGCCGGACGTGTTTATACTTTCCGTGGTAAACAGATTACTGTCAAGGAACTTAAGCATAACGACGACTTCAAGGGAATCGATGTTGCTTTTGTCTCGGCCGGTGGCGGTACTTCTATCGAATTTGCAGAAACCATTACGAAGCATGGCGCTGTGATGATCGACAATTCCAGCGCATTCCGTATGGACAACGACGTACCTTTGGTTGTTCCCGAAGTAAACCCGGAAGATGCACTGAATCGTCCGCGCGGTATCATTGCCAATCCGAACTGTACGACTATCCAGATGGTCGTTGCATTGAAGGCAATCGAAGGCCTGTCGCATATCAAACGTGTACACGTATCGACTTACCAGGCAGCCAGCGGCGCAGGTGCAACAGCGATGGCCGAACTGGTAAAACAATATGAACAACTGTTGAAAGGCGAAGAACCAACCGTGGAGAAATTCGCTTATCAGTTGGCCTACAACGTCATTCCTCACGTAGACGTGTTTACGGATAACGGCTACACGAAAGAAGAGATGAAGATGTATAACGAAACACGCAAGATCATGCACTCCGACATCGAAGTGAGCGCAACCTGTGTGCGTGTTCCGGTCATGCGTGCCCACAGCGAAGCGACCTGGATTGAAACAGAACGTCCCGTCAGTGTAGAAGAGGCCCGCAAGGCTTTCGCCGAAGCCGAAGGGGTAATCCTGCAGGACGAACCGGCAAAGAAAGACTATCCGATGCCGTTGTTCATCGCCGGAAAAGACCCGGTCTACGTAGGCCGCATCCGCAAAGACATCACGAACCCGAACGGCCTGACCTTCTGGACCGTAAGCGACCAGATCAAGAAAGGGGCCGCCCTGAATGCCGTGCAGATCGCAGAGTATTTGCTGAAGGTAAAGAATATCGGATAAACAAGAGTTGCTTTTTTCCACTATAAGAAGGAACAGTCTTTCATGTAGATTGTTCCTTCTTCTTTTAAACCACTTCCCCATTTTTTCCTATTCATCTTCCATAATCGATAAAATAATCGGCTTTTCATCTTTTAGGATCGATGAAATAATCTTACATTTGTCGAATATAAAAGACAATACAGCATGGACAAGAATCTAATAAAGTCTCTAATCATTGAATACCAGAATTTTGTCAATAAGGTAACACTGATAGAACGAAACGTTCATTTATCAGAGCAACTAAACTACGTATTTGTCGGTCTCCGCCGCGCCGGCAAATCTTACCTGATGTATCAACAGATACAACATTTGTTGAAAGAAGGGCATCAGATAGAAGAAATCCTGTATTTCAATTTCGAAGATGATCGTTTGATTAACCTGACTGTTGAAGACCTTGATCTTATAAAAGTCTGTTACGAAGAGCTGTATGCCTATCGTCCCATCTTCTTTTTGGATGAAATACAAGTTGTAGAACATTGGGAAAAGTTTAGCCGCCGGCTGGCAGACCAGAAATACAGAGTGTACATAACCGGAAGCAACGCCAAAATGTTAAGTAGCGAGATCGCCACGACACTGGGTGGCCGGTTCATCATTCAACATATATATCCTTTTTCATTTCAGGAATATTTAAAAGCCAACAATATATCAGTTGAACCCGTTTGGTACTTCAAAAACCGGGCTGAAATAGTCCGTGCGTTCTCAGACTATTTCCACTTTGGCGGATTACCGGAACTGGGACTGATAGAAACAATAGAAAAACGCCAATGGTTAAGCAATTTGTTCAATAAAATATTTTTCGGTGATTTAATCACACGTTATTCTATCCGAAACGATTTGGCCATGAAGGTCCTGATCCGCAAGTTGGCGGAAAGCGTAAAACAGCCTTCTTCGTTCAACCGGTTATCAAACATCGTTTCATCCACAGGGATTAAAGTCACGACAGATACAGTCATTGATTACCTGGAATTTATGCAAACCACTTGGTTGACTTTTTCCATTGAAAACTATGCCTGCAAATTAGTGGAGAAAGTTTCCAACCGGAAATACTATTTTATCGACAATGGCTTACTGAACCTATTTTTAATAGATCCGGAAACATCCCTGTTAGAAAATATAGTGGCTATCCGTTTAAAACAGAAGTACGAAGATGAACTTTACTTCTACCTCCAGAATATCGAAGTCGACTTTTATATACCGGCACAAAAATTAGCCATACAAGTATCATACAGCCTAAAAGATGAAGCCACACGCAAACGCGAAGTTCACGCCCTATTGAAAATAGCCAAAGCCATGGATGCAAGCGAACTGCTCATCATCACGCGGGACGAAGAAGAAACGATTGTCGAAGAAGGGAAAAAGATCACTGTTATCCCGATCTGGAAATGGTTGCTGGAATAGGAGAAGTGGAGTTATCTCATCTCCTCCAGTCCCTCTTCCAATGTATGCGAGCGATAGCCTAACTCGCGTCTCGCTTTCTCGATGGACAATCCGCTGTTGCGCGGACGTGGTGTCGCCTCTTTCATCTCTTCCGTCGTGACCGGACGGATCAGCGTACGGTCCAGCCCGAAATAATCGGCTACGCGGTATGCCATTTCAGCGATAGAGAGAGATTCCCCGCCACAGATATGATAAATGCCGGAACGGCCGGAATGGATTAACCTTTCCACCCCGTCGGCAATATCCGCCACCCAAGTCGGCGTACGGTATTGATCGGAGACAACGCGGATTTCCAGCCCCGCCTCCAGACGGTTTTTGACCAATTGCAGGATATTGCCATGCTGTCCCGGCAACGCCTTCCCGTAGACGACCACCACACGGACAATCGCATAGTCGCGGCAACACCTTGCAACCGCCTGTTCTCCCTGTAACTTCGTCACCCCATAATAGTTGACCGGATCCGGCCGGTCTTCTTCCGTATAAAGACGTTCGCTTTTCCCGTCAAACACAAAGTCCGTGGACAAATGGATCAAGCGGCTTCCCTGCTGCTCGCAGCATTGGGCCAAGTTCTCTACGGCCGATACATTCAAGGCATACGCCTCTTCGCGGTGCGACTCGCAATAGTCCGGGACGGAAAGAGCTGAACAGTTGACGACAACATCCGGACAGATACGGTCGAACAAAGCCTCCACTGCCGGATAATCGTTGATATCCAACCGGACAAAGGTATGGTTTCCCTCCGGACGGATATCCGGATGAAGGGAAGAACCGAATACCTCATAGGCTCCGTTCGCCGAAAGATGATCCAGGATTCTCCGCCCGACAAACCCGTTTGCTCCTATAATCAAGATCTTTTTCATCAGAACATATAGATCAGGACACCCAACACCCGGTGGTTCGTCACCGAATGCGTATCCTCGATTTTACCGTTTTCTGCATTCATCGAGCCATACCAGGCAAGAGAAGGGCTGTATTCCACTCCCAACTTCCAGTGAGGCAGATTGTATGAGAGCTGGAGGTTAGTGGTAAACACCTGGTCCACATCCAACCCGACTCCGTATGTCGGCCCGGCAATCGTCTTTCCCGTTCCTAAGTTCTTCAGGTATCCGACAAAGATTCCCGGCTTCCATTTCTTCCCGTACACCACATTCAACCAAGTCATGGAATGGCGATAAGGCGTATAGGACTGCTCCCCCGTACGCGGATCGACAGACGTAACAGCATATCCGCCCAACATAGAGGCTTGCGTCAGGTTGGAAGCTAACAAGGTCTTTCCTGCGACTAACCAGTTCGGAGCCGTATATTTGGCATGTGCCTCAAACGACAACGAAGTCACCCGCTCGTTCACTTTATACACCCGCTCGTTTACCGTCGTCTGTTGGCGAGGTTTCAAGGAGAGCATTTCCATGCCGACACCAGCCATCCAACCGTCTGCCTTATAATCCGCCGAAACGTAGACTTCCGGAATACAGCTGTTCTTGATATATTCCTCGCTTTTCCCGTTCGGGCCGGCAGACAAATACTGCAACTGCCACAGCACGGTGCCTGTCAACTGCAACCCTTTCCCGGACGTATAGCGGTAACGGATCTGCGGACTCCGGTTAAATGGCTGGAAAGGCGCACCGGTCGAAAGGTTCAACATCTGCGGAGAGACCTCGCCGAACAGCGGATGCCAGGTTTGTCCCACCAGCACCGCCGACTTTCCCCAATCCAGATTGACATACGCATGACGGATACGCAAAACCGCCCAATTGCTGCCGGAACCCCGAAAGTCAGCCTCCAGCTTGGCGGTCGCCACGGCCTGCCCGATATTCGGTCCTTTCACGTCCACGCCTAAACGGGAATAGAGCAAATAGAAACTGCCGTTTGCCGTAGCATTCAGGTCCTTTCCGTCGGCATCCGGGTTCTTGTCCTTCGGATAAAGATAAAACAACCCGTCCACCGTCTCGGCATTGGCGCGGGAATTATAAAACAAGTCGCCCCGCACCTGCCCATAAAACTTATAAGAAAAATCCTTTTTCTGAGCATAACCGCCCATGACCATACACAAGGTCGCGAAGAGTAGCCAATATCTTTTCATCATCTGTCCATTCAAATAGACCGCAAAGGTACGGAAGTTTGAGGAATGTAAGACAGATACGGCGCAGGAAAATCCGGTATGATTGGGTGCGTTGCACGGGTTTCTCCGCATAAAAGTTGCCAACGAACGATATTTTCCATACATTTGCTCTCGAACAATTTTAAAACCGAAAAGCCTTATGAAATACCTTGACCCTAAAGCGGATCTGACTTTCAAGAAAGTATTCGGGGAGCACCCCGACCTCGTGATCAGCCTGCTGAACGCATTGCTGCCCTTTGAAACACACGAGGATGAAATCAAAGAGGTGGAATACCTGCCCGCGGAACTCGTGCCGGAAACGCCCTTGCGCAAGAACAGCATCGTGGATGTCCGCTGCCGGGACGGGCTGGGCAGGCAGTTCATCGTCGAGATGCAGATGGTCTGGTCACCGGAGTTCGAACAACGTGTTCTCTTCAATGCAGCCAAGGCATACGTCCGGCAGATCGACGCGGGCGAGGAATACCATCTCTTGGAACCGGTCTATTCGCTGAACTTAGTGAACGAAATATTCGAATCGAAGCTGCCTGAATATTACCATTATTACCGGATGGTGCACGTGGAACATACGGACCGGGTGATCGATGGACTGCACTTAGTCTTCGTCGAACTCCCCAAATTCACTCCGCACACCTTTACGGAGAAAAAGATGCAGGTGCTTTGGCTGCGCTACCTCACGGAGATCAACGAAAAGACAAACAACGTCCCGGAAGACCTACTCGCCAACCCCGACATCCGGAAAGCCGTCACACAGATCGAAGAATCGGCTTTCTCACCAAGCCAATTGTACAGCTACGAGCAATTCTGGGACTTGATCAGCGTCGAGAAAACACTCTTCAACAGCGGTAAACGCGAAGGGATCGCGGAAGGGATTGCGGAAGGAATTGCCAAAGGAATCGCCAAAGGGAGAGCCGAAGGCGAACACAGCAAACAAATTGAAATCGCACGGAAGATGAAAGCGCACGGACTTGCCCTGCCGGATATCGTCAAACTGACCGGCTTGACGGAGCGGGAAATAGCCGGCTTATGAAGAGACATCCTCTTTTTTCATCACTAACAACGAAGCCCCGAAGCAGGAAACCGCTTCGGGGCTTGTTTTGTGTATGCCTTCCGTTCTTCACAGAGGGGAAAGCAGTAGAACTTTTAATTTCATTACTTTAGTATTATTAATATTAACCGGTCGCTTGTTCACCTGTCGCAGGGTAATTGCCGTTATTTTATGTAGAGACGCACAGCCGTGCGTCTCTACGGGGAACGGTACGCGACCGAAATGTATTATTTGATTATAAATTCAATCTTATTTTACGATAGCCTTTACAGCCGCTTCACCTTCAACAGCCACAACAACTACACCAGCCGGAGCTGCGATCGTTGCATTGTCAGAAGCGATAACGGTGTTAGCGACAACCTGACCCAAGATGTTAGAGATAACCACCTTCTTGCCGGCTGCACCAGCGATCGTTACCTGACCTTCGCCAGCGATAACCTGGATACCGGAAACAGCTTCGATGGTTTCGTTGGCAGTCGGATTACCTTTGAAGTTTTCTTCGATACCGAACAGGTCGCCACGATTGTAACCGTTTTCTACGACAACTGTACCGTTGATCCATTTCAGGTAACCTTCCTGAGATTTTTCCCGATCCTTTTCTGCATCTTCCGGAGCATACTCTTTCCAAAGAGTCTGGATCTTGAATGTTTCATCCTTAGCTTCTTCATAGCGGAATGCGAATTTAGCGATGTTGAAGTCCGGAGTGCTCAGGTTAAGTTTGATTGTATCATCGTTCGTGAACAAGAACAGCGTGTCTTTGATGTGCATACCCGGTACGAATGACAGCTTAGCCCGATATTCGCCAGCTTCATTCTGGTTTACATACGGATTCTTATGCAAGTGAGTTGCACCGTAGATGTTGGCTGTGTCGATCAGGTTCACCAAGAAACGGCCTTTGACTACCGGAGTCTTTTCTGCGTGAGGACAAACACCGTGTTCCTTGATCCATTCCGGATCGTTGTGTTTGATATCATCCGGACACCAAGTCTTAACACTGTTGTCCACATTGACAGCCAACAGATACTGCCAGCATGTATTTTCGCCACGGTTTACATAAGCCGTATCAACAAACAGAGCCGGGTTCATCTTGAACTGAGGATCATAAACGTTGTCGATGTTCAGGAAGCTCAACGTATCATTAGCCACGATAGACTTATTATCGCGTTTTTCATACAGAGCCTGATTGTTGTTTTCGTCACGGAACAATTTGATTGTGTCACCCCATGCCAGCTTATCGCCATTTACCAAGTGGTATTCGGGATCGTCGGCCGGTTCTACAACCATCAGCGAGTTGTTATCATCAGCGTAGAGATGCATCGGTTTCAAAGACCCCCACTGTACACTGTTTGCCACATAGATCTTTTCTGTTTCCAATCCGGTAGCATGTTTTTCATTCTGAGCAGCAGCCAAAAGAACAACATTATAAGTGTTACCAACCTTCTTCTTAAGAGCGAAACGGGTAGCCAATGTTTCTACTGATTCATTTTCCTGACATTGCAAGAAATTTGTTCTGCCATCTGTGTTTTTGAACACATATTCCAGATTTTCCTTGTTCTGAATTTGATAAGGCAGGATAGCCAATGTATCAGCGTTCAATTCATCTACAATCTTGCCGTCTTTTTTTCCGGCCAACTTTGTGATAACATATACTGTGTCAATGGTAGCAGTCTCTTTCGCATCTTTATCATTCAACATATCAATACGCAACGTCCATTTTGCAGCATCAGCCTTTTCTGTGATAACACCCAGTTGATGAGAAGCATTGCTCTGATGGTTTTCTGCCCAATAAGCTGTCACGTTACCAGTTTCATTATGATACTGACCGATATTGAAAACTTTGTTACGCAATGCGTTCGGTGTTTCAACCATGAAACCGTCCATATGACGAGTACCAGTAATTGCATGTTCTTTCAATGTGACAACGTCACCTGTTACAGATGTAGCAGAAGTAGAAATTACATATTTGCTACCGCTCATACGGAAAGAAACATTGGTCAACGTTGCACCAGATTCACGATTCTGTAACGTCATCGTGTTACCACTTACAGCAACAACACCCCACTGAGTTTCAGGATTATTCAAGTCTACGGTATTAGACTTCACATAGTCCACCTTATTTTCTTTGGCACCAGTTGTAAGTTCATCTGAAGTCACCAATACAGCATTGTTCTTATAAGCTTTATCTCCAGTCTGAGTTTCACCGGCAAACAAGATGTTGAAATATTTGCCCAACAACGCTTCAGGATCCAGCACATTGCTTGAGCTCAATGTGATATACGGATAAGTCGTTACATTAACAAGAGTCGCACCCTCTCCGGCAGTCAGATAATTCACATTGGCCAATGATGCAATATAAGCACTATATACTGGAGTTCCAGTATTATCCGTAACATACAGCATCACACCATCTGAACCATTATCGGCAGCCTTGATCTGGAAATATTTAATGGAAGCCGAACCAGTGACTTTATCATTATCGCTCTTAACTGATTCGAAAGCACCTTTCAAAGCACTTTGGTTGGAACCGATTTCAGCATCTTTATTAAAGATAACTGTATTTTCGCCTTTTGTTAATGTATAATAATCAGCAACACTACCAGTACCAGCCGTAGCTTTTAACTTACCGGAAAAAGCAGCAACATTCGAAACAGTAGACTTATCGCCTTCTGCCTTGGCTATCGTCATTTCGAAACCATCATTCAAGATAGCGTTCAATTCGTCTGCAGCCTTTTTCAAATTGTATTCAGTCTGAACGGATGCAAAAATGGCAGCGTTTGCGACATCTGTTGCATCAGCCGTAATATCTGAACCATCATAAGCGACATAAGTATCAGTAGCAGCACCTACCACTTTCAAAGCGAAATAAGGTGTAGCAACTTCATTATCCGCAGTTGTAACAAGAGGAACAATTTCGAACTGTTGTTTATTGCCTAAGACAAGCACATCACCGTTTTTGTCTTTCAAGTTCGTACCATCCAAAGTAAAATAGAAAGGTGCAACAGCTTCAGTAGTAACGGGACCTGGATAAGCAGCAACTGTTCCATCTTGCTTCACAAATCCAGTTGATGCAGTATTAGCATCTTTAAATACCACTAAACGTGCATTGTTTGTAAAACTTGGCAAAGTACCAACTACAGCCTTATCTGCTGCTGGCAAAGCTGCAACTTCCACAGCATTGGAAGCAGCCGCTGCCTTAGTCTCAATCGCAACCGGAGCCGCGAACATTGAAGCCGCTGTTCCTGCATATACACTGAATGCAGATGTCAGCAACAAGCTGGCCACAAGAGTAGAAAACTTTTTGTTCATAACTCAAAATTTAAAATTAATAATAATAATGTATATTGAATCTCTATCGCTCTTCTTTCGGGTGGATATATGACAAATACCACCGCGTTTGATCAACTATCGCATAATGACAATTATAAACGTTCGTTTTTTCCCGTCATTTTTTCGAGGCCTTTGATGGGTTTGTATCAAAAAGGCGGTTTTTCGTACCCGTTAAGCTATCTGATTGATAAGAAAGAATATAGAAAAGGAAAAATAATTGGAAGAAAGGATTGCAAGTTCAAAAAGTAGTTGTATTTTTGTGCTGTGAAAATGACTAAATAAAACGAACGTTTTATTTAGTCATTTTGTTTTCCGACATCTCTATCTCATAACCAATAACTTAAAAGCCAGAAACGCTGATAGTAGGCCGATAAAAACTGCCTTTCCTCTTCCCACAGGAGGGCGTGGTTCCATCAGTCATAAAATCAAGAGAATCAACAAGTATCCCCCAAAAGGAATCGGCCTTGCCCCGACGGGAAAAGACATCAAGATTTGCAAATCCCTACATTATTATATATCTTTACATACACGTTAGTTCCTAAACAAGCATACAACTATAGTTGCCTTGCCCATGGCAAAGCTGTTCCATGCCTATGGCAAAGTCTTTCCATGCCCATGGCAAAACCGTTCCATGCCCATGGCAAAGTTGCTCCAAGCCGATTTGCCAATAGTACAATCAGCTTTTTCATCCTTATAGTTTGTTATCAGTTTCGCAGAGTTGAGCCACAAAGATACAGATTTTCCGGTATTTCATTTGAAGAACGAAATATTATTTGTTACTTTGCTTCCAAGTTGTAAGCCTTTAAAGGCCAAATCGATCAATCATGTAAACTACATAACAACATCATGGAAAGTAAAAAATTTTTACTACAGGAGAAAGACATTCCTACTGCCTGGTACAATATCGTGGCAGACATGAAGAACAAACCGCTTCCTCCGCTGAATCCCAAAACAAAGGAACCGCTCAAACCGGAAGATCTTTATCCCCTATTTGCCAAAGGGTTGGTAGATCAGGAGATGAACCAGACGGATGCTTGGATTGAAATTCCGGAAAAGGTCCGCGATATGTATAAAATCTGGCGTCCGACCCCGTTGGTGCGTGCCTACGGGCTTGAAAAGGCACTCGACACGCCGGCTCACATCTACTTCAAGAACGAAAGTGTCAGCCCGGTCGGTTCCCACAAACTGAATTCCGCCATTCCGCAGGCTTATTTCTGCAAAAAGGAGGGTGTCACCAATGTCACAACCGAAACAGGCGCCGGACAATGGGGAGCTTCCATGGCTATGGCGGCCAAGCATTTCGGCCTGGAACTGGCGGTTTATATGGTGAAGGTCAGCTACAACCAGAAACCTTATCGCCGCTCCATCATGCAGACGTTCGGCGCCGAGGTGATCGCCTCGCCCAGTATGAGTACACGCGCAGGCCGCGACATCATCACCAAACATCCGAACTATCAGGGTAGTTTGGGAACCGCCATCTCTGAAGCGGTCGAGTTGGCTATGCAGACTCCCAACTGCAAATATGTATTGGGAAGTGTGCTGAACCATGTGATGCTTCACCAGACCGTGATCGGCTTAGAGGCAGAAAAGCAAATGGAAATGGCTGGGGAATATCCGGATGTGGTGATCGCTTGTTTCGGTGGCGGTTCAAACTTCTCCGGCATCGCGTTCCCGTTCCTGCGCCATAAGCTGACAGGCGGAAAAGAGATCCGCATCGTGGCGGCAGAACCGGCTTCCTGCCCGAAACTGACACGCGGACAGTTCCAGTATGACTTCGGCGACGAAGCCGGCTACACGCCGCTCCTTCCGATGTTCACCTTAGGACACAACTTCGCACCGGCCAATATCCATGCCGGCGGCCTGCGTTATCACGGTGCCGGCTCCATCGTCAGCCAGTTGAAGAAAGACGGCCTGATGGATGCCGTAGATATCCAACAGCTTGAGACCTTCAAAGCCGCCACCTTGTTCGCCCAAAGCGAAGGCATCATACCGGCTCCCGAATCTTCCCACGCCATCGCCGCCGCCATCCGCGAAGCGGAACAGGCCAAGCTCGAAGGCAAACCGCGCACGATCCTGTTCAACCTCTCCGGCCACGGCTTGATCGACATGGCCGCTTACGACCAGTATCTGGCCGGCGACCTGACCAACTACGAGGTCACGGATGCCGATGTGGAAAAGAATCTGTCGGAGATTGAGAAGATTATCAAGTAAGGATAAAAGAGGCTTAAAAATAAAAAGGCAGTGTTTCGGAAAGGCACTGTAGGCGCCTTTCCGAAACACTGCCTTTTTATTGGCAAAACTATTCGTCTTTTTGGAATTCAAGTATATCCGCCGGTTGGCAATCGAGTTCTTTGCAAATGGCTTCAAGAGTAGAAAAACGTATAGCTTTGGCTTTCCCCGTCTTCAAGATCGAAAGGTTGGCTGGGGTAATGCCGATACGATCGGCCAAATCGCCCAGCGCGATCTTCCGTTTTGCCATCATCACATCCAAATTCACTATTATAGCCATACCTCATTCTTAAATTGTCAACTCCTGTTCTTCCTTCATCTGCAAGCCGATTGCGAAAATACGGCCGACCAGCAAAGCAACCAACCCCATGATCAACGGCATCGACTGGAAGTCGCACCAGAAATTAAGCTTATAACCTTCCAGTTCAAACAACCGGGCAGCCATCCAATATTCCATGAACATATACACCTGCGTGATCACAAAAGAGATCAGTAGGTTGCGCCCGATACGATTCAAACGCCGTACATTCATCCAATCGAATATCACTTCATGATTAATCGCATTGATAAGCCTGTAGAATTGGAGGATCGCTTTTACGATAAAGAACAACCCGACCAACATCAGAAAACTTACGAATCTTGCCATTCCGACATCTTCCGTATTCACCCAGACCACAGACTTGATATGGGAAACCGGATACCACGCCTGATCCTTCAGGTTGAACAGTTTGTCGGAGGTGTCGGCCAAAGACTTCGGCCACAGGTTCAGTGCCAACGGACTGATCCGCTCCGCATGGGCAGAAAGCCCATGCGAATTTTCCGCTTGTGACATTCCCGCCTTGAAACCGTCCACAAAAGCGCTTCCCATCGAATAGATGCTCGGGACCAGCGACAAGCCGACAAAGAAAAATATCAATACGCAGATTAGATTCAGTTGCCTTTTCATAATCCCTTTATATCAAATGGCATACGGGCAATGATACCGGATTCCGTCTCAGTCCGGCGGATCGTCGAGAACAGTTTGAATGATTCTTCACCCATGACCGATTTGGCAATGGAAACTTTTGCCTCGTCCAATTGCTTCTCCATGAATTTGGTAAAGAAATCTTTCGGACCGTCGGCTACTGTTACGGAATAGTCCGTCAGTTCCGCCAATGTCGCAGCTTCCTGGATGGCATCGTCCATACCGCCTAATCGATCGACCAAGCCTCTTTCCAAAGCCTGTTCACCGGTCCACACACGGCCTTGCCCGATCGAATCGATCTCGGCTTTTGTCATGCCACGGCCATCGGCGCAACGGGTCAGGAAGAGGTCGTATGTCTGTTCCACACTGCGCTGGATCAGCGCCTTTTCATCGTCACGCATCGGACGGCTGATGTCGCCTAAATCTGCAAACGTATTGGTCTTCACGATATCCGTAGTGACTCCAACCTTGTCAAAAGTCCCGGTGAAATTACGGACTACGCCGAAGACACCGATCGAGCCGGTCAGTGTCGTACGCTCAGCCACAATCTTGTTGGCGGCACAAGAAATATAATAGCCACCCGAAGCGGCATAGTTGCCCATCGAAACAACGACCGGCTTTTGTGCTTTCAGCTCAACCACTTCTTTCCAGATCTGTTCAGAGATATACGCGCTACCGCCCGGAGAGTTCACACGGAAAACGACGGCCTTTACATCCTCATCGTCTTTCAGTTTACGCAATTGATTGGCCATTTCTCCCGAAATCACCGGTTGGTCGGCATTGAAAGGGGAAGACGTTTCGTCGTCCTTGATTTCACCTTCCGCATACAGGATTGCAATCTTATTCTTGCTCTCTTTTTCTTTCACTTTGATTGAGGCGACTTTATCCACACCAGCCGTTTTCAACTTGCCTTTCACATCCTGCCCGGCCATCTCTTTCACACAGTTTTCCACCTCATACCGATAACGAAGCCCGTCTGCCAATTTAAAATCGATGGCATTGGAAGCCTGGCCCATGGCAAGGCCTTCGTTCAGGTAACGGTTCAACTCGTCGGAAGAGATCTTGCGGCTTTCCTCGATAGCGGCTGTCAGGTTCCCCCATATACTGCCCAAAAAAGAGGTCAATTGTTCGCGGTTGGCATCACTGAACTTTTTCAGGAAAAACGGTTCTACGGCACTCTTGTAAGTCCCGACCTTGAAGATATAATGTTCCACCCCGATCTTTTCAGCCAGTCCGGTAAAGAACATCCCTTGCGACGCAAGCCCGACCAGCGAGACGCTTCCTTGCGGATTCAGGAAAACAGAGTCGGCCACGCTGCACAGATAGTAAGCTCCCTGCGTATAAAAATCACCGTATGAAACAATAAACTTGCCACTTTCCTTAAAATCCACCAGCTCACGGCGAATCGCCTCGATCCCGGCGAAACCCGAAGAAAGTGAACCGGCCTCCAGATAAATACCTTTAATATTGTCGTTTGTTTTTGCACGACGGATCGCCTTGATCACATCCGAAACAGCCATCTGGTTGTTGCTTTCTCCCATCAGTTCCGAAAAGGGATTCTTCACGGCCTGATCGGCCAGTACTCCGTCCAAAGACAATTTGAATACCGTATTCTTGTCCGGCTTATACTCAGAAGAACCGTCAGCGCTGGCAGCTACTCCTATGACAAAAAAGATGGAACCCATCATTACGATTCCCAAAGCAACCAACACGCCCAGTGTGGATGCAAACACAGTTTTGAAAAATTGCTTCATAATGCTTTATCTATGTATTGTTTGTTTTTCGATCAATATTTATCGTTTTTCGATATGCAAAAGAATGAATTATTTTTGATTCCACCAACTGTTTTTATCGTTTTTCGATAAAATATTTACGAAACACAGAAAAAAGCACCTTACACTCTTCCCAAATACTCATCCACCGTATAATTCAGGAACTGGTTGAACGGATGCAAAAGCTTGAAATCTTCGATGGCCTTATCCATCCAATCCGGTTCAAAGAAGAATGCATCCGGTTTAGCGGAGACAACACAAAAGTCCTTATGACGAAGTATTTCATCATATTTGAAATCGGATGGATAACCGGCAGGCATCCGTTTCAAGACTTCGCCCTCCATCGTCGGATAGGTCTTTTTGAAAGCCGGATTCTCCAGAATGGCGACAAAATCTTCTATATTCTCATAAATATCTTTACGGAGCGCTTTCAACAAGGCCGGCGGCGGACAATAGACACCGCCCGAAAGTATACAGCCGTCCGGTTCCAAATGGATATAGTAGCCGGCACGTTCACTGCCCCGTCCGCCACAAGACGCTATATAAGCGGCAAAATGAATTTTATACGGAGTTTTATCCGGCGAAAAACGGATATCCCGGTAAATGCGGAACAGGCAACTTTTTGCCTCCAGCCCGGCTATCTCCGGATCGAACAAAGCAATCCGGTCAATCAATTGCTGCACTTCGTCGATAAAACCTTGGCGAAGGGAATCGTAACGGCTTTTATTGGCCTGGAACCACTCTCGGTTATTGTTCTGACGCAGTTCCGTCAGGAATCGTATGATTTCAGCATTCATCTCCTATACATTTATATTATGGTTTGCTTTTAACGGCAAAGATACGTGTTGTGATCGCTTCACACAAATCCGGGCCGGTTACTTTCCGGCAAACAATAGCTCAAACCAGATATATTCCTTCATATCAAAAGCCTTATGCCATTCCTGTGGAGGCAGTTTGGCGTTTCGGACATCACAATAACTACCTCCTTGCAATAATTGCCCGTCTACCATTATTTCACGCAAAGCGCCACTGGTATAGGAAGTAAGCGGGATGGTATCTGACGTGGAAAAGGAACGGACGGGATAGGTTTCTAATAAGATACAATGTAAGACATCCGGCAATTCGACCTCTTCAACCATTTGCAGGGAATCGATATTCAATGTAAATCGTACTGTCTGTTTATGAATAGGCTCGGCCGATACTTGTATGCGCAAAACAGTATCTTGTATTATGCCGGATGTTCCGTTCAGCATCTTATAACTCACATTCCCGTCTTGAGAATGCGCCATCCGCAGTTGATAATGCCGTCCCTGAAAAGCGCCGGTTATTTCCATACGCTGGCTACTTGACGGAGCCTCCGTTTCCACATAACCGAAACGGACCGGAACCGGTTGCTTCGGCGAACAACCGGCAACCAACCCGATCAAGAGTACTAATCCAATAAAACGCATCATCATTTATTTCAGATAAACGACCATCAGTACCGGATTATCATCTTCATCCAGATGCTTCAATCGCGGATGTTCCAAGACAGCCGGGTTCTTTTCCGCTTCTTTCATGAGATCACCGACTTCCCAGACAGAGACCAGTATGTTCCGCTCCAAAGAAGTTGCCGGACGCAAAGGCAACGCACCCGGAAAATCATTCTCTATATACCCGCCCGGAACAGAAAAACATTCCTTCGTCCTTTTGTCATAAAGCACCATGTGGCGCTCCCGCTGCTTTTCTCCCGCCCAATAATTATAAGGCATAAAAAGCAGGGAATCGGTTTCTATCGCTTGGTTGCGGATATAGGCGGCTGCAACCGTGTTGTAGGTCTTCCAATCACCGTCGCAAGCTTCCATGCGGCAATCGACGGGAAGGGAATATTTGCCTAAATCGAAAATATAACGGGGCTGGAGTTCCTTTTCCGTCACGACGAACAGGGTGTCATTGTAGTATTCCTTGTAGCAAATCAGATCCTTATAGCGAAACAGATACCGATCCGTACCGCTGCCCATCACCCAACGGGTCCCGCTTTTAATTTCAAACAAATCCGAACGATAGAAAGTGTTCATGATTTCTCCCTTCCGGTCAGAGATATGGATGCGTTCTTTTTGTTGTCCGCTACTATTCGGCATGAAGGTCACCGCCAAGGTATCGCTTAGCATGGCAAATTGTGCCGCTTCCCGATCCGGAACCTTGATGTCATAAAGGAATTTCCCGGTTTCCATATCATAAACATTCACCTTTCCGGAAGTCGTCAGCATAAAAAGCAATCCCGTATCCTCGTTCACCTCTATCTGCTGGAAATAATTGAATTGTCCGGGTCCACCTCCTCTCGAACCGATGTTCCGGACGAACTTCCCGTCTATCGTATATTGATACAACCGTGTATTGCTGGATACAAACCAATATTTACCGGTCTTCACCACCTTGCCTGAATTTATGAAATCGATCAGGCACTTTTCATTTGTTTCCAACGGAATATACTGTACTGAATCAGCAATATCGCTCAACTTGATCTTCCGCTCGACACCGATTCCCGCCTCAAACGGAATGGTTATCGGATACTCCGGTTCTACAGGCTCGATTTCGACAGTTACCGGTTGCTTGACATTCTTTCCTACACATGCCGAAAGAAACACAACTAAACTAAACAAGAGTACATTCCTATATTTCATATTTATTGCGATTATATTCAGCTATTTCACCTATTCCGAACCCACATCTTTCTGTATTTTCCGTACTTTCCCTTCTTCTTCCTTGCTCAAAGCAAGCGTGTCGGGTTTGGCACCGCTCTTGCGCAAGTCCTTTTCTCTTTTCTGCGCTTTGAGCATCTGTTCCTGCATCTTCTTGCGCCTCAGAAGTTCATCTTCCGGCATCTGAGGCAGTTGGGCGACCAAGGCGCGGAGGTCGGCGACCGCCAGTTTCGTTTTCTTCCCGTCGGGGGCCAACATCGTGACCTCGTCGGCGTTCCGGAAAAAGGCGTCTTCACAAACCGCTTCCAGGAAAGGACGATAGTTATATAGGTATTTCTGCGACTTGTCCGTCTTCATATAAGCGGTCAGATACGTATATTTGCTGAAAATAGTCTTTTGTAACTTCTTCTCATTCTGGAACAGGCCCGGATCGACATCCCAATAATACCGGCTGATCTCATACAGGAAACTCAACTGGGCCGGATCTTCTTTCCATGCGGCATAATACAACTTCTCCGCCTCCTCCCAACGCCCGTCCCGTTTCAAGATGTCTCCCCGCAACGAGACCAGCAGGTTTACAAGGAATTTCTTGGGTTGCATATTCCGTTCAGCCAAGTCAAAAAGTTCGTAAGCCCGCTTACGGTCATAGGTCTTCCCGATAGCCGCACCATACAACAGGGCCGTTTCCACATCCGTCGAATCCATTTCGTATGCCTTCGCCAACAAATCCACGCCATCCAGCGCATGGCCGGACATATAGCGGGCCGCACCGGCATATTTCAAGTTCAAGAAAGAGGAATCGCCTTCCGCCAATAACCCGGAATAGGCCGTGTCTGCCCGTAAATATTCTTTCTGCATATAGAGCGACATTCCTTTGCTTTGCCGGATTTGCCGGTTGTCCGGATTGTAGAACAAAGCCATGTCGCACACTTGCAACGCCCCTTTGGCATCTCCGTTCTGGAGCAGGAGGTTGATTAAAGAAGAGGCAACCCGTATATTCTCTGGATTCAAGACCAAGGCACGTCCATACAATTCCATGGCGATAATCCGGTTCGGCAACGTGTTCTTTTTGACATGGCAATCCGCCAATCCGGTCAGGACAGACGGGTTTTCTCCACCCGTGAAAGCCAACAGGTGGTAATGTTCCGTCGCTTTCCCGTAATCTCCCAACTGATAATAAAGACGTGCCAGTTGGTAATTGGCATAAAAATTCAAGCTGTCAACCTTCAATACCTGATTATAGCAGCGTTTTGCTTCCGCTACTCTTCCGAAATTAACGGCCACACGGGCAACAGCATTCAGCGCGTCCACATTGTTCGTATCCATTTTCAGGCAATGAGAGAAGTACTGGTACGCCTCCTTATAACGCAACATTCCTTCATACGCCTGCCCCACCGCCGACATTGTAGCATAATCGGCCGAGTCTGCCGGGGTCAAGCTGCCGGCACGTGTGATGACTTCCTGGAATTGTTTTTTATTGACTAATTCCTGAAGTGTCAAACTCTGCGCCTGTCCCCGGAGGGACAGTACGCAAAGCAACAGTAATAGAGAAAATTTGCATTTCATAATGGTATGTATTTATGGCCTATTCAGGCCCATTACTGCAAACGAAACGTAACCGGAATCGTGTATTTGACGGCCACGACCCTATTATTTTGCATACCGGGATGCCATTTCGGCATTTCCCGGATCACCCGGACCGCTTCCTTGTCCAGCGAAGGATCGATTCCGCGGATCACTTCAATATCTTTCAGGCTTCCATCCGTATCGACAACAAACGAGCAAGAGACACGGCCTTGTATGCCGTTCTCCTGGGCAATAACCGGATATTTTACATGTGTGGCCATATATCTCACCAACGAAGCCTGCCCACCCGGAAATTCCGGCATCCGTTGCACAACCGTAAAGATACGGCCGGACGTATCGACCTCTTTCACCTGTCTTTGTGTGATATGCGAAGCGCTCTTTTTCACTCTATCGGCCAACCGGAAGGCTACCGGAACCGTATATCTGACACGAACTGCCTTGCCCCTTTGTTTGCCCGGCGACCATGCCGGCATGGTGTTTATCACACGCAATGCCTCCTGGTCCAGTTCCGGACTTACTCCACGGAGCACATCCGCATCCGAAACGGTTCCGTCTTTTCCGACAACGAAAGAACAATAAACCCGCCCTTCGATGCCATTCCGGATCGCCGACTCCGGATATTTGGCATGCGTCTGCAGAAATTCCAGCAAAGCCTCCTGCCCACCCGGAAACTCCGGCATCTTCTCCACAACGGTAAAGATCAGGTTACGGCCATGTTCGACCGCTTTCGCCCCCTCTTCCGATAACACATATCCTTCACGCCGTTCAACCGGAACGGCATTACCAGTCATCGGAAACGGCTGGATGATATCCGACAAATGGACTTCGGTAAACACGCTTTCCGACCATTCGTCCGTGATCCGTGCCAACGTATCGACATTGCTCAGGAGCAGCAAAACGCCGACAACCGGTATAAAAATCAAGTATTTGGTCTTCCCGATGCTCCGGGAACGTTTCTTGTTCATCATGCTGATCCGGTTTCTCAGATGCATCATGTTGAAGTTGTTGGACAATGACGCGACCGATTTATGGGTATGCGCCAGTCCTAAAAGATGATATTGGTAGCTCCGGCAATCATAGCCCGACTCGAGGACCTTATCATCCGCCAGGTATTCCAGATTATGACGTACTTCCCTTTTCAGCAACCAGACAAACGGATTCACCCAGCAGATGATACAAACCAGTTCACAAACAATCACATCAATCGAATGCCACTGGTTGACATGTGTGCACTCGTGTGCCAGGATCTCATCGATCTCCTTCTCGGAATGGCTGTCCGGATGCAAGAACACCAGCCGGAAAAAGGAAAAAGGACCGGCCGGTTTCTTCAACACATGTACACGTACGTCATGGACCCAAGCCACTTTCGAATGCTTGGCCAGCAACAATATGCTGCTCAACTGCACGAAAAGACGGAGCAACAAGGCAATCACGCCGCCCCAATAGAGATAAGACATACCGGAAACCAACCGGTCACCTCCGCCTGTTCCGGGAACAATATCAGAAGTTATCGCCGTTTCGGGCAAAATAGCCGAATACATCTGGATAACTTCCGCCATCGGCTCCTGCTCCCGGATCCAATCCTGAATATTCATCAACGGGTAGAGCAATGACACCCCGAAGAATGCCAACAGGATGGTGCGGCGCAGTTTGAAGAACGTGTCCTTATAAAAGAACAGCCGATAGAAGGCATAAAGAAGTATAAACGATACATTTACCTTCAAGAAGTAGGCAAGTTCCGGTGTCATGGCATTCGATATTTAACAGTTTATTCTCGTCCTTTCTCAATCATGTCAATAATCTCTTTCAGCTCATCGGTCGAAATCTTCTGTTCTTTGGCAAAAAAGGAAACCATTTCCTTATACGAGTTCTTGAAATAGTTGTTCACCACATTTCCCATAAAGGTCCGTTTATATTCTTCCTGTGGGATCAGCGGCCTGTATTCGTAAGTATTCCCGTAACGCTTGGCCTTCACGTATTTCTTACGTTCCAGATTCTTTACAATAGAGGCGAGTGTCGTATAAGGAGGCTTGGGCTCTTCATACTCCGCCAAAATGTCTTTGATAAAACATGGCTCGATCTGCCAGATTCTGCGCATTACATCTTCTTCCTGTCTTGTTAATCTTTCCATTTTCTATATTTTTTACGATCGTGTCGCAAATCTACGAATACATCGTAAAAAACACCAAGGATCGCACGTTAATTTGTATTAACACCCATTCTTTTTGAATTTTCCCCGCGACTATTCTGTAATCAGTGCCAGCGATTATAAAATCGGTGCCTATGATTATATAATTAGCGACGGTGATTATATAATCACAACCTAAAATCAAAGAATAGTATGAAGGGGAAATAGCTTTATATGCCAAAAAATACGGCATCCAACATTTTTTGGCAAAACAGTTGCCGGAACTTAACATATATTGTCAGTAAAATACTTGACAAACAGGCTCGATAGATATACTTTTGTACTGTGGTTTTTTCATAATAGTATTAGATTTAAGGTTAACAAAGTTGGTTAGGGGTTGTCGGGAGACAATCCTTAATTTTTTTATATGCCCCTGCTCCCTCCACTGATCCCGTTTCGAGCATATTTTCATGTTTTTGTAGCGTTTTTTATAGCGTGACACTGGCAAAAAGTCCTTACATTTAAGCCGTGTAATCAACAAAGAATCCATGTAAATACAAATATCATGAAAATGCTATCTTTTATGTTTGCGCTCCTTTTAGGAGTCTTCGTGCCGGCCGGAGAGCTTTCGGCTGCAGGCAAAAAACAAAATCCGCATTACATTCCGGTGAAGAACAGCCGGGAGCTGCACGCCTATTTCCGGTATGTGCCCGGCCGACCGATCGTGGTCAGCGGCCATCGTGGCGGAATGTTGGACGGGTATCCGGAGAACTGTATCGAATCGTTCGAAAAAACGCTGTCTTATATGGAGTCGTTTTTCGAGATCGACCCGCGCCTGACCAAAGACGGAGTGATCGTGCTGATGCACGACGAAACCCTCGACCGGACCACGACCGGAAAGGGGAAAGTTTCGGACTACACGTATGCGGAGTTGCAACAATTCAACTTGGTTGACCGGAACGGCCACGTAACTCCTTTCAAGATTCCGACCTTGAAAGAATGCCTGAAATGGAGCAAAGGCAAAACGATCCTGAATCTGGACATCAAAGATGTGCCGCTGGAGGTCATGGCTGATTTTATCGAAAAGGAAAAGCCTGCCAACGTCATGTACACGGTGCATAATGCCGAACAAGCCCGCTATTATCTCGACCGGGAGCCTGCCGCGATGTTTTCCTGCTGGTGTAAGAACCGGGAAGAATTCGACCGGTACGAGGAAGCCGGTATCCCGTGGGGACAGGTGATGGCGTATGTCGGCCCGAAAATGAGACCTGAACAGCAACCGCTGTACGACGCCTTACACCGCAACGGCGTCTTGTGCATGATTTCCGTTGCCCCGACACACGACCGGGCGAAAACGGAAACAGAGAAAATCGCCGGTTACCAGTTGGAGATCGCAACTCGCCCGGATGTGATCGAAACAGACTATCCGTACCTATTTCAAGGACTTGACTTAACCAAATAAGGAGATTTAAAAGATTCTTTAGAACCGATTAGAATCTTTTTGCGATTTGCATTCAACTGATTAACAAGTATTAGCAATAAAACACTTGACAAACGCTCTTGACGGGCGTACCTTTGTACTGTGGTTTTTTCATAATAGTATTAGATTTAAGGTTAACAAAGTTGGTTAGGGGTTGTCGGGATGACAATCCTTAATTTTTTTATCCCTATTTCAATTCTCTTCCTTCCCGGACATGCCATTTAAAAACATTCAAAGCAACTTATAGCTGTTTCCGGGCAACGCCTTGATCTTTCCGTTTATCTCCAGTTCAAACAATAGCGTGGAGAGTTGTTGTATCGGCATATCCAATAGTAAAGCAAGTTCATTGATATGGATCTCTTTCCGGGTCCGCATGACAGCCAAGACCGGATTTTGTTCCGGGACCGGGACGTCCGGATCGGAGAAGAACAGTTCCGTTTGCACAGGAGCTGCCGGGGCCTGCACATCCCAACAAAGGGCGGAAAGCAAATCATCGGCCGAAGTGATCAAGCCCGCCTTGTTTTGCCGGATCAGGTTGTTGCAACCTTTGGAATGGCTGTCGCCGACACGTCCCGGAAAACTGTAGACATCCCGCCCGTAGGAGAACGCAATATCCGCCGTCACTAAAGAACCGCCCTTTTCGGCCGATTCGACCACGATCGTACAGTCTGACATTCCGGCGACAATCCGGTTCCGTTGGAGAAAATTCGGACGGTCCGGATCGGTCCCGCTGGGAAAATCGGTCAACAGGCCGCCCGATTCCAGCATTTCCACAGCCGTATTCCGATGAGCGGAAGGATAGATGCGGTCCAGGCCATGCGCCAATACGGCAACGGTCGGCAGCCGGTTACGCAAGGCGTTCCGGTGGGCACAAATATCGATCCCGTAGGCCAGCCCGCTCACGACCAACAGGTCCGGAATCGCTTTGGCCAGATCTTTGAGAAGTGATTCGGTAAGTTCCCGCCCGTATTCCGTTGCATTGCGGGTACCGACAACACTGATGATACGGGCTGCATCGAGATTCGTATTCCCTTTGAAATAGAAAAGGACGGGAGCGTCCGGGCATTCTCGCAAACGAACCGGGTAGTTCGCATCCGTCAGGTAAAAACAGGAAATATGGTTTTTCTCGATAAAAGCCAGTTCCTTTTCCGCCCGGTGCAGGATTTCCGGGCGTTTGATTTCGGCAGCGGTCGCGCTGCCGATACCGGAGACTCTTTCCAACAACTGCCGCTTTTCAGCAAACACCGCCTCTGCATCTCCCAACGTCTGCAGAAGATGACGCGCCAGAATGTCTCCCACGCCGTTTATCATAGTAAGGCCAATTTGGTAAATCCGTTTGTCTGTCATGTATGTTCTATTTTTTTCAACATTTCATCAAAATATTCGCCCCGTGTCAGCTTCCCGTTCTCGACGATCACCGACTCGACAATTCCTTTCGCCGCCAACACTTGGTCGGAAGCTCTGTAAATATCCTGTTCGAATACGAGCTTGACACCCTTTTTATAGACATTGAGGCAAGAGACATAGTGGTCTCCGCTCCTAAGGGAAGTCTTATACTGGATCTCCACCCGCGACACGAATCCGTCAATCCCTTGCTCGTGCATCTTCCCGAAGTTTTCGCCAAGCGATTCCAGAAATTCATGGCGCGTGTGCTCCATATAATGCTGGTAGTTGGAGTTGTTGACCACTCCTTGCAGGTCGCATTCATAGTCGCGAACCTTGTCTGTCAAGGTAAAGAGATATTCTTTCTTCATCATTCCAATACTTTTTCAAGTTGAACTTTTTCCATTTTATACAACCGGTCGGACGGGCGGATCTTTTCGCTCACCTTCAAGGAGAAGCGTTCGCCTTTGACCGTTTCGTCCACCGGCTTCAGGGCGACGCGGATCTCTTCGACCGTCTGCATGACCGCGCCCGTCGTCGGTCCGGTAATCAGAATCTCATCGCCCGTTTTCAGGCTGCCGGACTCCATTTCGAACTCCGCCACGCCGATCTTGTCGAAATATTTGATTCCTTTGGCGACATAGACCTTCTTCTTGGTCGCGCCCGACCCGTATTTGCTGCTCCATTCGCCCAACCGCTGCCCCAAGTAATAGCCGTCCCAGAATCCCCGGTTGAACACGCTCCGCAGACGCTCGTCCCACGCGGCCACCTTCGCCTCGTCGAACGTGCCGTTGCAATAGGCGCGCACGGCCTCCTTATAGCATTCCGTCACGATACGGACATATTCGGGACCGCGGGCGCGTCCCTCGATCTTGAATACCCGCACACCGGCATCCATCATCTTATTCATGAAATGGATCGTCTTCAGGTCTTTCGGCGACATGATATACTGGTTCTCGACATCCAATTCGATATTACTGTCCTTGTCCTTGACCGTATAGGCACGCCGGCAGATCTGCATACAGGCGCCCCGGTTGGCGGAAGCGTTCATCTCGTGCAAGCTCAGGTAACATTTGCCGGAAACGGCCATGCAGAGGGCGCCGTGGGCAAACATCTCGATGCGGATCAGTTCCCCTTTCGGCCCTTTTATCTGTTCGTCAACGATTTGCCGGTAGATTTCATGTACCTGTTTCAAGTTCAACTCACGCGCCAGGACGACGACATCGGCAAACCGGGCATAGAATTTCAACGCTTCCGCATTGGAGATGTTGAGTTGTGTGGAGAGATGCACCTCCTGCCCGATGCTATTGGCATAGCTCATCGCCGCCACATCCGCCGCAATGATTGCCGAAACACCCGCCGCTTTCGCCGCATCGATAATCTCACGCATCAACGGCAGGTCTTCCCCATAAATGACCGTATTGACGGTCAGGTAACTTTTAAGCCCGTGCTCCCGGCAGATCGTCGCAATCTTGCGCAAGTCGTCTGTCGTAAAGTTATTGGAAGAGCGCGACCGCATATTCAGCCCTTCGATCCCGAAATAGACCGAATCCGCCCCACCTTGGATAGCCGCCATCAACGATTCATACGAACCGACCGGCGCCATTATTTCAAATTCTTTCTCGTTCAAGTTCTTATACTTTTACTGGTTTGTCTGCAAAGGTAGAAATAATAGAGGATAAAAAAGAATAGTTTCATTTTTTCCCCTCCTAAATAGGTATAGCTATCCGATTATTCACTACCTTTGTAAACAGTAATAACCTTAAAATGCAGGCTTTAAGAAAGGAGTGACCGCCTGCCGGAACACCAATCCGGAATTACCAACAATCAAAAACAAGTAGAGAAGTTGCTCAATTGATAAACTTTCTCTATTTTTGTCGTATGACCAGAAAGATTGTAGCATACGAGAACTACTATAAAGACTTTTTTGATGCCTTGGATAAAGGTACGCAAGAAAAAATCTTGTATGGCCTACTTTTATTAAAAACTCAAGATAGGTTACCGGCAAAGTATATTAAGTTTCTCAAAGATGGTTTATATGAGTTAAGAATAGAATGGCAAGGTAACATCTACCGGATTTTTTTCTGTTATGATGAAGGACACATTGTTATATTATTCAATGGCTTTCAGAAAAAAACACAGAAAACTCCAGATAGAGAAATTGATAAAGCATTAAGACTAAAGAAAGAATATTATGAGCGAAAAAGAACTAAAGATGTTTGATGTCGATGCGCAGTTGGATGCAGTGTTTGGCAAAGAAGGGACTCCGGAACGTAGGGCTGCCGAAGATAGAGCTAATGCTTTCTTTACTGGACAGATTATTGAGGAAGCAAGAAAAAAAGCCAATATGACCCAGGCTGAGCTTGCCGAAAAGATAGGGACCAACAAGTCTTACATTTCCCGTGTGGAGACTGGGAGAACAGAACCAAAGGTTTCTACTTTTTATCGCATCGCTTCCGCGTTGGG
The DNA here is from genome assembly GCA_017937385.1 of Parabacteroides sp. Classification (GTDB taxonomy): domain Bacteria; phylum Bacteroidota; class Bacteroidia; order Bacteroidales; family Tannerellaceae; genus Parabacteroides. The sequence continues at coordinate 59,260 of JAGBDR010000011.1, forward strand.
GTTGAGTGTTGAATTGACTTCTGTCATGTGATTTATCGTACTTTTGTGGCCTATAATAAGAAGGTATGAAAATAGGAACAATCGATTTAGGCGAACGCCCTGTCTTCCTGGCGCCGATGGAGGACGTGACAGATATTTCTTTCCGGTTGATGTGCAAGCGTTTCGGTGCGGATATGGTGTACACCGAATTTGTTTCGGCAGACGCTTTGATCCGTAGCGTCAATAAGACGCAGCAAAAGCTGAACGTGGCGGATGAGGAACGTCCGGTCGCCATCCAGATATACGGCCGCGATGTGCCGACTATGGTCGAAGCCGCACAGATTTGTGAAGCCGCTCGTCCGGATATTCTCGATATCAATTTCGGTTGCCCGGTCAAACGGGTGGCAGGTAAAGGAGCCGGTGCCGGTATGTTGCGCAACATCCCGCTGATGTTGGAGATTACCCGCGAAGTCGTCAAAGCGGTACACATTCCGGTCACGGTAAAGACCCGCTTGGGCTGGGATGCCGACAACCGGATCATTGTGGAGCTGGCCGAACAGTTGCAGGATTGCGGCATTGCCGCTCTTTCTATCCACGGACGTACCCGAGCGCAGATGTACACGGGTGAAGCCGATTGGACATTGATCGGCGAGGTGAAAAACAACCCGCGTATGCACATCCCCATCATCGGGAATGGCGATGTGGTTTCCGCTGAGATCTGCAAACAACGTTTCGAGCAATATGGCGTGGACGCCGTGATGATCGGACGGGGCAGTATCGGACGGCCCTGGATTTTCAGGGAAGTGAAACACTATTTGAATACAGGCGAACCACTACCTGCCGAACCGTTCTCCTGGTATTTGGATATCCTGAAAAAGCAAGTAGAGCAAAGCGTAGAACGTTTGGATGAACGAAGGGGGATTCTTCATATCCGTCGGCATTTGGCCGCCACTCCGTTGTTCAAGGGGATTCCCGATTTCAAACAGACACGTGTCGCCATGCTACGTGCGGAAACGGTCGAAGCGTTGTTCGAAATCATGGATTCCATCCCCGGAAAATTCCAGATAGAAAACGGATGTCAAGGCAACTCTTTAATGCCTGAACCGGCAGATTATTGACATAATCCGCAATGCAAATTCACACAAAGTGTCAAAATTGAAATAAAAAATGGCAAATTAGCAACAAAATGCAATTGAAAACGCTTGCGTATTCAGTAAATGCACATTATATTTGCAACGAGTTTTTTTCATAGTATTTTAGATCTAAGGTTAACAAGCCTTTTCAGGGAGGGAATCGGGAGACTGTTTCTTTGGAGAGCAACAAAAAAGCCGCATCCATTATTATAGGGAGTGCGGCTTTTTTGTGGCCTTAAACGACTAAAAAAGCCCGTCACCATCGGCAACGGGCTTTTTCTGTATACATATATTATATGTATTAGTCTTTCAACTTCGCAGAGATGAACTCGCGGTTCAGACGGGCGATGTTGCTGACGGAGATGTTCTTCGGACATTCCATTTCGCAAGCGCGAGTGTTCGTACAGTTACCGAAGCCCAGTTCATCCATCTTGGCCACCATCGCTTTGGCACGGCGAGCCGCTTCCACTTTACCCTGAGGCAACAGTGCCAACTGGCTGACCTTTGCTGAGACGAACAGCATAGCCGAACCGTTCTTACAAGCTGCCGCACAAGCACCGCAACCGATACAAGCCGCCGCGTCCATTGCCAGATCGGCATCTTTCTTGGAGATGGGTATCGCATTGGCATCGGGTACGCCACCGGTATTGACCGAAACGAAACCACCAGCCTGCATAATCTTATCGTAAGCATAGCGGTCTACCATCAAGTCGCGGATTACCGGGAAACCGGCAGAACGCCACGGTTCGATCGTGATTGTCTCACCATCGTGGAAACGACGCATATAGAGCTGGCAAGTCGTTGCACCCGTAGCCGGTCCGTGTGGATGTCCGTTTACATACAATGAACACATACCGCAGATACCTTCGCGACAGTCATGGTCGAAAACGATCGGTTCCTTTCCTTCGTTGACCAACTGTTCATTCAAGATATCCAACATTTCCAAGAAAGATACACTCTGATTGATCTTCTCGATCTTGTATGTCTCGAACTGTCCTTTCTCTTTCGGACCTCTCTGACGCCAAACCTTAAGTGTTACACTTATATCTTTATCCATGATTCTAATTTTTTCTGAAATTGATGATTATTACTTCTTGTAGTTACGTGTTTGAGGAACAACGAACTGGTAGTTCAAATCTTCCTTCAACATGACAGGATCCTTGTCGTCGCCTTGGTATTCCCAACAAGATACATACATGAACTTGTCGTCGTGACGCAAAGCCTCGCCCTCTTCGGTCTGGTGTTCCGTACGGAAGTGGCCACCACAAGACTCTGCACGGTCCAAAGCATCGTGTGCCATCAACGTACCGATCTCGATAAAGTCGGCTACGCGCAATGCCTTTTCCAGTTCCGTATTCAAATCACCGGCTGCTCCAGGAATCTTGACATTGCTCCAGAACTCCTTCTTCAAATCTTTCAACATCTGGATACCTTCTTTCAATCCTTCCGCGTCACGTGCCATACCGACGTGTTCCCACATGATATGACCCAACTTGCGGTGGATGGAATCGACCGTTTCCTTACCTTTGATATTCATCAATTTTTCGATACGGGCCTTGATTGCCTTTTCGGCTTCGACGAATTCAGGAAGATCGGTGCTGAAACGCGGCACCTGGATCTGGTCGGACAGATAGTTCTGGATCGTATAAGGCAACACGAAGTAACCGTCAGCCAATCCCTGCATCAAAGCGGAAGCGCCCAGACGGTTTGCACCGTGATCGGAGAAGTTGGCCTCACCGATGGCAAACAGACCCGGAATAGAAGTCATCAATTCATAGTCTACCCACAGACCGCCCATTGAATAGTGCAGAGCCGGATAGATCATCATAGGTGTTTCGTACGGATCATCGTTCGTGATCTCTTCGTACATATCGAACAGGTTACCATATTTCTGCTTAACCACTTCCTTGCCCAGGCGGTTGATGGCATCGGAGAAGTCCAGGAATACAGCCAAACCTGTGCTGTTTACACCGAAACCGGCGTCGCAACGTTCTTTGGCGGCACGTGAAGCCACGTCACGCGGAACCAAGTTACCGAATGCCGGATAGCGGCGTTCCAGATAATAGTCGCGGTCTGCTTCCGGAATATCCTTGCCCTTCTTGGTGCCGGCCTGCAAAGCCTTTGCATCTTCCAGTTTCTTCGGAACCCAGATACGACCGTCGTTACGCAGTGATTCGGACATCAAAGTCAGTTTAGACTGGAAGTCACCCTTCACCGGTACGCAAGTCGGGTGGATCTGTACCATACAAGGATTAGCGAAGTAGGCACCTTTCTTGTAGCACTGCCATGCTGCAGAGCCGTTGGAAGCCATCGCGTTGGTTGACAAGAAGAATGTATTGACATAACCACCTGTTGCCACAACTACGGCATGAGCGGCATAACGTTCGATCTGACCGGTGATCAAGTTACGGGCAATGATACCACGGGCACGGCCGTCCACCTTGACAACATCCAGCATTTCATGACGGGTGTACATTTTTACCTTACCCTTGCCGATCTGACGGCTCAAAGCGGAGTAAGCCCCTAACAGCAACTGCTGTCCCGTCTGGCCGCGGGCATAGAACGTACGTGATACCTGAGCACCACCAAATGAACGGTTATCCAACAGACCACCGTATTCACGAGCGAAAGGTACGCCTTGTGCTACGCACTGGTCGATAATGTTGTTGGAAACTTCGGCCAGACGATATACGTTCGCTTCACGGGCACGATAGTCACCCCCTTTGATCGTATCGTAGAACAGACGGTAAACAGAGTCACCGTCATTCTGGTAATTCTTTGCAGCATTGATACCACCCTGTGCAGCGATAGAGTGTGCACGACGGGGAGAATCCTGAATACAGAAGTTCAACACGTTGAATCCCATTTCGGCCAAAGAGGCAGCCGCAGATGCACCAGCCAAACCCGTACCTACTACAATCACGTCCAAACGGCGTTTGTTTGCGGGATTCACCAATTTCTGATGATTTTTATAATTTGTCCACTTCTCAGCCAACGGGCCCTGAGGGATTTTAGAATCTATTTGAGTCATAATGTTTTATTTTCAAATTGAAAAAAATAATATCCGAAATTAAGCACCTACACCGTTCAGGAAGAAGATGACCGTGATAACGGCAAATAAGCCACAGATGATAGTGGCCACCCATTTAGAGATGCATTCCCAACGGTTCAGCCAAATGGTATTGTTCCAACCAATCGTGTGGATGGCAGACCAGAAACCGTGAGTCAGGTGGAACCACAAAGCGGCAAACCACACCAGATACAATACCGTATTCACGATATTGCCTTTGAAGAAATAGTCGATAAATTCTGCACCGTGTGTCGTAGCGATAGCCGCACCGCCCAGCGTCACTTCATGATGTCCCATCAATTCGGCAAACATCATGTTATACCAGAACTGTGTAAAATGCAAAACCATAAACAGGATGACGATCAACCCCAAAACAAGCATGTTCTGAGAAGCCCATTCAACCCCTTTCGGACGGGCATTGATCGCATAACGGTCATTACCGCGAGCCTTACGGTTTTGCAGAGTCAGGATGATAGCATACACAAAATGCACCACCACACCAGCAGCCAACACCAATGTACCGACCAAAGCATACCAGTTGGATCCCAGCAAACCGCAAATCACATTATACGCTTCACCAGAAAATACCGCCGCTATGTTCATACACAAGTGGAACAGTAGAAACAGAATTAGGAAGAGTCCTGATATACTCATTATCAGCTTCTTCCCGATAGAAGAATTAAGTAACCACATAAGATAATAATTTAAGTTATTTAATTGTGTTTAGAAATATCTCGACTTCTTATGATTGCTTTGGCAAAGATATGCTAAATCACCATATCACGCAAACGATTAAAGAAATAATAAAAAATCGAAACTGCTACCCCATAAAAAATGGCGTTCGCCTGATATAAATATTGTATGAAATGAAAAAAAATCGTTTTTTTGTAACCGATACGGACCTGGGTCCGGATAACTGAACATTATTAATTTCCAGATTATGAAAACAGCTATTATTTCTATCGGTGCCTTTCTGATTTCTCTGCTCATCGGTTCATGCCGGCCTTCCCGGACATCCTGTTCCGTTCGCGATACAGGGAAAGCATTGGAATACAGGATGGGAGACAAACAGTTGTTCTCATACAACTATGCCACGATCTATCCGGCTCCGGGTGTCGATTCGGTCTATAAACGCAGCGGTTTCATCCATCCCTTGAAGACTTTGGGAGGTGAAGTGATGACCCATTGTTCCCCCGCCGACCATCGCCATCATTTCGGTTTGTGGTACGCCTGGACGAAAACCACGTTCGAGGGCAAAGAGATCGATTTCTGGAATCTTCACAAGAAACAGGGGACAGTCCGCTTCCGCAACTTCGAACGTGTATCCGACAATGGATTTGTCGCCACGCTGGATCATGTGGTCTACCCCGATTCTCCCGCCGAAAAAGTAGCAATGAACGAACGCTTGGAGATCAACATCGGGACGACCTCCTTGCCCGGCTATTACATCGACTATCACACCACAGTCCGCCTCGCCGGTTCCAGCCCGATCACCCTGGAAGCCTACCGTTATGGCGGTATATGTATCCGTACGCGCGAGGACTGGAACGACCAGACAGCCGAAATGCTCACTTCGGAAGGCCTATCCCGCGACAAGGCTGACGGTTCAAGAGCCCGTTGGTGCTATTTCCAGGGAAAAGCCGGAAACGAAAATGCCTGCATACTGATCGTCACCGCCCCTTCCAACCTGAACTACCCCGAACCTTTGCGCGTATGGGACAAGACCGTCAACCAACCCGCCGGCGATGTCATGTGGAATTTCTCGCCAACCAAGCAACAAGCATTCACCTTGATGCCCGACAAAGAATTGAGCCTATCTTACCGAATCTATATACTGGATAAGAAAATCAATGCCGCTACAGCAGAAGCATTGTCCGATTTCAAAGTCGAATGAATTCCCCTAAAAAGGACAAGTTGTTTCGGGAAAGGGGATTAGTTCTATCAGAACTCATGCTTTTGTAAAGAATTATATATAATGAATTTGAAATTTTTACAATCAACACGATCAAAAGATGAATCATAAGTGGCTTTTTACAGAAAAACGCAGATTCTAATACCTGATATTTACCAGAGGTGGTAGAGCAAAATTGTTAAAATTGGATTTAATGCAATTTTTTTAAACAAAAAACATACAACGAAATAAAAAAAATCATATCTTTGAACCGGATATAAGATATCCAAGAACCATAGTTCTGATAGGACTAAATATAAAACACAAAAAAACGCAATAAAAATATGTCAAATCTAATGAGTCTGATCTAACAAGACACTCAGCAGATGAGAGCCATTTTCGTAGGATGTATTATTTCTTTTAAATATACCTTAAATCCGCACCCCAAAAGCCCGATTTGCTATAATATATTGAAATAAAGGCAGTTGATATATTTTAATAAAAGAAAGAGATTCACTCATATAGGTGATTTCATTTTTGACCCGCACTTTTTAGGAAGAAGAAGGCAAA
>JAGBDR010000012.1 GCA_017937385.1 Parabacteroides sp.
AAGATGCCACTTGACTTTTTTATGATTATGTGCTTATTACCAGAGAACAAGCTGACCATTCGATTGTGGCACCTCGTAGTCGAAGTTAACTTCGGGCTTGGTTGCGAAGAAGCAGTAAGCCCCCATCGCTGCCAGTAGGTTTATTATGAACGCGAGTTCGGGATATGAATGGCGAAGTTTCTGAAGGGACAACAGGTGGTACAAATGCTTGGTGGTATGATTTGGTAAAAGTTGAACCGCAGAAACAGACCTCAGCCCAGTTGAACGAATGGAACGATGGCAGCTTCGATTTGGATATTTGCTATCAGCCGTTGAAAAGCAATGGTGCAATCGATGACAAAGATCCGGTTTCTTACGATGCTAAGGGAAATGTATTTGCTGTAACATTGAAAGCTGAAGACGAAGATAAGGATGGTCTGGTTGAATTGTATCAAGTAGACAGCAAAAAACGTATCGTCTTGTTGAAAGACAAGTGGGGTAATATTACCAATTCATTGAAAGAAGCCGGTTACAAATTTGCGGCTTTGAATGAAAAGGAATATGCTGCTGCTAAAAATATTCTGGCAGACGAATTTACAATCACTAAACCGGCTACAGTAAAAGGCGAACCGCTGGAAGTGGTAGCTGTTAATGGTACTGATAAGTATGAATTGGTTGTATCCGGTGTTGACGGCACTTATTATGTAACAACAAGTACAGATACAAATGCCGGTGTTGCTGATTACACGGCAGACGGTTCGACAAATGCCAATAACACGTATGTGAAATTCGGTAAAGGCAACTCTGTAGATAATGATATCTTCATCGGCAAACTTTGGGAAATCTACAAGAATGACAAGATCGCTTCTCCTGATTGTGAGGCAAATTTCGTAGCTCCGTCACAGGTTGCAACAGGTTATCCGGAAGGACAATGGTTATGGAATGACGAAGCTGAAGTATTTGTTAACCGTGAATCAGGTAAGACTCTTCCTTATCCGGGTCTGCGATTGACAGAAAAAGAAGGTGTTTATTCCAATGGAGAAGACACTTGGACAATTAAGGAAGTGGGTACTCCGGGTGAATCTGTAGAAGGTTACTTGCATGGTTATACAAACGATCAGTTGAAACAAAAAGCATTCTTCATTGGTGCTCCGGTTGATGCGACAAAAGATACTATTTATCTGTCTAAGAATGCTGCTGGTGTTCTGAAATTCACTGCAGATAAAGGGGAAGCCGTAGAATTCCGTTTGACACCGAATACTTTGGATGATAACAAACATCAGACAGTTCAAATTCGTAACACTTATACAGCTTGGAAAGACAAAGCCAATGGTGTGAAAGAACAGAAAACAGATGTGGTAAGCTTTACTCAATATGTAATCACTGAAGCTGTTTCCGGCAAGGCTTTGTATTACGATGCAAAAGAAGAACGCTATGTATTGGCTACCGCAAAAGAAGCTGGGGCTAATACAAACTTGACAAAGGCTCCTGAATTCTTGATTAAGAATAAGAAAGCTGATACATATAATATTGTATTCTTCGATGGTGAAGAAATTTTTGGAACAGAAAAAGATGACAAGTATCATTTTGTAAATGACGGATCATTCTGCAATTTGGCTGAAAAGCTGTTGAGCGCATTCAATGTATCGGAATTGGTAAAAACAAAAGACGTTTATGCACTGGTACAGAACGATCTGTTCATCATCAAAGATGCAGACGCATTACAGTATCGTGCAGATTTCTCAGACAATGGTGTGTTGGATACAATCAAGATCTTCCGTAACGACGATCCGAGCTACGTTTTGTATGAACAAGGCAAACTGTTAGAAGTAAAAGATGAAGTATTGGAAGGCTTCTTGGGTATGGAGAATATTTATGATCCTAAGTTTGCAAAGATGAGACCGGCTATGTTGGCTGATACGGCATTCCATGCAAATACTTACCGTCCGCAGTATATGTTAGCCGTAGATGCTAAGATTGTTCCGGCTGGCAAATATTGTCCGATTTGTGGAAAAGATGATTGTGCGCATGCAGAAGCTACTCGTGGATTTGTAGAAGGCCGTTATCTGGTTAACTTGGTAGATTCAGCTAAGGCTTGCGAAAATACATTGAAGAATAAGTTTACTTATGAAATGTATGAAGAAGATGCACCTTACTATCGTTTAGGTTTTGTACAGGCTAAACACATTGGCGATACGTTGGTAATTGCTTCAACAAATGATACAATCGACTTGGCTGCCAATTGTCCTGATTACGATAAGGTTTGCACATTCGCATTCCGTTATGTAGATGCAAAACGTGACGCATTCACAATTGAAACGGTGTACAACTACGATTTGGATAGTGATGGTGATTTTGATGCAGAGCAATACAAAAGAGGATATATCAAATATCACAACGGTATCCCTGTTGTAACACCGAAATCATCAGAAGCTTGGGTATTTGATTTGGAAGAACTGACAGGCGAAGAAAATGCTCCGACAGCTAACGAAAGCATCGCTACTTCTGAAGTAACGATTATCGCCGGCGAAGGCAACGTAACAATCGCTGGTGCTGCCGGCAAGAAAGTTGTTATCTCTAACATCTTGGGTCAGGTAGTAGCCAACACGGTTCTGGCTTCCGACAACGCTGTAATCGCTGCTCCTCAGGGTGTAGTTGTTGTAGCTGTTGAAGGTGAAGAAGCTGTGAAAGCAATCGTAAAATAAGCATGAATTTATAATCAAATAATTCTAAAATGTTTGGCCGCGTGCCCGTTTCCCGTAGAGACGCACGGCCGTGCGTCTCTACATGAAACAACGGCAACTACCCTGTGACAGGCGAACAAGCGGTCGGATTCATATTAATAATACTAAAGTATATTGAAATTAAAAGTTCTAATAGCCGTACCCCTGTGAAGGGCGAAAGCTATACACAAGACAAGCCCCGGAGGTGAAAGACATCTTCGGGGCTTTGTTTGATGTCTTTTTCGCATATATTGTTTCCTTGCCCAAAAAAGGACGATATGCTGAACGGATAGAAAAACTTGCTATCTTTGTACGTTTGTATTTACTAAGTAAATCAAACGGTTTGATTCTCAGTAGGAAATGTTGTCGGCAGGCGGATTCTTGGTCTGGGAATGAAAATGAAAGATGAAAAGGGATGGAAATGGAAAAGATAAAACTTGCCGTTATCGGGCTCGGATATGTCGGTTTGCCGTTGGCCCGGCTGTTTGCAACGCGTTATCCGGTGGTCGGGTATGACGTGAAGCGGGAACGGGTGGCAGCCTTGATGGCCGGGTCCGACGCGACGCAGGAGGTATCGGACAAATTGTTGAAGTCCGTGTTGCTCTTCCGGTTGCCGGAAGCGGGCGAGGCGGGATTGTTCTGCACGTCCGATGCGGAACAGCTTCGCGGGTGCAATTATTATATTGTGGCGGTCCCGACACCGGTCGATTTGCATCATAGCCCGGACTTGACCCCTCTTTATTCGGCCAGTGAAACGGTGGGAAAGGTCTTGGGCAAAGGCGATATCGTAATCTATGAATCGACAGTCTGCCCCGGCATCACGGAAGACGAATGTGTTCCCATCTTAGAGCGGATGTCCGGGCTGGTCTTTAACCGCGATTTCTTTGCCGGTTATTCGCCTGAGCGTATCAATCCGGGAGACAAGGAGCATACGGTGGAGAAGATCATGAAAGTGACATCCGGTTCCACCCCCGAAGCGGCAGAAAAGGTGGATGCCTTGTACCGGTCGGTCATCCAGGCCGGAACTTTCCCGGTTTCCAGCATCAAAGTGGCGGAAGCGGCCAAAGTGATCGAAAACACCCAGCGCGACATCAACATCGCTTTTATGAACGAACTGTCGAAAATTTTCCACCTGATCGGTATCGATACGAACGAAGTGCTGGCCGCAGCCGGGACGAAATGGAACTTCTTGCCATTCAAGCCCGGTCTGGTCGGCGGACATTGCATCGGAGTCGACCCTTACTACCTGATCCGCAAGGCGCAGGACTACGGTTTCCATCCGGGACTGATCCTGTACGGGCGTCGTATCAACGATACGATGGGTGAATATGTTGCCGGACGTGTCGTGAAGTGCATGATCCGGAAAGATGTGCCGGTGCGGAATGCGGAGGCGTTGGTTTTAGGTTTTACTTTCAAGGAAAACTGTCCTGATGTGCGCAACTCCAAGGTGGGCGACGTCATCCGCTATCTCCGCGATTACGGCATCAACGTGACGGTCTACGACCCTTGGGCGCGTCCGGATGATGTCTGGCGCGAATATGGCCTGGAAGTCCTGTCCGCTTTGCCAGACAAACGGTTCGACGTTGTCGTCCTGGCGGTCGCCCATACCGATTTCCTGTCTTTAGACATTCCGGCACTGACCAAGGCACACAGCGTGGTATATGATGTGAAAGGTTGCCTGAATCCGGATTGGGTGGATGATCGGTTATGAGGGATAGAATAAGATGAAACTAACGGGAAATCCGTGATAGGAGCTCATCCGGTGCTTCAGTCATCAGACTGAAAGCAAAAACTTTCTTCCCTAAATCTTTGATCGACGCGCCAATATGAAATACCTTGGCATCAATTATCATGAAGCGGTCGTGCGCATTGGTGGCAATTCTGACTTCAATAGGCACGTATTGGGCGTTATGGCGGTCTATGTCTATTTGTAAAGTGGCAGAAATCTGCTTGGTATATATGACGGCTTTCACGTTCGGACTTCGCTTGTCAAGCCGTTTAAAGACGGTATCATCTACATAATTGTCAATAAGGATAATACGTTGTTCCGCCTGACGTATAAGGTCACATATGAAAGTATGTGCATCAAATATCTGGCCATCATAGAATATACCCTGCATGGGGACGGATTCCTTTTTTTCAAGTCTCTGTAAGACCTCCTCTATTCGTTTATCCGCCTCGTCTTGATGTTGTTGAAGGGCAAACTGATGATATTCGATTGTATCCAGTCTTTGGAATATTCCGGCGTTAGTGGCAAGAAAGCGGCGCATGGCGGTAAAGGTTTCCATTATCCTGATGCTCACCGATACGGCGGTCTTGCTTTTCAAAACCGCAGACAACATCGCTATTCCGTTGTCGGTAAATGCGTATGGCAGGTATTTGATGTTCTCTCCTCGTTTACCGTTCAAGGTCACAAATTGTGATCTTGAACATTCTTCTTTTGTCAGCCTGAACATAAAATGTTCGGGAAAACGCTCTATATTTCTTTTTACGGCCTGATTCAGGACACGGGTTTCGACACCGTACAATGTTGCCAGGTCTTTATCCAACATGACCTGTTGGCCCCGGATATTAAAAATGAGGGACTCTATATACTGCTGCGTAGGCAGGCTATTATTATCGGCAACCGTTTCTACTGACGTTTGAGAGTTGTTCTTTTCTGTCATCTTGTTTTGTTATTTTTACAAAGGTAGTTATTTTGTCGTATATACGGTGATTTAAAAGCCGTTATCCCGATTTATTTCCGCCCGAAGTCGGCCGGTATCTCTCCCCATTCCGAAGTTTCCCATTTCAGGATTGGAGTGGTGTAGGTATGGGTGTTGAGCCATTTTTCGGCCCGTTCGATCAGGTCGAAGATCGGTTCGTTTTCCGGGACGCGCTGCAAGAGTGTCTTGCATTTTTTCTTCTTTACCCAATTGATGGCGTTCCGGCTGTCCGAGTAAATCGGAAGGGAGTTGCCTTGTTGTTCCAGTAGGGCAAGCCCGTGCACCAAAGCCAGGAATTCTCCGATGTTGTTCGTCCCTTTCTTGAACGGCCCGATCCGGAAGATCTCTTGCATGGTCGGCGGATAAACGCCCCGGTATTCCATGTCTCCCGGATTTCCGCTACAAGCGGCATCCACACAAAGACTTTCCCAGATCGGTTTCCCGACCGGCGCTTTCGGGGCTAAATTAGCAGCCGCTTTGGGGGAAGAGGCCGTTTTCCGGTAATGCTCGTATCCTTTCTCAAACGCTTTCGTCGCTTCCTCTTGGGTACTGAACGACTTATATTTTGCCCCGCCATATCCGGCCACCTGCGCCTTGCATTCGCTCCAGTTGTCGTATATGCCCGGAGTGATGCCATTCCATACTACATAATATTTGCTTTTCGTCATTGTTTTCTGTTTACTAATTCCCGGTCCGGCTTCTTTCCCATTTGCTTTTCCTCTGCATCTGATTGCTTGCCGACAATTGTCGGCAAACCTGTCGACAGTTGTGAGCAGACTTGTCGACAATCATCGGCAGGCCTGCCGACAATTGTCGACAGGCAGATCATTGGGCATGAAACCGAAGAAGTATGGGGTCAAAGATAAAATTTATCCGGCACAAAACAGATGTTCTTGGCGGAAAAAGCATACATTTGCAGGAAACAATCATAAAGATAAAGTATGAAACGCATATTTCTGATTGGATATATGGGAGCCGGAAAAACTACCCTGGGAAAGGTGCTGTCCCGGCAGTTGGGACTCTCGTTTATCGATCTGGATCATTATATAGAAGGCCGTTACCGTAAGACCGTCAGCCAGCTATTTGTTGAAAGAGGGGAAGAGGGGTTTCGGGATATCGAGCGGAGGATGCTGCATGAAGTGGCAACCTTTGAAGATGTCCTCGTCTCGACCGGAGGCGGTTCTCCCTGTTTTTTCGACAATATGGAGTTTATGAACGGGGCCGGGCAGACCGTTTATCTGAAGGTCTCGGTAGGGGAACTGGCGAAACGCCTGGAGCTTTGCAAATCCACCCGGCCGGTGCTGAAAGGGCGTTCGGGTGATGAGCTGAAGAGTTTCATCGCTGAAAATCTGGAGAAAAGGGAACCTTTTTATTCGAAGGCGGCGATCGTGTTCGATGCGGAAGAGATGATGACCGATCAGGATGTATGTAAGATCGCACAAGAACTGGCAGCACGATTATAGGCTTTCAACGATTAAGTGTATGGACAAACAAGGACAGGGAGTTTATATCCCGCAGGAGCTATTGAAGGAACTTGGCAAGGTGAACAACCGCTTGCTGATCGGTATTCCCTGTGAACGGGTGGAAGGAGAACGCCGTCTGGCTCTGACTCCTGAAGCGGTCGATATGTTGACCGACCGTGGGTATCGTGTCCTGGTGGAAACCGGGGCCGGCTTGGGGATCAATTATTCCGATAGCCATTATTCGGAAGCGGGAGCCGAGATTGTGGCGACGCCTGCCGAAGTGTTTCAGGCGGATATCATCCTGAAGATCCTGCCGCCGCTGATCACCGAGGTGATGATGATGAAGCCGCGCACTACGTTGTTTTCGACTGTCCAGTTCAACACCTTCTCACAGGAAACCTTTGAACTGATGATGGCTAAACGGATTACGGCCGTCGCCTATGAATTGCTGGCGGATGATCGGCAACGCTGTCCGGTGTTGAACCTGATCTCCGAGATCGAAGGGACCACTTCCATTACGGTCGCCTCCGAGTTGCTGAGCAATACGCAGGGCGGGAAAGGCATTTTGCTGGGAGGCATACCGGGAGTTTCGCCGACCGAGGTCGTGATCATCGGGGCCGGTAATGCCGGAACTGTCGCCACCCGTGCGGCTATGGCGCTGGGCGCGTCCGTGAAAGTGTTTGACGACGATATAAACAAGCTCCGGACCATCCAACAGGTGCTGGGGCAAGGCCTGTTCACCTCCACTTTCCATCCGAATGTGTTGCAGAACGCTTTCCGCAGTGCCGACGTGGTGATCGGGGCGATGCGCTATGTCAATACGCGCCGCCGGTATATCATCGCCGAAGATATGATCCGCATCATGAAACGCGGTGCTTTGCTCATCGATCTCAGTATCAACCAAGGAGGTTGTTTCGAGACCACCTGTTGTCTTCGTCCGTCCGATCCGGAGGTGTTCGAACAGTATGGCGTGTTGCACTATTGCCGGCAGAACATCAGTAACCGGGTGGCGCGTACCACTTCGATGGCCTTGAGCAATGTTTTCGTCCCGATGCTTTTCCAGCTCGGTGATGCCGGTTCCGTGCAGGGGAAGATCAAGAGCGATCCGGGGTTCAAGAGCGGGGTCTATATGTATGGCGGAAAACCGGTCAACGAGTATATCTCCCGGCATTTCGGCCTTTCGTCGAATCATATAGATATTTATTTATTTGCTTTTTAGGACCGGTTTAAATTTTGCTTGAAAAAAGTTTATGCTTTACTTTGCACCCTATTATATAATGTATATGCTAATTTAAATAATACTATGGCTGAACAGACAAAAGTAACGACACTGGAAAAAGTTGTCATTCGGTTTTCCGGCGACTCCGGCGATGGAATGCAGTTGGCTGGAAACATTTTTTCGACCATTTCAGCAACGGTGGGAAATGGCATCAGTACGTTTCCGGACTATCCGGCAGACATTCGTGCCCCGCAAGGTTCGCTGACGGGTGTTTCCGGTTTTCAGGTACATATCGGGGCGGGAAAAGTCTTTACACCCGGTGATAAGTGTGACGTGCTGGTCGCAATGAATGCCGCTGCGCTGAAAACACAATACAAATTTGCCAAATCAACGGCTTGCATCATCATCGACACGGATTGTTTTCAAAAGACCGATCTGGAAAAGGCGGCTTTCAAGACCGACAATCCGATTGAAGAGATGGGCATCAAGCAGGATGTGATCGCCGCTCCGATCTCACAGATGGTAAAAGACTGCTTGGCCGATACGGGCATGGACAACAAGGCAATGCTGAAATGCCGCAATATGTTCGCATTGGGATTGGTGTGCTGGTTGTTCAACCGGGATTTGTCTATTGCCGAGAATTTCCTGCGTGAGAAGTTTGCCAAGAAACCGGCTATCGCGGAAGCCAATATCAAAGTGATCCATGCCGGTTATGATTATGGGCACAACACGCACGCCTCGGTCGATCATACCTATAAAGTCGAGACGAAGGTGAAAGTGCCTGGAAAATATATGGATATCAGCGGTAACAAGGCAACGGCATACGGCTTGATCGCAGCCGCTGAAAAGGCCGGGTTGAGATTGTTCCTCGGTTCTTATCCGATCACTCCGGCAACCGATATTTTGCACGAACTCTCCAAACATAAATCCTTGGGCGTGACAACCGTACAATGTGAAGATGAAATCTCCGGTTGTGCGACTGCTATCGGTGCTTCATTTGCCGGTGCGTTGGCTGTCACCTCTACCTCCGGACCGGGTGTTTGCCTGAAGTCTGAAGCGATGAACCTTGCGGTGATCACCGAGTTGCCTCTTGTCGTTGTCGATGTGCAGCGCGGAGGACCGTCGACCGGTCTGCCGACCAAATCCGAACAGACAGACTTCTTGCAGGCTGTCTTCGGGCGTAACGGCGAATCTCCCATGCCGGTCCTGGCTGCCTCTTCTCCGACGCATTGCTTCGATGCGGCCTATGAGGCTTGTAAGATCGCATTGGAACACATGACTCCGGTTGTCTTGCTGACCGACGCTTTCGTCGCAAACGGTTCGGGAGCCTGGAAATTGCCTGACTTGGCTGAGTATCCGGCCATCAATCCGCCGTATGTCACTCCGGAGATGAAAGAGCATTATACACCGTATCAACGGAATCCGGAAACAGGAGTCCGCTATTGGGCGATCCCGGGACAGGAAGGATTCATGCACATCCTCGGCGGTCTGGAAAAAGACAGCGCTACCGGTGCGATCTCGACCGATCCGGACAACCATGACCAGATGTGCCGCCTGCGTGCCGAAAAGGTGGCCAAGATTCCGGTACCGGATGTGGAAGTGCAAGGCTGTGTGGAGGATGCGGACTTGCTGATTGTCGGCTTTGGCGGAACCTACGGACATCTTTATTCGGCTATGGAAGAGATGAATGCTGCCGGCAAGAAAGTGGCGTTGGCTCATTTTGTCAACCTGAACCCGCTGCCCCGGAACACAGCTGAAGTGCTGAAACGCTATCCGAAAGTGGTGGTAGCCGAACAAAACCTCGGTCAGTTTGCCGGTTATCTCCGCATGAAAGTGGATGGCTTCGTGCCTTACCAGTATAACGAAGTGAAAGGACAACCGTTCGTCGTGAGCGAGCTGGTCGAAGCGTTTACCGAAATAATAAACAAGTAAGAACCGTAAAGAAAGTAAAGACAATGAGCGAATATACAGCAAAAGATTTCAAGAAAGGACAACCGCGTTGGTGTCCGGGTTGCGGTGACCACTTCTTTTTGGCCTCGCTGCACAAAGCTATGGCTGAGTTGGGCGTAGCTCCTCACGATACGGCCGTTATTTCGGGTATCGGATGTTCCAGTCGTTTGCCTTATTATATGAATACATACGCCATGCAGACCATTCATGGACGTGCCGCTGCGATTTCCACCGGTTTCAAGGTGGCGAATCCGAAAATGACGGTTTGGCAGATTTCCGGCGATGGTGACGGGCTGGCGATCGGCGGTAATCATTTCATCCATGCCGTGCGACGCAATATCGACCTTAACATGATCTTGTTGAACAACCGTATCTACGGATTGACGAAAGGACAATATTCTCCTACTTCTCCGCGCGGGTTTGTCAGCAAATCATCCCCTTACGGAACGGTTGAAGATCCTTTCCGTCCGGCGGAACTCTGTTTTGGTGCCCGCGGACGTTTCTTCGCCCGTGCCGTTGCGACGGATGCACCTGGCACGGTGGCCGTGTTGAAAGCCGCTGCCGCACATAAAGGCGCGTCAGTCTGCGAAATCCTCCAGAACTGTGTGATCTTTAAC
Source organism: Parabacteroides sp. (assembly GCA_017937385.1). Lineage (GTDB taxonomy): Bacteria > Bacteroidota > Bacteroidia > Bacteroidales > Tannerellaceae > Parabacteroides. The sequence goes on from JAGBDR010000012.1 coordinate 10,657, forward strand.
GACGGAACGCACGAGTCTGTCTATTCAAAGGAAGGGCGTGCCAAGAACGCGATCTATCTGGAACATGGTAAACCGATGCTGTTCGGCGAAAACAAGGAGTTCGGACTGATGCAGGAGGGATTCGGTTTGAAAGTGGTCAAGTTAGGCGAAAACGGGATTACGGAAAAGGACATTCTGGTCCATGATGCCCATTGTCAGGATAACACGTTGCAACTGAAGTTGGCCTTGATGGAAGGTCCCGATTTTCCGATTGCGTTGGGCGTGATCCGGGATGTGGAGGCTCCGACCTACGAGGAAGCGGTTCATGAACAACTGGATGAAGTCGCTGCCAAGAAGAAGTACCACAATTTCCAGGAGTTGTTGATGACAAACGATATTTGGGAAGTGAAATAAGACAGCGCGTCGAAAGACGTTGTTTTTAGATAGAAAAGCCGCAAACCCGGAAAAAAAGACGCGAGGGTTTGCGGCTTTCTTGTTTTATATTTATATCTTTGTGAAACAAAAGAATAGGATAATGAAAACGACAGCCGAAATCATAGGAATGTTAAAGGACTACAAGGCCCGCTCTGCTGAGAAGTACGGGATCGAGACATTGGGCCTTTTTGGAAGTGTGGCTCGCGGCGAACAGAATGAGAAGAGTGATATTGATGTGTTTATTAAGTTGAGAGAAACGAGCTATTATACATTGATGGACATAAAAGACGATTTGGAACAACTTTTCAGACAAAAAATAGATTTAATAACCTTGCATGAAACAATGCGTACATTGTTTCGGCGTAAAATCGAACAAGATGCAATCTACCTGTAAAGACCAAGTAACAGATAAGTTCCTTTTTGTCATACAAAGGGTTGAGCTGGCTATTGAACGGACTGCCGATGTGGAACATTGCGATGATTTGTTGCATACTCCAGATGGGGCTGATTTGTTTGACGCTACTTGTATGAGAATACAGACTATCGGTGAAACATTGAAGCAAATAGATACAGAAACAAAGAGCCGGTTGTTGGTTGATTATCCGGAAATACCTTGGCGCAAGGTTTTTGCTATGCGTAATATAATATCGCATGAATATTTGTCAGTGGATCCACAGATTATAACAGACATCGTGAAGCATAATTTGCCCACATTGCTCGTCGTCCTCCGGCGCATCATGGAAGACCTGAATGCTGGAAAACTGGATGCTATTTTTGGATAAAAGTAACCGATTTGTAAACTCTATGTTACAAAATGGTAGGAGTTTATGTTAAGAGCATGGAAAAATAGAATTATTACCGAAAAATTTCCTTAATACGGTCTCAGCTATGAAAAAATGTATTACTTTTGTACCGCGATTAACAAGGCGCTGGAACAGCAAGGTAAAAAACGACGAGGATTCGCCTTGTGTCATTTTATAATCGAGTAGAGAGAAAAGTTATATAAAAGTCAATCAATTAAATTAATTTCAAGATGGCTACATTAGATTTAAGCAAGTATGGAATTCAGGATGTGAAAGAAATCCTGCACAATCCGTCTTACGATGTTCTGTTCGCAGAAGAAACAAAACCGGGTTTGGAAGGTTTCGAAAAAGGTCAGGTGACTGAACTGGGTGCCGTAAACGTAATGACCGGTATCTACACAGGTCGTTCTCCTAAAGATAAATTTTTCGTAAAGAACGAAGCCAGCGAAGATTCTGTATGGTGGACTTCTGAAGAATATAAAAACGATAACAAGCCTTGCTCTGAAGAAGCTTGGGCTGATTTGAAGGCTAAAGCTGTCAAGGAATTGTCTGGCAAACGTCTGTTCGTTGTCGATACTTTCTGCGGTGCTAACGCAGCTACTCGCCTGAAAGTACGTTTCATCATGGAAGTGGCATGGCAGGCACACTTCGTGACTAATATGTTCATCCGCCCGACAGCAGAAGAACTGGCTAACTACGGCGAACCTGATTTCGTCTCTTTCAACGCAGCCAAGGCTAAAGTTGAAAACTTCAAAGAATTAGGTCTGAACTCTGAAACAGCTACTGTTTTCAACCTGAAGACAAAAGAACAGGTGATTCTGAACACTTGGTATGGTGGTGAAATGAAGAAGGGTATCTTCTCTATCATGAACTACCTGAACCCGTTGCGTGGTATCGCTTCTATGCACTGTTCTGCCAACACAGATAAAGAAGGCAAGAGCTCTGCTATCTTCTTCGGTCTGTCCGGTACAGGTAAGACTACTTTGTCTACAGACCCGAAACGTCTGTTGATCGGTGACGACGAACACGGATGGGACAATGAAGGTGTATTCAACTACGAAGGCGGTTGCTACGCTAAGGTTATCAATCTGGATAAAGAAAGCGAACCGGATATCTACAACGCAATCAAACGTGACGCTCTGTTGGAAAACGTAACAGTTGCAGCAGATGGCAAGATCGACTTCGCTGACAAGAGCGTAACGGAAAATACACGTGTTTCTTATCCGATCTATCACATCGAAAACATTGTGAAGCCGGTTTCCAAAGGCCCGCACGCAAAACAGGTTATCTTCCTGTCTGCTGATGCATTCGGCGTATTGCCTCCGGTATCTATCCTGACTCCGGAACAGACTCAGTACTACTTCTTGTCTGGTTTTACTGCTAAGTTGGCTGGTACAGAACGTGGTATCACGGAACCGACTCCGACATTCTCCGCTTGCTTCGGTGCTGCTTTCTTGTCATTGCACCCGACAAAATACGGCGAAGAACTGGTTAAGAAGATGGAAATGACCGGTGCTAAGGCTTACTTGGTGAACACAGGTTGGAACGGTACAGGCAAGCGTATCTCTATCCGCGATACTCGTGGTATCATCGACGCTATCTTGGATGGTTCTATCAACAGTGCTCCGACAAAGAAGATCCCGTATTTCGATTTCGAAGTACCGACTGCTCTGCCGGGTGTTGATCCTGCTATCTTGGATCCGCGCGATACTTATGCAGATGCTGCTCAGTGGGAAGAAAAGGCAAAAGACCTGGCTGCCCGCTTCATCAAGAACTTCTCTAAGTTCACAGGCAACGAAGCTGGTAAGGCTTTGGTGGCTGCTGGTCCGAAATTGTAATAACATACATAACGGCTATAGAGAGCGCAGGACCGAAGTCCTGCGCTTTTTTCGTATCTATCTTGATGTGCGCTATAATACCTTCTGATAATTAAGTAACCATATATAAATACATGTACATGAAAAAAATCTATTCTTTTTTGTTGGGGGCGATACTCCTGACGGCCTGTTCTCAAACGCAGGAGTCGAGCATGCCTGTTCAAAATACGATTAAAATTGAAGAGGGGGATAGCCCGGAGCTTATAGTGGAGAAAGCGGCTCATGTGGTGCCGACTCCCAATCAGTTGGCCGCTCTTCAGAATGAATTTATTGCTTTTATCCATTTCGGACCGAACTCATTTACCCGGATGGAATGGGGCAATGGCAAAGAAGATCCTAAAATCTTCGATTTGAAAGAACTATATACCGATCAATGGTGTGAGGCCATGAAGGCGGCCGGCATGAAAATGGTCATTATCACTGTGAAGCATCATGACGGGTTTGTCCTTTGGCAGAGCCGTTATACGAAACATGGTATCATGTCTACGAATTTCCGGGATGGCAAAGGGGATATTCTGAAAGACTTGTCAACCTCCTGCCAGAAATATGGCTTGAAGTTAGGTGTCTATTTGTCGCCGGCCGACTTGTACCAGATAGAAAATCCGGAAGGGCTTTATGGTAATCTGAGCTCTTATACGAAACGGACCATCCCGCGCGAAGTGCCTGGCAGACCGTTTGCCAATCAGACGAAGTTTGAGTTTGTCGTGGACGATTATAATGAATACTTCCTGAACCAATTGTTTGAAATATTGACAGAATATGGTCCGATACATGAGGTCTGGTTTGATGGTGCGCATCCGAAACGGAAAGGCGGACAGACTTACAACTACCCGGCATGGAAAGAACTGATTCATAAGTTGGCTCCGGATGCTGTGATATTCGGCCGTGAAGATGTTCGCTGGTGTGGAAACGAGGCTGGTGGGACTCGCCCGACGGAGTGGAATGTGATCCCTTACCAGGCAGATCCGGATACAATGACACAGTTTGCCGATATGACGGACCCTGTGTTGGGCGATCGCGAGAAATTGTATCAGGCAAAATATTTGCATTACCAGCAAGCTGAAACTAATACTTCCATCCGCGAGGGTTGGTTTTATCGGGACGATACACATCAGAAAGTAAGAAGTGCTGATGACGTGTTTGATATGTATGAACGGGCTGTTGGAGGCAACTCTACTTTCCTGTTGAACATACCGCCTAACCGGGATGGTAAGTTCTCTCCGGCAGATGTGGAATCATTGAAAGAGACCGGTAAACGTATACGGGAGACTTACGGCACGGATTTGTTGGCAGGCGCGAAAGGACCGAAAGAGGTATTGGATGGAAAGAATGATACTTACCTGTTAGTGAAAGACAAGGAGTTTACCGTTACGATGCCTTCACCTGTCACCATCAACCGTATCATGCTTCAGGAAGCCATCGCCACTCATAGTGAACGGGTAGAGGAACATGCGGTAGATGCCTGGATCGATGGTGCCTGGAAAGAGATTGCCGTTTCCACGAATATCGGATATAAACGTATTCTGCGTTTCCCGGAAGTGACCACAGACAAACTTCGTTTCCGTCTGCTGAAATCTCGTCTGACTCCGGCAATCAGTCATATTTCCGCCCACTATTACAAATCCCGCCCGCCTCAGTTGAGTTTCCGGCAGGATATGAATGGAATGGTCACGATCGAACCCCAATTGCAGGATTTCGGGTGGAAGTCTCATGGCGAGAATGCTGCCGGAAACCCGAACGCCGGTTATAAGATTTATTATACGACTGACGGGACAGAGCCGACCGAAGTATCCGTCGAATATACGGAACCGGTGCAGCTGGATCGTTGTGAATTGAAAGCCGTGGCAGTTTTACACGGCGAAAAGGGAGCTGTGTCCAGTGAACGCCTGGGATTGATCAAGAAAGACTGGAAACTGTTGGAAGCAAAAGAAGGCGGTCATCCGTCCCTTCTTGCTTTAGACCTGGGTGGCAGTCGGGAATTGAATGGGTTTGCTTACAGACCGCAAACAGGCAAAGAGTTCAAAGGGGGAGTGACAAAAGGTACTTTTAAAGTCAGCGATGATGGTAAAAACTGGCGGACGGTGGAAAGTTTTGAGTTCGGTAATTTGATTAATGACCCGAGCAAACGGTATCATTATTTCAAGAATCCTGTTTCCGCCCGGTATGTACGTTTCGATATGACAGAAATGGCGCAGGAGCAGTTTACAATAAATGAATTGGATTTGCTCTGATTGAGAATCGTTTAAAAGTTTTGATGTCTCCGGAAAACAATTCTTGTTGTTGTCCGGAGACATTTTTTCTTGCTACGGTCCGAATACCACCATCCTGTGTTTTTTACATAAATTTTAGCATAAGTGTTGGAATATTTAAAATCTATTTCTACCTTTACCCCAAATTATCTTTTAATGTGGGATATGAGGTATAATAGGGTAAAATATGTATTCCTGGTTATGGGAATTATCGTGTCTTTGTCATCATGTGGCGGGGATATTGCTTACCGGATAGAGGGAAAACTTTCTAATCTGGAGGATCAGACCTTATATGCCGTTTTCGAGAATGAAGATACAAAAGTCGTGGATACGGTGACCTGTGAGAAGCCGGGTGAATTCTTGATCGAACAGAAACAGGGTGATTTTCGGGAAGTGACGATTTTCTTTGACGATAAGAACCATTGGGTTACGGCTTATCTGGAAAAGGGTGAGAAGGTGACGATTACTGGAGATGCCGCTTATCCTGCCTTGTTGCGTGTCAAGGGTGGGCGGATCAATGACCGTCTTTCTGCGATAAAGAAGGAAATGGCTCCTTTGTTGAAGGAACGGGCAGATCTGATCCATCAGTTGAATAAGGTAAATAAGGAAAGCCTCAACAGTTCGATTGAGAAAACGGATGTGGTTTCGCATTTGGCGAATGTGAACCATTTGTTAAGTGAAGAGGCCGCTTCCGCCATCAAGAAATATCCGGATGAAGAGGCTTCAGCCGTATTGATACAACATTATTTCAATTATCCTGACGATACCCGGCAGATGGATGAACTGTTGGCTGTGCTGAGCCCGAAGTTGAATGACTTTTATCTGGTACGGAAGTTACAGGAGTACAGTATGCGGGCCAAAAGGACGGCTTTGGGTGCCGAAGCGCCTGGTTTCAATGTGAAGAACATTTACGGGACTCCGGTCAGTTTGGATTCATTTCCGAATAAATATGTGCTGCTTGCTTTTACGGCTCCTTGGTGTGACATGTGCCAGACAGAAGATCTCTATTTGGATGAAGTGGCTATGAAATATCCGAAAGAGAAAGTTGATATGTTATTGATCAGTCTGGATGATGATCAGGCGGAAGTTCGGAAAGTCCTTGCCAAAGATAGCATTGACTGGAATTTGGTCACCGATTCTGCAGGACAGGCAACCCAGTTGGTTGATCTATATAATGTAAGCGCCTTGCCCCGTTGTTTCCTGATTGATGAAGAAGGGAAGATTATCTTGAAGACAGATAATGGGGTCGAGATCAAGCAGACGTTGGAAAAACTGATGGACGATTTATGATTTCAGATTTATGATTTATGTAATGTCACTATTCATGAATCATAATTATCCGGACTCGTAAATCATAACTTATAAATCATAACTCTTTAACTATGTTAGTCAAATCTTACGCCGCCGCCGTGCAAGGCATATCTGCAACGGTCGTTACGATCGAAGTAAATTGCACGAAAGGTATTCAATTCTTTTTGGTAGGATTGCCGGATGTGGCAGTCCGTGAAAGCCATGAGCGTATTGTGTCAGCCCTTCAGGTAAGTGGCTACAAGTTCCCCCGTAACCGTATTGTGGTCAATATGGCACCGGCCGATATCCGTAAAGAGGGGTCGGCGTATGACCTGCCGCTTGCGATCGCCATCTTAGGAGCTGCCGAAGAGCTGGATGCTTCCCGGCTGGGCCACTATATGATGATGGGTGAACTTTCATTGGACGGTAGCCTGAAACCGGTGAAAGGAATCCTCCCGATTGCGATCAAGGCTCGTGAAGAGGGCTTCAAAGGTTTTATCGTTCCGAAACAGAATGCCCGGGAAGCCGCTGTTGTCAATAACTTGGAAGTGTATGGCGTTTCGACCATCAAGGAAGTGATCGAGTTTATAGCCGGGAAGCGGGATTTGGAGCCAACGGTAGTCAATACCCGTGAAGAGTTTTACGCCCGGCAGCTTCAGTTTGAGGCGGACTTTTCAGATGTGCGCGGACAGGAGAATGTGAAGCGTGCGATGGAAGTAGCCGCCGCCGGCAGCCACAACCTGATTCTGATCGGTCCGCCGGGAAGCGGTAAGTCGATGCTTGCCAAACGTCTTCCTTCCATCTTGCCGCCTTTTACTTTGCAGGAATCGTTGGAAACCACCAAGATACATTCGGTTGCCGGAAAGATTGGACTGAACACATCCCTTATGACACAACGTCCTTTCCGCTCGCCTCATCACACGATCTCGAATGTGGCAATGGTCGGAGGAGGCACTTTTCCGCAGCCGGGAGAGATTAGCTTGGCACATAACGGGATCTTGTTCTTGGATGAATTACCCGAGTTCAACCGGAGCGTACTCGAAGTCATGCGCCAACCTTTGGAAGACCGGACGATAACGGTTTCGCGTGCCCGCTTCTCAGTCGATTATCCAGCTAACTTCATGCTGGTCGCTTCCATGAATCCTTGTCCTTGTGGCTATTATAATCATCCCGAACGCCCTTGCCTCTGTTCTCCGGGCACTGTCCAGAAATATATGAACCGTGTTTCCGGCCCTTTGCTGGACCGGATCGATATACAGGTAGAGGTTGTGCCGGTCCCCTTTGAGAAGATATCGGACAGACGCCCTTCCGAGTGTAGCGAAACGATACGCGAGCGGGTGATGAAAGCCCGTGCCATCCAGGAAAAACGTTTTGCCGGCCATGCGGGAATTTACAGCAATGCCCAGATGAATTCCAAGTTGCTTCATGAATATGCCGTACCCGATGCCGCCGGCCTCTCTTTGCTGAAAGTCGCCATGCAGCGCCTCAACCTGTCCGCCCGCGCCTACGACCGGATCTTGAAAGTCTCCCGTACGATCGCCGACCTGGAAGCCTCTCCAAATATCGAAGCACGCCATCTGGCGGAAGCGATCCAATACCGGAGCCTGGACCGGGAAACCTGGGGAACGTAAAAATAAACGGATGAATCTGATTGTTTATCAAAATAATACCTATATTTGCTATGAGAAAAGAGTTTGGGAAATGGCTGATGGATATAGCCAAGTATATGACAATGGCAATCTTATTATCGTCAACATTTAGGCAAGTAGAGAAGCTTGAAGACTTTTTGGTGTGTGTCATTTTTGCCGGTTGCATATTAATTTTCGGTTTGTTGCTTGTGAGGGACGTTTCATCAGTTTCCGTTAAGCGTACGAAAAAGTTGCATACAAAGAAATAGGAGGATTGAATATGAGTAATATGGTTTTTGTCTGTTTTTGTATATTTGTGATTGCCCTTGTCGGTTTTATCTATTTCAAAGTAGAGGAGAAAAGGGGCAAGTAGTTTCCCCTTTAACTGTTCCTGTATTCCAGCGGCCCTATCCCGACATGACGTTTGAAATATTTCCCGAAAAACGACATATTGGTGAAGTTCAGCGAATAGGCGATGTCGTGAATGCTAAGCGTTGTTGATTTCAGTTGCGCTTTGGCGTCCATGATTACCATGGAGGTGATGATGTCGACGCAGGTCCTGCCGGTCGTCTGTTTGATTATCGTACTGAGATGCGCCTGCGTTATGCCAAGCTTTTTGGCATACCACGCAACGCTCCGTTGCGTGGTATAGTTCTGCATAACCAGCCGTTCGAAATCCTTGCTGATCTGTTCGGCTTTCGGGGTCGTTGTTTTCGGTTGTGTCTTGTCTTTATACATCGCGTTTATCCCTAACAGGATACCTGTATGCAGATGGTTCAGCACGTTTGTCCCCAACCGCGGGCTGCAAAAGCTGTAAGTCCGTTCGAGCAGCGAGAAATAATCTTTCAACAGGAATGCACCGGTTTCGTTTTCGAGTTGGACTATGGGCAGTTCCCGGATCAGATAAAGGATGTCCAGAAATGGTTTGACGATATTCGACCGGCTGACGAAGTCTGACGAAAATCCCATGAAATAGATTTCCACATTGCCTTCGATCCGATGTATCTGGAAAATCGTTCCCGGAAGAATCGTGACGAAGCTGAGCGGTTTTACGATATGCCGTGTCATGTTGATCGACGCTTCAAATTCCCCCCGTATGCACAACACGAATATCTCCGCCTTGAGCCTACAAGGATAATTCGCATACAGGTTCAGCAATCCGATGTCGCTTTGCGACAATTTCCCGATGGCGAAATCCTGGGGAAGGTCAATTTTCGGAATATCTTTTTCTATGTCCATACGTTTTTGCTTTTATGCTTATAGTAACTCGTTTTCCTGGGAACTTGCTACAAACATACAAAAAATGTGGGATACCGGTATATTCCCTTTGAGGTAATGTTTGTATAATTTCCTTATCCGAATAATATCCTTATATTTGTGACAAATTATTTATGTCTAATCCCAAAAACAGTGACTATGGAAAAGTTCATTAATCCATTCTCAGACTACGGCTGGAAAAAGATTTTCGGCAGTGAAGTAAGCAAAGATCTCATCATCAGCTTTCTCAATGAGGTTATCCAACAAGAAGAAATTGTCGACATCACGTTCCGCAACGTAGAAATGCTCGGCATGAAACAGGACCAACGTCGGGCGGTGTTCGATATTTTCTGTGAAAATGAAAAAGGGGAAGTCTTTATCGTCGAGATGCAGAAGAGCCGCCAGAAGTATTTCTCCGACCGGGTGCTGTACTATGCCTCGTTTGCTATCCAACAGCAATCGATGATCGTGAAGGAGCGGTTGCAGAAGGAGCCGGACGAGATTGTCCGCCGTCGTTGGAACTACCAGATCAACAAAGTGTATGTCGTTTGTGTCCTGAACTACATCATGGATCCGTCCCGTCCCCATAAATACCGTTGGGACGTGGTACGCATGGATCGGGAGTTGAAAATACCTTTCAGTGAAACCCTCAACGAAATCTATATAGAGATGCCGAAA
>JAGBDR010000094.1 GCA_017937385.1 Parabacteroides sp.
CGAAGCCCCCTGAACCCTATGATGATGGCCGGCGGTTTCGGGGGCGGCCTTGAGCGCCCTGAATTTGATAAAATTGTTTTGCGAAGCAAAACTTCCTTATTCTATAAGGAAAATTTGATTTAGAAAAGGAAAAATCAACAGCGATTTTATTTGTCAAAAATCTTCTTGCGGCTTCCGCCGCGCGCCGAGGCGCTCACGGCCGCCCTCGGCACTGCCGGCCATCATCATAAGGTGCAGGGGCTGCGCCCCTGCACCCCCTTGGGCCGCTAAACAACAATTTACAAGACCACCCCCTTGTCGGGTGATGCACCCTTGCCTTAGAGAGTGCAACGCGATATTGGCCGGCGGCACTGCCGCCTAAACAACAATTTATCTTTCTATCACCCAACATTGACCTTCGCAGAAAACACAGCCCAATATCTTTATACGAAAAACCTCCCCTTGCTCGGGGAGGTTTTCGTATTCTGTGTTAAGGATTCACGCGGGCATAGTAGGTTTCAGCAACCATTTCCATATTTTCGGTCCACATACCGTCCTCGCCAAAGGCCATGCCCGATGCATTGACTTGCATATAGAGATTTCCGTCATCTCCGATCGTCAAGAGGATGCTGTCTTCATCGGGGCGACGAACCAAAGCGCTGACCGAACGGAGCAACCGCTGCTTCGTGGCATCCAGTTGCTCTTGGGTAATGTAATCAAAGGCATCGAAAGAGCCTAAGTCATCATTGCCGAACTCATATACCTGTCCGTCCGTGTTAATTTTAAAGTAGCAGGAATCAGCGCATCTGTAGCCATGCAAGTAACGAATATAGGCAACACTCGATCCGTAATCTTTGCCGATTTTAATATGAGGCGAATAGCCGTCAAAGTTATTTTCAGGGAACCACTCTTTGGAAAACTCCCGCACGATTTCTTTGGCCTTTTCATCCGTCATCTTGACCGTGCCATTCCCTTCCTCGAGATCGTAGAGCTCAAAATATTCCAGCGTTCCGTCGTAATTGACTCTTAAATTTCCCGAACCGCTCTTTAAACGGTATCTGTCGCAGGATCTTTCAGATACGATTTCACCCTCAAGGGTAACGAGCGTTGTCAGATCATATACGAATTTCTTCTCTTCGCCGCCGACCGTCACGACGATATCAGACTTTCCCTTTTGGGTGGTATGCTCCACTTGCGTGAGATCATGAAAGGCTTGATACGAACGAAGTTCAAAGGCTTGACCTGCCGTGTTTAAATAGTGAACCGATGCCTTTTGGACATAGATGATGTTATCGTCAAAAATCTCCGTGGACGGGGCTTGGGTTGTCACATCCGTATCGGCGTTTGTTCCTTCGGCAAGCGCTTGCGTTTCGGCAGTTGTGTCGGTATTGGTTTGTTTCTCCGCGTCATTTTCATGGGAGGAACAAGAGGACAGAAGCAACACGGTCATTAAAAATAAGCACAAGTTTTTTTTCATAATAGCCCTCCTGATAATATGATTTGTTAATATATTATAGCATAGCATTTTTTCAATGTC
>JAGBDR010000002.1 GCA_017937385.1 Parabacteroides sp.
TCAAGTGCCTTTCAGTAAAGGCTGAAAATGAAAAATTAGTATTGTCACTGGTTGAAACGTCTTTTGCTGAAGTAAAAGAAAAATTGGTTGGTAAAGACGTGTTGTCTGTATATACCGACAACGAGACCGAACCGGTGTTGGTTGAAGAACACTACGATTATGCCAAGGCGGACAGTCTGACATTCGACTTCGACAAAGAAGCCTATGTGCTGACACTCCGCAAACTATCCAAAGTGGAAAAGGAATTGGCAGAACTGAAAGCGCTCATACTGGGTAAAGCGTAAAAAGCATGCGTCCTTTTTTCGAATAACATTCAAATACCAATCGAGCGATGATCGTATATAATCAAAACGGTGAAACCCTCCTCGACCTCCCCGTCGATGACTCCAGCTACCGCTACCGGGCCATCCGGCAGGGCGACAAGGTGTATCTCTACTTCTCCCTCACGGAGCATGTGGAGATACCCGTCGGCAGCCATATCGAATACCAAGGGCAGCGCTATACCCTTTGGCGACCGGAAGATTTGACGAAACACGGTACGCGCAACCTCGAATACACTGCCACTTTCGGGGGATGGTGGGAGCAGCTTAGTACCGTCAAGTACAAGCACCTTTCGGCCATCCCGATTAAACTGAAGTTCCAGCTTACCGGCAAACCGTTGTTCTTCCTGCAACTGTTGGTGGACAACATGAACCATACAGGCGAAGGTGGCTGGTCGGTCGGCTCTTGTATCGACGCGCCGGAAAAGACGCTGGCATTCAGCCATGAGTTCTGTATAGATGTATTAAATAGAATGGCGGATGAGTGGGAAACGGAGTTTGAATTTGTCGGCAAGGTTATCAACTTCGGCAAGGTGGAACGGTTCAAGGACCATCCGCTTCCTCTCTCGTATGGACGTGGCAACGGGTTCAAGACCGGTGTCGGACGGAAGAACCAAGGAGAAAAGCCGCCGACGTCCATCCTGTATGTGCAGGGTGGCGAGCGGAATATCGATCCGACCGTCTACGGGGCTTCCGCCTTATTGCTACCCAAATTCCAAGAACTGGAATATGAAGGCAGGCGGTACATGACTGACAAGGACGGAATGTTTGTCACCCGTGCCGACCGTCCGCTTGCGAACCACAACGAAGACAGCCTGGACTGTACCCATATCTACCCCTCACGGGTAGGTACGGTTTCCGAAGTGATCACCGTCGATACGGAGAACCATTTGTACGATATTATAGACAGCTCCATCCCCGACAACCTGGATTATTCCGCTTGCCGCATACCGGGCGAGACGGCGACCCTCATCTTCCAGTCCGGCGTGATGACGGGCGAAGAGTTCGACATCGAGCAGACCTCGGAGGAGATGACCGGCTACGTTCATGCCGAACGGCGTTTCAAGCTGGTTCCGGTCGAGAAAGAGGGCGGCACGATCCCAAACGCAAACCGAAAGCCGGCTGTGGGCGACACATACGCTGTCTTCAACATCGCGCTGCCTCCGGCATACGTCTGCGACGACGCGACGCAAACAGGTGCCTCGTGGGATATGTTCCGCGAAGCCGCTCGTAGCCTATATAATAAGGAAGAGGAGACCTTCTCTTTCACCGGCGAACTGGACGGTATTTGGGCGAAATCGCAATGGCTCGAAATAGGCGGACGGATGGTGCCGGGCAGTTATATCCTGTTTGACGATCCGCAGTTCCAGCCCGAAGGGGTACGGATCCGAATCACGGCAGTCAAGGACTACATCAACCGGCCTTACTCGCCGGAGCTGGAGCTGTCGAACGTGCCGGTGGCGGGCTTCGTCTCCTCCGAACTATCCAAGATAGAGAGTAATGAGGTGAAAAACGACGACCGCTATTCCGGAGCCATGCACTACACCCGCCGCCGGTGGCGCGATGCGGTCGAAGCGCAGGAGATGCTGGAGAAGGCGATCAAAGACTATTCGGCAGGAATCGACCCGATATGGGTGCGGACGATGTCTTTGCTGGTCGGGCATGAGAACCTGCAATTCCGGTTTGTCAATTCAAAGACGAATCCCCGGAAGGTCGATCCGGATTTTATCTACGATAACTCGACACAGGTATTCACCGCCCCGCAATCCATCCTCCAGCACATGACGCTCGGAATCTCCGAGATCAAAGGCGAGCACAAGGTATCGGAATACAAGTTCTGGGACCTGCCCCGGTATGTCAGCCCGCCATTGAGCGACTTCGGATGCCTCTACCTATATGCCAAATGCAGCAAGTCTTCTGAGGCGGGCGAGTTCGTTTTGTCCGAGGAACCGCACGACATGGAGGAAGGTGACTATTATTACTTTCTGGTGGGCTTGTTAGGCAGCCAGTACGACGGGGCGCGGTCGTTCGTCACCTGTTACGGCTTTACGGAGGTGTTACCCGGACGCATCACGGTGGAACGGATCGTCTCGACTGACGGGACCACCTACTTCAACTTAGGTATAGGTGAGATTGGCGGTGTGATCCGTTTTGCCAGCGGGACAACCGGCTACGAGAACATCACCGACAAGCCGGACCTGTCGAAGTATGGGACGGTTACGATGATCAACCAGATCAACCGGGATATCCTCGACATGCAGAACGAGATTGACGGGAAGATTGATACCTACTACCAATCATCGAACCCCTGGAACGCATGGCCGTCGGGCACGGAACCGGGACATGTGGGCGACCTGTGGTACAACACCTCGACCGACGAACTGAAGATGTATGTAGGTCCCTCTTCCAATATCTGGCAGGAGGTGACCAACAAGGAGGCCATCGATGCGGCACGGGCTGCCGCCAATGCTGCCGACGTGAAGGCGGACAGCAAGCGGCGCGTCTTCCTTTCCACCCCTTACCCGCCTTACGACGCGGGCGACCAGTGGATCGAATACAACGATTCCGGCAGTATGCGCGTCTGCGTGCAGGGCCGCCAGAGTGGACGTTACGTCGCTTCCGACTGGCAACTCTCATCGGCCGACGGCAACACGAAGGCCTCTATCGACCGGGGCGTTATCTCGGCGGCTGGCTTCCTGACCTTCGGCGGTTCCGCCGGGTTGGTCGGTAGTGGCGACATACGGATCTGGTCAGGCGGCACCAATGCCAATGACGCGACGTTCAAGGTCTACAGCAATGGAAATGTCGATAGCAAAGGTAACATCTACATCACCAATGCCAACGGCAACAAACTCGCCGGTTTCTCCGGAGGGGGAACATCCGGTGATTCGGTCCGTATTTGGGCCGGTGGAAGTACGCCGGAATCCGGGACGTTCCGGGTAACACAGGACGGAACATGCCATACCTCCAAGATAAACGCGACAGGCGGATTGATCGGTCGCTTCTCGATTGTCAACAACCGGCTCGTGTGGGACCAGTCGAATTACTTTGGCGGCACATCCCGTGCGCTCAAATTAGGATATTCGACCGGCAATGATGGCGTGATCGATGTCGTCTTTGATGCGGCGACGGACGGGCGTTTCGGTGTAAAAGCGGTTGGACGTGCCCCCAACTCGGCTGCTATCTACGGATCCAGCAAATACTCCCCGTCTTATCCGACGGGGGACACTGTATGGGCTGGCTACTTCGATGGATATGTCTATGCCGACGGCTATTTCACGAAAAGCAAGAAAGGAAACATCAAAGGCGGGATGAATGGTGCCGTCCGTATCGACGACAGCGACACATGGTTTGTCTTTGTCAATGGTATCTGCGTCGGTTATCGGAATCCGCGCCAATATGAGCCTGATGCTGACGCATAAACTCAAACATATAAACTTTAAATATTTGACAACATGAACTTGACATTAAAAGACAGAGTTTTAATACTCAACACGGTGTTACCCCAGTTTGACACCCGCAAAAACATGGAACTGAAAATCTCGATCGACAGCAAAATTGCCATCGTGGAATCCGACCAGAAGCGCATCGTCGTCAAAGACCTTGGCAGCGGCCAAATCAACATCGGCTTTACTGACGCTGCTGCAATCACCGATACAACGGACATTTCATTCACAGACGAAGAACTGGCCTATCTTAAAAACCGGGTAGAATTTATCGACCGTAACGGTATGTTCTCCGAGTTCACGATGCCAACGTATGTCAAGATATTGGACGCACCGTATAGTGATCCGGAATTTGGGAAGCTGAACAACCAGTAATTGTGATATCGGGGGAAGAAAAGAAAGCCCCCGGCTCGTTAGTAAAGACGCCAATCACATACTAACAATAAAAATGCGAGACACCGCACGACCGGGGGCTGTAAGCCTTCAGTCGCGATGTCTCGTTTTTTATTATGTGATTGGCAACACAAAAATACTTCAAAATTAGGAAATATGACAGTCTTTGATGTCTTAAATTTATATCAAACACCATTTGAATGGATGTTGAACTCAGGTATCCATATAGAAGATGTATCATACGTAGGTCTGTATAAAGAATATATCCGGATGAAAAAGGAAGGTTACAAAATGACTTACATTGTCGTTTACCTGGCCGAGAAATACCGGATCAGTGAACGCAAGGTATATACCTTGCTCAAGCGGCTATCCCAAAATTGCGAGCCGCTTGAGCGTTGAATATATGCAAGGTGTTTGCAGTAAAGGGAAGAAATCTTTACATATTTCTTTTTTGTTGTATGCTACCTTTATGCAGATAAAAAATGTACACCATGAACAAATACCATCAACTATTGAACCGGATCATCATGTCCGGAAAAGAACAAGAGAATAAAAAGGGCGGCATCCGTTATCTGTTGAACGAACGCTTGTGCCTTGCACCTGGTGACCTGTTGGAAATTTTCGAGGACCACAGTATCGCCCGAAAGAAATTACGTCAGGAACTCCGGCTGTTCATGCAAGGCGAGCGCAATGTGGAACGTTACCGGGAAGTCGGGATCTCTTGGTGGGATTACTGCGGAACCACACTTATTAACAGCTATCCGACTTATCTGGAAAAGTTACCACCACTTATTGAACGTATCAATCGCGAAAAGCGCAACAGCAAAAACTACGTCTTGTTTCTTGGCTCTACCGATGCCGAAAGCAACCAAGCCCCCTGCCTGAGCCTCGTGCAGTTCCAAATAGACAGCGGAGAACTGGTCCTGTCGGCCTACCAGCGCAGCAGCGATGCCAATTTGGGGCTACCCGCTGATCTTTATCATCTCTATTTGATGGCCCGGCAAATCGACCTGCCTTTGAAATCCATTACCCTCAATTTAGGCAATGTCCACATCTACAAGAACAACTTGGAACGTACCAGTACCCTACTTGACGGAAAAGAAGGGGTACGTTTTGACCTCAATGTTTAAGAAACACTGTAAAGCCGGTGCAGCATAGATTATAGTTTTTTCATAGCGAACAAGGAGAAAAGAAGGACTTTTGCAATCCTTTTTAAAAGTAAAAGCAAATGAGGAAACAATATTTGTCTGCCCCGCTTCCGTTTGTGGGGCAAAAGAGAATGTTCGCAAAAGAGTTTATCAAAGTATTGGAGCGTTATCCGGACAATGCTCTGTTTGTCGATCTGTTTGGTGGTTCCGGCCTGCTGTCACATATAACCAAGTGTCGAAAGCCGGATTCCACTGTTATCTATAACGATTACGACAACTATTGCCGTAGATTGGAGAACATTCCACATACCAACGCACTGCTTGCGCAAATCCGTCCGTTGGCGGCATTGGCACCCCGGCAAAAAGCTTTGCCTAAAGAGACAAAAGAAACGATCCTGCGTCTGATTGAGCAAGAAGAACGTAGATATGGATATGTGGATTACATCACACTCTCATCTTCCCTGCTCTTTTCCATGAAGTATGCGACCAACTTGGAAGAACTACGGAAAGAAACTTTCTACAACACCGTTCGAAAATGTGATTACAACCCATGCCTCGACTATCTGGATGGATTGGAGATCGTTTCATGCGATTACAAGAAACTATTCAACAAGTATAAGGATATGCCTGATGTCGTGTTCCTGATAGATCCTCCGTATCTATCTACCGAAGTAGGCACCTATACGATGAACTGGGGACTATCCGATTACTTGGACGTATTACAAACGCTTGTAGGTACAAACTACATCTATTTCACCTCAAACAAGTCATCCATCATCGAACTTTGTGACTGGATAGGCAAAAACAACGCCCTCGGAAACCCGTTTATCGGCAGTGAAAAAGTCGAGTTTAACGCCCACATGAACTATTCCGCCCATTACACGGACATCATGTTGTACAAAAAAACAGATGAATCACTCCATAGAGAAGCCGTCTAACAACTATGTAAAGATACAAGTTTTTGCTGAATTATCAATGGATTTTCAATCTTATTTTAGAAGAAAATCAAAAGAAAAAGCACCATTCAAATACCTTTTGAAAGCTGTTTGAATGGCGCTTATATTTTGGTTGAACAACCCGAACGAAAAGGTTACTATTGGAACTTTTGAATCACTTTTCGTTTTTGCTCCAAAATGCGCGTTTCGTTTTTCACGACCAGCACATTTCGTTTTGCGGGATTTACTTTTACATAATAAATGTAGGGGTAAAGTATTTTTTTTCATACTTTTGCGAATTACATATTTAATACTTTTTTTACGACTAAGAGTGTTAGATTTACCACCGATCGGTGCGGGAACACCGATCGGTTTTTTTATCTATAAAAATTGCTTTCATTCAAATCATAGGCATCCTCTTTTTAGTTAGACATGTTTTCCCGGCATTTATCGTGCTTTTCCGGTATTTGTATGGTTAAACCCTTTACGGCGGGCATACCACTATAAAGCCTATTTGATTTAAATCTAATTAACACTTCTACCTTATTGCAAGATCTGTTTCAGGAAGTCCCAACGGTAGAAAGCCTGACGCGCACAAATAAACGCAGCCGGTCACGAAGCAGGCTCATTTTTTATCCAACAACCGTTTCATGCGCATCAAAGCCTCCACATAATAATAGTCGGCATACGTAAGCGGCACATCCACTTCTATATTTCCACGAAAATGACCGGTAGAGTGTTTCAAGGCGAAATTGCAATTCTCTCCCGCCTCTGCCAGATAAGCCGAAGAAGTAAGCGAACGGACCTGTTGTTCCGCCATATCCCAACACTTTTGCCCGAACGTATCCCGATTGACCGTGCTCAACTCGACCAATGCCGAGGCGATAATGGCCGCCGCCGAAGCATCGCGCGTCGTATTGGGGATTTCCGGCATATCAAAATCCCAATATGGGACCTTGTCTTCCGGCATATTCGGATGATTCATCAGATAAGCGGCAATCTTATTGGCCAACCCGAGATATTCCTTCTTGCCTGTTTCGCGATACATCATAGTGTAGCCATACAAAGCCCAGGCCTGCCCTCTCGACCAGGCAGATTCGTCAGCCCAGCCTTGGTGCGTCTGCTTCACATGAGGCAATCCGCTTATGGTGTCGTACGACACGACATGGTAACAGCTATAGTCCGGGCGGAAATGATGTTCCATTGTCTTATCGGCATGGCTGACCGCAATCTTCCGGAATGTGTCATCACCGGACAAACGGGAAACGACGGTCAGAAATTCCAGGTTCATCATATTATCAATGATGACCGGATATTGCCACTTCTGTTTGTTGAAGTCCCAGGAACGGATCAGGCCGATATGCTCTTTGTAGCGGGTTGCCAAAGAATGCGCCCCCGTCAGCATGACCTCCTTGTAAGCCGGGTTCTTCGTCAGCCGATATCCATTGCCGAAGCTGCAATTCAGCATGAAACCGACATCATGGTTATTGGTCACGTTCTTCGCCGATTCCACGCGGGCCGTATAGAGTTCGGCATATCGTTTCAATTCGGGTGTCGGCGTGTTCTCATACAAGTACCAAAGTTCGCCGGGATAAAATCCGGAACACCACCAGCCATACCCGCTCGTTTCCAACTGACCGTCTTTGATCGATTTCGGGAGTTTTCCCTCCTCCGTTTCCAACACTTTCGCCATCAACAAGGCCTGTTCCGTCGCTCTTGTCAACCCTTTTTCAATGACAACTTCAAGCGGCTCTTCTTTCATCCCGCAGGAAAAGAAGAGCATAGATACCACCGTCACGGCTGAAGCCATGACCTTACAACTCATGTTTCTCATGTTCTACTTATATTTTAATGTAAGACAATCTGATTCTTCTCATCATCCTTCGTATACCTGAACGGATATACGATCTGGAGTTTCCGCAAGACGCTTTCCACGCCGTCGCGTTGCCTGAACTTGCCGGTGTAGCGGAAGTTTCCGAGTTTCGTGTTTTTCACGAGGATCGACACGTCGTAATAAAGCTCCAGTTTCTTGATGATATCCGTCAGCAACATATCGTCAAAGATAAAAATGCCCTCTTTCCAGGACATAAAATCGGTGTTCTCAAACGGGGAGACTTGGGAGGAATGGTCAGAGACAACGATTTGCTGACGGGGCTGCAAAGCATAGCTGCGGCTTCTGTCGTGCGCACAGGAAACGGAGACGGCACCTTCGACCAGTGAAGTGACAAAACAGTCTTCCGTGTCGTAGGCATTCACGTTGAACTTCGTCCCGGTGACTTGGATGTCCATTTTGTTTGTTTTGACCACAAACGGTTTCCCGGCGGCCTTTTCCACTTCAAAAAAGGCTTCGCCGTGCAGTTCGACTTCGCGCTTTTCCGGAGCGAAACGTTCGGGGTAGCGCAAGGTGGTGTTGGCGTTCAGCCAGACTTCCGTGCCATCGGCCAGCAAGACTTTGGCCCGCTGCCCGGCCGGAGTTGAAAACTCCTGATAGCGGACAAGCTCATCCGCTTTGCCTCCCGCATACGTCATCAACAGATAGGTCGACAGGACGGAAAAGAGCACAATCGCGGCATAGCCCGCCACTCTGCGCAAGCCGGACAGCCACACGCGCTTTTTCCGCATACCGACAAACGCGCGATATTGCCTGTCCGAAGCGGTTCCATCTTCATTCGCCATAGCGACAAGCGCCGACAGGTTTTGAATCCCGGCCGCCTCTTTCCGCAGCGTCTCATCTTCCTTCAGCTGCCGAAAAAGGATTCGCTTTTCTTCCGCCGAAATCTCTCCCGACAAATATTTTGATAACAGATCGTACATATTTTCTTTTGCCTTTCTATCCAGTTAAACCCTCATCGCCCAACAAACCACTATGCCACCGCCCAAATAAACATTAATTAACCAGAAACAGCAATCGGAAAGCCGATGCACTTTCTGTCAGTCAAAATAGTCAAACTGTTCCACAAAAAAGGATTCTATCTCTGCAATCAAACGCGGATTTTCACTTAGTGATATTCTATTGATAAGCATATAAGCACTTTTTCCGATATTCTCCTTGTGATAAAAATGTTCATCACTAAAATATGTAGCAATGAGCCTCGAATAAACCCGGTATCGCTTCGTACAACAAATATCCTCTTTAAATCCATTCGCACCAACAAACCCGAATGACGCTCTCGGATTGTCCCGGTATATTGAAAGCATGATGTTGATACAAGTATTTATGATCCGCCTGGGTTCATACGTATTGGTCATGATCCTATATTTGTCTTTCGAAGCCGAATGATTTTTAGGATAAAACTTCACTGCATAAACATTATGCATATATTCTTCAACGCGAACAATGTATACTAATTTTGATTTTTCAGACTTGAACCGATATAACAAAACATACAAGAGGCCGCTTGAATCTCCCTTGTCCTTTTGAATGAAATGAAACGGATAGGCACTTTCAAGCATTACAACAGGTAAGAATATACAGGTATTCTTCTTCTTTGGAGTTCTTCTTTGGAGACATCCGACAAAACAAAATCCTTACTTGAGTCCAATTGCTTGGAATCAGCTTTATTCTTCCGTGAAGACCCGACCGGCTGTTTTAATCTAATGTTCCCCATATCGTTACACACCTTTGGTTGATGATGCAAATATACATCTTATTAATAGATAAACAAATGATATCAACACAAGACTTCCGTTTCCATAAACATTAATTAACCAGAAACAGCAACAGCGGCAAATAGTCTTTCAGTGCTACCCGCAATTTCTTCAGGGCGGTGACCATCTGGTTCTCGACCGTATTCACGGAGATTCCGAGCTCGTCTGAGATTTCCTTGTATTTGAGGCCTTCGATGCGGCTTTTGACAAAGACTTCGCGGCAACGCTCCGGCAAGGTGTCAAGTGCACGCCGGATGACGGCCTGCAACTCCTCTTCCGAGGGGTAGGAATAATCGAACGACTCCAACGCGTACAGCTTGAACCCCAGCTCCTCTTTCATCTGGTTGGTATATTCCTCTTCGACCAGCTTATGGCGCAGGAAGTTCAGGCAGCGGTTTTTCACCAACGTAAACAGATAAGTCGTCAGCATAAAGGAGATCTCGATCTCCTCCTTCCTTTCCCAAAGCGCCAGGAAGACATCTTGTACGATATTCTCCGCATCTTCATCTGCCGGCACATAGTTTTTGGCAAAGGCGAACATCTTCGGATAATACAACCGATACAGTTTCTCAAAATCTTCTTTCAGGTATAACATAGCAACCCCGTTTTATCTGTTTAGCCTAAATCCCATACGCCGCTCATCCCTCGTCCACCGGGAGACGGAACAAATAGGCGTTCCCGACGAATGTCCGCACCAGTTTCCCCTCCAGCATCATCTTTTTCAGGTCGGCGGCCGCCTTTGTCTTCCCGCACCGGCAAAGGTTACGGTACTCCTTGCCGGTGATGTAAGGATGTGTCTTCAAGTATTCCAAGGTCCGCTGTTCACACACTTCCGGGGTGAACCCGACGGGGGCCTTTTCCGACGAACGTTCCAACTGCATCGTGCGCAGACGGTCACGCAGCTCTTTGGCTGAACGGAACGTCACATCCTGGAAGCGGATCGACTCGGCGCGTATCTCTTTCTCTTCCAGGACCGGACGGGATTTCAAAGAGATGCCGAACGTGCCGATTCCCTCCAGCTCGATGCACTGCCCGAACTTCAAGGCATCGACGATCAGATCCTGAAGCAACTGCAACATGCCCTTGATATCCGCCGATGAAAAAGAGGAACGCCCTTGCGCCATCTTCGCCAGGTCGTCCAGACGGACGGTGCGCCACGGTGCGAAACAAGGGTAAAGCGGTTGTTTTACGTCCGTTTTACCCATGCCCGGACGGCGCACTAACTTGTATTCTACTGACATACTTTTACTTATTAGGTGTTTTCATATAATATGCTACCGCTTCCTTGCGCACCGATTCCGGTTTCCGCTTCGGTCCATAAGTTGTCCGCTTGACGGCGGACGACCGTTCGCTTGCTGAAGGACGATCGTTCGCCACCAAGCGAACAACCGTTCACCGGCAAGCGGACGACTTACGAATAGCGTCTAAAGATACAACAAATAAGGAGAAAAGACCTACTATATCAGAAGAAAAACGCAAATTCCCGATTTATTTTGTTTGAATACTTCCCTTATCATTCTCTTCAATTGCCGGGATTACTGTACCTTTGTACGCACAAAGAAAACAAACAACGTAACATTCATATAATATGGTAACAATAGGAACACCGAAATCGGCTACCGCAACCAAGGTTTTGCTTTGCGGTTCCGGCGAGTTAGGCAAGGAGTTTGTAATCGAGCTGCAGCGTTACGGCGTGGAAGTGGTCGCGCTGGACAAATATGCGGATGCTCCTGCCATGCAGGTCGCCCACCGTTCGTATGTCATATCGATGCTAGACGGAAACGCTTTGCGCGAGATTGTAGAAAAAGAGAAACCGGATTACATCGTTCCCGAAGTGGAAGCCATCGCGACACCGACACTGATGGAGCTGGAAAAAGAAGGATTCCATGTCATCCCGACCGCCCGTGCGACCTGGCTGACCATGAATCGTGAGGGCATTCGCCGCCTTGCCGCCGAAGAGCTGGGCCTGCCGACTTCGCCTTACCGCTTTGCCTCGACGGAAGAGGAGTTCATCAAGGCGGTCAGGGCCATCGGGATGCCGTGCGTCGTCAAGCCGATCATGAGTTCGAGCGGACACGGGCAGAGCGTGATCCGCAAAGAGGAAGACATCGACCGTGCCTGGCACTACGCGCAGGAAGGCGGGCGTGCCGGTGCCGGCAAAGTGATCGTGGAAGGGTTTGTCGATTTCGACTATGAGATCACCCAGCTGACGGTCCGCCACATCGGAGGCACGTCATTCTTAGAACCGGTCGGACACGTACAGGTCGATGGCGACTACCGCGAGTCCTGGCAACCGCAGGTGATGAGCCCTGCCGCCAAAGAAAAGGCACGCGAGATTGCCGGTAAAATCACGGAAGCGCTTGGCGGACGCGGTATTTTCGGTGTCGAACTGTTTGTAAAGGGCGAAGAGGTCATCTTCAGCGAAGTGTCGCCTCG
This sequence comes from Parabacteroides sp., assembly GCA_017937385.1. Lineage (GTDB taxonomy): Bacteria > Bacteroidota > Bacteroidia > Bacteroidales > Tannerellaceae > Parabacteroides. The sequence continues at coordinate 12,327 of JAGBDR010000002.1, forward strand.
TCCGCATGACACGGGAATGGTCACGATGATCACGCAGGACCTTTCGCAATTCGCCCTGCACGCCCGTGCCGTATTGGGCTTGCCGATCCCGAACATCGCGTTCCACGGTGCCGGCGCTTCACGTGCCGTCGTGGTCGAAGGAGACAGTAACCAGCTTGCGTTGGGCAACTTGGACAAGGTACTGGAACAGCCGGACACCCAAATGCGCTTCTTCGGCAAACCGGAAGTCCACGGACACCGCCGCATGGCCGTACTGTTGGCCCGCGGGTCGGATGTGGCCGATGCACGCCGGAAGACTGGGGTGATGATGGAACAGCTGGAGGTAAAGTTATAACAAGCAAAAGCGGAGTCACGAAAAGGCACTGTAAGTGCCTCGCAAAATAGCCCCAGGTTTTAACCTGGGGAGAGGCGTATACCTCCCGCCAAGTTTGTACCCTGTAAGGGTACTGCAATGAATATAAGTTATTTACATATTGCAGCACCCTTACAGGGTGTTAACGGGGTGAGGGAACATAAGTCCCGGGGTTGAAACCCCGGGCTATTATGCGAGGCGCCTACAGCGCCTTTCGACACACTTTCTTATAACCGGAACAAGGCGCACACCCCCTAAGGCTCCGAACATCTTGCATGATCTGTCGAAAAACCTATAAAGCCATATATTTGCACCTATTTCGCTTTTTTTTCAGGAAAATCATTGTCTCTTGATAGATTCCTACTATATTTGCTATTCAAAAAATGAACATTATTAATCTATAATATTAATTCCATGGAGAAATCTTATGTAGTAGGTATTGATATAGGTGGTACCAATACAGTTTTTGGTGTAGTAGACGCAAGAGGAACTATTTTATACAGCGGTTCCATTAAGACAGGCAAATACAGCGATATCGACGATTACGTCAGCGAACTTGCCAATGGCCTGAAATCAGTGATCGACCAAGCCGGCGGACCGGAAACAATAAAAGGTATAGGTGTGGGAGCTCCGAACGGCAACTTCTTCAACGGTTGCATCGAATTTGCCCCGAACCTTCCCTGGAAAAACAAGATTCCTTTGGCCCAGCTGATCAGCGAGAAACTGGACGGAATCCCCGTTGCGTTGACAAACGACGCGAATGCCGCCGCTATCGGTGAAATGACGTATGGCGCAGCCCGCGGTATGAAAGACTTTATCGTGATCACATTGGGAACCGGTGTCGGAAGCGGTATCGTAGTCGGCGGCAACTTGGTTTACGGACACGACGGATTTGCCGGCGAATTGGGTCACGTGATCATGCGCCGCAACAACGGACGTCCTTGCGGTTGTGGCCGTCAAGGTTGCCTGGAAGCCTACGCTTCTGCAACAGGTGTTGCCCGCACAGCACGCGAATTTCTGGAAATCCGCAAGGATGACAGCTTGCTCCGCGAACTGGATCCGGACGAAATCACATCCAAAGATGTGTATGACGCAGCGATGAAGAACGACAAGCTGGCGTTGGAAATTTTCGAATTCACCGGTAACATCTTGGGTGAAGCGTTTGCCGACTTCGTCGCATTCTCAAGCCCTGAAGCGATCATCCTGTTCGGCGGCCTGACGAAAGCCGGCGACCTGATCATGAATCCGATCAAACGTTCGATGGAAAAGAACATGCTGAAAGTGTTCGCAGGCAAGACCAAATTATTATTCTCCCAATTGAAAGAAAGCGACGCTGCCGTATTGGGCGCGAGCGCATTGGGTTGGGAAGTGAAATAAATTGACAATGGACAATTGACAATTGACAATTTGGGGGAGAGAGAAACAATATTCCTCCGATTGTCGGTTGTCAATTGTTTTAATTGTCGGTTGTCAATTATCAATTGTCAATTGTAACGTGCATCCTTTCCATCAATTCAACTATTGCCCGATATGCGGAGCCAAGGCTTTCGTAGAGCGTAATGAGAAGGCGAAACAATGTACGGCCTGTGGTTTCGTCTACTATTTCAATCCTTCTTCGGCGGTTGCCTGTTTCATCCGTAATCCGAAAGGGGAATTGCTATTGGTGCGTCGTGCCAAAGATCCCGCCAAAGGGACGCTCGACCTGCCGGGCGGCTTTGTCGATATGCACGAATCGGCCGAAGAGGCTGCCATGCGGGAGGTGAAAGAGGAGACCGGGCTCGACATGACCGATTGCCGCTATCTTTTTTCCATTCCCAACATCTATCCTTATTGCGGCTTCGAAGTACACACGGTCGATATGTTCTTCGAATGCCTGACCGACTCTTTCGACGGAGCCAAGGCGGAAGACGATGCTGCCGAGATTATTATCCTGCCTGCCGACAGGCTGAATCCGGATGATTTCGGATTGCAGTCCATCAAAAAAGCGGTAGAACGCTATATAAAGTAATATATTTCTTATATTTGCAACTTAGAACCAACATATACGGTTATATAGGTATATATATCTGTATCAAAAAGCTAAGGAGTGATGAAAAGAATACTGATTCCACTGTGCATAGTGGTGGGAAGTCATGTCGCATACGGGCAGCGGTCGTACCAATTCGAAGCGCCGGATCGCCTATTTGTAGAAGGCAAAGAATTGTTTAGTTTAAAAAATTATGCCGGTTGCATCGACAAGCTGGAAGCCTATAAGCAGCATTCCACCGATGCAGACCTGATCCAGGAGGCAGACTACATGCTGGTTTATGCCGCCTACGAACAGGGGCGTCCGAACGCAGACGAACTACTGAAGGACTATCTGGAAGCTTATCCGGCCTCCCGTCACAGTGATGTGATCAACTACATGATCGGTAGCGTGCATTTCGAACGCGGAGAATACGAGAAAGCCCTCTTCTGGTTCAACGAGGCCAATATCGACATGCTAAGTTCCGAACAACAGGAGGCTTATTCTTTCCGCCTGGCTTATTCGCTGTTGCAGACCGGCGAGATGGAAAAGGCACGCGGCTACTTCGCCCGGATCCAGCAGATCGGAGACAAATACAAGGAGGCTTCGACCTATTATGTCGCCTATATCGACTACGCGATGGGGAAATACAACAACGCCCTGACCGAGTTCTCCCGCCTGAAAGAGAGCCCGAAATACCGCGAACAGTCGCAATACTACATCGCACAGATCTATTTCATCCAAAACAAATATGAAAAGGTGGTGAAAGAAGGAGAAGAACTTCTCTCCCGCTATCCCGACAGCCGGAACAACAACGAGATGTACCGGATTGTCGGCGATTCCTATTTCCATCTGGGCGACCAGGAAAAAGCGATCCAGATGTTGGGCAAATATGTTTCATCGACAGAAAACCCGCTCCGCAGCGACCTGTATATCTTGGGCGTATGCTACTTCAACAAAGGAAATTACAGCAGCGCCGCCAACGCCCTGAGCCGGACTGTACGCCAGAACGACGAGCTGACGCAGAACGCTTACCTCTATCTCGGGCAGTCTTACCTGAAACTGGGCGACAAGAACAACGCGCGTATGGCTTTCGAGGCAGCCGCCACCTCTTCATTCGACAAACAGATCAAGGAGGTCGCGATGTACAACTACGCATTGCTGATCCACGAAACGGCCTTTACGGGATTTGGCGAGTCGGTGACAATCTTCGAGGACTTCCTGAACGATTTCCCCAATTCGCAATATGCAGACAAGGTGAACGACTACCTGGTCGAAGTCTACCTGACGACCAAGAACTACGAAGCCGCCTTGAAGTCGATCAACAAAATCAAACAGCCGAGCACCAAGATACTGGAAGCCAAACAAGACATCCTTTTCCAACTCGGTACACAGGCCTTTACCAATGTCAAGCTCGACGAAGCCGTCAACCTGTTCAGCCAGGCCATCCAACTCGGTTCCTACAATCAGGAAGCCCGCAACGACGCCTATTTCTGGCGCGGCGAGTCCTACTACCGCATGAACGAATATGAAAACGCGATAGCGGACTACCGCACTTACCTGAACAATACGCGCCAACGCAACACGGATATGTACGCTCTGGCCCATTATAACTTAGGTTACAGCTACTTCAAATTGCGGGATTACGACACCGCCCTGAGCCGTTTCCGCCAGTACGCCGACTTGGAAAACAACCGGCAGGCGGCCGCTTTGGCAGATGCCTACAACCGCATCGGCGACTGCCTCTACCAGAACCGCCAGTTCAGTTTGGCGGAAGAGAACTATTCGCATGCCGCCCAGCTCTCTCCCTCCGCCGGCGATTACTCCATTTACCAGAAAGGATTCCTGTTGGGGTTGCAAAAAGATTACAGAGGCAAGATCAGCGCGATGGACCGCCTGATCAGCGAATATCCGGAATCGCAATATGTGGACGATGCGTTGTTTGAGAAAGGGCGCACATACGTCTTGCTCGAAAACAACTCTTCCGCCGCACAGGCATTCGAAAAGCTGATCCGCGAATTTCCGCAGAGCAGCCTGGCACGCAAGGCGGGCATCCAGCTCGGCTTGCTCTACTACAACGACAACCAGCCGGAAAAGGCGCTCGCCGCCTACAAACAGGTCATCCATGATTACCCGGGCAGCGAAGAGGCCAAGATCGCTTTGCAGGACTTGAAATCCGTCTATATCGACCTCAACGATATCAACGCCTACGCCAACTACGTGAACTCCATCGGCGGCAACATCCGCTTGGAGGTGAGCGAACAAGACTCGCTGACCTACATCGCGGCTGAAAAGCTCTTCATGCGGGGCGACAACGACGGGGCGCGCCGCAGCTTGGTGAATTACCTGCAAACCTTCCCCGAAGGGGCGTTCAGCTCGAATGCCAACTTCTATTTAGGTAGCATCGCCTTTGCCAAGAAAGAGTTCGACGAAGCCCATCAACGGTTCAAGTCGGTCATTGCCAGCGGCGACACCAAGTTCCTGGAGGAATCGGTTGCCCGCACGGCCGAAATCGAATATCTGGACCACGACTATCCAACCGCCTTGGAAAGCTTCAAGCGCTTGCAAACCGTTGCCGAGAACCCGGAAAACAGACAGGCAGCGCGTTTGGGAATCATGCGCTGCGCTTTGCAAACCGGTCAGCAGAAAGAGGCGCTCCGGTCAGCGGAAGAATTGCTGAAAGAGCCGAAGTTATCGCCCGAACTGGATGCCGAAGCCCGCTATGTGCGCGCGAAAGCCTATATCGACCAGAAACAGGCAGACAAGGCACTCGCCGACCTGAAGATATTGAGCCAGGACACGCGGACGGTACATGGCGCGGAGGCCAAATACTTGTTGGCACAATTCTATTACGACAAGAATGACGACAAGAACGCGGAACAGGTATTGGAAGATTTCGCCAAGAACGGAACGCCGCATCAATATTGGCTGGCACGCGGCTTCATCCTGTGGGCCGACATCTACATCCGCCAAGGGGATGATATGCAAGCACGGGCCTATCTGAACAACCTCCAGAACAACTACAAAGGAGAAGACGATATCGCCGCTATGATAGAAAACAGATTGGGTAAACTTAAGAACTAAGAAGAAGCGATGAAGACAAGATACAACATCAAAGCATTGTGCATGATCGCCCTGTTGGGAAGCACCGCAACCGTCAGCGCACAGGAAGACAAAACGAAAGAAAAAGACCTGAACCGGGAAATGACGCTCGAACGCGAATATGACCCGACCGTACAGGACGCCAGCAAAGTGAACACGCTGCCGGTCATCAAAGAGCCGGTCGTCAAGAAGATGCCGATCGACTACGCCTCTTTCACCGTCCCGGCCGATCCGGAAAAGGAGATCAGCCTCCTGCCCTCCGGCAATATCATGACGGATATCCAGTACAACAAACGCCGCGGCTACTTCAACTTCGGCGGCGGCACCTATCTGAACCTGAACGGCGATTTGGGCTATCACATCCTGAGCACGGACAAGGACAAGCTGAACCTCTGGTTCTCCCATCGTTCGACGAACGGGAAGGTGAAATATATGCAGGAAGTACCGGAAAACGAAGAAAAGGTCAAAGCCAAATTAAACGACAATATGGGTGGCTTGAACTTCAAGCATACGTTTAACAAGACCATACTGGATATGGGAATCAAATATGGTTATTCAGCTTTCAACTATTACGGGTTACCGCTTCTTAACGCATCACTCTTAGGATTCGATTTCGATTATGCCGACCGCGAAACCAATCAGGTGAACCAAACGATCCAGGCAAAGATAGGCTTCGAGTCGAAAGAAGACGCTCCTGTCGGCTATCTGTTGGATCTCGGATATACCAACTTCTCCCATAAATATGCGTTAAGCAAGGAACAAGATGGACCAACGGAACATACCTTCGATGTCAAGTTTGACCTGAACACCCGGTTCGGCGGTGAACAGCGCATCGGCTTAGGCGGAAACGTGGAATACTTCAATTACAGCCTGCCGACAATAGGCAGTGGGGATGAACTGGAGTTTGAGAACCATGCCGAAGCGACACTTTCCCCTTACTACAAGGTAGCGGGAGACAACTGGAACCTGAAATTAGGCGCCAACGTCATGTTCGTGACCGGCGACAACAGCAAGTTCATGGCTTCTCCGAATATTGCGGCAGACGTGGAAGTGGCCGACAAGACCCAGCTCTACCTGGTTGCCGGCGGCAAGCTCTACTCCAACAGTATGTATGACATCTCGCAGGTCAACCGCTATATCGACCCGACGAAGGAATTGCTTCCCTCCCGTAACTATCTGGATGGAACAGTCGGCCTCAGAAGCGGTGTCGCTCCTGGTTTCTGGTTCGATGTGTTCGGTGGTTACAAGATCACGAACGACGAAGTTTTCTTCACGCCGAATCTTCTTCTTACAAAAAAGTTCGCAAACACCAGCAATGCTTTGCAGGCAAACACTAAACAGGCATTCGGAGGTGTCAGCTTAAAATATAGTTATCAACAACTCTTCGATATCACCCTGAAAGGCGTCTACAACAACTGGAACGTGGAAAACAAGGAGGATGAAAACGGAACGTTTGACTACAAGGCATACGGGAAACCGGAAATGGAACTGAACGCCGGCATCACCGTCCGTCCGATCAAGAACGTCTCCGCCTCGTTGGACTACTATCTGGCAACCGGACGCTACGCACTCGTCACCGGTGAAAACGAAAAGATGAACAACATCAACGAACTCAACCTGACCGGCGCCTACACGCTGAACGACACTTTCGGATTGTATCTGAAACTAAACAACGTCCTGTGCCAGAAATATGAACTCTACTACGGATATCCGATGCAGAGTTTCAGCGCGATGATCGGGGTGAATATTAATTTCTGATAATATCATTTTTACGCCCTCGCGGTCCCTTTCTGACAATGCCCATTGTAAGGTTGTTACGATGGGCATTGTTATATCCTTACGATGGGCAGCGTAACAACCTTATATTGCCCATTCGAATATTCATACCTCTTTCTCCATCGGAATACTGGCTATACCATTATTAAACTCCTTCTCGCCTACCTTTTTGAAGCCTAATGACGCATAGAAAACTTCCGCATAGGTTGAAGAATGGACCGTTACATGAGTAAAATCACAATCGCGCATCATATAGTCGAACAACGACTTCCCTATTCCCTGCCGATGATATGCCGGCAAGACAAAGAAAAGGGATATATGTTGCTTTTCCCGCTGCACTCCGATTATTCCTACCAATGAATGATTGTCAAAAGCACCGTATATGTCAAGTGCATCCATCAACGACGCATTATACACAAAACTTTTAAAAGTTTCGATGCCTTCCGGGGTAAAGTCCTCCTTGCCGCATTCCAAACATACCAGACAGGACAAATCGGTAGCCTGGCTATATTCGTCTTTTACTAATTTACGGATCATAGCTATATGTTTAAATAATGTGGACAAATATAGTAAAGATCTGCCAGGCCAATATCCTTTTGCCGCTGTAATCGGCCCATATCAAGGAGATTATCCCGCTTTTTTATAACTTTGTCAACGGATTTGGGCAACTCTTTCCAAAACATATTAGAAAAGAAAGAAGCGTTATACTTATCTTGTACTTGAAAACGTAGGAAACGACAAGCTATTCAAGATCTAAAAAAAAGATGGAGCAGGTGTTTGGGTAAAAGCGGCCGGCATCTGCTTCGAAAAGGATGCCGACCGCTTTTTCGTTAACCGCCGTTCCCTCCGGAAGGGAAAAATCATTTGTTGATATTTGGATACGGTTCCCCTGATCGGACGGCTCACCGACACCCTTTTCACAGGAAAACATCGTATCTTTGCAGCGTTAATTAGTGAATCGAATATGCAAGGGACAAAAAATCTGACGGAAGGGCCGATAAAAAAGCAACTCTTCAATCTGGCGCTTCCTATCATGGGGACTTCTTTCATTCAAATGGCCTACAGCCTTACCGACATGGCTTGGGTAGGACGTTTAGGGAGTGAAGCGGTAGCTGCCATCGGGGCGGTCGGCATCCTGACCTGGATGACAACTTCGATCTCTTATCTGAACAAAGTGGGGTCGGAAGTCAGCGTGGCACAAAGTATCGGAGCCCGCGAGGAGGAGGATGCACGGGCTTTTGCTTCCCACAACCTGACGATCGCTTTCATCATTTCGCTCAGTTGGGGGCTGCTGTTGTTCGTCTTGGCCAATCCGGTTATCGGACTCTTCAAGCTCGACACCGAAATTTCCGCCACTGCCGTGTCTTACCTCCGGATCGTGGCGACCGGGTTCCCGTTTGTTTTCCTGTCGGCCGCCTGTACCGGAATCTACAATGCGGCAGGGTTGAGCAAGATCCCGTTCTACGTCAGCGGGAGCGGGCTGGTTTTAAACATGCTGCTCGACCCGTTGCTCATATTCGTATTCCAAATAGGTACAGACGGGGCGGCTTGTGCGACCTGGTTGTCGGAAGCAACCGTGCTGGCCATCTTCATCTACTATTTAAAGAAGAAGAAACGGTTGTTCGGAGGGTTCCCGTTTCTCGTCCGCCTGCAAAAACGCCATAGCTGGCGAATCTTCCAGTTGGGACTTCCCGTTGCCTTGCTGAACAGCCTATTTGCCGTCATCAACCTGATCATGGCCCGTACGGCATCGGTCTACGGCGGACATATCGGCGTGACGGCGATGACAGCCAGCGGACAAATCGAAGCGATCGCCTGGAATACCTCACAGGGATTCAGCACGGCTTTAAGCACATTCGTGGCGCAGAACTTCGCCGCCCGGAAAAAAGAACGTGTCTTGGGAGCCTACCATACGACACTGAAGATGACCGCCCTGTTCGGAGTCTTCTGTACCCTGTTGTTCGTGTTTTACGGCAGCGAGCTGTTCTCGCTGATCATCCCGGAAAAGGAGGCCTACGAAGCCGGAGGCATCTCCCTTCGGATCGACGGCTACTCGATGTTGTTCATGATGCTGGAAATAACGATGCAAGGCCTGTTCTACGGCACAGGGCGCACCATTCCGCCGGCCATCATCAGCATCACGTTCAACAGCCTGCGTATCCCAATGGCGATCGGACTGACAGCCATGGGCTTGGGCGTGGAGGGCGTCTGGTGGGCCATCAGCCTCAGTAGCATGATGAAAGGAATCGTCGCATTCGCCTGGTTCCGCATTTTACAGAAGAAGATATTGTGATACAAACAAACTATTCCTTATTTTTGCCGGATAATAACAAATATATAGTAAAACATTACCATAATGAACAATTCATTAAAGCCGGAAACCCTCTGCGTGCAGGGAGGCTGGCAACCAAAAAAGGGAGAACCGCGTGTCCTGCCGATCTATCAGAGCACGACATTCAAGTATGACACCAGCGAACAGATGGCCAAGCTCTTCGACCTCGAAGAAAGCGGATATTTCTATACCCGCCTGCAAAACCCGACCAACGATGCTGTCGCAGCCAAGATCGCCGCTTTGGAAGGAGGCGTAGGCGCCATGCTGACGGCATCCGGACAGGCAGCCAATTTCTATGCCGTGTTCAACATCTGCCAGGCAGGCGATCATTTGGTTTGCTCGTCCACAATCTACGGCGGGACATTCAACCTGTTTGGCGTAACCATGAAGAAACTGGGCATCGAAGTGACATTCATCGATCCGGATGCCTCGGAAGAAGAAATATCGGCCGCTTTCCGCCCGAACACCAAAGCGTTGTTTGGCGAAACCCTGTCCAATCCGGGTATGAACGTGCTCGACATCGAGAAGTTTGCCCGTATCGCCCACAGCCACGGGGTACCTCTGATCGTGGATAACACGTTCGCGACCCCGATCAACTGCCGTCCGTTTGAATGGGGAGCCGATATCGTGACGCATTCAACAACCAAGTATATGGACGGTCATGCGACAAGTGTCGGCGGCGTAGTCGTTGACAGCGGAAACTTCGACTGGGACGCACATGCCGACAAATTCCCCGGCCTGACCACTCCGGACGAATCCTACCACGGCCTGACCTACACGAAAGCGTTCGGCAAGATGGCCTATATGACAAAGGCGACGGCACAGTTAATGCGCGACTTGGGTTCTATCCAAGCTCCCATGAACGCATTCCTGTTGAATTTAGGATTGGAGACCTTGCACCTGCGTATGCCGCAACATTGCAAGAATGCCCAACAGGTTGCCGAATGGCTGGAAGCCAACGAACAGGTTGCCTGGGTAAACTTCCCCGGATTGAAGAGCAACAAATACTACGAACTGGCACAAAAATATATGCCGAACGGGACTTGCGGCGTAATCGCTTTCGGCCTGAAAGGCACTCGTGAAGATGCGATCCGCTTCATGGACAACCTGAAAATGATCTGCATCGTGACCCACGTGGCAGATGCCCGGACCTGTGTGCTCCACCCTGCCAGCCATACACACCGCCAGCTGACAGACGAACAACTGATCGAAGCCGGCGTAGCCCCCGACCTGATCCGCTTGTCCGTCGGTATCGAAAATGCCGGCGACATCATCGCGGATATCAAACAGGCGTTGAAATAATCCAACGAAAAAGAACCGGGTTCATACAATGAAGGCCACTCCTTCACAGGAGCAGCCTTCATACCCATATAAAAAGTCCAAATCAATCTTCTGCCTGAGTTGCCTCGTAAGCTTTCAGCAACTTTTCCTGAACATCCGACGGAACCAGTTCATAGCTGGAGAACTTCATCGTAAAGGAAGCACGTCCGCCCGTGATGGAACTCAAAGAGGTCGAATACGAAGACATCTCTTTCAATGGCACTTTCGCCAACAGCTTCTCGTAGCCTTTCTCGCTATTCATACCCATGATGATGGCACGGCGTCCCTGCAAGTCGCTCATCACGTCGCCCAGATAATCGGCCGGAACCGAAACCTCCACATCATACACCGGTTCCAAAATCTTAGGACCAGCTTCTTTAAAGGCGGTACTGAAAGCATTACGGCCTGCCAGCATAAATGAGATTTCATTGCTGTCTACCGGGTGCATCTTTCCGTCATAAACAATGATACGCACGTCGCGGGCATACGAACCCGTCAACGGTCCCTGTTCCATGCGGGCCATAATACCTTTCAGGATAGCCGGGAGGAAACGGGCATCGATGGCCCCGCCTACGATACTATTGATAAATACCAGCTTTCCACCCCAGTCCAAATCGACCGTCTGCGTATCCCGCACGCTGATCTTATATTCTTGTCCGCCAAAACGGTATGTATCCGGAGCCGGCATACCTTCGTAGTACGGTTCGATAATCAGATGAACTTCGCCGAACTGCCCTGCGCCACCGGATTGTTTCTTATGACGGTAGTCGGCACGCGCCGCTTTCGTGATTGTTTCCCGATAGGGAATCTTCGGCTCATAGAACTCGATCGGCAATTTATCGTTGTTCTCGATCCGCCATTTCAATGTGCGGAGATGGAATTCTCCCTGGCCGGAAACGATTGTCTGTTTCAACTCTTTGGATTGCTCGATTACCCAAGTCGGATCTTCCTCGCGCATACGCATCAGGATTTCCATCATCTTTTCAGCGTCTGCCTCATTGACCGGTTTCACGGCACGGCGATATTTCGGGTCCGGATATTTGATAAAATCAAAACGATAATCGCATCCCTTGCCGTTCAACGTATTGCCCCGGCGAACGTCTTTCAGCTTGACAGTAGCCCCGATGTCACCGGCAACCATCTCAGTCACGGCGTTACGGGTTTGTCCGGCAACAGAGAACAACTGGGCGATACGCTCTTTCGAACCGCGATCGGCATTCAGCAAATCGTCTCCTTCCTTTACCTTACCTGATATCACTTTAAAATAGGAAACCTGGCCGATATGCGGTTCCACGGTTGTCTTGAAGAAGAACAAGCTGGTCGGCCCGTTAGCGTCGGGAGTCACTTCCACGCTTTCTGTCGTCACCGGACGCGGCATCTTATCCGTACAAGGAACCACATTGCCCAAGAATTCAAGCGTACGGCGCACGCACATATCCCGGCCTGCACATACACAGAAGACCGGGAACATTCCCCGGATAACCAGACCGGCACGGATACCGGCACGCATATCGTCTTCACTCAACGTACCTTCCTCAAAGAATTTTTCCATCAGCATATCGTCGTGTTCGGCAGCCGATTCGACCAAAGCTTTGTGAAGCTCCATCGCCTTGTCCATTTCTTCCTCCGGAATCTCCAACACATCGGGAACGCCCCCTTCCGGCTTCCAACGGTACATTTTCATCTTCAACACATCGACAACCGCATTGAAAGACGAACCGGTAGAGACCGGATACTGGATCGGAACAATCTTGCTTCCCCACTGGTCGCGCAGCTGGGCAATCGTCCCGTCATAATCCGCTTTGTCGTTGTCCAGTTGGTTCACAACGAAGATAACCGGCTTGTGGAATTGTTCTGTATACCGGAACTGGTTGATCGTACCGACTTCCACGCCATATTGCGCATTCAATACCATCAAGGCGGTATCTGTCACGTTCAATGCCGAAACTGCCCCCCCGATAAAATCGTCAGAGCCCGGACAATCGATGAAATTCAATTTCCGATCCTGCCATTCCACACTGAAGACGGTCGAGAAAACCGAGTAACCATACTCCTTCTCAACCGGGAAATAATCGCTCACCGTATTTCCGGATTCTACACTTCCACGACGTTTTATAACTCCACCCTCGTAGAGCATGGCTTCCGCGAGAGTGGTTTTTCCAGCACCTGAACTTCCCAAGATAGAGATGTTCTTAATTTCGTTTGTTTGGTATACTTTCATGATATCAAGGTATTAATTTGTGTTTAACAATAAGATTGCCCCGCAAACCCTTTTCATTCACGGGACCGCAAAATAAAGATTATGAAGGAGAAAAACAATTTTAGCCGTAGTGTTTGAGAACTATGTTCTTTAACAGTTTGCAGATAAAGAGCGGAAAGAAAGAGAGATAGAGGCAAAAAGTTGCTATCTTTGTTTCATTAAATTGTTGAACAGAGTGGCAGGTTTATATATCCACATTCCTTTTTGCACCAAACGGTGCCTATACTGCGACTTCTTTTCCAATACGGATATGAAGTTCAAAGAACCGTATGTCAAAGCCGTGATCCGGGAGATGGAACTACGGCAGGAGTATATACAGGGAGAACCTCTTGAGACCATTTATTTCGGAGGCGGCACCCCCTCCCAACTTCAACGGCCGGACTTCGAACGGATCTTCGAAGCGGCGGACCGCCTGTTCGGTATACGCTCGTGCAAGGAAATCACCTTGGAAGCCAATCCGGACGACATGACACCGGAATATATGGCTTCCCTTCGCGACCTGCCTTTCAACCGCATCAGCATGGGCGTGCAAAGCTTCCAAGAAAAGGATCTCCGTTTCCTGAACCGGCGCCACGACCGCGAACAGGCGTTGCGTGCAGTCGGGCTTTGCAAAGAAAATGGCATTCCCAACATCAGCATCGACCTGATATACGGACTGCCCGGACAGACGTTGGAAGAGTGGCAAGAGAATCTGGATGAAGCGATCCGTCTGGATATTCCCCATATCTCAGCCTACCATTTAATATATGAAGAGGGGACCGCCCTGTACAGGTTGTTGGAAGCCGGGAAAGTGACGCCCGTAGACGAAGAGTTGAGCGTCACCCTTTTCTCTACCTTAATTCATAAGCTCTCCGAAGCCGGATACCTCCACTACGAGATTTCCAATTTTGCCCGTCCCGGCTACCTCTCCCGGCACAACAGCTCCTACTGGACCGGCAAGCGCTATATCGGCATCGGCCCCTCCGCCCATTCCTACAACGGGGAGAGCCGGCAGTGGAACATCTCATCCCTCCCCCGCTACCTGCAAGGGATCGAGACCGGTACGCCCGATACAGAGAGAGAAGAGTTGGATATCCACACGAAATACAACGACTTTATCATCACCGGGCTACGCACCATGTGGGGAATCCGGATCGCAGACATCCGGGAACAATTCGGGGAAGAAAAGCAAGCCTACCTCGAACGACAGGCGGCCACTTATTTGCGCCAAGGGTTACTAATCCGCCAAGACGGCACCTTGGCCCTTTCGGAAAAAGGCATTTTCATCTCCGACGGTATCATGAGCGACCTTTTATGGGTTTGAAAGCCCGGTTACGGTGCGTTGACAAAGCCTTTAAATTACACCAAACCGCCTGTTTTCACAACGAACCAAGGGATTCTCCGTACATTTTCTGCACATTTTCATTATTTTTGAGAACAAAATGCACCAACATATTAAACTATTCTCTATATTTGCCCCATCAAAAGACAGTAAGTAGTGCCATATTTATACATAATATCAGGATGCAACGGAGCAGGAAAGACGACCGCTTCCTTCACAATTCTTCCGGAAATGCTGAAGTGTAAGGAGTTCGTTAATTCCGACGAGATTGCCAAGGGGCTTTCCCCTTTTAATTCAGATAGTATCGCGGTAGCTGTTGAAGCCAGTCGTATTATGTATAAACGCATCAAAGAACTGATCGCTTCAGGCGAGACGTTTGCCATGGAAACTACACTGGCTACCCGTTCAGGAGCTAAACTGATCCGGGAAGCACAAAGGGAAGGGTATTACGTGACATTGTTGTATTTCTGGCTGAACACGCCGGATCTGGCAGTGGAGCGAGTGAAAATGAGAGTGGCCGCCGGAGGGCACAACATTCCGGAGAATACGATCCGCCGTCGTTACGAAGCGGGTATTCACAATCTCTTTGAACTATATATCCCCATTTGTGACTATTGGATGATTGCAGACAACTCCATGTCGCCGATGGAAGTAATTGCCAAAGGTTTCAGGAGTGATAGAAAAGAGATATATAATTCGGATATTTATACAAAACTCGAACATCATGAGTGAACAAGAAGTTAGAGAATTTGAAGAGAATATAGTTAAAGGTGCCAATATCGCTTTCCAGCGATTAGTAAACCAGAAAAAGAAAGAAGACGGCGAATTAGTCTTCTCGCGTAATGGATATATCTTCCGCGTAAAAGCTGCAGATTTAGAAAAAGGGCTATTTTAACTATCCCATTGCATATACAAAAAGGCTGATGAATCAGATTCATCGGCCTTTTTGGTTTCCGGATATCCCATCCGCAATCGAATGGCTTCATTTCATAGTCGGAGGTCAATGGGATCAGTTTCATACGCGTTACATTGTGACATTATACTTCTTGATAAACTCTTGATGCCGCCTTTCCACCTCTTCCCAGTTTTTCCGACGTTGTTCTTCACTCATGTTTTCGACCTCTTCCATCAGCCGTTCGAAGCGGCGGGCTGATTTTCCGTAAAGAATTCCCGTATCGCGTCGACAAGCACCTGGTTTTCGGAGGCAGTCTGGGCGGATATCCGGATGTAGGTTTCGTCCAGGCTGCGGAAATTGGAAGCGTCGCGGATCAACAGGCCGTGACGCTTCCACAGATCGTGTTTCAATGCGGCGGCAGTTCCCCTTTTCAGGCGGGCCAGGAAGAAAGTCACGGATGTCGGAAACGCTTCCAGGTCGCCCAACTCATTCAGCCGGCCGATCAGGCAAGCCGTCTCGCGTTGCCATTCACGGAGGGGCAGGATGTATTGCTCCGGATGCGTCAGGACGTATTTGCCGGCCTCCACGGCGATTGCGTTGACCGACCAGGGGATGAGATAGCGGTTGATCTGCCCGACCTTTTCCGGAGAGGCGATCAGATAGCCGATGCGGAGCCCCGGTATATTATGCGCTTTCGAGATCGATTGGATCAGAATCAGATTGGGATGCCGGTGGATGTCCGAGGGTTCCAACAGCCTTTCCGTCGTGAAAGCGACATACGCCTGGTCGATGATGAAGACCGTCTGCCGGTTCGCCTCGATCAGCGACAAGAGTTCCGCCCGAGGGATCAGCCTGCCGTCCGGGTTGTTAGGGTTACAGATCCAACAGAAGTCCTGCCCCTCCAGCGAAAGCGAAGAGAGGTCGCACGTGGTCGGAAAGAAGCGAAGGGTATGCCCATGCAGGCGGCACGCATCTTCATACTCGGCAAAAGAGGGGACGGCAATGGCCGACCTCGCCCCTTTCCAGGTCTGCGCCAAGAGATAGAAAGCGGTGATGGAGCCGTTCGTAACGACGATATTTTCTTCCCCTACCCCATGACACCGGGCGAGTAGCCGTTTCAGGGAGGAGGCGTCAGGTTCCGGATAGCGCGTCAGTTCGTAAAACTGCCTATGCAGATGTTCCCTGAGCGTGCGGAGATCGGCTCCGTGCCAAACGTTGGAACTGAAATTTATCTTTACCGCTTTCTGCGAGTTGTAATGGTCGTCACCGTGTCCGAAAAGCATGAGGGAGATTTATGATTTTTGATTTATGATTTATGAATGAATTGTCAATTCTCAATTGTCAATTGCTTTATAGATTGCGTCCTGTATGCGGGAGCGGATGTCCAGTGCGCTCAGCTTGCTGTTGGCGCGGGTGGGGTTCACTCGGTTGGACAGGAAGATGTAGAGCAAGTCGTTATCCGGGTCCACCCAGAAACAGGTGCCGGTAAATCCGGTGTGGCCATAGACGGAGGCGGGAGCCAGATTGCCGCAGGGAGAGGACTTGCCTCCGCCGGGAGCCGGCTTGTCGAAGCCTAAGCCGCGGCGACAGGTCGGACTCTTGCTTTGGGTGAAGAGGCGGCTGGTTTCTGGTGACAAATAGTCTTCGCCGCCATAGCGGCCTTGGTTCAGATAGAGTTGCAGCACTTTCGCCAGGTCGCCTGCATTGGAGAAAAGTCCGGCATTGCCCGAAACGCCACCTTGGAATGCCGCCGCCTCATCGTGTACATACCCACGCAGCAACTGGCGGCGGATGAAACCGTCGTACTCGGTCGGGACCACCTGCATCGTGTCGAGAATGTGCAGCGGGTTATAGCCCGTACGCCAGGCTCCCAGCCGGCTGAAGAATGTGTCATGCAACAGGCGGTCCATCGGCTGCCGCATCTGCCTTTCGACCATCATCTTCAACAGGATAAAGTTGATGCAGCTATATTTGTACTTGCCGCGCACACCGAGGCGCGAGTCTTTGATTTCCCGGATAATGGTATCTTTGAAAGAGTCGTGTAGATACAGATCGCGGGCCACTTCGGTCGTAAAGCCGGGCTTCTTCTTGTCCGACACCAATCCGGGAAGAAAGGTGAAGTCGTTGCGCACGTAGGTCTTGGCGTCGAAGCGGACCGGATGCGCCGGATTCTTCACATTGCTGTACAGGCTGCCTTTGTAGCTCTCCTTGTCGATCGCTTTCAGATAGAAGTTGATCGTCGGTGTCAGGCCGGACTGATGGTACAGGAGTTCTTTAACGGTCAGGTTCTTCTTGTCCGAGTCTTTCAGTTCGGGGATAAAATCGGAGATCTTGTTGTTCAGCGTGAACTTCTTCTCGTCATAGGCTTTCATGACAGCGAGCAAGGTGCCTGCCGCCTTGGAGGAAGAGGCCAGGTCGTAGACCGAGTTTTCGTCGACCGCCTGTTTCCGGTCGTAGTCGAAATAGCCGAACGACCGGTCATAGACCACCATCCCCCCTTTGGCCACAAGCACCTGGCAACCCGGATAGGCCTTCTGTTCCAACCCCTCTTCCACGATCGAGGCGATCACCTCCAAGCGTTCGGGATTCAGCCCCACCTCTTCCGGTGCGTGATAGCCGAGGCGGGTCTTTTCGGTAGCGATACCGGTCCCGGCCGGATAGAGGGACGGGATGGAAACCGGCAGCTTTCCTCTGACCGCAATGCCACCGAAGAGGGCTTGTGCGGCATATTGTTGGGCAAGGGGCGTACCCTCGTAGGCCATGACGACCGCCCGGGCTTTTTGGATGGACGACTGATAGGACTTGCAGAAATAGGGCAAGGTAAAGAAAACATAGACCAGCTCTTTCTTGGCCGCCAACTCGCGCAGGGCGGGATGTTCCGGGATGCGGACCGTATGTACGCCGCAGATGACGACATCGTATTTCTCCAATTTCTTATACACACCCTGCACCTGGTCTGCCGTCGCATTCCGGCCGATGCTGAAACAGGCAACCGAGTCGTAGCGCCCCAACATCTTCTGGAACTCGTTCCCCGTCCCGTCGCCGATAGAGAGGGCGGCAATCTTTTTCTTATCGAGCTGTTTCAACGGGAGGAGTCCGCCCTCGTTCTTCAAAAGGGTGATTGCTTCCTCATTCAGCTTGGCGGCCAGCCAGGCGGCATGGGGCGAGTTCAGCCGTCCGGACAGCCCTTTCGTGTCGACCGGCCGGTAGTTGTCCAGCCCGACGATGTATTTGTATTGCAGAATCTTGATCACCTTCGCTTCTATCTCTTCCTGATTCAGGATGCCATCCGCCAGGGCCTCTTTCACGGCTGCGAAATCTTGGATCGGTGACGCCGGAGCCAACAGGATGTCATTGCCCGCCAACAGGGCCTTTACGGAGGGATTGTCGGACTTACCGGTTGTGGCACCTTTCATCGCCAGCGCGTCGGTAAAACACAGTCCCCGAAAGCCGAACTCCTTTTGCAACAGGTCGGTGACGACGGCACGCGACAGGGACACCGGCCGGTTGCGCGACTTGTCCAGTGCCGGCACAAACAGATGTCCGGTCATCACGCCGGCATAGCCGTCATAGATGTACCGTCTGAAGGGCAACAGCTCCACGCTGTCCAGGCGTGCCCGATCCTGATAGACGGCAGGCAGCGTGTAGTGGGAATCCTCGGACGTATCGCCATGTCCGGGGAAATGCTTGGCAACCGACAGAATCCCCTGCCCCTCCAGTCCGCGGGCATACGCCAGCCCCTTTTCGGCTACCGCCTGCGGGTCCTCGCCGAAAGAGCGGAGGCCGATCACCGGATTGTCGGTATTGCTGTTCACATCCAGATCGGGTGCGAAATTGATGTGGATGCCCATCTCCTTGCACTGCCGGGCGACCTCCTTGCCATATTCGGTTATCAGCTTGTTGTCTTCGATCGCCCCCAACATCATGTTCTTCGGGAAACGGGTCGTACCGGAGAGGCGCATCGAGAGCCCCCACTCGCCGTCCAGCGACACGAGCATCGGGACCCGGGAGGCCTTTTGCAGGCGGTTCGTCACCTCGGCCTGCATGACCGGATCGCCTTTATGGAACAGGATACCGCCGATCTTTATCTCATTGACGTAGCGCATCAGGCGTTGCATATTGCGGGTGTCGGACTTCGGGTTGGCGATGACCATGAAGAGCTGCCCGAGCCGTTCGTCGCTGCTCATCGCGTCGAAGACGGAGTCCACCCAGTGGTTCATCTTCGCCTCATCTACGGCGCGATAGAGGTTCGGTGTCGTCTGTGCGACAACGGAAAGAGCGGTCATGCAACTGCACAAAAGGATATATATTTTCTTCATTGAAAGACTTCTGATTTATGATTTTTGATTTATGATTCGGGATTTGCGGATCATAAAACCCGAACAAAAGTACGCAAATTACCCCGACAAACGTAACCTTCGAAGCATTTCCCCTACATTTTATGTATATTTTCCCTCTTCCCTATGCAGCAATCCCGACCGAAACAACATCTTATCTATATGTAACATTCAAAAACTAAAACATCATGAGAAACACGTACTTCAAAAGCCTTTGGCTTATCCTTTGCCTGTTAGGCTTGATGGCCTGCAACGACGAAAACGGGATCTATTTTACCCAGGATGAAATTGTAGAAGGAGACATCAACACCGGCAAACAAATCGGTTTGAAAGAAAACACCTTGGTCGTATACACCCACAGCGGAGGTAGCGTAAACGTGCAAGGGGCCAAAGGAGAAATCCGCGCAACCTCTTCGGACGAACAGATCGCAACCGTGCGGACGGCGCAGGAGGGGAAAAACAGCGCCATCGTGACGGCTGTCGCCATCGGCAAAG
The DNA here is from genome assembly GCA_017937385.1 of Parabacteroides sp. Lineage (GTDB taxonomy): Bacteria > Bacteroidota > Bacteroidia > Bacteroidales > Tannerellaceae > Parabacteroides. The sequence goes on from JAGBDR010000002.1 coordinate 32,522, forward strand.
CCCTCGTGACGGTGACCGATGCGGAAGGTGCGTCCGCCACTTTCTCGGTAGAGGTAAAAGACGAGGATGAATTGTGGACATCCAAACGGACCTACTCCATCGGCAAGGCGAAACAGTGCATCGTGGAAGGGGCCAGCCCCGCCGACTCCGCAGCCATCGCCGCCGATGCCCTCACCCTGACAACCGAATCGCTCTGTGTCTTCAAAGCCCGCACCTTCCTACCCGGCGGAACCGCCCAACGCCTGTCTTTCTACAACGAAGCAAAAGAATTGCTCTACGAAGGGCTGATCACCCCGCTGGAGTCGATAGAAGAAGGGAGAGGGCGGTTCTCGCTCTATGCGTATGCAGACGAACAGGAATTGCTTGCTTCCTTTATCATCGATACAAAAACATCCACACGCTTCCTGATAAAGGACCTGACCGAGGCATACAAAGCCCAACCGCGCTATTCGACGGTTTCAAAGGTATGGGTTTATTTGCCACTGACGACGTTGCTTTAATTTTGTGTTCCATGCCGATGGATTGTCCATTCCATGCCGATGGAACGCGCGTTCCCTGCCTATGGAATTTGTGTTTCATAGGCAGGGGAATTTTAATGGAGTGATTTTCTTTTTTTCCTTTCCGGGCATACGCAAAAGATGCTATCTTTGTGTACGTCAAGATTACGAAGTTCGCATGGAGTCCCGGCTCTAACGGGGACGGACGGGTAGTCTTGCCGGTTTGTTTATGAACTTATTTTTCATTCTAATTCGATAGTACCATGCAAAGAAGACACTTTATGAAGCTGACCGGCCTGTTGGCCACCCTCCCGGCTATCAAGGGGATAGCGGCAACCGCCGGCAGTACCGCTTCGGCCAAGAAGCAAGTTTACGAATGGCGCGTCTACACGCTGGAAGGCGACGGAAATGGCTTGGACGGCTTTTTCCGCGACACGCTGATTCCGGCCTACAACCGGCAGAAAATCAAGGTCGGTGCTTTCGCTCCCTATAAGAAAGAGGAAAAAGAACGCCGCCTGTTGCTGTTCGTCTATCCCGACATCACAACCTACCAACAGGTGAAACGGACCCTCTGGGACGACGCTGTCTTCCGGAAAGCGGCACAACCCTATTTCGACAAGACGGCTCCCGCCCCGGCCTACTTCAATTTCGAAAGCTACCTCTGCGAGGCGTTCGACAAGGTTCCCTCCCTCCTGATGCCCGACCAGAACCGGACGCTGTTCGAACTACGCACCTACCACAGCCCCAACGAAGAGGCCAACCGGCGGAAAGTCGCCATGTTCAACAAAGACGAGATCGCGGTTTTCGACCAGGTCGGCATCCACTCCGTCTGTTACGGGGAAATACTGGCTGGGCCTATCATGCCGGCGGTGATGTACCTCACCTGGTACAAGGACGAGCCGACACGCAATGCTGCCTGGGACAAATTCCGGACACATCCGGACTGGTTGCGAATCAAGGAGTTACCGGAGTATGCGCATACGGCCACGCGGAACACCAGCTTGTTCCTTTCGCCGTTGGAGTATTCGCAGATTTGAGGGAACGTATGATTTATGATTTGTGATTTATGATTTATTCTTAAAAGATAGAAGGGAATGAGATTGATTGGTTTTTTCTTGTGCCTTTGGGGATGCAGCCTGTTGACGGGGTATGCGCAGGAGGCGAATGAAGCGAACTACGACGAAGACAAAATACCGCCCTACACTTTGCCTGCCCTGTTAAAGACGGCCGATGGCGGGGAGGTGACGACCGTACAGCAATGGGAACAGGCCCGGCGTCCGGAACTGTTGTCCCTCTTTTCCGAACAGGTCTATGGGAAAATGCCGGCAGACCAGGTGGAGGTGTCCTACAAGAAACTGGACGACTACCACAGTGCTGTCAACGGCAGTGCCACCCGCAAACAGATCGAAATCACTTTCCGTCGCAACGGGGTGGAACGCAAGGCGCTGTTGCTGATGTACCTGCCGAATCACGTCAAGGTCAAAGTGCCTGTATTCCTGCATTTCAACTTTCAGGGAAACCAGACGGTTTCTTCCGACCCCGACATTATCCCGTCGCAGTATTCCGACCGTCCACGCGGAAACCAGTCGTCGCGCTGGCCGGTGGAAAAGATCATCGATGCCGGCTACGGGCTTGCCACCGTCCACTACTTCGACTTCTTCCCCGACAGCCAGGAACGGTATGCGGAAAGCATTCTCGCCCTTTTCGGCCGCTCATCGGAAGAGGAGATCCCGGCTGACGGCGGACAGGCGATCGCAGCCTGGGCCTGGGGATACAGCCGGATACAGGACTACCTCGAAACAGACTGGCAGGTCGATGCCTCCAAAACAATCCTGATGGGCCATTCCCGCTTGGGCAAGACCGCTCTTTGGGCCGGTGCAGCCGATCCGCGTTTTGCCATCGTCATCTCCAACGAGTCCGGATGTGGCGGAGCCGCCCTGTCCAGACGGCAGGTGGGCGAGACGATCAACCGGATCAACCAGGCTTTCCCCCATTGGTTCTGCCGGAACTTCCGCCGGTACAGCCGGAAAGAGGACGAACTGCCGGTCGACCAGCATGAGCTTTTGGCACTCATCGCTCCCCGTCCCCTCTATGTGGCGAGTGCCGAGGAAGACCGTTGGTCTGACCCGAAAGGGGAGTTTCTTTCCACAGCATACGCCGGAGAGGTCTACCGGCTGTACGGCATGGAAGGGCTGGAAACGACCGTGATGCCGGCTGTCGACACGCCGATCATGAACCGCGCCGCCTATCACAACCGGACGGGCGTACACGATGTGACGGATTTCGACTGGGAAAACTACATCCGGTTCGCCGATAAGTGGCTGAAGTAAAATTTATTTCCGGCTCCGGCTTGCGTATCAGATAATTATTTTGTTACTTTGCACCCGCTTTACGTAATCTCTGTCGGGACAAGTAGCCCGTTATATTGCGTTTCATTAAAAATTATATTAAAAAGCTATAAAACAATGGATTTAATTAAAGTTGTAAACGAAGCGTTTGCTACAAAGAAGGAATTTCCTGCATTCAAGAGCGGTGACACGATCACAGTTGCTTACCGTATCAAGGAAGGTAACAAAGAACGTATCCAGCAGTACAGAGGTGTCGTAATCCGCATCTCCGGCCATGGTGACAAAAAACGCTTCACAGTGCGTAAGATGTCTGAAAACGTAGGTGTAGAACGTATTTTCCCGATCGAATCTCCGTTTATCGAAAGCATCACGGTTAACAAGTTCGGTAAAGTGCGTCGCGCTAAATTGTATTACCTGCGTGCTCTCACTGGTAAGAAAGCAAGAATCAAAGAAAGAAGAGTGTAATCTCAGTGGTTCTATTGCCATACGGAAAAGCCGTCCGATTCATTTCGGGCGGCTTTTTTGTAGGAAACCTCTCTCTATTCATGACTTCGATGACAAACTGGGTGACACGATTGCTCGCGATCCTTTTCCTCTCCTCATTGGCGGGGGTCGTTTTCCTGTATCTCTTCCTCGATATCGCCGGATGGATGCAGATAGCCGGATATGCCGTACCTCCTGTGCTGGCAGTCCTTTTCCTCTCCTTTTCCGGATGTGCCAAGCGGGGATGGGTCGCCGTTCTCCTGTTGGCAGCCACGACAGGCTTCAACGTCCCGTTGCAGAACTGGCTGTTCCATTCGGCCGACGACATCGTGCAATACCCATCTGTGGAAGCGTTATTCCAACCGGAAAACAAAGCCCTTTACTTCCGGTTCGACACCCTCGACTACCACCTTTCCGGGAAAGGGACCGCCCTTATCACCCGGACCCATACTCGTCGAGTCGGACGGCACCGCTATAAGAAAGAGACGACGCAACACACCTATACCGTTGTCCCGGTCTTTGCCGATACCCTTCCCCGCAACCAATACCGCAAACGTGAGGTCGTCGCCTGGATAGGCGATCTGCACAAAAAAGACCTGCAACAGGTCGTTTGCTTCGAACGTTGCAGGTTCAATCTGGAGGACTATCAGACGGCTGCCGGAAAATCACCTTGCAAACGCCATCGGGCAGACGCTCCTTTTATCCGTCCCTTGTATCAGTCCTTCATCACACAGACGGAATGGCGGATGATTTTCCTGAAGACCTTCTGTATTGTCACCGGCTTGTTGATTTTTGTCGGTATTTTCCTGAACCGTAGATAGCCAAGTTGCCCAGTTCTTCCTCAATACGGAGCAATTGGTTGTATTTCGCCATACGGTCCGAACGGCTCAGCGAACCGGTCTTGATCTGTCCACTGTTGGTCGCGACGGCGATGTCGGCGATCGTAGCATCCTCAGTCTCACCGGAGCGGTGCGAGGTGACGGAGGTATAGCCGTTGCGGTGCGCCATTTCGATGGCATCCAGGGTTTCAGACAACGTGCCGATCTGGTTCACCTTGATCAGGATAGAGTTGGCACAACCCTTTTCGATTCCTTTCTTCAGGAATTCCACGTTGGTCACGAACAGGTCGTCACCGACCAGCTGGCATTTGCTTCCCAACGTATCGGTCAACAGCTTCCAGCCGGCCCAGTCGTTTTCGTCCATGCCGTCCTCGATCGAGTCGATCGGATAGCGGGCGACCAGTTCAGACAAGTAGGCCACCTGTTGTTCGGCCGTACGCTTGGCACCTTTGGCACCTTCGAACTTCGTATAATCGTACACGCCGTCGTGATAGAACTCGGAAGAGGCACAGTCCATCGCGATCGTCACATCCTTGCCCGGCTCATATCCGGCCGCTTCGATAGCTGCCAGGATGGCGTCCAGCGCATCTTCCGTCCCGTTCAATGCCGGCGCAAAACCGCCCTCATCACCGACAGCCGTACTCAGCCCGCGATCGTGCAACACCTTCTTCAAGGCATGGAAAACCTCGGCTCCCATGCGCAACCCTTCCCGGAAGCAACATGCGCCCACCGGACGGATCATAAATTCCTGGAAAGCGATCGGGGCATCGGAGTGCGAACCGCCGTTGATAATGTTCATCATCGGGACAGGCAGCACATAGGCATTCGTGCCGCCGATGTAGCGGTAAAGAGGCAGGTCCAGATAGTTGGCAGCCGCTTTGGCAACCGCCAAGGAAACGCCTAACAGGGCGTTGGCACCCAATCGGGACTTCGTCTTCGTACCGTCGAGTTCAATCAGTTTCCGGTCGATCTCACGTTGGTTCAAGGCGTTCATGCCTAAGATTGCGGGAGCGATGACCTCATTTACATGAGCGACCGCTTTCAGAACGCCTTTGCCACCATAGCGTTTCTTATCGCCATCCCGAAACTCGATCGCTTCGTTTTCACCGGTAGAGGCACCGGAGGGAACGGCTGCCCGGCCAAAGGCGCCGGAGGCCAGGTGTACATCTACTTCAACAGTCGGGTTACCGCGCGAATCCAGAATTTCTCGTCCTGTTACTTTTACAATTTCCATATTTCTACTATTTATGTTTTTACCTTTTGTATTTATATAACAACTTGAGAGAGCGATTGGTTGATTCGCTCGTAAAACGCACGCCCACCTCCCGCACTTTTTGCCTTCCAAACGATACAACCTGAAGAAAAACTCCTATCTTTGTCTCACTATCCACTATCGGGTAGCAACCTAAAACCTGTCACACTATGAAATCAGACAAGTTTATCGATCCGAAATCGGATTATGCCTTTAAAAGGTTTTTCGGAACAGTGTCGAACAAGGA